>NZ_JBWKRC010000002.1:0-842996 GCF_059419085.1 Mesorhizobium sp. GW821-FHT07A06
GAGTCATAGCCGCGATATTCGAGCCGCTTCAGCGCGTCGACGATGAGCGGCGCAACCTGCGAATGGCCGACGATTCCGACGATACCGCACATGCAGACAGTCCCCGATTCCCCATGGAAAACCAGCGCTATTTAGGGATGGCCGGCCTGCCGTGAAAGTCACATTGCATTTCGCCCGGTGTAACGGACGCTTGCGTACGCATGCACCATGCCAGACTGCCCTTGCAATCCGGTTACTGCAATTGTTCGGCTTTTCGATTGCTTCGGGAAGCAACCTACCGACCGACCGCTAATGATCGGCGCCGGCGGCCTTCTTCTTCGCCGCCGCGGCCGAGGCGAAACGCTCGCGCAACTCCTTGCCCTTGCCGGGAATGGTCTTCTGGCGGGCGCGGCCGAAGGCCAGCGCGTCGTCGGGCACGCTTTCAGTGATAACGCTGCCCGACGCGATGTAGCCGCCCTTGCCGATCGATACCGGCGCCACCAGCGAGGAGTTCGAGCCGACAAAGGCGCCCTCGCCGATGTCGGTGAAGAATTTCGAATAGCCATCATAGTTGCAGGTGATGGTGCCGGCGCCGATATTGGCGCCCGCGCCGACGCGGGCATCGCCGATATAGGTCAAATGGTTGACCTTGGCGCCCTCCTCGACAACAGCCTGCTTGACCTCGCAGAAATTGCCGACCTTGGCCTTCTGCCTGAGATCGGCGCCCGGCCGCAGCCGAGCGAATGGCCCGACATCGCAATTGGCCGCGATGGTGGCGCCTTCGATATGGCTGAAGGCATGGATCCTGGCGCCGCCGGCGATCTTCACGCCCGGGCCAAACCAGACATTGGGTTCGACCAGCGTGTCGGCGCCGATCTCGGTATCGTGCGAGAAATAGACCGTTTCCGGCGCGATCAGCGTCACGCCCGACAGCATCGCCTCCTGGCGTCGACGCTGCTGCCAGATGCCCTCGGCCTGCGCCAGTTCGGCGCGGTTGTTGATGCCGAGCGCATTCTCGAAACTGGCTTCGGTGGCAACGACATCGAGACCTTGCGCGCCCGCGATCTCGACAATGTCGGTCAGATAATACTCGCCCTTGGCATTCTTGTTGCCGACCGCGTCGAGCAGCTTCAGCGCATGGGCGCCGGCGACCGCCATCATGCCGGCATTGCAGAAGGTGATTTTCTTCTCCGCTTCGGAGCAGTCCTTCTCTTCGCGGATGGCGATCAGCTTGCCGCCTTTTTCGACCAGCCTGCCATAGCCGTTTGGATTGGGCGTTCGGAAGCCGATCACCGCGACGGCCGCGCCTTCGGCGAGCTTCATCCGCGCCAGGGTCAAGGCCTCCGCATCTATCAGCGGCGTGTCGCCGAACATCACCAGGATGTCGTCATAACCCCTTGATATCGCTTCGCGGGCTGCAAGAACGGCATGCGCCGTACCCAAGCGCTCTTCCTGCACGAAGGTCTCGGCCTTGGGTGCGAACTTCGCAACCGCTTTGCGCATCTCTTCCGCGCCATGGCCAATCACGATCGTATCGCTGCTGGCACCGGCGGCGTCGGCCGCCTTCACCACATGGGCGACCATCGGCAGGCCAGCGATCGGATGCAGCACCTTTGGCAGCGCGCTCTTCATGCGCGTGCCTTCGCCGGCGGCGAGGATAACGGACAGGCAGGATCTCTGGCTCATGGATTAGGCAACCATCTGAAAAGGGTTTGGAATCAAACCTATGCTAGCAGCGGCGCCATGCTGCACCAATGCGGTTAAATTCCGGTGAGATAGTCGAGCAACTGACTTTTAACCAGTCGCTCCGCTGTCCGATATTCTACAGCAAATGCCGCAGTTGCGGCCTTACCCCAGCCGCCCCAGCACCGGGAAATTCTCAAGCAGCCAATACGACACCGTCTGCACGCCGCCAGTGAGGAAAAACACCCCGGCGACCACCAGCAGCGCGCCGATGGCCTTTTCGACGCGGCCGAGATGGACGCGGAATTTACCGAGGAAGCGCATGAAGGCGCCGGAAAACAGCGCGGCGATCAGGAAAGGTATGCCGAGCCCCAGCGAATAGGCGGCAAGCAGGAGAGCACCCTCGCCCACTGTTTCTCGCCCGCCGGCCAGCGTCAGGATCGGCCCCAGCACTGGGCCGATGCAGGGCGTCCAGCCAAAAGCGAAGGCCAGCCCCATGACATAGGCGGCGACGGCACTGGCCGGCTTGCCCTGCGACTGGAAACGCGCCTCGCGCGACAGCAGCGGAATGCGCAGGATGCCGAGGAAATTCAAGCCCATCAGGATGATCAGCACGCCGGCGGCCATCGCCAGCGGCTCCTGCCAGACGCGCAGCAGCCGGCCGATGGTCGAGGCGCCGGCGCCGAGCGCCACAAACACGGTCGAGAAGCCGAGCACGAAGGCGATCGAGGAATAAAGCAGCGCGCCGCGCGCGCCCTGCCTTGCCGTCACGCCAGCGTTGCCGCGGAAATCCTCGACCGACACGCCGGCCATGTAGCAGAGATAGGGCGGCACCAGCGGCAGCACGCATGGCGACAGGAACGAGATGGCCCCTGCCCCGACCGCGCTGACATAGCCGATGTCCAATGCCATTCCCTGAGCTCCGACTGTTTGGCGACGATATAGCGACACGCGGGTTTGTCCGCCAATCACCGTCATGTGGCAAGTCATCGCGGGGCCGGGAAGAAAGCACCCGCGCACGGCGTTGACACAAGGAGACCGCAATTTCCCGCGCGTCTCCAGATATCAGCCAGGGAGAATTCCATGAAAACCATAACCATAGGACTGGCCGCGCTCCTATTCAGCACTGCCGCATCCTTCGCCGCCGATGCCTGGAAGGAAGCCAACGTCGGAGGCACGAAAATCTACACCGATGCCAAGGGCATGACGCTTTACACCTATGACAAGGACGAGAAGGGCAAGTCGAACTGCTACGACAAATGCGCCGCCAACTGGCCGCCGTTGAAGGCCAAGGCCGGTGCGAAGGCTTCCAAAGGATGGACGATCGTCGACCGTACCGACGGCACCAAGATGTGGGCCTATGATGGCAAGCCGCTCTACACATTCATCAAGGACAAGAAAGCTGGAGATGTGAGCGGCGATGGTGTCGCCGGCGTCTGGCATATCGCCAAAGCCGACTGAGCCTCTATTCCCGTTCCCGCTCGCTGGCGGGACATGGAGCTGGCCGCCGGCGTCCCCCGATGCATCTGGCGGCCAGCTTCTTCTTGCGCAACGTGAGCCAGGCTCCTCGCTCAACGCAATTCGTCGACTCATCGGAAGCGCGCAGTCGTTTTCGCCGACTTGCGGCCCCCAACTCTCCTGATCGAAATTCTGTGATTTTCTCCATACACTCTTAGAGTGTATTGCTGCCGGCGGCCTCGCAATTTGGGCGCTTCCCCTTGACCGGATGCAAAAGCGCGGCCATGTGAGCGACAAACAGAAACGAGATTTCGTCGCGCGCAGCGGAATTCTTCTGGCGCATCACAGCAGATAAGAGACCTCATGGACGTCGTCGTCGTCGAATCGCCGGCCAAGGCTAAGACAATCAACAAATATCTGGGCAGGAACTACAAGGTTCTGGCCTCGTTCGGCCATGTCCGCGATTTGCCGGCCAAGGACGGCTCGGTGCGCCCGGATGAAGATTTCGCCATGTCCTGGGCGGTCGACACGGCATCGGGCAAGAGGCTCGCCGACATCGCCAAGGCGGTCAAGGACGCTGACGGCCTGATCCTCGCCACCGACCCTGATCGCGAAGGCGAGGCCATCTCCTGGCATGTGCTGGAAGTGCTGAAGCAGAAGCGCGCGCTGAAGGACAAGCCCGTCAGCCGCGTCGTCTTCAACGCCATCACCAAATCATCGGTGCTGGAAGCCATGGCCAATCCGCGCCAGATCGATGGCCCGCTGGTCGATGCCTATCTCGCCCGCCGTGCGCTCGACTATCTCGTCGGCTTCACTCTATCACCGGTTCTATGGCGCAAACTGCCTGGCGCCCGTTCCGCCGGCCGCGTCCAGTCGGTCGCGCTGCGTCTGGTCTGCGACCGCGAATCCGAGATCGAACGCTTCATCCGCGAGGAATACTGGCAGATCGCCGCGATCCTCGGCACACCGCGCAACGAGAATTTCGAAGCACGGCTGACCGCCTTCGAACGCAAGAAGCTGCAAAAACTCGACATCGCCAACAAGGCGCAGGCCGACGACATCAAGGCGATGCTCGAGGGCGCGACCTTCAAGGCGCTGTCCGTCGAAGCCAAGCCGACAAAGCGCAATCCCGGCCCGCCCTTCACCACCTCGACGCTGCAGCAGGCCGCCTCGTCGGGCCTCGGTTTCTCGGCCACGCGCACCATGCAGGTGGCACAGCGCCTCTATGAAGGCATGGAGATCGGCGGCGAGACCACCGGCCTTATCACCTATATGCGAACCGACGGTGTGCAGATGGCACCCGAGGCGATCTCTGGTGCCCGGGACGCCATCGCCAAGGAATTCGGCCCAAAGTACCTGCCGGAGAAGCCGCGCCAGTACACCGCCAAGGCCAAGAACGCCCAGGAGGCGCACGAAGCGATCCGCCCGACCGACTTCATGCGCACCCCGGCATCCGTCAGGCAGTATCTCGATTCCGACCAGTTGCGGCTTTATGAGCTGATCTGGAAGCGCGCCATCGCCAGCCAGATGCAGCCGGCCGAGATCGAGCGCACCACCGTCGAGATCGAGGCCGTCAACGGCGCCCGTACCGCCGAGCTTCGCGCCGTCGGTTCGGTCGTCCGCTTCGACGGCTTCATCGCCGCCTACACCGACCAGAAGGACGACGACGCGGAAGACGAGGAAAACCGTCGTCTGCCGGAGATCCGCGCCGGCGAGCAGCTTGCCCGCCAGGCGATCAACGCCACCCAGCACACGACCGAGCCGCCGCCGCGCTATTCCGAGGCCTCGCTCATCAAGAAGCTGGAAGAGCTCGGCATCGGCCGGCCGTCGACCTACACGGCAATCCTCAAGACGCTCGAGGACCGCGACTACGTCACGATCGACAAGCGTCGGCTGGTGCCGCAGGCCAAGGGCCGTCTGTTGTCCGCCTTCCTCGAAAGTTTCTTCGAGCGCTATGTCGAATACGACTTCACCGCCTCGCTCGAGGAAAAGCTCGACGAGATCTCCGACGGCAAGCTCGCCTGGAAAGACGTGCTGCGCGATTTCTGGAAGGATTTTTCGGGCGCCGTCGCCGACATCAAGGAACTGCGCGTCACCGACGTGCTCGACGCGCTCAACGAGGAACTGGCGCCGCTGGTCTTTCCCGCCCGCGAGGACGGCTCGAACCCGCGCATTTGCCCGAAATGCGGCACTGGCAATCTGTCGCTGAAGCTCGGCAAGTTCGGCGCCTTCGTCGGCTGCTCGAACTATCCCGAATGCTCATTCACCCGCCAGCTCGGCGACGCCGCCAATCCGAACGGCGAGAATGGCGGCGGCGAGGACGGCACCAAGGTGCTCGGCAAGGATCCTTACACGGCCGAGGAAATCACCCTTCGCTCCGGCCGCTTCGGCCCCTATATCCAGCGCGGCGACGGCAAGGAAGCCAAGCGTTCGAGCCTGCCCAAGGGGTGGACGCCCGACTCCATCGACCATGAGAAGGCGCTCGCGCTTCTGGGTCTGCCGCGCGACGTGGGAAAACATCCCGAGAGCGGCAAGATGATCTCGGCGGGGCTCGGCCGTTACGGCCCGTTCGTCCTTCATGATGGCACCTACGCCAATCTCGACAGCATCGAGGACGTGTTCTCCATCGGCCTCAACCGCGCCGTCACGGTGATTGCCGAGAAGCAATCCAAGGGCAAGGGCGGCCGCAATGGCGGCACGGCCGCGGCCCTGAAAGAACTTGGCGACCATCCCGATGGCGGCGGCAAGATCGTCGTGCGCGACGGCAAATACGGGCCTTACGTCAATTTCGGCAAAGTCAATGCCACACTGCCCAAGGGCAAGGATCCGCAATCGGTGACGATTGAGGATGCGCTGGCGCTGATTGCCGAGAAGGAAGCCAAGGGCGGCGGCGGCAAGAAGCCGTTCCGCAAGGCGGCAGCGGCCAAGGCACCGGCGGCCAAGAAGACAGCGGCCCAAAAGCCGGCTGCGAAGAAGCCGGCCGCGAAGAAAAAAGGGTAGGACAGCGTGGCGCGCAGGATCACCGGAAGAAGCCACGGCGATCCGCGCACCGCCGACACGAGGGCCAAGGTCAAGGACGACTACAAGCCATCGCGCGACGAGATCCTGCGCTACATCGCCGAAAATCCCGACCGGGCTGGAAAACGCGACATCGCCAAGGCGTTCGCGCTGCGCGGCGACGACCGCATCTGGCTGAAGGACCTTCTGCGCGACATGCAGGATGAAGGCGTGCTCACCAAGGAGCGCAAGCGGCTGGCCCGCGTCGGCGCGCTGCCCCATGTCGCCGTCCTCGACATTTTTGGCCGCGACGGCGACGGCGTCCTGCTGGCGCATCCGGCCGAGTCCGTGGGCACGGGCGAACCGCCCGTCGTATCGATCCGCGTGTCTCGCGGCGGCAACGGACCGGCACCGGGCATCGGCGACCGCGTCCTGGCCAAGACCTTCCCGACCGATGACCCGTCAGGCCCCGCCTATACCGGACGGGTGATGAAGATCTTCGAGAAGCGCAACGATGCCGTTCTCGGCGTCTTCCGCGTACTGCAGGATGGTACCTTCCGCATCGAACCGGTGGAACGGCGCCAGCCGGAGCTGATCGTCGACAAGGAATTCCAGAACGGCGCCAGGAACGGCGACCTGGTCGAGGTCGAGCCCGCGCGGGCCTCCCGCTACGGGTTGCCCCGTGCCAAGGTGCTCAACGTGCTGGGCTCGCTGACCAGCGAAAAGGCGGTCTCGATGATCGCCATTCATGCCCACGACATTCCGCACATCTTCCCGGCCGACGTCATCGCCGAGGCCGAGGCGGTGAATCCCGCGACGATGGCCAATCGCGAGGACTGGCGCGACCTGCCGCTGGTCACCATCGATCCGGCGGACGCCAAGGACCATGATGATGCGGTCTTCGCGACGCCTGACCTGGACGAAAAGAATCCGGGCGGCGTGATCGCCACCGTCGCGATCGCCGACGTTGCCGCCTATGTCCGCTACGGCACGGCACTCGACCGCGAGGCGCTGAAGCGTGGCAATTCGGTGTATTTTCCCGATCGTGTCGTGCCGATGCTGCCCGAGCGCATTTCCAACGACCTCTGTTCGCTGCGCGAAGGCCAGGACCGGCCGGCGCTGGCGGTGCGTATGACCTTCTCCGCCGACGGCCACAAGATCAGGCACTCCTTTCACCGCGTGATGATGAAGTCCGCGGCAAAGCTCGCCTACCCCCAGGCCCAGGCGGCGATCGACGGCGCGCCGGACGACAAGACCGGCCCGATCCTCGACACGGTGCTGAAGCCGCTATGGGATGCCTATGCGATCCTCAAGCGAGGTCGCGACGGCCGCCAGCCGCTCGAACTCGACCTGCCGGAACGCAAGATCCTGCTCAAGCCGGATGGCACGGTCGATCGCGTCATCGTGCCGGAACGGCTCGATGCTCACAAGCTGATCGAAGAATTCATGATCCAGGCCAATGTCGCCGCCGCCGAGACGCTGGAGGCGAAGAAGCAGGCGCTGGTCTACCGTGTCCACGACGCGCCTTCGCTCGCCAAGCAGGAATCGCTACGCGAATTCTTGGCAACGCTTGGCCTGTCGCTGGCGCGCGGGGCGCAGATGCGGCCCAGCCAGTTCAACGGCATTCTCGAGCGCGTGCATGGCGCCGACAACGAGGCGCTGGTCAACGAGGTGGTGTTGCGCTCGCAGAGCCAGGCTGAATATTCACCTGGAAATATCGGCCATTTCGGCCTCAACCTCAGGCGCTACGCACATTTCACCTCGCCGATCCGCCGCTACGCCGACCTGATCGTGCATCGCGGACTCATTGCCGCACTCGGCCTCGGCCTTGGCGGGCTGACGCAAGACGAGGAGGCGCGGCTCGAGGATGTCGCTGTGCTGATCTCCGGCACGGAACGGCGCGCCATGGCGGCCGAGCGTGACACGGTCGACCGGCTGATATCGGCCTATCTCGCCGAGCGCATTGACGAGCGCTTCGACGCCCGCATCTCCGGCGTCACCAAATCAGGACTATTTGTCCAATTGCCGCAATATGGCGCCGATGGTTTCATCCCTGTCTCAACCCTGGGCGGCGATTACTATATATACGACGAAACGGCCCGCTCCCTGTTCGGAGAACGCTCGGGAAAAGGCTACCAGCTCGCGGACCGCGTCGAGGTTCGGCTGGTCGAGGTGGCACCCATGGCCGGCGCGATGCGTTTCGAGATGTTGACCGACCCGAAGCCCCTGCCAGGCTCCACCAGGTCGTTTCACAAGGCTAAGGGCCGCGCCCGTGCGTCGCAATCGCGACCGGGGTCGCGCGGCAGGAGACGATGATGGAACAACAGGTTTTCGGCGGCCAACATCAGTCGGGCCGGGTTGCCCGTCCATTGTGGACGGCGATGAAGCGTGGCTTTTTGGGGCGCTGCCCGAACTGCGGCGAAGGCAAGCTGTTTCGCGGCTTCACCAAGACCGTCGAGACCTGCGGCGTCTGCGGCGAGGAGATCCATCACCATCGCGCCGACGACCTGCCGGCCTATCTGGTCATCGTCATCGTCGGCCACATTGTTCTCGGTGCCTTCATGGGCGTGGAGGCGACGTCGACCTTGTCCACCTGGCAGCACATCCTCATCTGGGTGCCCCTGACCATCTTGCTGTCGGTAGCGCTGCTGCAGCCTGTCAAAGGCGCCGTCATCGGATTGCAATGGGCGTTCTATATGCACGGCTTCGGCGGCGAAAAGGATGGGATTGAGCCTCATCCGGGAGCCTAGAGCTCTGGCTGGCGCAACATACCGACCGTGAAAGGCCACTTTCGCTTGCAAGAAGTTTCCGCTAGGTCCCTGCGCATGGAAGCAATGACCAAGGTGGACGTCGACAAGCTCGACAAGGGTCTTGCCGCACATAGCGGCAGGCCCCTGCGCCCGCGTGACGCCGCGACGCTGATCCTGCTCGACCGCAAGGGCGATGAGGTGCTGGTGCTCATGGGCCGGCGTCACGCCGGCCACGCGTTCATGCCCGGCAAGTTCGTGTTTCCCGGCGGCCGCACCGATCCGGCGGACAGCCGCGTCGCCACCGCCACCGCATTGCACCGCGATGAGGAAGCAAAGCTGCTTGCTGGTCCCGGCCGCACCAGTGCCGCGCGAGCCCGGGCTGTCGCATTGTCCGCGATCCGCGAAACCTATGAGGAAGCCGGACTGCTGATAGGCCAGAAGGCCGCCTTTGCCACCGACAAGCGTGACTGGCAGGGTTTTGTCGAACACGGCGTAAGACCGTCACTGGAAACGCTGCGTTTCATCGCTCGCGCCATCACCCCACCCAACCGGATACGCCGCTTCGACACCCGTTTCTTCAGCGCCTGGCGCAGCGATGTCGCCGTCGAATTGCCGGGCGGAGGGCCGACCAACGAACTCGAGGAACTGGTCTGGCTGCCGCTCGCCAAGGCCCGGGAAGCCGACATACCCGACATCACCCGAATGATCCTGGACGAGCTGGAAAAGCGCCTCGCCCATGATCCGCTGCTGCGACCGGGCGGTCCCGTCCCCTTCTACCGGCTTGTGCGCAACCGCTTCACCCGCGAACTTCTGTAGGGCAATTCCAGGAAAAGTGTGACGCGGTTTTCCGCCCGGAATTGCGTAAGATCAAAGAGACAGAGTATTCAGCATCCCATGACGGTCGATACCCAACCCAAGGGCGACGAACGCGTACACTGGCTGCCGATGGTGGCGGCGATCTCGTCGATCAGCGTCGTCGGCATAGCCATCGGCCTCGGCATGCCCCTGCTCAGCGTCATCCTGGAAACGCGGGGCCACTCGGCTTCGATGATCGGCCTCAACACCGCCGTCGCCGGCCTGGCCTCGATCGCCGGTGCGCCGTTGGCCACACCGCTCGCCATGCGCTTCGGCGTCGCCTGGACCATGATCGGGATGATTGCCGCCGGCGCCCTCGCCTTCGTCGGCTTCCATTTCGCGCCCGACTTCTGGATGTGGTTTCCGCTGCGTATCGTGCTGCATATCGCGTTGACGGTGCTGTTCATCCTGTCGGAATTCTGGATCAGCACGTCGGCACCGCCGCACCGGCGCGGCCTCGTGCTTGGCATCTACGCCACCGTCCTGTCGCTCGGCTTTGCCGCCGGACCGTGGCTGTTCGCGCATCTTGGGAGCTCCGGCTTCAGGCCGTTCGGCGTCATCATCGTACTGGTGACGCTGGCCGCGATACCGGTGCTGGCCGCGCGCAATGAAAGCCCCTCCATCGTTGCCGATGGCGAAACCAGCAACTTCCTTCGCTACATCTGGCTGGTGCCATCGGCGACCGCCGCCGTACTGGTGTTCGGCGCGGTCGAAACCGGCGGCTTCGCGCTGTTTCCGATCTACGGCAACCGCATCGGCTATTCGGAAGCCGACGCAGCATTGCTGCTGACCATGATCGGTCTCGGCAATGTGCTGCTGCAGATCCCGATCGGCATGATCAGCGACCGGGTCAGCGACCGCCGCTATCTGCTGCTCGCCTGCGCCACCGTCGGCCTTGCCGGCACGGTCTTCATGCCCTTCTTCGCCCAGAATTGGCACCTGATGGCCGCCCTTCTCTTCGTCTGGGGCGGCGTTGTCGCCGCCATGTACACGATCGGCCTTGCCCACCTCGGCTCGCAGCTTTCCGGCCATGAACTGGCATCCGCCAACGCCGCCTTCGTGCTCTGCTATGGTGTCGGCATGGTGCTTGGCCCGCAGGCGATCGGCATCGGCATGGACGCGTTCGGTCCGTCCGGTTTCGGCTGGTCGCTCGGCCTGTTCTTTGGCGCCTACATGGCGCTGGTTGGCGTCAGGCTCGTCCGCAAGATTCTCCTTTGACCCTTTGAGACGGCGACCGCTGCTGACAGAACCGTGTCAGCAGCGCCGGGTTAAAAGAGTGTCCCCCAAAAAAGGAAGTTGAGGACACTCCCATGATCGACAGCGGCTTTGAAACCACATCATTGCGAATGACGCTCCTGCTGCTTGTGACCTTCCAGGCGCCTGCCGCGGATGTCGACCGCATCATGGACGCGGTCGTGGCGATCGCACCGCTGGCCATGGGCAAATACGACCGCAACGCCTATCAGTCGGGACACGGCATCGAGCGCTACAGGCCGCTTGAAGGGGCCGCGGCCGGCGCCGAAATCGAATTGCGCCGCCGCCTGGGCACGGTCGAGGTTTCATTCGAACTGCCTGATGACCAGGCGCTGGCAAGCCGCGTCGTCGAGGCGATTTTCCAGGCCCATTCCTATCAGGAGCCGGTGATCCGCCTCCAGCCGATCCTCGCCAGCCGGTCCAAGGGGCTGGATGACCGCGCCAATCCGAATCGTTGGTGGAACACGACCGGAGACTGGAAGAAGGTTGGCGTGCCGGAGACGGAAAACGTCTGATTTACGCGTAATGGGCTACCCGGACGAGCCACATCAGGTCCGCCGGGCTTGACTTTCCAGGCACGTTCTTTATGTGTCGCGCCAAGTTTCCCGCGTCCGGGTGTTTTCCCCGTGCTCCAGCGGCCAAAACTCCACGAACAAACGGACTGATACCATGGCCAAAGCCGCAAACATCAAGATCAAGCTTCTGTCGACCGCCGACACCGGTTTCTTCTACGTGACCAGCAAGAACAGCCGTACCAAGACCGACAAGCTGTCGTTCCGCAAGTACGATCCGGTCGCCAAGAAGCACGTCGAATTCAAGGAAACCAAGATCAAGTAATCTGGGTTTTCCCCTTGCAAACAAAAACGCCGCCCATCGGGCGGCGTTTTTGTTTGCGAAGGCAGAGGCTCGGGCTCGCTCCCTCAACCCCGCTGAATTTCCTTCAGCCGATGCGGTCGCCGCTTTTCGGATCGAACACATGCAGCGACGCCGGATCGGCCGCCAACCGCACCGTGTCGCCGGGCTTGACGCCGGCGCGGCCCATGGCAAAGACGCAAAGCTGCTGGCCGGCCAGCGCGACGTAGAACTGTGTCGAGAGGCCGAGCGGCTCCACGACCCCCACCTCGCCCTGTAGCGCGCCGTCATCGGCCAACCGGATATGCTCGGGCCGCAGGCCGACGGTAATGGCATCGCCGTCGCCGAGCGGCAGGCCATCCGGCAGTTTCAGCGCCTGGCCATCGGCCAGCACCGCTTCCGATGCCTCGCCCTTGCGCACCGTCGCCGGCAGGAAATTCATGCCTGGCGAGCCGATGAAACCGGCAACGAACATGTTGGCCGGATGGTCATAGAGATCGAGCGGCGCGCCAACCTGCTGGATCAGCCCGTCATGCATGACGACGATACGGTCGGCCATGGTCATGGCCTCGATCTGGTCGTGCGTGACATAGACCGAGGTGGTCTTCAATTGCTGGTGCAGCGCCTTGATCTCGGCCCGCATATGGACGCGCAGCTTGGCATCGAGGTTGGACAGCGGCTCATCGAACAGGAAGACCTTGGGATCACGCACGATGGCGCGGCCCATGGCGACGCGCTGGCGCTGGCCGCCGGACAACTGCCGCGGCAGGCGCTGAAGGTAGGCGTCCAGGCCCAGCCGCTTGGCCGCGCCATCCACCCTGGCATCGATCGCCGGCTTCTCGGCCTTGCGCAGCATCAGGCTGAAGCCCATGTTCTTCGCCACATCCATGTGCGGATAAAGCGCATAGGACTGGAAGACCATGGCGATGTCGCGGTCCTTGGGCGCCACGTCGTTGACCAAACGCTCGCCGATGCGGATCTCGCCACCGGAGGCTTCCTCCAGCCCGGCGATCATGCGCAGCAGCGTCGATTTCCCGCAGCCGGACGGACCGACCAGGACGACGAATTCGCCGTCGGCGATTTGAAGGTCGACCGCATGCAGGACACGGACGGCGCCGTAATCCTTGCGAACCTTTTCGAGCGTGACAGAGGCCATCGGTCTATCCTTTGACGGCGCCGGCGGTCAGGCCGGTGACGAGATAGCGTTGCAGGAAAGCGAAGAAGATGCAGACCGGGATCAGGGCCAGGATCGACGCCGCCATCATCTGCCCCCAGTCGACGGCGAATTTGCCGATGAAGGTGAGCAGGCCGACGGCGAAGGTCTTCTGGTCGTCGCTGGAGATCAGCATCAGCGCGAACAGGAGCTCGCTCCAGGCGGCGGTGAAGACAAAGCCGAGCGTGGCGCCCATGCCGGGCAGCGTCAGCGGCACGATCACCCGGCGCATTGCCTGGGCACGCGTACAACCATCGATCATCGCCGCCTCTTCCAGATCCTTCGGGATGCCGTCGAAGAAGGATTGCATCAGGAAGGTGGCGAAGGCGGTGTTGAAGGCGGTGTAGATGATTATCAGCCCGGTCAGGCTGTTGATCAGGCCGATCTGGCCCATGACGCGGTAGATCGGCGGAATGACCATCACCAGCGGAAAAGTCTGGGTCAAAAGCAGCATCAGCGCCAGCACCGCCTTGCCGCGAAAGGTGAAACGCGACATGGCGTAACCGGCGAGCGTGGCGATCACCGTCACCAATGCCGCCGTCGACACGGAGACGATGACGCTGTTGAGGAAATAGCGCGGGAAATCGGTGGCCTCGAGCACGGTGACGAAATTCTGCAACGTCGTGCGCGACGGCCAGAAGGTGATGCCTTCGGAATAGAGCAGCCGCTCCGGCGTCACCGAGATCTTCAGCGTCCAGTAGATTGGGAACAGGGCGAAGATCACATAGGCGGCGATCGCCGCGTAGAGGCCGATACCGCCTAGGAACCGTTGTGAAGCAGAGCGTCCCGCGATCATCAGACGTGCCTCACAAGGGAGCGGCGGATGGCGATCAGCGCGATCGCATAGGCGATCAACAGCACGAGCAGCAACACGGCCACCGCCGAGGCATAGCCCTTGTCCAGTGACTTGAAGGCGCTGACATAGATATAGACCGGCACCGTATTGGTCGAACCAGCAGGCCCGCCCTCGGTCATGACGAAGATCAGGTCGGCGAAGGTGGCGATCCAGATGGTGCGCAGCATCACCGTGATGGCGATGGTCGGTGCGAGGAATGGCAGTGTCACCTTGGTGAAGCGCTGCCAGGGCGAAGCGCCGTCGATCGCCGCCGCCTCGTGCATTTCGGACGGGATAGACTTCAGCGCCGCCAGAAGCGTGATGGCGAAGAACGGAATGCCGAACCAGACATTGGCGACGATCGGTCCCCACATCGCCGTGGCGGGATCGGAGAGCACATTGGTCGGCTCAGCCTTTAACCCGAGCGCGTACAACCAGTGCGGCAGCGGCCCGATGATGGGGTTGAACAGCCAGGCCCAGGTCAACCCGGACAGGAAGGACGGAACCGCCCAGGGCAGGAACACCAGAGCCTGCACCACCTTGCGGCCCCAGAACGGTTTGTCGAGCAGCAGCGCCAGGCCAAGGCCGAGGAAGAATTGGAAGAACAGGCTGGCGACCGTCCACCACAGCGTGTTGATCAGGGCTTGCCCCAGAACCTGATCCGACAGCATCGCCTGATACTGGCCGAGCCCGACATATACCGACTTGAAGGCCGAGAATTTGCGGAAGGAGTAGCTAATGCCGATGATCAGCGGCACCAACAGCACCACGATCAGCAGGATGATCGCCGGGCTGAGGTAAAGCCATGGCTCGACATTTGCGTAGGTAAGCCGCTTCTTTCGCGACTGGCCCGCGGGTCGTATTTCGGACACGGCATAGGTCATGGGTTGAGGAACGGCTCCCTGGAGCGGCGTTGGTATAGCGTCCTTCTCCCCGTCGCTATACGGGGAGAGGATGCCGGCAGGCGGATGAGGTGCAGCGTGAGCCTGTCGAGACAAGGCGCCGCCCCTCATCCGGCCCTTTCGGGCCACCTTCTCCCCGTAAACGGGGAGAAGGAAAGAAGCGCTGCGCTTACTTCTTGTTCTTCGCCAGCCAGTCCTGCTGCTCCTTGGTCAGGAAGGCAGCCCATTGGTCCGCGACGTCCTTGGCGGTCTTCTGGCCAAGCAGCACTTCCTGAAAATTCTTGATCGCGACCTGATCGACGAAGTTGCCGAGATTTTCCAGATGAGTCGGCGGCGTCACCATTTCATATTTGGAGCTGTCGCTCAGTTCCGTGAACCAGCCCTTGAACTGCTCGGTCTTGAAATGGGGATCCTGGTCAGCGCCGTTGTGGATCGGGACGACGCCGACTTCCTTGGCCCATGCCAGATTGTCCTTGGGCGAAAGCAGTGTTGCCATCAGCTTCCAGGCGTCGTCCTTGTGCTGCGAGTTGGCGAACATCGCCCAACCGGCATAGCCGAGCGTCGGATACGACTTGCCGCTCGGGCCGGTCGGCAGGGGCGCGACGGCGAAGTCATCGGCGCTCATCTTGTCGGCGATGCCGAGCAGCGCGTCCGGGTCCTGGTTCAACATGGCGCAGGTGCCGGAGTAGAAGCCGGTGACGGTTTCGTTGAAGCCCCAGCTCACCGCATCCTTGGGCGCCAGCCCGTCCTTGTACATGTCGGCCAGCATCTGCAAGCCCTTGACCGAGCCCTCCTCATTGATGGTCGAGGTGCCGTCCTCGTTGAAGTAGCCGCCCTTGCCGGCGGCGATGTTCATGAACATGTGCATGCCGTTGAAGGCGCCCGGCCCGCCGCGCAGGCAGTAGCCATACTTGCCCGGGATGGCGGAGATTTTCTTGGAATCGGCGACGAACTCGTCGAGCGTGGCTGGCGGACCGTCGAGGCCGGCTTCCTTGAACAGCTTCTTGTTCCAGAACAGCGCGTTCACATAGTAGCCGTAGGGGATCATGAACTGCGTGTTGTTGACCGTCGAGCCGAACTGCTTGGCGCGGTCGCCGAGCGTCTTGGCGTCGTCCCATTTGGCCATGTAGGGGCCGAGGTCCTCGAGCTGGGCATTGTTGGCATAGAGACCCATCCAGCGTTCCGGCATCTCGACCACGTCGGGCGTATCGCCGGCCTGCACCATGGTCAGGAATTTTTCGAAGGCCTGCCCCCAGGGCAGCGAGATCAGCTCGACCTTGATGCCGGGATTGGCCGCTTCGAACTCGGCGATCTGCTTTTTCAGGAATTCGGTGCGCGGCGGGCTGGTGATGACTTCGACCATCTTCAGGGTCGAATCGGCCAGCGCGCTCCCGGCGGAAATCGCCAACCCTGCAACGGTGGCAAGCATGATGGTCAGTTTTTTCATGTTCAAGACTCCCATTTTGAACCCGCTTGTTATTTTCTGGCTTTTTCGAAGGCCTGGGCGACGTCGGCCCAGAGGTCTTCGACACTTTCCAATCCGACATTGAAGCGGATGGTTCGGGGGCTGACGCCGAAGCGCGCCATCGAATTCAGTCCCGGCGTCTGCTCCAGCGACGCCTTGGCCGGCACGACAAGGCTTTCATGCCCGCCCCAGCTGACGCCGATGCGGAAAAATTTCAGCGCATCGACGAAGACCGGGATGTCGATATCGTCCGTCACCTCGAAGGAGAACAGACCGGCATAGCCTGCCAGCGTCGCCTTGCCCGGATGGTTCGAATAGACGGGATGGTTGACGCGCTCGACATTGGCATGCGCCTTCAGCCGCTCGGCGATGGTGAGCCCGCTCTTCATATGGTGCGGGAGGCGCAGCGGCAGCGTGCGCAGGCCGCGCAGCAGCAGCCATGCTTCGAACGGCGACAGCTTGCCGCCGAGATAGGAATAGGTCTGTTCGTTGATGTGCTTGATATGCGCCGCGGAACCGGCCACCACGCCGGCAACGGTGTCGCTGTGGCCGCCGAGATATTTCGACGCTGAATGCAGCACCAGGTCGACGCCATGCATGATCGGCTTCTGGAAAACCGGCGTCGCCCAGGAATTGTCGATGGTGGTGATTATGCCCTGCTCCTTGGCCAGCCGGGTCAGATGCGGCAGGTCCTGCAGCTCGAACATCATCGAGGTCGGGCTTTCCAGATAGAGTAGCTTGGCGCCGGGAAGTGCCGCCGCCACCGCATCGGGATCGGAGCCGTCGACATAATCGACCTTGATGTTGAGCCGCGGCAAAAGCCGCTCGAACAGCCGATAGGCATCGCCGTAGCAGTTCCGCACGGCCACGATGCGCTCGCCCGCCCCGACAAAGGCAAGCACCGTGGCGCTGATCGCCGCCATGCCGCTGGAAAAGCCGCGCGCGGCCTCGGCGCCCTCGAGGGCAGCGACGCGCGCCTCGAATTCCATTACCGTCGGATTGTCGCCGCGCGAATAGATCGGCTGCCTTCGCTTGCCGGCAAAGGTGTCGGCCATCTCGGCATAATTGGCGAAGGTGAACAGCGAGGTCTGGTAGATCGGCGGCACCACCGCGCCGCCGGGGAACGGTTCGTCATGCGCCAGCAGCGTCGCCGCCTCGGCAAGATAATCGTGGTCGAAACCGCTCGGATGCTCGTTCATGTCTGGCTCGGAAGTTTGAGTTTGGCTGCACCGCGCTTGAGATCGTCCTCGACGGTGGCGATCAGCTTGAGTGCCTCGGCGCGGGCACCCTGCGGGTCGCGCGCGGCGATGCACTCATAGATGGTGCGGTGGTAGGGAAAGCTGGCATGGCCGAAATCGCGCACGCCCAGCGGATGCTCCCAGAAGCGGTGGAACAGCTCGTGCATGGCGGCGATGATCTGTTCGAACAGCGGATTGCCGGAGACGCGGTAGACCGCCTGGTGGAACTCCCAGTCCTCTTCCGACGACATGCCGTCGCGGGTACGGAATGCCTGCTCCATAATATCGAGCTTGCGCTCGATCTCGGCGATGTCGGCCGGGCTCGCCCGCTCGGCACAAAGAGCCGCGGCCTCCGCCTCCAGCGCGCGGCGGATTTCCAGCGTCTGCATCAGGCTGGTGAAATCATTGCCACCCGCCAGCGTCAGTGGCATATGCAACATGTCGGGCGACACAGCCGCCTTGAGATAAGTGCCGCTGCCTTGCCGGCGCTCGACGAGACCGAGCCCTTCCCACCGCGTCAGCGCCTCGCGCACCGTGTTGCGGCTGACCTTCAGCCGCTCGGCCAGGATACGCTCGGTCGGAAGCCGCTCGCCGGGCTGCAAGGCTTCGGCGCGAACAAAGCCCACCAATGCCTTCAGCACGGCGTCATCACGCGCCGTCGTCTGAATGGGTGGCAGGCTGTTCTGGTCCACACATCTTCCCCGAAGCGCAAGTGGTCCAATGGTCCAACCAATTTCTGCACAGACGGAGAGGCGTGTCAACAGCCGAAACGAGAACGGGCCGAACGGCGCCATGGCGCCGTTCGGCCCGTCGGTTCAAGCGTGGCTTCGCGCCGGCGTGGCGGCCTTGGCGCGCCAGCGCGCGAACATGTCCTCGCGAAACCGCCTCGAACCCGCGAGCCTCTCCTTTGCTTCCGCCAGAACGGAAGGCGAAGCCTGTGCGGGCGTGCCCGATTGGAACGGAGGAGCCGGGGCATATTCGAGCGAGAGCTGCACCGTCTCGGCCTCGGCCTGACCGAGAAGCCTGGCGACCAGTACGAGACCGAAGTCGATCCCCGAGGTGACGCCGCCGGCGGTTATCAGCTTTCCATCCTCGACAATTCGCTCGTCGACTGGAATGGCCCCGAACTCGGCGAGGAAATCATGCGCGTACCAATGCGTCGTCGCCCGCTTGCCTTCGAGCAGGCCGGCGGCACCCAGCACCAGGGCACCGCTGCATACCGAGGTGATGTAGCGCGCCTGAGCCGCGCGCTCCCGCACGAAATCGAGCACTGCCTGATCCTCCAGCAGCGTGTTGACGCCGCCTCCACCCGGTATGCACAGCACATCGAGAGGCGGGCAATCGTCGAAGGTCGCCGTCGGGTTGAGCGACAGTCGCGTCGACGACATCACCGGATTGCGATCCTTCCAGATCAATTCCACCTCGGCGCCCTTTGCCGATGCCAGGACTTCATAAGGGCCGGTGAGGTCGAGCTGCTGGACATTGGGGAAGACGAGGATGCCGAAACGAAGGGTCATGGAACTCTCCATAGGTTGACTCCAGCCAATCTAAGGCACCATGCTTTGGCACGATCGCCAATCACCCCTCGTTTCAAGCCAAAGCGTCATGCGCCGTATCGAAATCCTTGCCTATCCCGACGTCCAGCTCCTCGATGTCAGCGGACCGCTTCAGGTCTTCGCCAGCGCCAACGACTTCAGGACGCAGGCCGGCGAACCCGCGCCTTACGAGGTTACGGTGGTCGCCGCCTCGCCGCGGATAAGGACATCGGCCGGTCTCGTGCTGGAGGCAGCGGCGCTGCCGGCGCACGGGCCAGGGATCGACACGCTGATCGTGCCTGGCGGATGGGGCGTCAACGCGGCCTGCGAGGACCCCGGGCTGATCGATTGGGTAACCGGCCGATCGCGCGACGCCGTGCGAACGGCCTCGGTCTGCAGTGGCGCCATGCTGCTGGCGACGGCAGGCCTGCTCGACGGCAGGCGTGCCGTTACCCACTGGGGACGCTGCGCCGAGTTCGCGCGGCGCTTCCCGGCGGTCCGCCTCGAACCCGATCCGATTTTCATCCGTGACGGCAATGTCTGGACGTCGGCGGGCGTGACGGCGGGCATAGATCTCGCCCTTTCCTTCGTCGAGGCCGACCTTGGCCGGCGCGTGGCGCTTGCGGTGGCGCGCGAGCTGGTGGTCTTCCTGAAGCGCCCCGGTGGCCAGGCGCAGTTCAGCCAGACGCTCAAGCTGCAGCTAGGCGACGAGCGCTTCGACCGGCTGCATGGCTGGATCCAGGACAATCTGGACGGTGACCTTTCGCTGCCGAACCTGGCCGAGCGCGCCAATATGAGCCCGCGCAGTTTCTCCAGGCACTATCGGGAAGCAACCGGCCGCACGCCTGCGCGGGCGATCGAGGAGATCCGGATCGAGGCGGCGCGACGGATGCTGGAACGGGGCCAGGCCGTCAACCAGACGGCCCGCCGCTGCGGCTTCGGATCGGAAGAGACGATGCGGCGCGGCTTTCTCCGTGTCCTCGGCACAAACCCGCGCGACTATCGCGAACGCTTCTGACGCAGAGGCCTTTGGCGCCGCGATCAGGTGGCCGCCCGCTTTGATCGTGTCGCTAACGCGTGGCAGGTGGCCCGCACCAAGCGGTCAGCGCATCGACCAGCCCCATTTGCGTTCCAGCCCCGACCCAGGCCACATATCCGTCCGGCCGGATCAAGACGGCTTCGGGCGCGGCGACCGTCCCGAGGGCCGGTAGCTCCCAGACGCCTTCATATCCAGCCTCGATCTGGCGGACCCGATCCGCCCAGGGCCTAATGTCCGGCCAGCCTCGTTCGCCGAGGTTGAGGAGCACCGGCCGGGCATCGTGCAGCAGGCTGAAGACCCGTGCCGGACCGCGGGCTGTGACAAGGTCGAGGTCGGGCATCCGCCGCCCAAGCAACGGGTGGCCCTCGCCGAGATCGTAACGGATACCCAGGCCGGACATCTCCGCGGCGATCCGTTTGCGCGGCTCTTCCATGCCGAGCAACTCGGTCATCGTATCGCCCAGGGCCTTGGTGCGGTCGTCCGTGCGGCGAAGCGCGACCTGCGCCATCGTGTTGCGCAACACGCGGGCGGCGACCGGATGGCGCTCGGCGTGATAGCTGTCGAGCAGGCCTTCCGGTGAGATCCGCCTGACCACCTGGGCCAGCTTCCATCCCAGATTGACCGCGTCCTGCACACCGATATTGAGCCCCTGCCCGCCCATCGGAGGATGAATGTGCGCGGCGTCGCCGGCCAGAAGGACACGCCTGTCACGATAAGCGGCAGCCTGACGCGTCATGTCGGTGAAGCGAGAGAGCCAGGTCGGACCGTGGACTCCGAAATCGGTGCCGTAGACAGCCACAAGCGCCTCGCTGAGATCGTTCAGTGTCGGCTCGCCGCCGATGGTCAACTGCCTCTCGGTCAGCACGACACCCACCCTGTCGCCATCCTCGATCTTGCCTATCGCATGAATGCCGTAGGCGTCATTGCGGAAGCCCAATGCCGGTTCCTCGGCCATCTCGACCTCGGCGATCATCCAGCTCATCGTCGGATCCCATCCGGCGAACTCAATGCCCGCCGCCTTGCGGATCGTGCTGCGTCCTCCATCGCAGCCGACGAGGTATTGCGCCCTCAAGAGTTGGCCACCGGACAAATCCAGGTCGACACCGTCATCGTCCTGCGCGAAGTCATTGACTTCCTGCCCGCGATAGATTGGCACTCCCAACTCGTCGATCCAGTCGGCCAATATCCGTTCGATATGGTTTTGGCGCAGCGCCAGCAGATAGTTGTGCCGGGTGGGAAAGTCGCTGATGTCCAAACGGATCATGTGGAAGCCGACGGTCGGGAAGCGCTGCCCCTGTGAAAGAAACCGGTCGGCAATTCCGCGCTGATCGAGAACCTCGATGGTGCGTGCGTGAAGGCCACCCGCGCGCAAGCCGGCCAGCTGCTGGGTCGGGCGCCGCTCCACAATGGCGACGTCGATGCCTGCCAAAGCGAGTTCGCCGGCCAGCATCAGCCCGGTCGGACCGCCTCCTGCGATCACCACCGCATGATCTCGACGCAAACCGTCCATAGGCGACACAATACCCATTCTCGTTACTCCCGTTTTCCGCTGGTCAATGCATGCCGCCCAAAAGTGACTTCGGTTTCTGGAGAACGGCACGCATGAAAACAGAGACCCCAAGGCGCATCGCATGAATCCCTTTCAACGCGACGCGCTTCAGGCAGCGGTTTACGGGAACAGGCGGGTCTTGCCGCAAGCCCCTTGTGCGCCATATGTACAAAGTGAAGAGAGGTGCTTTCCTTGCTTGGATGACCGCCAAAAGCGGCAGCTAAGGGTCATGGCCGGGCGATTGAAGCTGGTCCCGGTCAGCAAGCGTTCCTCAGATTTTTCCGCACAAGAAAAAAGCCCCTTTCGGGGCTGCTACAGAGGTCTCGGAACAAAGGGGGCCGGTCGGCGGTTGGCAGCGGTACGAGGAGGCCACTATGTGCCAGCGCCGGCCGGCCGACCCCACGGACCCAGGAGATGCGGCGGACCTGAGCATCATGGGGTATTTCAGGATCGAGCCGGCTATCTACCCTCGCGCCGGCTTCGTCTTCCCCTGCACATTTGCGCACGGGCTTAGGAAAATCAACAGTTTCTTAACCAAGGCTCGGGAATTGCTTGGATTAAGGTAAATAGCTAACCTTATTGGATTGACCGGGGAATCGGCCGCGGACGCTTACGCTGCCTTGGCAACGACGCGGTTGCGGCCGCCGCTCTTGGCTTCATAGAGCGCGAGATCGGCGCGCTTCATCAACGCGGCCACCGTATCCACGCCCTTCAGAACCGACGACACGCCGACGCTGACGGTGACCTCGATCGTCTTGCCGTCGGCACCGATGGCGAAAGGTTTCTGGGCGATCTCGGCGCGGATGCGTTCGGCCACTTTCTCGGCCACGGCGCCGTCGGTGTCCGGCATCACCACCACGAACTCCTCGCCACCAAAACGGCAGGCAAGGTCGATACCCCTGACATTCTTGCGCAGCCGTCGGGCGAATTCCCGCAGCACCTCGTCGCCGCCATCATGGCCGTGCGTGTCATTGATCGACTTGAAGCGGTCGAGGTCGGTGATCATCACCGACAGCGGCCGGCGCCGCGCCACGGCGCGGTCGAACAGCGTCTGCAGATGGCTGTCGAGGTAGCGGCGGTTGTGCAGCCCGGTCAGGCCGTCCGTCACCGCCATTTCGATGGTCTGGGTGACGCTGGCGCGCAATTGGTCGTTGTAGCGCTTGCGACGCACCTGGGTGCGCAGCCGCGCCGTCAGTTCCTGCTGGTCGATCGGCCGCATCAGATAGTCGTTGATGCCGAGTTCGAGGCCGCGGATGATACGTTCCTCCTCGCCCTCCTCCGCCAGAAGGATGATCGGGACGAAACGGGTGCGGTCGAGCGAGCGCAATTGCGAGCAGAGCCGAAGCGGATCGAAATCGGCAAAGGCCGTCGAGATCATCACGCATTCATAGGGGGTTTCGGCCGCCTGGAAGAACCCTGCATGCGGATCACTGGTGACGTCGAGATCGGCGCGGTCGCGCAGCATCTTCTGGATGCGCTCGACCGACGATTTGCGTTCGTCGATCAGCAGCACTTTCGGCGTCGTGTCCTCGGACGCGAAATTGCGGCTGAGCAGCTCCTCGATGCCGATATTACGCGTCGTCGAGGCCCGCAGCCTGAGCTCGTCGGTCAGCGATTTCAACCGGACCAGGCTCTTCACGCGTGTCATCAGCTGCAGGTCGTTGACCGGTTTGGTCAGGAAATCGTCCGCGCCGGCCTCGAGCCCGCGCACGCGGTCGGACACCTGGTCGAGCGCGGTGATCATCACGACCGGAATATGCGACGTCGCAGGATCGCTCTTGAGCCTGCGGCAGACTTCGAACCCGTCCATGTCGGGCATCATCACGTCTAGCAGCACGACATCGACCTTGCCGTTCTCGCAGGTCTCGATCGCGTCGGGCCCGTTGGTGGCGGTCAGCACCTCGAAATATTCGGCCAGCAGCCGGACCTCCAGCAGCCTCACATTGGCAGGGATGTCGTCGACGACGAGGATCCGCGCGGTCATTTCACAAGGCTCCGGCTCGGCTGGAATGGCAC
Source organism: Mesorhizobium sp. GW821-FHT07A06 (assembly GCF_059419085.1). Taxonomy (NCBI): domain Bacteria; kingdom Pseudomonadati; phylum Pseudomonadota; class Alphaproteobacteria; order Hyphomicrobiales; family Phyllobacteriaceae; genus Mesorhizobium; species Mesorhizobium sp. GW821-FHT07A06. Next base: position 23,621 of record NZ_JBWKRC010000002.1, read on the forward strand.
ATCAGGCATCGCCCAGATAGGATTTGATGGTCTCGATGAAACGCGGCACCGAGATCGGTTTCGAAATATAGGCCTCGCAGCCACCCTGGCGGATGCGTTCCTCGTCGCCTTTCATGGCGAAGGCAGTCACGGCGATGACCGGAATGACGTGCAGATCGTCGTCTTCCTTCAGCCATTTGGTCACTTCCAGCCCTGACACTTCGGGCAGCTGGATGTCCATCAGGATGAGATCGGGCCGGTGCTTGCGCGCCAGGTCAAGCGCCTCCAGACCATTGCGGGTGCGCACCGTCTCGTAGCCGCTCGCTTCGATGAGGTCCCGAAAGAGCTTCATATTCAGCTCATTGTCCTCGACGATCATGACCTTCTTAGGCATCGACATCCCGTCCCGGCCGTCCTTCCGCTCGAAGGTGACCGTCATGCGCCCTGGTTGAACGCACCAAACCCTGCTTCACTATACGGCAATATGATTGACGAAACGGAAACCCTCGGGCTGCAAAGCAGCGCGAATTCCACATCGCCTCCCGACGCGTCCAAAAGGCGCGCCACGCTGTAAAGGCTTGCCGCAAGCAACTCTTGCCATTACTGCGGAAGAGACTCATTCCACATGCCGAAGGTAGTGATGGCAAACGCGGCGTCAATGCGCGAAGAGGCGGAAACCATTGCCGTGAAGGCGCTGGGCTTCGTTGCCTCCGATCCGGAGCTGTTGCCGCGTTTTCTTGCGATCACCGGAATAGAGGCGCATTCGATCCGCAAGGCCGCCGGCGAGCCGGGTTTCCTGGCCGGCGTGTTGCAGTTCATTCTCGCCCACGAGCCGACGCTGATGCGCTTTGCCGAGGAAACCGGCACGCCGCCGGCGGCCGTCGGCAAGGCGTTGCGCGCATTGCCGCTCGGCGACGACAACCATGAGCATTCCATATGAGCGATGATCCGGAGACCGCCCGCCAGATCGAGGAACTGGCGGCCGACGACCGGCCGCTGCTGGTGCTCGACGTCGACGACGTCGTGCTTGAATTCATCCGCCCCTTCCCGCATTTCCTGAAGTCGCGCGGCTATGGCCTGACACTGGCGTCCTTCCGGCTGACCGGCAACATAGCCGAAACGGCGAGCGGCCGGCTGATCGAACAACCCGAGGTCACGGCACTTCTGGGCGATTTTTTCGACGCGCAAGCCGATTGGCAGAGCATTACCGACGGCGCCGCACAAGCCTTGACGGGGCTTGGCAAGCGCGCGGAAATCATACTGCTGACGGCCATGCCGCACAGGCATCGCGCGGTGCGTCGCATCCATCTCGATGCCCTGGGCCTGGACTATCCGCTGCTGACCACCGAGATGGCCAAGGGACCGGCGGTGGCCAGGCTGCGCGGCAAGAACGGCCGGCCGGTGGTCTTCGTCGACGATCAGCCGCACAATCTGGCGTCGGTGCGGGAATCGGTCGCCGACGCAAATCTTTTCCACCTGATGGCCGACAATTCGCTGCGTGCGTTCCTGCCGCCGGTCCCGGACGATGTCATCGTCGTTCAGGACTGGCATGAAGCCGCGCCGAAGATCGCGGGCGCGCTGGGGCTGTAGAGCAATCCCAGGAAAAGTGTGAAACGGTTTTCCCGAGAAAAAGCGCGTAGCGCTTTCCCTCGAGAATTGCGTCAAAACAAGGGGCTAGAGCCGAACCCTCAAGGGTTCAGCTTCGCGCCGGCCCCGCCATTATCGGCGCCACCGCCATTATCGCCACCGCTGCTATCGCCCGCACCGTTACCATCGTCGACGCTGTCGTCCACCGCCGGATCGGCGGGCTTCAGCATGACGCCGTTGACCGTGACCGAGCCGTCGGCCTTGGTGCTGACAGCCCATTCCAGCCGGCCGTCCGGCAGCGTCTTGGCAAAACCCTTGGCCATGAGAGCGACAGGCACGTACTGCCCCAGCTCCGGCTCCGCCTTCGCTGCGTCCTGCAGATGGGCCATGATCTTGTCGAAGCCGGCGACATCGACCGTAAGATTGGCGTCGGGCTTTTCACCGAAGCTCGTCATCTCGCCTTCCAGCGCGACCTCCATGTCCTTGTTCTTCACGATGCTGTGGCCGATGACGACCTTAGGCGCCTTGGCCAGGAAATCCGCCTTGAGCTGGTCGCCGAACTCGGCCGACAGCGGTGGATCCTGATTGAGATCAAAGGCTTCGATCGCCTTCTTCGCCATGCTGTCGAGATCGATATTGGCACCGCCGAAGTTCAGGTCGATATCGGTGGGCAGCAGCGCCACGCTCCAGCTCGGCAAAAGCTGCTGCGGGACGGTCAGCCCCGCCACCTTGATGCCGTAGGTGACCTTGCCGTTCTGGGCAACGCCATCGGCACCGAAGACGGTGCTGAGTTGCGTCGCCCCAAAAGTGCCGATCGGGCTGTCGACGGCGAAATCCTTGAAACCATAGGTGCCGTCGATGCGCTCCCACACCGGAAGCGCGGCGAGCAGAAGCGACTTCAGCTGCGCCTGGTTCGCCTTCAGCGTCTTCTCGTCCTCATTGGCCACGGCAAATGCCAGGAGGTCGAGCAGCGGCTTGGTCTGCACGCCCTTGCCGCTGGCCTCGACCGACAATTCCGGCGACTTCACGGTGACCGGAAAATTCAGCCCGCTCTCGGAATCGTTGAATTTTATCGCCTCGACGAAATTCGAAATTTTCTGCGACGTCGTGAAATCGACGCCGCCATTGGCGGCCTTTGTGGCGGCGATGGTCGCGGTGCCGGCACCGGCACTTACGTCGATCTGCTGCTTGGCATCCTTCGATGCCATCGTCATGCTCGCGATCGAACTGGTGCCGCTGACGAAAGCCGCTAGATTGGGGTCGTAGACGCCGGCACCCTTGCCGTCCTTGATCGAAAACTGCGTGCTCTGCGGCCCCTCGGGCCCCTTGAACTCGAAGGACGCGCTTTGCGAGAAATCCATCGAGACGTCCCAGGTCCCGTCGCTGCGCGGCTTGACCAGGAGGGCGTAGGGGGCAAAGTCGAGTTTCACCTGTTCCTGCTTGGGCAGGACCCCGGCCAGTGTCTTGAAATCAAACACGATCTTGTAGGCATCGCCTTCGACCGAAACCTTCAGGATGCCCGTGTCGAGCGCCTGCTTGCCAACATAGCGGGACAGGTCATCGGACAATTGCTTCGCGCCCTGACTGTCCACGGTCTGGCCGAAAGCGGGCGCGCTGAGCACAAGCGCGGTAAAGGCAACTGGCAACACACGGTTCACGGGAATTCTCCGTTTGGTCGAAAGGCGGAAATCGTTTCGTACGTCTGGTAGGGAAATACCGTCACAACTGCAAGATGATGGTGATCAGGTGCCAGGCTGCAGCACCAGCCGCATCAGCGGTCGCCCCGCCTTACGCTCGACCAGTCTCTCGAACCCGGCCTTCTCGAACACCCCCGACGAGCCGACGAACAAGCCGATCGAACGCGAATCGCGAGACAGGTCGATCGGGCAGGCCTCGACAAGCCGTGCACCGTTCCTGCGAGCGAAATCGATGCCACCTTCAACGAGGCGATGCGTGATACCCCTGCCGCGCGCCTTGGCTCGAATGAAAAAGCAGGAGATCGCCCAAACGGCTGGATCTGAAGCGTCGGCGGGGTCGATCGGCGCCGAGCCCCTGCCCTTGTTGTTCCATTCGGGCACGTCGGCGCGCGGCCCGATCTGCATCCAGCCAACCGCCTTGCCGTCCTCGAAGGCCAGAAGGCCGGGCGGCGGGCCGGCTTCGATGCGCGCCTTGATATGGTCCTTGTTGCGTTCGCGGCTGCTTTCGCGCCGCGTCGCCGGCGCCAGCCTGAAATGTGTGCACCAGCAGCCGTAACAGGCGCCCTGCTTGCCAAAAAGATCCTCGAAATCAGGCCAGAGCTCAGGCGCCAGCGGCACTATGGTCGTGCTCATGCGGTTCTCCCCAGGCCAAGCTTGTCGCTGGCCCTGCACTGTCGTACCATTGCCTCTGTTCTCTTTATGTTCGCAGCGATGGCGGCCCCTGTCAACAATCCCGATCACGGTTTTTGCCGTGACTGCCTGACGTTTCAGCGCAGTGAGACGCGCCGCTGCGAGCGCTGCGGCAGCCCTCGCCTTGCCCGCCATCCCGAGCTTTACCGGCTGCATCTGGCCCATATCGATTGCGACGCCTTCTACGCGGCGATCGAAAAGCGCGACAACCCGGCGCTCAAGGACAAGCCGCTGATCGTCGGCGGTGGCAAGCGCGGGGTCGTCTCCACCGCATGCTACATCGCCCGCATCCGCGGCGTGCGCTCCGCCATGCCGATGTTCAAGGCGCTCGAGGCCTGCCCCGACGCGGTCGTGATCGCGCCCAACATGGAAAAATACGTGCGTGTCGGCCGTGAGGTGCGCGCCATGATGCAGGCGCTGACACCGCTGGTCGAGCCGCTGTCGATCGACGAGGCGTTTCTCGACCTCGCCGGCACCGAACGGTTGCACGGCCTGCCACCGGCCGTGGTGCTGGCGCGCTTCGCGCTGGCCGTCGAGAAGGAGATCGGCATCACGGTTTCGGCCGGCCTGTCCTACTGCAAATTCCTCGCCAAGATCGCGTCGGATTTCCGCAAGCCGCGGGGCTTTTCGGTCATCGGCGAGGCCGAGGCGGTCGGCTTCCTGGCGACACAGCCGGTTACGATGATCTGGGGCGTCGGCAAGGCGTTCAACGCCACGCTCGAGCGCGACGGGATCCGCACCATTGGCCAGCTCCAGAAGATGGAGCGTGGCGACCTGATGCGCCGCTATGGCGCGATGGGTGACCGGCTCTACCGGCTTTCGCGCGGCGAGGACGTCCGCCGCGTCGATCCCGACCAGGACGCCAAGAGCGTGTCGGCCGAAACCACCTTCGACACCGACATCGCTTCGCTGGAAGAGCTGGTCTCGGTGCTGCGCGGCCTTTCGGAAAAGGTCTCGGCGCGGCTGAAAAAGTCGGGCATTGCCGGACGCACCGTGGTGCTGAAGCTGAAGACCCAGGATTTCAGGCTGCGCACGCGCAACCGCCAGCTCGGCGACCCGACCCGGCTCGCGGATCGCATCTTCTCGACCGGCGTGGAGCTTCTGCGCAAGGAAACGGACGGAACGAAATTTCGATTGCTCGGCATTGGCGTCAGCGATCTGTCCGATGACGACAAGGCCGACCCGCCGGATCTGGTCGACGTTCAGTCGCGCAAGCGCGCCATGGCCGAAGGCGCGATCGACGCGTTGCGCGACAAGTTCGGCCGCAAGGCGGTGGAGACCGGCTATACATTCGGCAGGGGCCGTGACGCCCATCCGCCGGAGCCGCTCGAGGAATGAGCTGTCAGGTGCGCTTCAGATCGATGCGACTCGTCACCACGTTCTTGCCGGTTTTGGGATCGCGGTCGATGACGGTGAGCAGAATGCCATTGGCGCCTTTTTTCTGCACAGTCAGCTGCGCGCTGCGGTCACCATTGACCAGCTTGGCCCAGCGGATGGCGAGATTGATCGCGTTGCCGGAGCGGCTGCCGTTGAGCTGCGCCGGACCGGTGCGCGATCCGACATAGACGCCGCTGTAACTGGCACCACTGGTTTTCAGATGGGCGCTGATGGCGCGCGAGACCACAACGAGGCCGCGGCAGTTGCCGTCGAGCGACAGCGAGGACGCTGTGGCATCCGATTTGAAGGTGCAGGAAACGCTGACGGTCGGCGCCTGTGTCGTCACCTGGACAGTCCCCTTGCCGGCAAAATTCCCCTGGAAGGATTGGAGAAACTTGCTCTCATCGGCATGTGCCGCATTGGCCGCGACCAGCAGGCAGCCGGCAAGTGCGAACCGCGCAGGTGATGTCATCGAAGTTCTCCTCGTCGGGCAGACATGTAATACCAAGGCTTGTGGTGGATACAGCGACTCAACGCCCCTTGGCGTATCAGGTTCCGCGGGCAACGCGACCGTTTGCAACGTCGCCACGACTGGTCCAGAAGAATCAAGCGGCTAGCGATTGCGGCAAAGGCTCCCGCCTGCGAGATAGCGGCCATGAAACCCACCCCTTCGATCCCCAAGGCTGCGTTCTGGATGGCGCTGTCGGTTACCTCGTTCCTGGGGATGTCGGTCGCCGGCCGCGCCACGACAGCGGAGCTCAATGTCTTCCAGGTGCTGGAATTGCGCTCGGTGTTCGGCTTCCTAATTCTCCTGCCGCTGGTGCTGACGAGCGGTGGCTTTGCGGCGATGCGCACGCAACGTCCCCTCGCCCACATCGCCCGCAATGTCGTTCACTATAGCGGCCAGGCGGCATGGCTCTACGCGCTAACGCTGATTCCGCTGGCGGTGCTGATATCGATCGAATTCACCACCCCGATCTGGACGGCGATCCTGGCGGTGACTTTTCTGGGCGAACGGCTGAGCCGGCCGAAACTGGCGGCGGTCGTGCTCGGGCTGATCGGCGTGGTGGTCATCGTGCGCCCGGGCGTCGGCTCTGTCGATCCTGGACACCTGGTCGTGCTGGGTGCCGCGGTCTGTTTCGGCATATCGCTGGTCATGGTCAAATCACTGACCCGCACCGACAGCGTCGTGCGCATCATTTTCTGGATGCTGATCATCCAGTCGGTGCTCGGCCTCATCCCGGCGCTCTACGTATGGCGCACCCCTTCACTCGAACTCTGGCCATGGGTCGTGCTGATCGCCTTCACCGGCATGTCATCACATTTCTGCATGGCCCGCGCGCTCACCTATGCCGACGCCACCGTCATTTCGCCGATGGATTTCCTGCGGGTGCCCTTGTCCGCGCTGGTCGGCTGGCTGCTTTATCACGAGCAGATCGACGCCTTCACCGCCGGTGGCGCGCTGCTCATCCTGATGGGCAATCTGCTCAATCTGCAGCGCAAGCCGGCCGAGCCGGCTGAAGTGGCGGCGTCATAGCCGTCATCCCCTGAATGTTCATGCGCTAGTCGCCTGCGTCTGGTATGTTGAGAACATGCCCGCAGGCCTTGCAGTGCACCGCGTCCGGTTCGTGCCGTTGCAGTCCGCATCGCGGACACGGGAAGAACACCTTGGCCGGCCGGAAGATCGCCTGCGCCAGCCTGACGAACAGCGATATTCCGATGATCATGGTGACGATCGCGGTCAGCTTGCCGGCCATGCCCGGCAGCACGATGTCGCCGAAACCGGTCGTGGTCACCGTGGCCACGGTGAAATAAAGCGCGTCGATGTAGTTTTCCAGCCCGGCTCCATTGCGGAAGAAGAAAGTGTAGACGAAGCCGGTGATGACAAAGAGAAAGGTCAAAAGGTTGATGACCGCGTGGCTCGCCTCGCGCCAGGGGCGCAAGCCACGCATCTCGAAATGCCGCCAGATCGAACCGCTGCGCGACAATGACCACAGCCGCAGGATGCGCAGGAAACCGAGATTGGCGAGCGCCGTCGGCATCAGCAGCGTCAAAAGGATGAAGACATCCACCCAGGAGGTTGGCTGCTTCATCAGGCGCAGCATGTCGTTGGAGGCCAGCAACCTGGCGATAAGGTCGACGCCGACGAGCACCGCCACCGCATAATCCAGCCACAGGAACGAAGCCGATTGCTGGATGACGGGTGTCGCGATGAAGAAGGCGATGATTGCCAGATCGATGACGATTGCCGCCAGTTGGAACCGGAAAGCCGCCGGCGTGCGCCCGTGGTAGAGCCTGCGCAGCGTGTCGCGCAGGCGCGCAATTGCTGAAAGATCCTGGGATGAAGCCTTGTCGGAGGTCTTCATGCGGGCCGCGATTGCGCAAGCGGCGGATGCCGCCCGCAGGATCGCCACCGCCTGCCGAGGATGGCGGTCACACCAATTCCACTTCGACCACGCCGGGCACGGCGCGCATCGCCGACGCGATCTGCGGCGAGACGCGGTAGCCGCCCTGCAAGGCGATCTCGACCTCGCCCTGCGCCTCTTCCTTGATCACGATAATGCTCACCTGGCTCTCGCCACGCTGGGTGAGTTGGGATTGGATCATCGAGGCGGGTCCGTCGTTCCTGACGAAAATGCGCAGCGCCTTCTGGATGCGGCTTGCTTCATCCTCCAGGGACTGGACCGAGTTGATGCGCAGGTTTACGCCCTCGGGCCTGTCCTCCGCCGCCACGGTGATGACGACGGAGCGGCCGGCTTCCAGGAGGTCGCGATACTGTGCCAATCCTTCCGAAAAAAGCACGGCCTCGTACTGGCCGGAAGTGTCGGAAAAGGCCACCACGCCCATCTTGTTGCCGGTGCGTGTCTTGCGTTCCTGCTTGCTGGTCACCGTGCCGGCCAGGCGGCCGGCAGAAGCGCCGCGCTTGACGGCGGCTGAGAACTCCGCCCAGTTCTGCACCCGCATCTTTTGCAGCGCCGCCTTGTATTCGTCGAGCGGGTGGGCCGAGAGATAGAAGCCGACAACCTGGAATTCGCGGTGCAACCGATCGGCGGCGAGCCACGGATCCGTCGCCGGCAGGTTGAGCGCCTGCGACTGGCTCCCTAGCGAGGCGCCGAAAATATCGGCCTGGCCGGAAACGGCATTCTGCTGCGCCAGCGATGCCAACCCCATCATCCGTTCGACGCCAGCCATCATCTGTGCCCGGTCATGCCCGAAACAGTCGAGCGCGCCGGCCATGATCAGGCTTTCGAAGACACGTTTGCCAACGATCTTGGGATCGATCCGCTCGCAGAAATCGGCGAGGTTCTTGAACGGCTTCTCGCCACGGACAGCGACGATGTGCTCGACCGCCGCGTCGCCGACGCCCTTGAGCGCGGCCATCGAATAGTAGATGCGGTTCTCACCGACCTCGAAAGGCCGAAAACTCGTCATGACCGACGGCGCCAGAACCTCGATGCCGAGGCGCAGGGCATCCTGGCGGAAATCGGCGAGCTTGTCGGTGTTGCCCATGTCGAGCGTCATCGACGCCGCCAGGAACTCGACCGGATAGTGCGCCTTGAGATAGGCGGTCTGATACGAGACCACGGCGTAGGCGGCGGCGTGCGATTTGTTGAAACCATAGTCGGCGAACTTGGCCAAAAGGTCGAAAATGAAGTCGGCTTGCGGTTTGCTGACGCCACGCTCGACAGCGCCAGTGACGAAGCGCTCGCGCTGCTTGTCCATCTCGGCGCGGATCTTCTTGCCCATGGCGCGGCGCAGAAGGTCGGCTTCGCCGAGCGAATAGCCGGACAGCTCCTGCGCGATCTGCATGACCTGTTCCTGATAGACGATGACGCCTTGCGTCTCCTTCACCAGATGGTCGATCTTCGGGTGGATCGAGGCCATCTCCTCCTCGCCATGCTTTCTGGCGTTGTAGGTCGGGATGTTCTCCATCGGGCCCGGACGATAGAGCGCGACCAGCGCGATGATGTCCTCGATGCAGTCGGGCCGCATGCCGATCAGCGCCTTGCGCATGCCGGCACTTTCCACCTGGAACACGCCGACCACCTCGCCGCGCGACAGCATGGCATAGGTGTCGGGATCGTCGAGCGGTATCGTCGCCAGGTCGATGTCGATGCCGCGCCGGCGGATCAGTTTGACCGCCGTATCCAGAACGGTCAGCGTCTTCAGGCCGAGAAAGTCGAACTTCACCAGCCCGGCCTGCTCGACATATTTCATGTTGAACTGGGTAACCGGCATGTCCGAGCGCGGATCGCGGTACATCGGCACCAGTTCCGACAAAGGCCGGTCGCCGATGACGATGCCGGCGGCGTGCGTGGAGGCGTGGCGGTAAAGGCCCTCCAGCTTCTGTGCCATGTCGAGCAGCGTCTGGACGATCGGTTCCCTCTCGGCCTCTTCGGCAAAGCGCGGCTCATTGGCGATGGCGTCGGCGAGCTTGACCGGATTGGCCGGATTCTGTGGCACCATCTTCGACAGCTTGTCGACCTGGCCATAGGGCATCTGCAGCACGCGGCCGACGTCGCGCAGCACGGCGCGGGCCTGCAGCGTACCGAAGGTGATGATCTGGCCGACCTGGTCGCGCCCATATTTCTGCTGGACGTAGCGGATCACCTCTTCGCGGCGATCCTGGCAGAAGTCGATGTCGAAGTCGGGCATCGACACGCGGTCCGGATTGAGGAAGCGCTCGAACAGCAGCGAGAAGCGCAGCGGATCGATGTCGGTGATGGTCGTCGAATAGGCGACCAGCGAGCCGGCGCCCGAACCACGGCCCGGGCCGACCGGAATGCCTTGCGCCTTGGCCCATTTGATGAAGTCGGCAACGATCAGGAAGTAGCCGGGGAATTTCATCTTCTCGATGATGCCGAGTTCGAATTCGAGCCGCTCGCGATATTGCTCGACCGTATAGCCCGGGGTTGGTCCGTGCAGCGCAAGCCGCGCATCGAGCCCCTCGCGCGCCTGACGGGCGAGTTCGGCCGCCTCCGCCTTTTCCGCGGCGTCCTTGTCGGCACTATCGCCGCCGGTGAAACGCGGCAGGATCGGGCTGCGGTTTTTTGGATAGTAGGAGCAGCGCAGCGCGATCTCGACGGTGTTGTCGATCGCCTCGGGCAGGTCGGCGAACAGCTTTGCCATGTCGGCCTGGCTGCGCAGGAAATTGTCCGGCGACAGCCGGCGGCGTGTGTCGACGGCGACGACCGAGCCCTCCGCGATGGCGATCAGCGCGTCATGCGCCTCATAATCATCGCGCGACGAGAAAAAGGCCTCGTTGGTGGCTACCAGCGGCAGTTCGTGCGTATAGGCGAGATCGATCGTTGAGTGCTCGATGGTCCGGTCGTAACCCGCAACCCGGTCCAATTCGACATAGAGCCGATCGCCGAACAGCGCCTTGAGCGCCAAAAGCCTCACCTCTGCCAGATCGCGGCGATCCTCCTTCAAGGCGTTGCCGATCGGGCCGCGTGGGCCGCCGCTGAGGCAGATCAGCCCGTCGGCGTTTCCCTCCAGCATCTCGGTCGTCAGGTGCACCGCCTCGCCGGGCGGCGTTTCCAGATAGACCCGACTGACCAGCCTGACCAGGTTGGAATAGCCGGCCTCGGTCGCGGCGAGCAGGACGACCGGCCGCATCTCCGGCCCTTGCCGCCGGCGGTCGCGCTGACCGTCGCTGTTCTCGCCGGAAAAAGCGAGTGCGATCTGGCAGCCGATGATCGGCTGGATACCGTCCTTGACCGCCTTCTGTGCAAACTCCAGCGCACCGAACAGGTTGTTGGTGTCGGTGACGGCGATGGCCGGTGCCTCGTCCTTCACGGCGTGGCCAACGATCTTGCCAAGCTGAAGCGCACCCTCGAGCAGCGAATAGGCCGAATGCACGCGCAGATGGACGAACGGCCGCGCCGGCACCTCCGGCCGCGCTGCCGCAATCGCGGCTTCGCGCTTCAGGGGGTCGCGTGGAAGTCTGTCGTCCGCCATGGTTTCTCGCGCTGTCGAAGGCTTTGAGTCGGTGGAGATGTATTGTCCGGGACCGGGCGATACCAGTCCAGCACAAACGACCGACAACCACAGGCTTCCGCGACCCTGCGCGACCTGCTCAAGCGAATTCCATGATCACCGCGTCAACGGCCAGGCTGTCGCCCGGCTTGGCATTGAGCTTGGACACAACGAGATCGCGTTCAGCGCGCAGCACGTTTTCCATCTTCATCGCCTCGACCACGGCAAGCGTTTCGCCGGCCTTGACCTCCTGTCCCTCCGCAACGGCGATCGACACGACGAGGCCGGGCATCGGGCAGAGCAGCAGCTTCGACGTGTCCGGCGCCACCTTCTCCGGCATCAGTCTTTCAAGCTCGGCGGTACGCGGCAGCATCGCGCGCGCCGTCACCGACATGCCCTTCCAGGCAATGCGAAAACCGTTGGCGACAGGCCGGATCTGGGCGACAACGGAGCGCTTGCCGACCGTGCCGCGCCAGATCAGATCGCCCGGCCGCCAATCGGATGAAACGGTCAGCGCCTTGCCGCCTTCGATCGACAGGTCGACCTCCATTGGAATGGAAATCATGCCTTCGAGGATCGACGCCTGGAGATAATCCTCGCCAATCTTCACCACCCAGTCGCGCTTCAGCGCCCCCGAATGCGGCGCCAGCCGCCCGCCCAGCCGGTCGAGCCTGTCGCGGCGCAACAATTCCGTGGCGGTGGCGATTGATGCCAGCACGGCCTTTTCCTCGCTGTTCGGTACGACAGGGGCAAAACCGTCGGGATATTCCTCGGCTATGAAGCCGGTCGAAATCGCCCCTTCCCGCCAACGCGGATGCTGCATCAGCGCCGCCAGGAACGGGATATTGTGCTCGATCCCGTCGACCACAAAACTGTCCAGCGCTTCCGACATGGCATCGATTGCCTGGAGCCGGGTCGGTGCCCAGGTACAAAGCTTGGCAAGCATCGGGTCGTAGAACATCGAAATCTCCGAGCCTTCGGTGACGCCGGTGTCGTTGCGGATGACGACGTCGCCAAATTGGCCCTCTTCCGGCGGCCGATAGCGGGTCAGCCGGCCGATCGACGGCAGGAAATTGCGATAGGGATCCTCTGCATAGAGCCGGCTTTCCACCGCCCAGCCATTCAGCTTGATGTCGTCTTGCTTCAAGGCGAGTTTCTCGCCGGCGGCGACACGGATCATCTGCTCGACCAGGTCGATGCCCGTGACAAGCTCGGTCACCGGATGCTCGACCTGCAATCGTGTATTCATTTCAAGGAAATAGAAGTTCTTGTCCTTGTCGACGATGAACTCGACCGTGCCGGCGCTCTGATAATCGACGGCCCTTGCCAGCGCCACCGATTGCTCGCCCATGGCCTTGCGCGTCTTGGCATCGAGGAATGGTGACGGCGCCTCTTCGGCCACCTTCTGGTTGCGGCGCTGGATCGAGCATTCGCGCTCGCCGAGATAGAGCGCGTTGCCATGCGCGTCGGCCAGCACCTGGATCTCGATATGGCGCGGATCGACGACGAATTTTTCGATGAACACGCGGTCGTCGCCGAACGAACTCTTGGCTTCCGATCGGGCGCGGTCGAACCCGTCGCGCACTTCCGACTGGTTCCAGGCGATGCGCATGCCCTTGCCGCCGCCGCCGGCCGAAGCCTTGATCATCACCGGATAGCCGATCTCGCCGGCGATCTTTTCGGCATGGTCGGCATTCTCGATGACGCCGAGCCAACCCGGGACCGTCGACACCTTGGCGGCGTTGGCGAACTTCTTCGATTCGATCTTGTCACCCATCGCCTTGATGGCTTTGGGTTTCGGGCCGATGAAGACGATGCCTTCCGCTTCGAGAGCTTCGCAGAAGGCGGCCCGTTCCGACAGGAAGCCGTAGCCTGGATGCACGGCCTGCGCGCCCGTTTCCTTGCAGGCCGCGATGATTTTTTCAGGCACGAGATAACTCTGCGCGGCGGGCGATGGCCCGATATGCACCGCCTCGTCGGCCATTTCGACGTGAACCGCATCGCGATCGGCATCGGAATAGACGGCAACCGTGGCAATGCCCATCTTGCGCGCCGTCTTGATGACGCGACAGGCGATCTCGCCACGATTGGCGATCAGGATTTTCGTGAACATGCTGAGGTCATTCCCCTCCGGTCGGTCGTTCCTTTTATGGCCTGTGCTTGCAGGGTCAAGCCGAGCGTGCAAATCACTGCCTTTCAATCGATTTGCGATTCCAATTCTTCGCTGTGGCCCAGTCACGGCACCAGCTTCCAGTTGATCGTGTCGATAAAACCTGAAACCTTGGAAAAAAATTCGCATTGGAGGACGCCTGATGAAAACCCGCGCCGCTGTCGCTGTCGCCGCCGGAAAGCCGCTGGAAATCATGGAGGTCGACCTCGACGGCCCTCGCGACGGTGAGGTGCTGGTCGAGATCAAGGCGACCGGTATCTGCCATACCGACGAGTTCACCCTGTCGGGCGCCGATCCCGAAGGGTTGTTCCCGGCCATTCTCGGCCATGAGGGCGCCGGTGTCGTGGTCGACGTCGGCAAGGGCGTCACCTCGGTCAAGAAGGGCGACCATGTCATCCCGCTCTATACGCCGGAATGCCGGCAGTGCCCGTCCTGCCTGTCGCGCAAGACCAATCTGTGCACGGCGATCCGCGCCACGCAGGGACAAGGCCTGATGCCCGACGGCTCGTCGCGCTTCTCGATCGGCAAGGACAAGATCTTCCACTATATGGGCTGCTCCACCTTCTCGAACTTCACCGTGCTGCCCGAGATCGCGGTGGCGAAGGTCAATCCGGACGCGCCTTTCGACAAGATCTGCTACATCGGCTGCGGCGTCACCACCGGCATCGGCGCCGTCATCAACACCGCCAAGGTCGAACAAGGCGCCACCGCTGTCGTCTTCGGCCTCGGCGGCATCGGCTTGAACGTCATCCAGGGACTGAAGCTGGCCGGCGCCGACATGATCATCGGCGTCGATTTGAACAACGACAAGAAGGAATGGGGCGAGCGGTTCGGCATGACGCATTTCGTCAATCCGAAGGAGATCGACGGCGATATCGTCCCTTACCTCGTCAACATGACCAAGCGCGGTGCCGACCAGATCGGCGGCGCCGACTACACGTTCGACTGCACCGGCAACACCAAGGTGATGCGCCAGGCCCTGGAAGCCTCGCATCGCGGCTGGGGCAAGTCGGTCATCATCGGTGTGGCGGGCGCCGGCCAGGAGATTTCGACCCGGCCGTTCCAGCTTGTCACCGGCCGCACCTGGATGGGCACCGCCTTCGGTGGCGCGCGCGGCCGCACCGACGTGCCGCGCATCGTCGACTGGTACATGGACGGCAAGATCCAGATCGACCCGATGATCACACACACGCTGAAGCTCGAGGATATCAACAAGGGGTTCGACCTCATGCATGAGGGCAAGTCGATCCGAAGCGTCGTCGTTTATTGAAGCAAGGCCACACGCCGCCGACCACCGGCCAGCGACCTCTGTGGTTCACAACTGGGAGGAGAATGGAATGGCGGAGAAACTGCACCCGAAAATCGACAATGGCCTGCCCAAGGAAAGCGCAAGCTTTGCCGGCGGCACGTTGGTCTGCGCCTGCACCAGCAAGCCGGTCAAGGTGAAGGTCAAGGGGCAGATCGCCCACAATCACGCCTGCGGCTGCACCAAATGCTGGAAGCCGGAAGGTGCTGTATTCTCGGTGGTTGCCGTCGCCGGCACCGGCGACGTCACCGTCACAGAGAACGGCGACAAGCTCAAGGTGGTCGATCCCTCGGCGCTGATCCAGCGTCATGCCTGCACCGGCTGCGGCGTCCACATGCACGGCCCGGTCGAGCGCGATCATCCGTTCAAGGGGCTGTCCTTCATCCATCCCGAGCGTTTCGTCGAGGATGGCTGGTCGCCTCCGGGCTTCACCGCCTTCGTCTCGTCGATCATCGAATCCGGCGTCGATCCGAAGCGAATGGACGGCATCCGGGCCCAGTTGAAGACGATCGGGCTGGAGCCCTATGACTGCCTCAACCCCGGCTTGATGGACTATATCGCCACCTGGACGGCTAAGAAGTCCGGCGCGCTGCCGGCCTGAACGCTGTAAGATTTCAGGCAGGGGCCGGACATGTACCGGCCCCTGCCCGTTTCGGAGAGGCAATGCCCGCACCCGCCATTTACGTCGACGCCGACGCCTGCCCGGTCAAGGCCGAGGTCGAGAAAGTCGCCGAGCGCCTTGGCGTCGTCGTCACCCACGTCTCCAATGGCGGCCTGCGGCCATCGCGCGATCCGATGATCCGCAACGTCGTGGTCTCCAAGGGAGCTGACGCCGCCGATGACTGGATCGTCGAGAACGCCAAATCCAACGATGTCGTGGTGACCGCGGATATTCCGCTCGCGGCGCGCGCCGTGGCTCTCGGCGCGCACGTGCTTGGCCCCACCGGACGCCCGTTCACACCCGAAACCATCGGCATGGCGGTGGCCATGCGCGACCTCAAGCAGCATCTGCGCGAGACCGGCGAGAGCAAGGGCTACAACGCCTCCTTCGCGCCGCAGGACCGCTCGCGGTTCCTCGGCGAACTCGACCGTATCTTGCGGCGCGCCCTGAAATCCGCCACACCGAGCTAGAACAGAGCGCCATCCAGGGTCGGAACCACCATGGCCGCCGAAATCCCCGTGCAAAAACCCATGCAGCGCCACATGCTGTTCGCCATGTCCGCGTGTTTCGGCGCGCTTGCGCTGCTTGTGGCGTTGCTGCTGCACGCCCCACTCGCCTACTCGATCGGCGCCAACGCCTTTTTTGCCGCCTACGTCATTCTTGTCGTCAGCCAGATGCCCAAATTCACCGGCAAATATCTGAGCAAGAATGCGCGGGCCACCGACCAGCCGGTGCTGGTCATCTTCGCCGTCACGCTTGTCGTTGTCGGCGTTGCCCTTGTCTCCTTGTTCCTGCTGATCAACCAGAAGGACAGAGGCCACCCGGTCGAACTCATCTTCGCGCTGCTGTCGATCCCGCTCGGCTGGTTCACCATCCATGCCATGGCGGCACTTCATTATGCGCATGTCTACTGGATGGACGGCGACGAGGTCGACACCAAGACCAAGACAAAAATCCCGGTCGGCGGATTGCTGTTCCCGGGTGACAAGCGTCCGGAAGGCTGGGATTTCCTCTATTTCTCGACGGTCATCGGCATGACGGCGCAGACCGCCGACACCAACATCTCGACGACGCATATGCGTTGTGTCGTGCTTGTCCATTCCATCCTGTCGTTCTTTTTCAACACGGTCATCGTCGCCGCGGCCGTCAATCTCGCCGTCAGCCTGGGCGGTCCGTAATAAATCCGTGATCGGATGAAACATCGGTTTGGATCGCGACGTATCAGGAGGACAATGAACGCACAGGCCACGCCGCGAGGCCGGGAGAAGAGACAAGATGGAAACGGTTGCCAGAAGCCAATCCGCCACCGGACCGGATGCTCCCGCGTCGAGTGACAGCACACTGGTCTACCGCCAGTCGCGCTGGACACGGCTGACGCACTGGATCTGGGCCATCTCGCTGTTCTTCATGCTGCTTTCCGGCCTGCAGATCTTCAACGCGCGGCCGCAGCTTTACATCGGCAAGCAGTCCGGCTTCGAATACAACAATACCATCTTCGAAATCGGCGCCGAGAACACCGATACCGGTCCTCGCGGCTATACCGAAATTTTCGGGCACCGCTTCAACACGACGGGCGTGCTCGGCTGGTCAGGTCCGCCAGGCAACGAGACGGCGCGCGGCTTCCCGTCCTGGGCGACCATTCCCTCCTACTATGATCTCGGCACCGCCCGCGTCGTGCATTTCTTCTTCGCCTGGATCCTGACGACGACATTGATCGTCTGGCTGGTCGCCAGCCTGATCAACGGCCATATCAGGCGCGATCTCGCCCCGCGGCTCGACGATCTCAAGCGGCTGCCACGGGATATCGTCGACCACGCCAGGCTGAAATTCCACCACACGCGCGAATACAACACGCTGCAGAAGATGGCTTATGGCGGCGTGCTGTTCGTGCTGTTGCCGCTGATGATCATCACCGGCCTTGCCATGTCGCCCAGCATGAATTCGGTACTGCCCTTCCTCAACGAGATACTTGGCGGCCGGCAGACGGCGCGCACCATCCATTTCACCGTCATGCTGCTGCTTGTCGGCTTCTTCATCATTCACATCCTGATGATCCTTGCCGCCGGCCCGATCAACGAACTGCGCTCGATCATCACCGGCTGGTACCGCACGGATCCTCCCGCGCATGACGACAAGACGACCGAAAGGAGTGCCTGAGATGGCGAAGTTCCAGATCAGCCGCAGAAAATTCCTGACCGCCGCCAGCCTTGGCGCCTCCGGTATCATGCTGTCGGGATGCGACGCTTTCGACAGCCAGCTGAGCATCGGCAGCGGCCTGCGCAGCTTCCTCGAAAACGCCAATGGCCTGACATATCGCGCGCAGCGCTGGCTTGCCGGGCGTGACGCGCTGGCGCCGGAATTCACCGAGGCCGATATCCGTCAGCCGCAACGGCCGAACGGCGTCACCGCTCCTGACGATGACACCTACAAAGGCCTGCTCGCCAACAATTTCGCCGACTGGCGGCTGGAAGTCTCGGGACTGGTTGAAAAGCCGCTGTCGCTCAGCCGCGAGCAGCTTCAGAACATGCCGAGCCGCACCCAGATCACCCGTCATGACTGCGTCGAAGGCTGGAGTTGCATCGCCAAATGGACCGGCACGCCGCTGTCGCTCGTGCTCGACCAGGCGGTGGTCAAGCCGCAAGCGCGCTACGTCATGTTCCACTGCCTCGATACGATCGACCGCAGTCTGTCCGGGGACATCAAATACTATGGCACGATCGACCTCATCGACGCCCGCCACCCGCAGACGATCCTGGCCTATGGCCTGAACGGCAAGCCGTTGCCGGTCGAGAACGGCGCGCCGCTGCGCGTCCGGGTCGAGCGCCAGCTCGGCTACAAGATGCCGAAATATCTCTACAAGATCGAACTGGTCGACGGTTTCGCCAATGTCGGCGGCGGCCGCGGCGGCTATTGGGAAGACAATGGCTATGACTGGTACGGCGGGATTTGATGACCGCCTTCATAAGCGCCGAGCACGACCTGTCGCCCGTCGAACTGAGTGTGCTGGAAGAGCACCTGCACAGCGAAAACCGGCGACTCACAGGCTGCGGCGATGATCGAGGGCTGGCCTTTGTGATCCGCGACGGAGCGGGACGGGCAATTGCTGTGGCGGCCGGCTACTCGTGGGCAGGCACGTCGGAACTTCAATTGATGTGGGTCGACCAGGCCTATCGAGGCCTTGGGTATGCAAGGCAGCTGCTCGATGCCTTTGTTGCCGAGGCTGCCAGCCGTGGGGCTCGGCGAATATGGGTGTCGAGCCACGACTTCCAAGCGCCGGGCCTATACGAGAAAGCCGGTTTCCAGCGCGTCGCCGAGTTCGCAGGATGGCCCGAAGGGCATTCCAACATTGTCCTGCGCAAGATAATCGCCGCGGACGGCTGTGCTTAGGCGACCTTGTCGAGCAGCGGCCTCAGCGCCGGATGGATCAACGGCGAGGCATGCTTGATGAGGGTCAGCAGCGCGCGCTCGTTGTCGTAGAGGGGACGGTCCGCCGCGATGTGCTCCACCAACCATTTGGCTTCGCCGGCATCGATCGTTTCGGCGCGGCGGGCCAAAGCCTCCGCCGCCCTGTTCTTGGCTTCCCACTCGGCCTCGATGTCATCCGGGGACCGATAGGCTTCGATGATGCCGGCCATGCCACCGGAGACCATCCGGCTGAAGAAACCGCCGATTTCCGGATCGGCGTGCTCGAGGAAGGTTTCCTGGCGTAGCGCCACATCGCGGGTCGGGGCTTCATAGCCGGCTGAGCACATGACGAAATTGGCGATCGCCTTGACGAACAGGTCGTTCCAGGACGGATCGTTCTTGGCCTGGGCGGTCTGTTCGTTGATCCTGAACAGCACCTCGGCCTCGATGCGGGTGATGGCGATGTTGCCGTCGCCGCCATGGGCGTGGAGGATGCGGCGCAGCAGCTCGACTTCCGCCCTGGCGATCAGGCCTGGCACCAGCGCACCACCCAGCATCAGCGGCCCCTTGCCATCGATAACGGCATGGGCGACCTGCTCCAGCGCATAGACGCAAAGCTCGTCTGGCGACGATCTTGCCTCTTCCAACACATGGACCAGCAATTCGAGTTCGGTTCTGCTGTCGACCATGCCGTCCCGCGAGATGGTGCGGATCAGCCAGTCGGCATTGTCCTGCGAGATGTAGCCGGACGGTTTTTCCTGGTGGACGATGTAATCGGTCACCGCTTCGACGAAGAACGGTGCCCAGTCCGCGCATTTGTCCCGCGCCGTCTGGTCGAGCGCGAACAACGCCTCCGCCTCGCCTCGCGTCACCACGCCATCGGCGAACACATCGCGGCGCAGCATCACCACGTCCTCCTGGGCGATGCGGTTCTTCGAGGTCAGCCCCGCCACCGGCGCGCTCATGATCAATTCGCCCATTGTCGTCCCCGTCGCCCCAAAGCGCTACATCGGCCTTCCATATCAGGAGTGTCTTGAAAAACCGGCAAACGGCGTGGTTAGCGAAGACTTGTCGGCGCAACGCACCTTTGATGTCGCGGGGAGGTGACAAGGTGTCGCCGTCGGGCTATGGATGGCGCGTCGAGGACTTGAGGTTTTGAGTCCTACCTGTTTGCGGGAGAGAGCAGCGAGAGCTGCCGCCGAAGGGGAAATCGCCCGAAATCTCTCAGGCAAAAAGAACCGTAGACGGGAAAGACACTCTGGAAAGTCGGGGCTTGCCCCCGCGCCGAAGGTGTAAGCGCCGCTGACAGAGTTCCGGCTGCGCGAGTCTCTCAGGCTTCAGACAGAGGGGCACGGACTGGTCGCCATTCGCGGCCGATTGCGTGCGACTCTGGAGACGACATGACGGGCGACGACTCAAGACACCTTCCTCTCGAAGATATCCACACAGCCGCCGGTGCGCGCTTCGGCGCCTTCGCCGGCTGGTCGATGCCGCTGACCTACCCGGCCGGCGTCATGAAGGAACATCTGCATGCCCGCGAACATGCGGGGCTCTTCGACATCTCGCACATGAAACTGTTCGAGGTCAGCGGACCGCAAGCGGTTGCGCTGCTCAACCGTGCCTGCCCGCTGGATGTCGGCGCGCTCGAAATCTCGCAATCCAAATTGACGTTCTTCCTCAATGAGGCAGGCGGCATCCTCGATGACCTGATCGTCACCCGCCTCGGCGCCGACCGCTTTATGGTCGTCGCCAATGCTGGCAACGCCGTCGCCGACGAAAAGCATCTGCGCGAGCTGGCCGCGAATTTTGACGTGAAGGTCGAGCCGCTCGACCGCGTCTTCCTGGCCATACAGGGACCCGAAGCCTGGGCCGTGCTGTCCCGCGCCGGCATCGAGACCGGTTCGCTGCTGTTCATGCACGGTGTCGAGCCGCGAAAGAACTGGTTCATGAGCCGGTCCGGCTATACCGGCGAGGACGGTTTCGAGATCGGCCTGCCCGAGGCCGATGCGCGCGACCTTGTGGCGAAGCTGCTCGAGGATGAACGCGTGCTGTGGATCGGCCTTGCCGCGCGCGACAGCCTGCGGCTGGAAGCGGGGCTTTGCCTGCATGGCCAGGACATCACGCCGGAGACCGACCCGGCCGCCGCCGCGCTGATGTGGGCGATCCCCAAGGACATCCGCGCGTCTGGCGCCTTCATCGGCGCCGACGCCCTGCGCGCCGCCGTGGAACGCGGCCCGGCGCAAAAGCGTGTCGGTCTGAAGCCGGAAGGCCGCCAGCCGGTGCGCGCCGGTGCTGCCCTGTTCGACGCCGACGGCAATCCCGCAGGCCATGTCACATCGGGCGGCTTTGGCCCCTCTGCTGGCCATCCGGTCGCCATGGGCTATGTCGCCGCATCGCTGGCAAAGCCCGGCACACGGGTCTTCGCCGACGTGCGCGGCACGAAAATCCCTGTCGATATCAGTTCCCTGCCCTTCACCCCTCATCGCTACCGCAAAGGATAGACCGCATGGCAAAGACCTATTTCACATCGGATCACGAATGGCTCCGCGTCGAAGGCGGCATCGCCACCGTCGGCATCACCGACTATGCGCAGGAACAGCTGGGCGACCTCGTCTTCGTCGAACTGCCGGAAACGGGAAAGAAGCTGAGCAAGGGCGATACCGCAGTCGTGGTCGAATCCGTCAAGGCGGCCTCTGACGTTTACGCGCCGGTCGACGGCGAGATCACCGAGGCCAACGGTACGCTGTCTTCTGACCCCTCGCTGGTCAACTCGGCGGCAACCGGTGCCGGCTGGCTGTGGAAGATGAAGCTTGCCGACGAAAGCCAGCTCGCCAGCCTCATGGATGAGGCCGCCTACAAAGCCCATATCGGCTGATAACAGGACTTAGAAACGATGAGCGCAGCACTTACCCCCTTCTCGGCCCGCCATATCGGTCCTGATGTCAGCGATGTCAGAGCCATGCTTGCGGTGATCGGCGTCCCCTCGGTCGAGACACTGATCAGCCAGGCCGTGCCGCAATCGATTCGCCTCGACCTGCCGCTGGCCCTGCCGGCGCCGGCGAGTGAAGCCGAAGCACTGGCCGAATTGTCGGCGACAATGGCTGGGAATACCGTGCTGAAGAGCTTCATCGGCGCAGGCTATCACGGCGTCCACGTCCCGCCGGTCATCCAGCGCAATCTGTTCGAGAATCCGGCCTGGTATACGGCCTATACCCCCTATCAGGCCGAGATCAGCCAGGGCCGTCTGGAAATGCTGTTCAATTTCCAGACGCTGGTCACCGAACTGACCGGCCTGCCGGTGGCGTCGGCCTCGCTGCTGGATGAGGCAACCGCTGTCGCCGAAGCGGTCGGCATAGCGCTGCGCCACCATCGCGACAAACGCACCAAGGTGGCACTTGCCGGCACGCCGCATCCGCAGACACTGGATGTGGTACGCACCCGCGCCGAACCGCTCGGCATCGAGATCGACGGCGAGACGATCGACGACAACACGGCTGCCCTGCTCGTCTCCTGGCCCGATACATCAGGCGTCTATGGCGACCACAAGGCGGCGATCGACAAGGCCCGCGCCACCGGCGCGCTGGTCGTCTTCATCGCCGACCCGCTCGGCCTGACGCTGACCGACGCCCCGGCGAAACTCGGCGCCGACATTGCCGTCGGGCCGATGCAGCGCTTTGGCGTGCCGATGGGCTTTGGCGGCCCGCACGCCGCCTATTGCGCCGTCTCCGACAGGCTGACGCGGCTGATGCCCGGCCGCCTGGTCGGCCAGTCGACCGACAGCAAGGGCCGGCCCGGATACCGCCTCGCCTTGCAGACGCGCGAACAGCATATCCGCCGCGACAAGGCGACCTCCAACATCTGCACGGCGCAGGCGCTGCTCGCCAACATGGCGACGGCCTATGCCATCTGGCACGGTCCCGCCGGGCTGCAGGCGATTGCCGGGCGCATCCACGCGCTGGCCAACCGTCTGGCAAGCGGTCTCCAAGCGGCAGGCGTGCCGGTGCTCGGCGCCAGCCGTTTCGACACGGTGACGGTGGAGGTAAAGGGCAAGGCCGCGGAGATTGCCGAAGCCGCCGAAAAAACCGGCCGGCTGCTGCGCGTGCTTGATGCCGACCATGTCGGCATAGCCTTCGACGAAACCTCGACCGACGCCGATCTTGACGCGATCGCGGCCCTGTTCGGCGCCAAGGCCGGGCCTTCGGCCGGCAGCACGGTGCCCGGCAAGCCGCGGGGAAAAGAGTTCCTGACCCAGCCGGTCTTCAACGAGAACAAGTCGGAAACCGACATGATGCGCCTTCTGCGCCGGCTGGCCGACAAGGACCTGGCGCTCGACCGCTCCATGATCCCGCTCGGATCCTGCACCATGAAGCTCAACGCCGCGGCCGAAATGATGCCGGTGAGTTGGCCAAGCATCGCCAATCTGCATCCCTTCGCGCCGGCCAGCCATTCGGCCGGCTATCGCGCCATGATCGGTGAGTTGGAAGGTTGGCTGTCCGAAATCACCGGTTTCGACGCGGTCAGCCTGCAGCCCAATGCCGGCAGCCAGGGCGAATATGCCGGCCTGCTCGCCATCCGCGCCTATCACCGCTCGCGCGGCGAAGGCCACCGCACCGTCTGCCTGATCCCCTCTTCCGCCCACGGCACCAATCCGGCAAGTGCCGCGATGGCTGGCATGAGCGTCGTCGTCGTGCGCTGCCTGGAGGACGGCAATATCGACATGGATGATATGCGGGCCAAGGCCAACGAGCATTCCAAAAACCTCGCGGCGCTGATGTTCACCTATCCTTCGACGCACGGCGTGTACGAGGAAGGCGCCCGTCACCTCTGTGCCCTCATTCACGAGCATGGCGGCCAGGTCTATTTCGACGGCGCCAACCTCAACGCGCTCGTCGCCCTCGCACGTCCTGCCGACATCGGCGCCGATGTCTGCCATATGAACCTGCACAAGACCTTCTGCATCCCGCATGGCGGCGGCGGCCCCGGCATCGGCCCGATCGGCGTCAAGGCGCATCTGAAGCCCTATCTGCCGGGCCATGTCACCGAAGGCTCGGCGCATGCCGTGTCGGCCGCACCGTTCGGCAGCGCTTCCATCCTGCCGATCACCTGGATGTATATCCGCATGATGGGCGCTGCGGGCCTGAAGCAGGCAACGGAGACTGCCATCATCTCGGCCAACTACGTGGCGACACGGCTCGCGCCGCATTTCCCCCTGCTCTACAAGGGCCGGCACGATCGCATCGCGCATGAATGCATCCTCGACACGCGTGTGCTCAAGGAGAGCGCCGGCATCAGCGTCGATGACATCGCCAAACGCCTGATCGACTACGGCTTCCACGCGCCGACCATGTCGTTTCCGGTCGCCGGCACGCTGATGGTCGAGCCGACGGAGTCGGAGCCCAAGCGCGAGCTCGACCGCTTCTGCGAGGCGATGATCGCGATCGCCGGCGAGGCAGCCAAGGTGGCGAAGGGCGAATGGCCGCTGACCGACAACCCGCTGGTCAACGCGCCGCACACCGCGGCCGAGACGCTGGCCGGACAGTGGACCCACCCCTACTCACGCCTGGAAGCGGCTTACCCCGCCGGCGACGCCGACACAGCGGCAAAGTACTGGCCGCCGGTGTCGCGCATCGACAATGTCGCTGGCGATCGCAACCTGGTCTGCTCCTGCCCGCCGCTGTCGGATTATCTGGGAGCGGCCGAATAGCGGTCTCTCGGCCTAAGCTGAGCGCAAGGCCGGCTCGACCGGTTCGGCCTTGCCCATCCTCTTGCGGCTGATGACGCAATTTCGGCCGGCGCGCTTGGCCGCGTAGAGCGCGGCGTCCGCCTCGGCCAGCACTTCGTCGAGGCTGCTGCCGTCGGTGCCGCCAAAGCCGATTCCGCCGCTGACCGTGCTACGCAATGGACCGAGCGGACTGGCAACGATTTCGGTGCCGAAGGCCACGCCAATCTTGCTGGCGAGATCATAGGCCCGCTCTTCCGTCATCCGCGACATGACGACGGCGAACTCCTCGCCGCCAAGTCGAAAGGCGTCGACGCCGGTCCTGGCATATTTCCGGATGACGGCGGCGAAGCGGCACAGGACCTGATCCCCTATGGGATGACCGTATATGTCGTTCGTCCTCTTGAAGTGATCGAGGTCGAACATGACGATCGCCGTGAAGGGACCGAAGGACCGCTCGCCGTGGAGCGACGTCAACCCACGACGGTTCATCAGCCCGGTCAATGGATCGGTCATCGTCTCGGCCTTCAGCTCGATCTGTGCCTGCAGATGATGCAGCGAGAGCGTCAAGGCGCCGAGGCCGGTCATGCAGGCCACCGCCACGACGGAATTCAGACGTTCGGCCCAATTGTCGGGGGCAACGCCGAGCGTCCATTGCGCCTTGGCCAGCAGAACCATGCCGCAAAGGGCAAACGACAGCGCACAGGTGCCGCTCAGGAACGAGACCACGAGCAGGATGCGGCGATCATGACTGCCATTGACCCAGAACATGGCCCCGATCGTCGACAGCAGTACGGTCACCGTCGCGTAGGTGACGATGAAGCCGACACCGTCAAGGCCGAGGAAGGTCAAGGCCGCGCAGATTGCCATGGCGGCAAGGGTCGGCACGACCGCACGCCTGTGGTCCGGCACGCCAAGATACTGCATGGCCGAAATGCAGAGGATCAGGAAGCCCAGGCTGAGCAGCGCCAGCGCGATCTGGCAAAGCAACGGATCCGGCTCCTTGGTGTATCGCCAGAACAGGATCACATGCGCGACGAGGACGAGAATGCCGCACGCCACCGTCAGCACGAAACGCGCCCGCGGCGCGGTGAACCAGATTGCAAACATGGTAACGGCCAGACAGGTGCCCGACAGCGCGGCCGCGAGCAGGAGCGAACTGAAATCCAGCATTTCGGGCGGGGGCCTCTCGAGCGTCGGCGGTTAGCCGCATTCTAGGTCAGCGGCAGCCCTCGATCATGGCTTTAAGCCGATCTTTCGACCGAAGCTGCGGTTAGGGTTTACAAAGCGTCGATGCCACCTGTCCCGAAACCGTACCCTTGGCCGGCACGAGGACGGCATCAACCCTTGTTGAGCAGCGCCAGATTGGCGTTGACGACCGTGGGGTCGGCCATGCCGGCCTTCGCCTCCAGCAGCAGTGCCCTGGCCTTCTTCTTGTTGCCGCGCAGCAGTTGCGAATAACCCATATTGTTGACGATCTGCGGTTTGCGGCCGGCGACCTTCAGGAGCTGGCCGTAGGCGCGGTCGGCAAAATCGAAGCGGCCGAGTTCGTCATAGGAGGCGGCGAGCCCCATCCAGGCCTCCGCATTGTCGGCCTTCAGCTCGACGGCCTTGCGGAAATGCTGTTCGGCGAGGCCGTAATTCGCATCGCGAAACTGCGCCTTGCCTTGCGCCAGATCGGACGTATCGACATCCCTGGCGGCCGGCTGGATCGCGGTGGTCTTGGTCGTGTCGACGTTGTTGTTCGTCGTGCACCCGGTGATCATCAAGACGGCCGCCATTGTGGCCACCGCCGCAAATTTTGTCTGACGCATGCCCTGCCCCGTCGCCCGATTTGTCGGGTCGTTCTTCAGGGAAAGACACTACAGCACAGCGATTAAGCTTCGGTGCCGAAATGCCCCTAAGATTTGGTTTCCGCAATACCGACCATTAACCACTGGCCGCAACGCCGCGAGCAGGTGCGAACCCCCTTCTTACGGCGGGTCCATTGCCTTGAGCGCCGCCGGAACCGGATAACGGCTGCCGTCATAGCGCAGCCGGTCGGTCCGGCTCACCGACTTGCCGGGATGCGACTGGCACTCGCCATCCTTGTCGGGGAACGGCTCGTCGGTATCCTGCCGCTCGACCGCGATGATGTCGTGGTAGCCGCGATGGATCTTCGGGCTCATCGCCAGGCTCACCTTGCTCGAATGAAACGATCCCGCGCAATTGGTGTCGCCTTCGCCGCCAAAGCCGGCCACTACGAGCCCATCGAGCACCGCGCGCAGCGCGTTGCCGGCGATGGCGTAGAGCCGCAGGTCGGTTTCGTTGAACGGATTGGGCTGTGAATGGTTGGCCTTGTCGATGCGCAGGCCGAAGGCGGTGACACCGGGCGCCAGCCCATAGCGGCCGGTGTCGAATTCGATGCCGCGGATGGCGACGGCATCGTCGTTCATCAGCCTGGGCTGGAGCAGGCGCTGGCGAACCTGCAGGGTCTTCCTGTCGACGACCAGAAGTTCGATGTCGCCAACATGCTGGCCGTCGACGGATTGGACGCTGTCGATCAGCGGCACCGCGACCAGCAGCAGATCGTTATGCGCTGGCCAGACCTTGCAGACCAGGCCCGGCATACCGTCCTGCGGGACCGCGAGAGGGATGCTGGTATGCGGTTCGAGCGTGAACGAGCGGCCGTCGGCGCTTTTCTGGACCTTGGGATAAGCCTGCCGCAAAAGCGAGGCGGCATCGCCGCAATCGTCGGCCGCGGCCTGTGCCGGCCACAGGCTGGCGGCGGCGAGAGCGAGGGCACACAACACTATTCGCATGGGGTTCTCACGTCGCAAGGCCGCGTTCGGGCCGGATGATGCGTAGCCGGCCCAGGATCCAGGGTATCAATATTGGCTAGTGGCTACCCGTCATCTTCACGATGATGGGGATGACCGCGATCATCAGGACCACCGGCAGGATGCACACCGTCACCGGTATCGACATCTTGGCCGGCAGAGCGTGCGCTTTTTCCTCGGCCAGCGACATGCGCTTGTGGCGCATTTCGTCGGAGAAGACGCGCAGTGCGCCCGACAGGCTGGTGCCGAGTTCCTTCGACTGCTGCAGGAGCGTGGCGAAGGAGCGGACCTCGTCCAGGCTGAGGCGGTCGGCGAGCGCCTTCAGCGCATCGTCGAGGCTGCGCCCTGCCCGCAGTTCCAGCGACACCAGCTGCAGGTTCTGGCTGAGCGCGGGATAGGTCTTGGCGAGTTCCTTGGAGACACGCTCGATGCCGGCCTCCATGCTCATGCCGGCATCCGAGCAGACGATCATCAGGTCCATGAAGTCGGGAAAGCCGTTGCGATATTCGCGCATCTTCTCCCGCACCTTCTGGGTCAGCACAAGGCCAGGAAGGAAATAGCCGGCCACGCCCGACAGGATCACGAACGCCCAACGGCTGGCCATCGTCGCGTCGGCATTGGCCAACCATTGGTTCAGGACAAACGCTCCGATCGCGGCGCCGACCAGCGCCGAGAAGCGTATGATGAAGAACGTGCCGACGGCGCGCGGCTCCATATAGCCGGCCTGGATCAGCTTCATGCGCAACCGGGCGACATTTTCGGGATCGCTCTTGGCGTAGAATTCCTGTGCCCGCCTCACCGCCTTCTCGCGCACGACATTGGCGTTCTTCTTCTGCAGCGGCTCGGGTTTCGCGGCCGCGGGACCTTGGTCGACCTTGAGCCGGCGCTTCACTTCGTTGCGGTCGCCCTTCGCCGCCACCATCGGCCATGCGACCGCGCCACTGCCCAGGGCCAGCAACAGGACGGCCACCGGCATCAACGAGGTCGGAGCAAGCGAAGCGAGGAACTCGATGAGGCCCTGCATGTCAGAACCTGAAATTCGACATCTTGAACATCATCAGATTGCCCAGCATCAGCCACGTCACCGAGCCGCCGATCAGGTACCAGGTTTTCGGCTCGTCCCAGACATCGCGGTAGAAGCCCGGCATCAGCGCCATGATGGCGGCAAACAAAAGTGCCGGTATCGCCGTCAGGATATAGGCCGACATGCGGCCTTCGGTCGAGATGGCGCGCACCTTGCGGCGCAGCTTGCCGCGCTCGCGGATCGTCAACGCCAGACCGTCGAGGATCTCGCGCAGATTGCCGCCCGAACTGGACTGGATCGAGACGGCGGTGATGAACAGCGGCAGATCCTCATGGCCGACCCTGTCGAACAGCGAATTCAGCGCCGAGACCAGGTCGGAACCATAGGTGACCTCATCGGCGATGACGCCGAATTCGGTGCCGATCGGATCGGGCATCTCGCGCGACACCATGGCAATGGCCACCGGCACGGGATGACCGGCCTTGAGGCCGCGTGTTATCAGCTCCAGCGCCTCCGGCAGTTGCATGCCGAAGCGCTTGAGCCGGCGCTTGCGCTTGAAGCGCATCACCACCACCGGCAACAGCGGCACCAGCACCACGAACAGGACAATCCCCATCAAAAGCGGCAAGCCATGCCAGATGGCGACCAGGGCCATGGCCAGCGCCACGCCCGAGGTGATCATCAGGAATCTCGACAGCGGCATGATCATGCCCGACTGCGTGCGCAGGGCACGGAACCGGTCCGGCGAGAACAACGAGGTGCCTGCATCGAGACCCCGTTCCTTGCGCAGCTGGATCAGCACCTGCTCCTGGCTGATCTTGTTCTGCTGCAGCTTCATGCGCCGGTTGATGGCGGTGCGCTTGTCGCTGCGGCCAGCGTAGAGGAGATAGCAGGCCTCGGCGATCATGATGCCGGTGACTGCTGCCCCGGCATAGACGACATAGATCGCGCTCAGCCCGTCGAACACCCTGGTTACTCCTGCGGCCGGCCGGGTTCGAAATAGCGTCCGGGAAACTCGATGCCCATGGCGCGCAGATCTTCCAGGAAACGCGGCCGGATGCCGGTCGCCTCGTAATAGCCGAGAATCCCGCCATCGGCGTCCATGCCGGTGCGCACGAAGCGGAAAATCTCCTGCATCTGGATGACGTCGCCTTCCATGCCGGTTACCTCGGCGACGCTCGTCACCTTGCGCTTGCCGTCGGAAAGCCGGGTCAGTTGGACGATGATATCGATGGCGCTGGCGATCTGGCTGCGGATCGACTGCACCGTCATCGGCATACCGGTCATGCCCAGCATCTGTTCGAGGCGCGAAATGGCATCGCGCGGCGTGTTGGCATGGATGGTCGCCATCGACCCCTCATGGCCGGTGTTCATCGCCTGCAGCATGTCGAAGGCCTCCTCGCCGCGGCACTCGCCGAGGATGACGCGGTCTGGGCGCATGCGCAGCGCGTTCTTGACGAGATCGCGCTGCTTCAGTTCGCCATGGCCCTCGATGTTGGCGGGACGTGTCTCCATGCGCGCGACATGCGGCTGCTGCAGCTGAAGTTCGGCCGCGTCCTCGATGGTGATCAACCGCTCGTCCTCGGGGATGAAGGCCGACAGCGCGTTCAGCATCGTCGTCTTGCCGGTACCGGTGCCGCCCGAAATGATCGTCGTCTTGCGGGCGTGAACCGCCGCCGCCAGCACTTCAGCCATGTTCTGCGTGATGGCGCCGAATTCGACCAGCTTGTGAAGGCCGAGCTTGTTCTTGGAGAATTTGCGGATCGACACCAGCGGCCCGTCGACGCCGACCGGGCGGATGGCCGCGTTGAAGCGCGAGCCGTCAAGCATGCGCGCATCGACCATCGGCTGCGATTCATCGACGCGGCGGCCGACCGCGGCGACGATCTTGTTAATGATTCTAAGCAGATGCGCCTCATCCTTGAACGGGATATGGACCTGCTGCAGCTTGCCCTTCTTTTCGATGAAGCAGTTCTGGTGGCCGTTGATCAGGATGTCGTTGATGTCCGGATCCTTGAGCAGCGGCTCGAGCGGACCGAGGCCGACCATCTCGTCGACGATATCGTCGACCAGCGCCTCTAATTCGACGGTGTTGATCGCCATCCGCTCCTGGCGGGTCTTTTCAGAAACGAAATCATGCACCTGCCGGCGCATCTCCTCCTTGGGCAAACGCTCCAGCGCCACGAGGTTGATCTCCTCGAGCAGCATGCGGTGAATGCGGACGCGCGCATCGAGCACCTTGTTGGCGTTCTTTGCCGGTGCGATATCAGGCTTTGCCGGCAAGGCCTTCCGGCTGGTCGGGATGACGACAGCATGATGCGCGACCGGGGCTGATTCTGCCGGACGCTGCGGCCGCGCGTCACGGTTCTGCAGGGTTGAAAAACGGCTGGTCATCCGGCCTTCCTCCTCAAGAAGTCCTTCCCGAGACCGAATAGCGACTTCGACTTGGCTCCGGTCGCGGCTGCCTCCTCCGGAAGAATGATCCTCTTCAGGTCGTTGACGACATTGGCATTGGGGTCGATTTCGTGAAGCGGCACGCCGCGGTCGACTGCCTCGCGCACCAGCCGGTAGTTGTTGGCGATGCCGCCGACGAAATGCTCGCCAAGGATTTCCTGGACGTCGGCCTGCTTGATGCCGTTGTCGAACATCTTCTGCTCGAAACGGTTGACGATGACGTTCGGCTTCACTTCCTTCCCGGCGGTCTCATAGACAGCCTGGATCAGCCTTTGCGTGTGGCGCAGGCACGGCACGGTCATCTCGGCGACGATATAGAGCTTGTTGGAGCCGAGCAGCACGGTCTCCGTCCAGGGAAACCAGGTGCGCGGCATGTCGATGACCACATTGTCGAAATAGGCCGAGACGAGGTCCAGCATGCGTACCACGACATCGGTCTTGAACGAGCGCATCTCCGCCGGGTGGGTCGGCGCGGCCAGCACGCACAGCCCGCTGGCGTGCTTTGACAGCATCACGTCGAGCAACTGCCGGTCGAGGCGTTCGGGCTGGTTTTCGATCTCGGTGATGTCGAAACGTGGTTCGAGGTCGAGATATTCGGCACAGGCGCCCTGCTGGAAATTGAGATCGACCACGCAGGTCGAGGCGCCACGCGTCACCGAATGATGCAGCTGGAAGGCGGTCTGCAGCGCCAGCGTCGTTGTCCCGACGCCGCCGGCGGCAGGCATGAAGGTGTAGATCTGCGACTCGGTGTTTTCCTCCCGTCCCGGCCCCTGCAACGCCCGCACCACCGAGCGCACCAGGTCTGCCGTTGTGATTGGCTTGACCAGGAAATCGGCGACCTTGAGCTGCACCAGGATGCGCACCGCGGCCGCGTTGAACTCCTGGGTGACGACGACAACCGGTGTCTTGCCCTCCAGCCGGCGCATGATGCGCTGCAGCGACTCGACCTCCTCCAGCCTGGCCGCGTCCATGTCGACGATGATGGCGCCGAAATCGGCCTCCTGGATCTCGCCACGCAACTCGGTGACACTCTTCTCCACCGCCGAGAGCTGGATGATCTCGGAGGCGGCGAATGCCGTCCGCGTGTCCTGCACGAAGGTCCTGTCCGTCGATACGAGCAGGATTTTCCGGGTCTTGATGCCGTTTGCCATTTTTATCAGCCTGTGGGCTCGATCGCCCTTTGGGGTCAGTTGCCCGTGGTCGTCTGCGACGCCTTCGACGCGGCGGCCTGATCGGGGGTGACGGGTCCGGCATCGCCACGCTTGGCAGGCACGAGAAGCCTGGTGTTCTGGACACCGTACTTCCAAGGATCGACCATCTGCATGACGGTATTGGCGGCCTGGGCGTTACCGGCCCCGGTCGTCAGCCCTTCACTGCGCACATAGTCGTCGCTGGTGCAGCCGGCGGCGAAGCCGGCCAAAAGCAAGGCGATGCTCGATCTCAGGATCAGACGCATGGCACTTCAGTCCTTCGGCAGGTCGAGGAAATGCCCGACCGTGGTGGCGGGAGTGGCTCGTGCGGCACTGCCATCAGCCAGCGCCAGCGCGCGACCGGTGTCCGATGCCTTCACTTCCTCGGTGTTGTTGAGGAAATAGTCGACGTTGCTGGCCGGCTGCGTGCCGTCGGTCGGCTCAGCCATCTTCTTCGATGGGTCGACCGGCTTGACCAGATAGGGCGTGACGATGATGACCAGATCGGTCTCGCGGCGCTGGTAGGACTTCGACGAGAACAGCGGTCCAAGCACGGGCATCTTGCCGAGGCCGGGAATGCGCGATGTGGTGATGTCGTTCTGCGACTGCAGCAGCCCCGCGATCATGAAGCTCTGGCCGTTCTTCAGGTCGACCGAGGTCTTGGCGCGGCGCACGATGAAACCGGGCACGGAGATGGTGCCGATGTTGTAGGATGCCGACGCATCGATCGAGGACACTTCCGGCGCGATGTCGAGGCTGACCAGCCCATCCTTGAGCACTGTCGGCGTGAAGTCGAGGCTGACGCCGTACTTCTTGTAGCTGACGGAGATCTTGCCGTTGTCCTCGGAAACCGGGATCGGAAATTCGCCGCCGGCCAGGAAGCTCGCCGTCTCGCCGGAACGGGCAATCAGGTTCGGCTCGGCCAGCCGGCGGGCGAGGCCGCGCTCTTCCAGCGCCTTGATCGCGACATCGATCGACACGCCGTTCGACAACAGCCGGCCGATGATCTCTCCGGTTCCAGCCGGCGGCACGGTTCCCGGAGCGATGGTGACGTCGCGTCCACCAATGCCGTAGGCGAAATTGGCGCTGTATTTGGCGCCGAGATCCTGGCTTGCCTGACGATTGATCTCGACAAAGCGGACGTTGAGCTGGACCTGCTGCGAGGACGAGATGTTGACGGAGTTGATCACTTCTTCATTGCCGGAAAAGCGGCTGGCGATCTTGCTTGCCTTGTCCGCGGCGACAGCGTCATCCGCCTCGCCCGACAGCACGACACGGCCATTGGCCGAACCGACCTTGATCTTGGCGTCCGGCACGCTGGCGCGTATGGTGCTGGCCAGTTGATCCGTGTCGAGCGTCACCTCGATGTCGACGGTGCCGACAAGCTGCTTGTTCTCGTCGAACAAAGCGATGCCGGTCGTACCGAGATTGTTGCCCAGCACATAGAAGGATTTGTCGGTCAGCGGATTGACGTTGGCGATCTCCGGATCGCCGATGACAATCTGGTAGAAAGCGGCGCTCGTCACGATCGTCCTGGGCTTCCCCTTGGCGACCTTGATCGACGCATTCTTGGTCGCCGAGACATAGACGACGTCATTGCCTGCCCTGGCCGCGCCGGGCAAGCCAAGCATCCCGCTTGCAGCCAGGGCAACCGCCATCCCCAGGGTGCGCACGAAGCGCAACCGGCCTGCCATTCGATATAGGGTACGCATCAACATTGCCCCGTCCCGACCGGTCCCCACCGGCCTTTACTTCTGGTCCCGCGCAGGAACCTGATATTCCTCGGCCTTCGTGCCGCGCGTCACGATGACCGTCTTGAATTTCGGCTTCTCCGGCTCCTTGGTCACTGCATCGAACAAGGAGCCGGCCGCGGCCTGAGCCTTGGCCGCTACCGATCCGCCGAAGGAAGAGATGGTGGTGACGCCATTCTTGCCGTCGCCGCCTTCGCTGGCTGAGCGCAGCGACAGCGACAGCGTGCCGACGGTGCGGGCAAGCGCCACTTTCTGCGCGCCCTCGGTCGTCACCTCGATGGTCACGGAATTGGCCACCTGCGGCGCGGTCTGGCGCTCGTCGGCGCCCTGCCCGACGCTCAGCACCTTGGCGTCCGCAACCACGATCTCGGACGTGATGGTCGAACCGGCCGCCCCTTGCGCATTCTTGGCGACCTCCTGGATTTCGCCGGCATCGCGCGTCAGCACGACATCGACGCGGTCGCCCGGCGTGACGAAGCCGCCGACACCGGCAATCTCGTCGGTGCGGATGGTGACCGCGCGCATGCCCGGCGTCAGCATGTTGGAGAGCGTCGCGCGGCCGTTTGGCCCCGACAACTTGGTCAGCAACACGGGTTCGTTGACCTCGATCGGCGACAGCACGACGCGGCTGCCTTCGCCAAGCAACCCGTCGATGGTGGCAAAAGCACCCTGCGGCAGGGAATCCTGCGGCCACGGGATTTCGATCAGCTTTGCACGGTCGATTTCCATGCCGTAGCGCAACGGCGCGTTCGCCACCACGATGGTCTTGAACTCGATCCTTGGCGGAGCCGGAGCAGCGATCGACGCCGTCTTCTCCTCGGCGTCGGCCCTGGCCTGACTTTTGACCCAGAAATCCGCGGCAAAGATCGATATCGCGCCGAAAACGGCGGCGATGCCGATCATCGTTATGGCCTTGCCCCTCACGCCGAAACCCCTGATGCCCGTCGTTTCTTGTTATGTTGGGCTCACGCTAGGCCGCTTTGTTAAAGAAACAGGAATCCCGGCCAGCGGTATCGGACCTATTTCCGCCCGCTTGGTTATCGAATGGTTTTAAGGTAAGAGGGGTCAATCCCCGAACGTAACAGGAACCTCCGTCGCTTGGCGCTGAAAAGCGTGGCAGTATCGGCGGGTGATTCGCAGCACCGGACCCTATGGCAGGCATGGACGACAACAACGATCTCTTCGGCAACATGGACAAGCAGCCGCAGCCGGTTCGCACACCGGTGCGCCCGGCGGATCCCCTTGTGCAGGCTGCGGCCAAGCGCACGCCAGCGACCAAGGATGGCAGCGAGGGTTACAGCGCCGCCGATATCGAGGTGCTCGAGGGCCTGGAGCCGGTGCGTCGCCGGCCAGGCATGTATATTGGCGGTACCGACGACAAGGCGATGCACCATCTGTTCGCCGAGGTCATCGACAATTCGATGGACGAGGCGGTTGCCGGCCATGCCACCTTCATCGATGTCGAGCTTTCGGCCGACGGGTTTCTGACCGTTACCGACAATGGCCGCGGCATCCCGGTCGATCCGCATCCGAAATTCAAGAAGCCGGCGCTCGAAGTCATCATGACGACGCTGCATTCGGGCGGCAAATTCGACTCAAAGGTCTATGAAACCTCCGGCGGTCTGCATGGCGTCGGCGTTTCCGTGGTCAACGCGCTGTCGGATCATCTTGAGGTCGAGGTCGCGCGTGGCCGCCAGCTCTACCGCCAGCGCTTTTCGCGCGGCATTCCGGTAAGTGGCCTGGAGCAGCTTGGCGAGATCCACAACCGGCGCGGAACGAAAATCCGCTTTCATCCCGACGAGCAGATCTTCGGCAAGGGCGCGGCGTTCGAACCGGCGCGGCTCTATCGCATGACGCGCTCGAAAGCCTATCTGTTCGGTGGCGTGGAAATCCGCTGGACCTGCGATCCCTCGCTGATCAAGGAAAAGGACCAGACGCCGCCCAAGGCGGAGTTCCATTTTCCTGGCGGCCTGAAGGACTATCTAAAGGCATCGCTCGGCGACGACTTTCAGGTCACCCGCGAAATCTTCGCGGGAAAAAGCGAAAAGCAAGGCGGCCATGGCTCGCTCGAATGGGCGGTGACGTGGTTCGGCGGCGACGGCTTCATCAATTCCTACTGCAACACCATCCCGACCGGCGAAGGCGGCACCCACGAGGCCGGCTTCCGCAACGTGCTGACCCGGGGCTTGCGCGCCTATGCCGATCTTGTCGGCAACAAGCGCGCCTCGATCGTCACCTCCGAAGACGTCATGATCTCGGCGGCGGGCATGCTGTCGGTGTTCATCCGCGAGCCTGAGTTCGTTGGCCAGACCAAGGACAGGCTGGCGACGATCGAGGCGATTCGCATTGTCGAGACCGCGATCCGCGATCCATTCGACCATTGGCTGGCCGACAATCCACAGGAAGCCTCGAAGCTCTTGGAATGGGTAATCGCGCGCGCCGACGAGCGGGTGCGCCGGCGCCAGGAAAAGGAAGTGTCGCGCAAGAGCGCGGTGCGCAAATTGCGCCTGCCGGGCAAGCTCGCCGACTGCACGCAGAACGCGGCCGCTGGTGCCGAACTGTTCATCGTCGAAGGCGACTCGGCTGGCGGCTCGGCCAAGCAGGCACGCGACCGTGCCAGCCAGGCCGTATTGCCGCTGCGTGGCAAGATCCTCAACGTCGCCAGCGCCGGCAACGACAAGCTCGCCGCCAATCAGCAGATATCCGACCTGATCCAGGCGCTTGGCTGCGGCACACGCTCGAAGTACCGCGACGAGGATTTGCGCTATGACCGCGTCATCATCATGACCGACGCCGACGTCGACGGTGCCCACATCGCCTCGCTGCTGATCACCTTCTTCTACCAGGAAATGCCGGCGCTGGTGCGTGGCGGCCACCTCTATCTGGCGGTGCCGCCGCTTTACTCGATCAGGCAAGGCGGCAAGGTCGCCTATGCCCGCGACGACGCGCACAAGGACGAGCTCCTGCGCACCGAATTCACCGGACGCGGCAAGGTGGAGCTTGGCCGCTTCAAGGGCTTGGGCGAAATGATGGCCTCGCAGCTCAAGGAGACCACCATGGACCCGAGGAAGCGCACGCTGCTCAGGGTCGACGTGATCGACGCCGAGGCCGCGACCAAGGACGCGGTCGACGCGCTGATGGGCACCAAGCCGGAAGCCCGCTTCCGCTTCATCCAGGAGCGTGCCGAATTCGCGGAGACGGAAGTGCTGGATATCTGAGCGCCACCCGGTCCATAACACGGGCTCCAGTTGCGGAGACGAGCATGTGACCCGGGCACGGCTGAAAGCTTATTTCGAGACAAGCTTGGCCGGGCTGACACAGCCGACGCGCTCGGACTGGATTTTCGCCCTGCGCACCGTTTCGGCCGGCCTTATCGCGCTCCTCGCCGCCTATGCGCTGCGGCTCGATCACCCGCAATGGGCGATGATGACGGTATTCATCGTCGCCCAGCCGGTTGCCGGCATGGTGCTGGCGAAGGGTTTTTATCGCCTGCTCGGCACGCTCGCCGGCGGCGTCGCCGCGATTGGCATCACCACGATCTTTGGTACCGGCCCCTGGGTGCTGGTGACGGTGCTGGCCGTCTGGATCGGCATCTGCACCTTCGTCTCCTCACTGCTGCGCAACCCGGAAGCCTATGGCGCGGCCCTGGCCGGCTACACGGCCATGATCATCGGCCTGCCCGCCTTCGGGCAACCGCACCTTGTCGTCGATCTTGCAGTCGCGCGCTGCGCCGAGATCATACTCGGTATCGTCTGCGCCGGCCTGACCAGCCGGCTGATCCTGCCGAAACTGGCTAGTGACGCCATCATCTCGCGGCTGAAACGCTGCATTCTCGACCTCGCCATCTATGCCGGCGGTGCGTTCTCCGGCGGCGATCGGGCAACGCTCATCGGACTGCACCGCAAGCTCGTCGCCGACACCCAGACGCTTGGCGAGATGCGCGCCTATGCCAGGCTCGAGGCGCCGAGCTTCGCGCCCCGCGCCCATCCGGTCCGGCGCACCATAGGACAGCTGCTCTCGGCGCTCTCGGCCGCACGTGCGCTGCATTCACACGCCGCTCCAAAGAACGCCGCGCTCATTCCGGTACGCTCGGAATTGCAAGTGCTTGTCGGTGAACTGGCGGCCAAACCCGGCGCCTTGGATGATACCGCGCCCTGGGTGGCACGGCTCGACGCGATCTCGGCCAAGGCCAGGCAAATGCCCGATGCCCCGGTCGACCAGGGTGACGACAGGGTCGGCACCATCACCCGCCTCACCATCGCCGCCGATTTCGCCGAGGCGCTGAAGCAGGTGCTGCGCGGTCTGGACGCGCTGCGCTCGCCAGCCGCGCGCCGTCAAGGCCGCGCCAGCCGGCAACCCGCCCTTGTGGTGCATCGCGACTATCCCGGCGCCGCGCGTAACGCCGTCCGCGCGGCCCTTGCCACATTGCTGGTCGCCGCATTCTGGCTGACGACGAAATGGTCGGAAGCGGCCGGCACCGTCATTCTGGTTGCCGTCGTATCGAGCCTGTTTGCCGCCCGCCCCGACCCCGTGCAGGTATCCTGGGGCTTCTTCAAGGGCACACTGCTCGCGTTGCCGTTTGCCTTTCTCGTCGGCCAGATCGCGCTCCCCGCGCTGCCCGGTTTCGGCTGGTTCACGCTTTTTGTCGTTCCCATATTGGTGCCGGCGGCGCTCGCCATGGCCAATCCGCGCTATGTCGGCGTGGCGACCGCCTTCGCCATCAATTTTCTCGCCTTCCTCAGTCCGCATCAGGCGATGACCTATGCCCCTGGCCCCTTCCTTGCCGGCTCGGCATCGATCCTGGTCGGCATCCTGCTGGCGATCGGGGTCTTCATCGTCGTGCTCCCCGCCGACCCGTGGCTCGCGGCCAACCGCATCGTGCGGGCCATGCGCGAGGATCTGGCCCGGCTTTGCCTGCACGAGCGCGTGCCGAGGCGATCGGCCTTC
This sequence comes from Mesorhizobium sp. GW821-FHT07A06, assembly GCF_059419085.1. NCBI lineage: Bacteria > Pseudomonadati > Pseudomonadota > Alphaproteobacteria > Hyphomicrobiales > Phyllobacteriaceae > Mesorhizobium > Mesorhizobium sp. GW821-FHT07A06. The sequence continues at coordinate 62,376 of NZ_JBWKRC010000002.1, forward strand.
GAGAGTCTCGCCTATGACCGGGTCAACCAGTTGATGCCGCTGGTGCAGAATTCCGGCAGGAAGGGCGAAGCAGTTCTGGGTGGCGGCGTCGCCGCGGTCACGGTCGGTCTGGAAATCCTGCGGTTGCGCAGCGCAAGCCAGAACCACGCCATCCCGTCCGAGACCGCGCTTTCGGTCGCCAACTTCCTGAGGGGGCTGGCGCGCGAGCTGCTTTTCCGCGCGCCAGGTGACCCGCAGACAGCGACTGTCGCCGTGGCCCGGCAATATGCGGCGGGCATAGCCCAGCGGAACGCCAACAGCGACGCGCTGCAGATCGCGGCATCACTGCGCATTATCGCCGCGGCGATGGAGGATTTCCCGGATTTCTTCGCCAGGGATAAAGGCTAGGCCGCGGCGATCGCCAGCGCATGGCCGCGTGCATTCTCGCGCAGGGCGTCAAGATGGATCGACTTGACCAAAGCGGCGAGATCGCCTTCCGCCGATTGCCCACCCAATTCCTTGAGCATCAGCCAGCTGACTTCCTGCACGCCGGCAACGCGCTTGCCATTGGCGACTTCCCGCCAGATTTTCAGCGCGCGCAGGATGATCGCATGCGTGGCGGCGGCAAGGCCGGCGCTGCGAAACAAGGCTTGCAAGGCGACATCGTGCCCGCCCGCCAACAGCGCTCTCACGCGCTGTTCAGACTGCTGGCCGAGTGCCACCAGAGTCGAGCCGAAGAAATCGACCTTGCCATGCGCGATGGTGCGGATGAGGAAGCTTGCGGTGAGATCGCCGCGCAGCCTGAGATGCTCGATCAACGCCGCGTGTTCTTCCTGGCGCGTGCCCTCGATCAGCGTCACCGATGCTTTGACGCAGGCATCGCGCATGACGCGGTCGGCACGCGCGGCGCCCATCAATGCCATGACCAGTGGCGATGTCTTCAAGGTTTCGCCAAGCTTGATCAGCAGCATATGCCGGCAGTCGGCAGGCAGGCGTGCATCCGATATCAGCGCCTCGCGCACCAGAGGCAGATGCCCGTGGCGTTCCGCCATGCGGCGGAAACTGAGGGAAGCGATGTCGGCGCCACTGTTGGCCAGCAGCACCGCGCAGGCTTCCGCCTCGCCAATCTCGGCAATGGCCGCCGACAGTGCCATCGAGACGAGCGGACGGTCCGCGATCAGCTTCTGCGTTGCCTTCTGGCTCGCCGCCACGCGGTTGATCAGATCGGCGTCGGTGAGCAGCGGCGAGCGCGCCAGCACGACACCGGCGACCTCGGGCTGGTCGGAAGCCAGCGCGCTGATGATCTGCAGCGGCGCGTGGTGGCTCATGGAAAGCGCTTCGGCCATTGCCAGCCGCACTTTCGACGATGCATCGTCGAGCAGCAACGTCAGCGCGGCCTCCGCGGCGCAGCGATCCTCGAACGGCAATTCGGAATTGACATAGGCCCGGGCCAGCGCGTTGGCCGCGGCGGCACGCTCGGACACCCTGGCCGTGTAGATCCACTTCAGGAAATGCGAAACAACAACCATGCCCGCCTGCTAATGCCCCTTGCCAGAAGATTTCCGGCCCCGGTGAGACGGTAGGCAGAAATGGTTTACGAACGGTTCACCATGTTCATTAACTGGCTTGCGACTGCCGAATGCAGCGCTTATCAACCGTCGGACAGCGGAGGAGACAGCAAATGGCCGGGCTATATCTCGAGGAATTCGTCGTCGGCCACGTCTTCCAGCACACGCTGCGCAAGACCGTCACCGAGAGCGACAACATGCTGTTTTCGGTGATGACGCTGAATCCGCAGCCGCTGCATATCGATTTCGACTTCGCCGCCAAGAGCGAATGGGGCAAGCCGCTGGTCAACTCGCTGTTCACGCTCGGCCTGATGATCGGCATTTCAGTCAATGACATCACGGTCGGCACGACGGTCGCCAATCTCGGCATGAAGGAAACCGTGTTTCCGCATCCGGTCTTTCACGGCGACACCATCCGTGTCGAAACCTCGGTCGTCTCGGTGCGCGAGTCCAAGTCGAAACCCGATCGCGGCATCGTCGAATTCGAGCACCGCGCCTACAATCAGCATGGCGACCTCGTCGCCAAATGCACCAGGCAAGCGATGATGCTGAAGAAGGCCGCCTGATGCGTTCGCTGCTGTTCGTTCCCGGCGATTCCGAACGCAAGCTGGAAAAGGGTTTTGGCGCCGGCGCCGACGTGGTGATTGTCGATCTCGAGGATTCCGTGGCGCCGCAGAACAAGGCTACGGCGCGCGCGGTCGCCGCACGCTTTATCGTCGAACGCAGGGGGCAAACTACCTCGGCCATCTATGTCAGGGTCAACGACCTTTCGACCGGATTGACCGACGACGATCTCGCCGCGCTCGTTGCGGCAAAGCCGGACGGCATCATGCTGCCCAAATCCAACAGCGGCCAGGATGTGCAGCACCTCTCGGCAAAGCTCAGGGTTCGGGAGGCGGAGAACGGCCTGCCCGACGGCTCGATCAGGATCCTGCCGATCATCACCGAAACCCCGGCAGGAATACTCGCCGCGGCGACCTATGCCGGCGCAAGCGCGCGGCTCGCCGGTCTGACCTGGGGCGCGGAAGACCTGTCGGCGGCGATCGGCGCGCGCTCCACCCGCGACGAGCAGGGCCGTTACACCGACGTGTTCCGCCACGCCCGCCTGACGACTATCCTGACGGCCGGAGCCGCAGAGGTCGCCGCGATCGACACAGTGTTCCCGAATTTTCGCGACATGGCGGCATTCGCCACGGAATGCGCCGAGGCCGAGCGAGACGGCTTCACCGGCAAGATGGCGATCCATCCCGACCAGGTACCGGTCATCAATGCGGCCTTCACGCCCTCCGCCGAGGCGGTCAAGCAATCGGCGGCAATCGTCGCGGCGTTCGAGGCGGTCGGCAATCCCGGCGTCGTCGGTATCGACGGCAAGATGTACGACCGCCCGCATCTGCGGCTGGCCGAAAGGCTGCTTGCACGCGCGAGGGCGGCAGGCATTTCCGCCTGACCTCGCCGGCAACGACGACGGCGCTGGTTGGCGTTCCGTCCAACGCCCTTGGGCGGAAGACTTCCGTCACCCGGCATTCCAGCGCGGCGGGCGCTGCCGCCACACGGGGCGGCTTGACGAGACGCGAAGGCGCCATGGCGAGATCGGCATAGACGAACTCGTTGACGCCAGGCGGCGCGTTGACGGACGTGTAGTTCATCTTCTCCGCGAGATCGCGGCTGACCAGGTTGGCGACGAACTCGCCGGTCTCCTGGGCAAAGGAGGCGCTGTCCTTCTCTCCTTCCGACGAGAACCAGACGATGAAAGGCCGTGTCGAAACCGCATTGAAGAAAGAGTATGGCGCGAGATTGATCTCGCCCGCCTTGTTCAGCGTCGATATCCAGCCGACCGGGCGCGGCGCCACGATCGCCTTCGACGGATCGTGGGCAACCCGTGTCCCATGGACGGCTCATAGAACATTCAGCCCGCCCAGGGTCCTGAGTAATCGGCGAAGAGCTTGGCCGGATCGGGCCGTGGCCGCTCCGGCGCCTGGCCGGCATAAGAGCCGATGTGGATGAAGCCGACGACGCGCTCCCGCGGCGCCAGTCCGAGGATTGCCCTGCCCTCCGGCACGTCGGAATACCAGTTGCTGATCATGTTGGTGCCATAGCCCAGTGCATTGGCGGCAATCATCAGGTTCATTGCCGCCATGCCGCCGGACAGGAACATTTCCCATTGCGGGATCTTGGGATTCTCTTTCGGCACCGACACCACGCCGATCACCAGCGGCGCACGGGAAAAGCGCGCCAGCTCCTGGTTGCGGCGGCCCTCGGGCAACGGCCCTTCCCGCTGTTCGGCGAGCTCCGCGAGCTTCTTGCCGATCTCGACGCGGACATGGCCGCGATAGAGGATGAAGCGCCAGGGCTCGAGCCGGCCATGGTCGGGCACGCGCGTGGCGGCGGCGATCATCGTCGCGATATCGGCGTCGCTGGGTGCCGGCTCCTTGAGGTCCGGAATCGGTGCTGAATTTCGGGTCAGCAGGAAGTCGATGATCGGCGACGCCATGGGCGCAAGTCTCCTAGACACTCTGTTTTGAGCTGAAGCGCACCATCGGGAAATCGGGCGGCTCGGGCAAAGGCGCGCGAGCGCCGGGCTGAAGAGTCGTGGATCGGACTCTTAAGCCTTGAAATTGCCACCGCCATGGGCTTCAACGCAAGGCATGTTTGAGGGGCGACTGCGTCTTTTCCTGGTTTGGCTCTGCGCCGCGCTGTTCCTGCTGCCGGTCTCCTTGGCTGCTGCGCAGGAAAAGGACGGCGTAAGCGACCTCAAACTCCCCGGAATTTCGAGCTATGCGACGCCCAGGACCGAAGCCCCGCTGGCGCTTGGCGGCGGTGGCGCCATCACTTTGTCGGCCCAACTGACCGACAAGGGGACCGACATCACCCGTGGCCTCGTCTGGCGTGTCTTCAGGCCCGAACCCGTCAACGGCAAATTGCCGATGGTCGCCTCCGCCCATGGCGGCAGTGCCGTCTTCCAGCTCGAGCCCGGCAGCTATCTGGTCCATGCCTCCTATGGCCGCGCCGGAGCCACCAAACGCATCACTGTGGGCAAGGAAGCCAAGCGGGAAAGCCTGGTGCTCGACGCCGGGGGCCTGAAGCTCGACGCGGTTCTGTCCGGCGGTGTGCGCATTCCCCCGAAAAAACTGCGCTTCTCGATCTATGAGGGCACCGCCGAGGCCAATGGCGACCGCGCGCTGATCATTCCCGACGTCGAACCCAACAGCGTCGTGCGGCTCAATGCCGGCATCTACCACGTCGTCTCGACCTATGGCGCGGTCAACGCGGTGATCCGCTCCGACATCCGCGTCGAGGCCGGCAAGCTGACCGAGGCCACCGTCGAGCATCACGCCGCCGAGATCACGATGAAGCTGGTGCGCGAAACCGGCGGTGAGGCGATCGCCGACACGTCCTGGTCGCTGCTCAACGAATCCGGCGATCCGATCAAGGAAACCGTCGGCGCCTTCGCCTCGATGGTGCTCGCCGAGGGCGACTACACCATCATCGCCAAGAACCGCGACCGCATCTACCAGAAGGATTTCACGGTCGTGGCCGGTCAGAACCAGGAGATCGAGGTTCTGGCCACCGAAGCGGCGGCGATGGACCCGGAAGAAGGCGCGGATTAGCCTTCTACGGCCCATTCCCCGATTTCAGGCTGCCAGCTTTAGCTTTGTCCGTGCCGGCAGGAAGGGAATCCGGCGGCGTGGCAGCTGTGGCGCCAGGTCGAACACGCCGCGGTAAAGCCGCTCGAGCAATGCCTTGCGGTCGCGCAACGGCTCCAGCTCACTCCAGCTCAGCACATCGCCGACGCGCACGTCGATCGCCTTGCCGGACAGCCGTGCGAATTCGCGGATGAGCAGCGACGTGCGCAATGTCAACGAGGCCTTGCCGACGAATTTGGCCACCCGGCCGTCGCGCTCGGCCATGTTCATCGGCCCGCTGACCAAGTGGAATAGCCTGCCGTTCTGCCCGGAAAAATGCATGGGAACGACCGACGCCTTCGCTTCCTGGACGAGGCGGGCGGGAAACATCTTCCATGGCAGGTCGCGCGCCCTGCCGAACCCTTTCGGCGCGGTGGCAACGCCGCCGGCCGGGAACACCACGATGGTGACACCTTCCTTCAGCAGCCGCACCGCTTCATGGCGCACCGCCATATTGTTCTTCAGCGCGTCCTTGGTCTCGGAAAAGTCGATCGGCAGCGAATAGGGTTCCATTTCGCGAATCCTGAGCAGATCCTTGTGGATCATCACCCGGAAAGGCCGCCCGAGCTGCTCCGCCAGCGAGAGCACCGCAATGCCGTCGCCAATGCCGAAGGGATGGTTGGCAACGATCACCAGCGGCGTATCGGGCAATTGTGCGGGCGGCCATTGATCGGCGGTTCGCACGCCGACATCGATCAGGTCGAGCATACGGCTGAACACGCGCTCGCCGGTCGGTACGACCTCACGGCGCCAGAAATCGTAGAGCGCCGCAAAGCGATCGCGGCCCGAAAGGCCTTCGACGGAATGAATGAACCACCGCGCCAGCACCGGCTGGTGCGGATTGGCGTAGGAAAGTTCGGGAAAGGACCGTTCGCGCAATTTCAGCTTGAGCATGGGGGCTTGTTACAAGATCGGCGTGACAGGGATATGAAAATGGCGGTGGATCGCTCCACCGCCACCATCAAAGGTCCTGCTCAAATCAGGCGGCGCGCTTGCGCCGGCGATCGGGCGTGACCGCTTCTTCGGTCAGCCGATCGATTGCCTGGGCAAGGCCCAGCGACTCCTGGTCACGCGATCCAAGCCGGCGCATGTTGACCGTCTGCTCTTCCGCCTCGCGCTTGCCGCAGACTAGGATGACCGGAACCTTGGCCAGACTGTGTTCGCGGACCTTGTAGTTGATCTTCTCGTTGCGCAGATCGGCCTCGGCCGACAAGCCCGCGGCCTTGAGTTTTGCCACCACTTCGGTCGCATAGCCGTCGGCGTCGGACGTGATCGTCGCCACCACCACCTGCAGCGGCGCGAACCACAGCGGGAAGTGACCGGAATAGTTCTCGATCAGGATGCCGAGGAAACGCTCCATCGAGCCGCAGATGGCACGGTGCACCATGACCGGCTGCTTCTTCTCCGAATCGGAGCCGATGTAGAAGGCTCCAAAGCGTTCCGGCAGGTTGAAGTCGACCTGCGTCGTGCCGCACTGCCATTCGCGGCCGATGGCATCCTTCAGCACATATTCGAACTTCGGCCCGTAGAAGGCGCCCTCGCCCGGATTGATCGAAGTCTTGATCCGATTGCCGGATCTCGTCCTGATCGTCTCCAGCACGCTGCCCATGATCGCCTCGGCGTGATCCCACGCCTCGTCGGTGCCGACACGCTTGTCCGGCCGCGTCGACAGCTTCACGCTGATCTCGTCAAAGCCGAAATCGGCATAGGTCGACAAGATCAAATCATTGATGCGCAGGCATTCCGACGCCAGCTGCTCCTCTGTGCAGAAGATGTGCGCATCGTCCTGCGTGAAGCCGCGCACGCGCATCAGCCCGTGCAGCGCGCCCGATGGTTCGTAGCGATGCACATTGCCGAATTCGGCAAGTTTTACGGGCAGATCGCGATAGGACTTCAGCCCATGCTTGAAAATCTGCACATGGCCCGGACAGTTCATCGGCTTCAACGCGAAAACGCGATCGTCGTCGGTGTCGTCGCCGGCAACCGTCACCTTGAACATGGCGTCACGATACCAGCCCCAGTGGCCTGACGTTTCCCACAGGCTCTTGTCGAGCACCTGCGGAGCGTTGACCTCCTGGTAGCCCTGCTCGTCGAGCCGGCGGCGCATGTAGTTGACCAGGTTCTGGAACATCTTCCAGCCCTTGGCATGCCAGAAGACGACGCCCGGTCCCTCTTCCTGGAAATGGAAAAGGTCCATCTCGCGGCCAAGCTTGCGATGGTCGCGCTTCTCGGCCTCCTCCAGCATCGTCTGGTAGGCATCAAGCTGCGCCTGGTCGGCCCAGGCCGTGCCGTAGATGCGCGTCAGCATCGGGTTGTTCGAATCGCCACGCCAATAGGCGCCGGCCACCTTCATCAACTTGAAGGCATTGCCGATCTGGCCGGTCGAAGCCATGTGCGGACCGCGGCAGAGATCGAACCAGTCGCCCTGGGCGTAGATCTTGAGATCCTGGTCCTCGGGAATGGCGTCGATCAGTTCAAGCTTGTAGCGTTCTCCCTTGTCGGCGAAAACCTTCTTGGCCCTGTCGCGCGACCAGACCTCCTTGGTGAACGGCTTGTTGCGCGCGATGATCTCGCGCATCTTCTTCTCGATCACCGGAAAATCGTCGGGCGTGAACGGCTCGTTGCGGGCAAAGTCGTAATAGAATCCGTTCTCGATCACCGGCCCGATAGTCACCTGCGTTCCCGGCCACAATTCCTGCACGGCCTCCGCCAGCACGTGGGCGGTGTCGTGACGGATAAGCTCAAGCGCGCGCGCATCGTCGCGAGTGATGATCTCGACCTTGCCGGACTTGCCGAGCGGGTCGCTGAGGTCGCGCACGGTGCCGTCGATGGCATAGGCGACGGCCTTCTTGGCCAGCGACTTCGAGATCGATTCGGCAAGGCCGGCACCGGTCATCGCCGCGTCATAGTCTCGGACGGAGCCATCGGGGAATGTCAGGGAAACGGAATTCAGCATCATGTATCTCCTATCCAGTCCCGCAAACGAGCGCGGGTGGTAAAATGCAGGTCACCGGCGGCTTGCGGCCGCGACCTGCATCAGGTTGGCCGGAGGCGTCCGGCGGCGGCAGTCTTTTATGAGCAGATGCCGCCGCCGTAAAGCCCAGCCTACTTGATCAGTTGCGGCAGATCCCTGAGGAACGCGGCCCGCGTCGCCAACCCTTTCGGCATATCAGTCCGATTGGCATCGACAACCAGCCGGGCGAACACGATCTGGCGTCCGTCCTTTCGGGCCCAACCGACAAACCAACCGAGCGAGCGCTTGTCCTTGCCGCCCACGCCGAGCCTCGTGCTGCCGGTCTTGCCCTGAACGGCCCAATCGCCGGCCTTGAAGCTTGGTATGATTGCGCGTGTCATCTCATGCGCCTTCGCCGACACCGGCATCTTGCCAGCGAGCAGCTGGCGCAGGAAGGCAACTTGTTCGACCGGCGTGATCTTGAGCGAGGAGTTGACCCAGGAACGCGTGAGCCCGTCATCCTTGCCGGGATTGCCTGAAACGTCGCCATTGCCATAGTTGAGCCTCGATACATAGCCGGCAAATTTCTCGCCGCCCAGCCGGCGGGTGATCTCCCGGGAATACCAGATAATCGAATCGCGTTCCCAGATCACCGGGTCGACAGTCTTCTGGTCACGCTTCACCGCATTGAATTCGGGTTTGTAATCCCAGGTCGGCGTGTGCTCATCGTTCAGGATACCGGCGTCGTAGCCGATCAGCGAAAGCGGTACCTTGAACGTCGAGGCCGGGCTGAAACGCTGATCGCAGGCCCCGTCCTGGTAAAGCGTCTTGCCGGTCGCCGCGTCGGCGATCAGCGTGCAGTGCACATCCCCAAGCGGCGCCGATTGCGCGCGCATCGGGAACCCCAGCAGCCAGGCGAGCAGGAACAGGACTCCAGCCAGGATAAAGGGAAGACGGTCGATGTTACGCATTGATGCTCGCTCCAGAAGGGTGTTCGCGAGCGGGCTTAGCGAGGTCTCTTGTCTCGATTTTGTCTCAAATGCGCAGTCTTTGTGCAGGCTTGCGTTAACCCTACCGGATCGTAAACGCCCAGAGGATGAACGGCCTTCAGCACTATCCTCAGTTGTTGGCTTTGCCGCCCTTTCTGCCTATCCACCAATAGCGCCAAGGCATGAACCAGACATAACGGTCCGCCAGCACTTCCGGAACCAAATCGACGCCGTGCGTGCCGAATGGGCCGCAGCGCAGCACGCGAAAAAGGCCCATCCAGCCACCGGCCCACAGGCCGTGGCGGGCGATCGCCTCATGCGCGTATTCCGAACAGGTCGGCAGATGCCGGCAGGAATTGCCGACAAAGCCGGATAGCGTCAGTTGGTAGAGGCGCACGAGCGACGTGCCGAAGAGACGGCCAGGCGTCTTGCGCCATGGGCCGGGCCAGTTGCGGCCGCGTCCCGGCGGCCTGGCAGTGTGGGCATGCCCATGCGGGTCGTGCACCGCAATCTCCGTATCGCGTTCTTCCCGCGATAGATGTGAGCTTCGCCGGGAGAACGCAATCCCCACCCCTTGTGCGTCATGGGCGGAAGCGGCGAAACGGCTGCCGGTCAACCGGAGGCACCCAGCGGTCGGGGCGGATCGGCTCCTGGCCACACTTTGTATGCAGCCTTTCGTCACGCCATTGGAACGTCGCGATCCGCATCACATCGCCGAAGATGTTCAGGAACTGGTTCATGGTCGGTCTCCTTTGACGCGATTAGACCGCCGCTGGCCTTGGCCTTCAAACGAGTATAATTTCCATTTCGGATAACCCTGGATTATGCGAATGAAGCGCGGGCGCCTGCCGTTGACGGCATTGAGGAGTTTCGAGGCGGCGGGGCGGCATCTGAGTTTCAGCCGGGCCGCCGAGGAACTTTTCGTCTCCCAGGCTGCGATCAGCCGGCAGATCCGCGAGCTCGAAACCTTCCTGCGCCAGCCTCTGTTCGAACGTCATCATCGCCGTGTCGGACTGACCGATACCGGTCGCCGGCTGCTTGCCCAACTGGTCAGAAGCTTCGACGATATCGACCGGCTGCTGTCGGAACTGGCAGCGGTCCCCGCGCAGTCCCTGGTCCGCGTCAGTGTAGAGCCGTCGCTTGCATCCGTATGGCTGGTGCCCCGGCTCAACCGATTCCGCCAATTGCGGCCCGATATCGACGTGTCCCTGGAAGTTGATCCAAGGCTGATCGATTTCCGCGGCGACCAGCCCGAACTTGCCTTGCGCTTCAGCGCCCATGCCACCTCGTGGCCTCGCAGCCAGGCCGAGCGGCTTGCCTCGACGGTCGATTCCCCGGTTCTGTCGCCGGTGCTGCTCGCCTCGGGCCCTGCCCTCGAGAAGCCGATCGACCTCGCCCGCTACACGCTCTTGCACGAGGAAAACCGCCAGGGCTGGGCGCGCTGGTTCGAGGCGGCCGGCGTGCCCGCCGACGCCGTGCCGGCGCGAGGTCCGATGCTGGCGGATGCCTCGCTGTCGAAGCAGGCCGCGCTGCTCGGACATGGCGTGGCGCTGGGTGATCTCTTGCAGATCGGCGGGGAAGTCGCGTCCGGAGCGCTGATCAAGCCGTTCGACATCGACGTTGCGTCTGGCGCCTACTGGCTGGTGGCCAGGAATCTGAAGGACCTTTCGGAACCGGCCGCCGCGTTCGCCGACTGGCTAAGAGCCGAGTTTGCCGAAAGCAGACACAAGCTGGAGCAAGCCTAAGCCGCTTCTTCGGCGCGCTTCTTCTCGATCTGGCCGATGGCGTCGACCACGGCGTCGAAGGTCAGCATGGTCGAGGCATGGCGCGCCTTGTAGTCGCGCACCGGTTCCAGATACCTCAGGTCGGCAAAGCGTCCTTGCGGTGGCTCGCCATTTTCCTTCAGCATCTTCAGCATGGTGTCGCGCACAGCGCGCAATTCCTCGGCACTCGCGCCGACAACGTGGCGCGCCATGATCGAGGACGACGCTTGGCCGAGCGCGCAGGCCTTCACGTCATGGGCGAAGTCGGTTACCACGCCGTCTTCCATCTTGAGGTCGACGGTAACGGTCGAACCGCACAGTTTGGAGTGCGCCTTGGCGGTCGCGTCCGGATGGTCGAGCCGGCCGATGCGTTCAATGTTTCCGGCAAAGCCGAGAATTTTCGCGTTATAGACGTCGTTGATCATTATTTTCCAATCCGTCGCCGCCAAGCGAACAGCGATTGCCGCTGCTGCGTCTTCCTTTCGCTCGCTACGACCTTATATAATGCTGGCAGTCCGGTAACGACAAGGCGATGAGCGCCGCGGTCCTGGCCGGGAAGTTCACGCCGCTTACGGGGCTGGAAACGGGGCGAGTTTCCGACACCGAAAGGTCGTGGTCCGTTCAACTCGTTCCTCCTTGGAGAGGAACTACGGGAGACGCCTTTTATGGATGCCGTCATCAAGAAATTCATGCCCCAGTCCGCTTACATGGAAAAGCCGATCACCGACCGGCCGAGCGAAGCCGAGGTCGAGGCCGCGGTGCGCACGCTGCTGCGCTGGACCGGCGACAATCCGGACCGCGAAGGGCTGATCGACACACCCAAGCGCGTAGCCAAGGCCTACCGCGAGATGTTCGGTGGCTACGACATGTGCCCGGCAGAGGAACTCGGCCGCACCTTCGAGGAGGTCGCAGGCTATGACGACCTCGTCATCGTCAAGGACATCCAGTTCCATTCGCATTGCGAACACCACATGGTGCCGATCATCGGCAAGGCGCATGTTGGTTACCTGCCGGACGGCAAGGTCGTCGGCCTGTCCAAGATCGCACGAGTCGTCGATATCTTCGCCCATCGGCTGCAGACGCAGGAAGCGCTGACCGCGCAGATCGCCGGCGTCATCCAGGACGTGCTCAACCCTCGCGGCGTCGCCGTGATGATCGAGGCCGAGCATATGTGCATGGCCATGCGCGGCATCCGCAAGCAGGGTTCCACCACGCTCACCTCCACCTTCACCGGCGTCTTCAAGGATACCCCCGAAGAGCAGGTTCGTTTTGTCACCATGGTGCGCGGCGGCGGGGCGTAAGCCCCGCACCGGCGTCGCCCAACCATGATCCCGGAAAACCGGTTTTCGCGGACAAGCGAAAACGTTTGTCCAGGGATCATGGTCAAACAGGAAAATGCACCGGCGATGTCGGCACTGGAATTTCCCGAAGCTCCGTCAGACAAAAAGGCCCTCGAAGAAGGCGCGGTGTTCTCGCCGCGCTTCGACGCGGCCGGTCTTGTCACGGTGGTCGTCACCGATGCCGAAGACGGCATGCTGCTGATGGTCGCCCATATGAATGCGCAAGCGCTCGCGCTGACATTGGAAACTGGGATCGCCCACTACTGGTCGCGCTCGCGTAACGCACTTTGGAAGAAGGGGGAAACCTCGGGCAATTTCCAGCATGTCGTCGAGATGCGCACCGACTGCGATCAGGATGCATTGTGGCTGCACGTGAAAGTGTTGGGCCACGACGCAACTTGTCACACCGGCCGGCGTTCATGCTTTTATCGGACGGTGGGGCTGGTCGACGGCAAGGGGACGCTTGTCGACGACGGCAGCAAACCGCTGTTCGATGCGGAAAAGACGTATCGGAAGCCTGTGTGAACCATTCCATATTCACAAACCACTCATGTTCACTATTCTCAAACATCCTTCTGATACAAAGGATGCGGGACAAGGGAGATCATGATGCTCGAGTGGGCGTCATTGCGTAACAGATCAGACGTTCGAGAAGCCAACGGCCTCTCCTCGTCCGGCGGCGCACCCCAACCAAGACCCGAAAAGAAGACAGGCATCTCACTGGCATTGGGTGGCGGCTGCGCCCGTGGCTGGGCCCATATCGGCGTGCTGCGTGCACTCGACGAAGCCGGCATCGAAGTGTCGATGATAGCCGGCACCTCCATCGGCGCGCTGGTTGGCGGCTGTTATCTCGCCGGCAAACTGGACGAACTGGAAGAGTTTGCACGCAGCCTGACCAAGCGTCGCATCTTTGGGCTGCTCGATCTCAATCTGCGCGGCAGCGGCCTGTTCGGCGGCATGAAGCTCGACGCCCGCCTGCGTGAGCATGTGGCAGGCGTTCGTTTCGAGGATCTGCCCAAGCCATTTGTCTGTGTCGCGTCGGAAATCCGCACCGGCCACGAAATCTGGGTGTCGAGCGGCTCGCTGATTACAGCCATGCGCGCGTCCTACGCACTGCCCGGCGTGTTCGAGCCGGTGAATTGCAACGGCCGGGTGCTGGTCGACGGCGCGCTGGTCAACCCGGTGCCGGTGTCGGTCTGCCGCGCCTACGAACAGCCCCTCGTCGTGGCGGTCAACCTTCACTACGACCTGTTCGGTCGCGCCGCGGTGATAAAGCACAGCGCCGGCGAACTGGTTGTCGAAAAGGACGCGCCGCGCGCCGGTCACCCGGACCCCGACCACCAGTCGCATCAGACCCGCCTCGGCATCACCGGCGTCATGGTCGAAGCCTTCAACATCATCCAGGACCGCATCTCGCGCGCCAGGCTTGCCGGCGATCCGCCCGACATGTCGCTCCAGCCCAAGCTCAGCCATATCGGCCTGACCGAGTTCCACCGTGCCGACGAGGCGATCCAGCTCGGCTACCAGGCGACGATGGCGCAGATCGGCGAACTGAGCCGGCTGCAGACGGTTTTGGCTTAGCCAGCCACCCTCACGCCCGCGCCGCGTCGATAATGCGAAACTGGACGGTGCGGTTGCCGTTCCAGTAGTTCCCCGACAGCGAGCCGGCGACATGCACCGTCTTGCCCCGGTTCTTGAACAGGAATTCGCCAAGTGCGGTGTCGACGGCGCGAAAGGCGATCCCCTGGATGCGGCCGCCGCTCTCCGACTGCAATTCGGCGCGGATATGGTTGGTGCCGACCGGGCGGGCGTCGGCCAGCCGATGGCGAGGCAGCGCGAAAACCGGTGCGACGTGGCCGGCGCCGAAGGGGCCGGCCCTTTCCAGCGCGTCGAGCAGGCTGAGCGTCGCGCCTTCGGCGGCAAGCGCACCGTCGATTGCCAGGCTTTCCTCGTCCTGCAGCCGAAACACGTCGGCCGCCGCGCGCTCCTCGAAAAACGCCCTGAGTTCACCGAGCCTGGCGCGCTCCACGGTGATACCGGCCGCCATGCCATGGCCGCCGCCCTTGACGATCAGCCCGGCATCGGCGGCCTCACGCACCAGCCGGCCGAGGTCGAAGCCCGACACGGAACGGCCCGAACCGGTACCGATGCCCACAGCGTTGAAGGCGATGGCGAAAGCCGGCCGCCGCGCATGATCCTTCAGTCGTGAAGCGAGCAAGCCGACAATGCCGGGATGCCAGTTGTTGCTGGCGGTGACGACGATGGCCGGGCCATTGCCGCCGGCAAGCTCGGCATCGGCTTCGGCGCGCGCTGCCGCAAGCATCTCCTGCTCCATCAGCTGCCGCTCCTGGTTCAACCGGTCCAGCGTCTCCGCGATGGTTCGCGCCTCGACCGGATCGTCTGTCGCAAGCAGCCGGCTGCCAAGGGCCGCATCGCCAATGCGCCCGCCGGCGTTGATGCGCGGCCCTATCAGATAGGCAAGATGAAAGGTGCCGATCGGTTCGCCGATGCGGGAAACCCGCGCCAATGCGGCAAGCCCTTCATTCTTCTGCTGGCGCGCCACTTGCAACCCCTTGACGACGAAGGCACGGTTGACGCCGGTCAGCGGCACCACGTCGCACACGGTGGCCAATGCGACGAGATCGAGCATGGAAAGCAGATCCGGTGGCGTGGTCTCGGTCAAGCCACGCAGGACCTTTGCGGTCTGCACCAGGGCAAGGAACACGACGCCGGCGGCGCAGAGATGACCCTGGCCGGAAAGATCGTCGTCGCGGTTTGGATTGACGACGGCAATAGCGGCCGGCAAGGCGCCACCGACCTGATGGTGGTCCAGCACCACGACATCGGCGCCGGCGACATTGGCCGCATCGACGGAAATGGCACTGTTGGTGCCGCAATCGACGGTGACGATCAGCGTCGCTCCGCGCGAGACGAGTTCGCGCATGGCATCGGGGTTGGGGCCGTAACCCTCGAAAATACGGTCCGGAATATAGATTTCCGACGGCACCGAGAAATGCGTCAGAAACCGCTTCAGCAAGGCTGACGAGGCCGCACCGTCGACATCGTAGTCGCCGAAGATCGCCACCTTTTCCCTCGCCATCACCGCCGCCGCGATGCGGGTGGCGGCCTTGTCCATGTCGGTCAGCGAGGCGGGATTCGGCAACAGGTCGCGGATCGTCGGATCGAGGAACCGCTCGGTCTGCTCGGCGGTAACACCGCGTCCGGCAAGAACGCGTGCGACAATGTCGGGCACGCCATGGCCTTGCGCGATGGCAAGCGCGATCATGTCCTGTCGTTCGGTCAGCCGATGCTCCCAGGAGAGACCGGTAGCCGACTGCCTGACATCGAGGAAGAGGCGCCTGTCGCCCATCATGCGCTTTGCCAACTCATAATTGGCCGCAGGATTATGCATGCCGCCCAAAAGTGCGCAGCGGTTTTGGGATGACGACATGCACAAACAACGGCCCAAAAAAGCGTCGCGTGAACACGACGGGCTTTAAGGCCAAAGGCGGGCAAAGCCAAGCGGTTCGCGGCGGTAGGCGTCGCAGGAGAATTCAAGAATAACTACGCTTTCCGCTTTTCAGCCTGGCGCCGGACCCATTCCTCGGCTGCATCCCCCATTGTCTTTTCCCAATCGTTCTTGAGCCAGGCCATGAAAGGCCGATCGAACCTGAACTTATCGCCGCATTCGCGGATGAAAAAGCGGCGCACATTCTGGGTGTTGCGATAGGACTTCGTGATGGGCGTGGCACGCGAAACCGGATCCGCGTGCCAGTCGAACGCTTTCATCCTCGGTCCTTGCGCGGCCAGGGTTCAGATGCAGCCAATGGCTAACAACTGCGGCGAGGCTTCGCAAGCAGGCTTAAAGCAATTCCAGGAAAAGTATGAAACCGTCCGGAATTGCGTCAAAACAAAGAACTCTAGAACTTATCCAGATCCTGGTGCCGGGCCTTGATCTCCCGCACGGTTCGCGACGACGACCGCAAGACGATCGTATGCGTGGTGATGTATGTGCCGCCGAACTTGACGCCGGCCAGCATATTGCCGTCGGTCACGCCGGTGGCCGCGAACAGCACATCACCGCGCGCCATGTCTTCGGCATGGTAGATCCGCTTCGGATCGGAGATGCCCATCTTCGCGGCGCGGGCGACCTTCTCCGGCGTATCGAGGATCAGCCGGCCCTGCATCTGGCCGCCGGTGCAGCGCAGTGCGGCCGCTGCCAGCACGCCCTCGGGCGCGCCGCCCGTGCCGAGATAGATATCGATACCGGTTTCGTCCGGATCCGTGGTGTGGATGACGCCGGCGACATCGCCGTCACCGATCAGCCGGATCGCGGCACCCGTGGCGCGCACGGCATCGATCAGTTTGGCGTGGCGCGGCCGGTCGAGGATGCAGGTGGTGATGTCGGACACCGCGACGCCCTTGGCCCGGGCCAGGCTGGCGATGTTTTCGGCCGGCGAAGCGTCGAGGTTGATGACGCCTTCGGCATAACCCGGACCAATGGCGATCTTGTCCATATAGACGTCGGGCGCGAACAGCAGACTGCCCTTCTCGGCGATCGCGATGACGGCAAGCGCGTTCGGGAGGTTCTTGGCACAGATCGTCGTTCCCTCGAGCGGATCAAGGGCGATATCGACGGCCGGGCCTTTGCCGGTGCCGACCTCCTCGCCAATATAGAGCATCGGCGCCTCGTCCCGTTCGCCCTCGCCGATCACCACCGTGCCCTTGATGGCAAGGCGGTTGAGCTCCTGGCGCATGGCGTCGACAGCGACCTGGTCAGCCGCCTTCTCGTCGCCGCGCCCACGCAGCCTGGCTGCCGCGACCGCGGCCCTTTCGGTGACGCGCACCAGTTCCATGGTGAGTATCCGGTCAAGGCCGGCGACAATGTTCTGGGCCACATTCATTTCGGCAAATCCTCGTTTGCATGCCACCTCCCGCCGGAGGCGGGCTTGTTTTGTCAAACGAGCATGACAACGGCAAGACCTGCCGCGAGTTTTATCGAAAGATAAGCAATATCAATCGATTGAACCTTATTGCGAACAAGATTGCGGCCCGGCTGGGAACAGCCGGGCCGCACTTGAAGACGCATGAAGATAACGCCGGGATCTAGAAAACCGCCAGGTATTTGAGCAACGAAATGATGCCGATGATGATGACGATAATCTGCACGATCTGCCGCATCCGGGCATCGAGAGGCAGGCGCTGCACAAGATAAAGAACAAGGATGATGACGAGGAATGTGATCAGAATGCCGATCAGCACGGATGAAGCCATGGTGCCCTCCTAAAATGATTACCTGAGAAACCGCGAAACGAACCGGCAGCGCCGGCTCGATGCCGGCGCGGTCAATACCAGCGGCGCGGGGTGTCGTTGTTCAACGACTGGCCGACGGCGATCCCGGCCAGAAAGCCGAGCAGGCCGATCACGCCGATCACGGCAGTCGTGGTGCCGGGATTTTCGCGCGCCACGTCCGAAACCGCCTGGGCCTGGCTGCGCAATTGCTGTGCTGTCCGCGAAGCACGCGCCGCGGCCGTCTCATACAAATCCGAAGCTTGCTCGCTGGCATCGTCGAGCATTTCCGCGCCCCGCGCTGAAATGCTCTTGTTGATCTTGGTGATCTCCTTGCGCAGTTCGGCGATCTGCTTTTCCAGCGTTTTCTGGATGTCGTCGATCTGAGGGGTATCGGATTTGTTGGTATCGGCCATGGAGTGGCTCCCTTGGTTGCTGACCAAGAGAACGGGGCCGGCACGGATTCGTTCCGGTTGATCGCGGCTGCGCGACGGTGGGGGCGGAGCTACCCTGCCCGCTCGATGCGGATGACCTGCGGCTTGTCGGTCAGGTGACCGTCCTTGGTGATGCCGTCGACGGCCTTGCGCACGGCGGCCTCGGTGGTCTCGTGGGTGACGAGGATCACCGTCTTCTGTGCCGCCGCCTCGCCGCTGACCGCATGCTGGACGATCGATTCCAGCGAAATATCGTTGTCGGCCATGCGCTTGGCGATCGCGGCGAACACGCCGATGCGGTCATGCACGGTCAGCCGGATGAAATAGCCGCCGGCATGGCTGCGCATCTGCGCCTTCTTGTAAGGCCTCAACTCCTTTGCCGGCCGACCAAAGACCGGCCCATGCTGGAAGCCCGGCCGGCTCTTGGCGATGTCGGCGATGTCGCCGATGACGGCCGAGGCGGTGGCGTTGCCGCCAGCGCCGGGGCCCGAAAGCAGCAGTTCGCCGAGGATGTCGGTCTCGATCGCCACCGCGTTGGTGACGCCATGCACCTGCGCGATGACGGAGGCGGTCGGCACCATGGTCGGATGCACGCGCTGCTCGATGCCGCTTTCGGTGCGCTGGGCAACGCCCAGCAGCTTGATCCTGTAGCCGAGGTCGCCGGCGGCACGGATGTCGGCCTGGGTGATGTTGGAAATGCCTTCCATATAGATGTCGTTGGCGGCGATCTTGGTGCCGAAGGCAAGGCTGGTCAGGATCGACAGCTTGTGCGCGGTGTCATGGCCTTCGATGTCGAAGGTCGGATCGGCCTCGGCGTAACCCAGCCGCTGCGCGTCCTTCAGGCAGGCATCAAACGAGATGCCCTCGGCCTCCATGCGGGTCAGGATGTAGTTGCACGTGCCGTTGAGAATGCCGAACACACGGGTGACCGAGTTGCCGGCCATCGCCTCGCGCATCGTCTTGATGACGGGAATGCCGCCCGCCACCGCCGCTTCGTAGTTGAGCAGCACGCCCTTCTTCTCGGCGATCTCGGCCAGCGCCACGCCATGCTTGGCGAGCAGGGCCTTGTTGGCGGTGACGACATGGCGGCCGGCTTCGAGCGCCGCCTTCACCGACAGGCGCGCCGGCCCTTCATCGCCGCCGATCAGTTCGATGAACACGTCGATCTCGGCGGTCTGCGCCATCTTGACCGGGTCGTCGAACCATCTTGCGGAACTGACATCGACGCCACGGTCGCGCTTCGGATCGCGCGCCGAAACCGCTGCGACGATGATGTCGCGCCCGCATTGCCGGGTCAGTTCCGCCGCCTTGTCGCGCAGCACACGTGCCACCGATGCACCGACCGTGCCGAGGCCGGCAATTCCAACACGCAGTGCTTCAGCCATGGAAGGCGACGTCCCTCAAATCAGATCGAATTTTGCTTACCGGTGAGCGGAGAGCGGCACCACATTGTTGGGCTGCTTGGCGCTGGTCGACAGGAAGCGCTTGATGTTGCGCGCCGCCTGGCGGATCCGGTGCTCGTTCTCCACCAGCGCCACGCGCACGAAATCGTCGCCATGTTCGCCGAAGCCGACACCGGGTGCCACCGCCACGTCGGCGTGCTCGATGAGCAGCTTGGAGAATTCGAGCGAGCCGAGATGCTTGAACGGCTCAGGGATCGGCGCCCAGGCGAACATCGAGGCAGCAGGGGCCGGAATGGTCCAGCCGGCACGGCCGAAGGCATCGACCATCACGTCACGGCGCCTGTGGTAGATGTCGCGCACCTCGGCGATATCGGCGCCGTCGCCATTGAGCGCATGGGCCGCCGCCACCTGGATCGGCGTGAAGGCGCCGTAGTCGAGATAGGACTTCACCCGCGTCAGCGCCGAGATCAGCCGTTCGTTGCCGACGGCAAAGCCCATGCGCCAGCCGGGCATGGAGAAGGTCTTCGACATCGAGGTGAATTCGACGCAGATGTCGATGGCACCCGGAACCTGCAGCACCGAAGGCGGCGGATTGCCGTCGAAATAAATCTCCGAATAGGCAAGGTCGGACAGGATGATGATGTCGTTCTTCTTCGCGAACGCCACCACGTCCTTGTAGAAATCGAGCGAAGCGACCAGCGCCGTCGGGTTCGACGGATAGTTGAGGATCAATGCCAGCGGCTTCGGGATCGAATGGCGAATGCCCCTCTCGACCGCCGGAATGAAGCCGTCATCGGGCTCGACCTGCAGCGAACGGATGACACCGCCCGACATGATGAAGCCGAAAGCGTGAATCGGATAGGTCGGATTGGGGCACAGGATGACGTCGCCGGGCGCGGTGATTGCCTGCGCCATGTTGGCGAAGCCTTCCTTCGAGCCGAGCGTGGCAACCACTTGCGTGTCGGGATTGAGCTTCACGCCGAAGCGGCGTTGATAATAGGCGGCCTGGGCGCGGCGCAGCCCCGGAATGCCGCGCGAGGAGGAATAGCGATGCGTGCGCGGATCGCGCACGACTTCGCACAATTTGTCGACGATGGCCTTCGGCGTCGGCAGGTCCGGATTGCCCATGCCAAGGTCGATGATGTCGGCGCCGCGCGAGCGCGCGCTGGCCTTGAGCCGGTTGACCTGCTCGAAAACGTAGGGCGGAAGGCGACGGACCTTGTGAAACTCTTCCATGGCGGTTCCAGACAGCAAAGGGGTATTGGGCGCGCGCTATATACTCATTTGCAGGTAGGGTCGAGGGTGGGATCGCATTTGCCTTCGATCTGCTTCAGCGTCTGGGGGCCGTGCTTCTTGGCCAGATCCGTCAGCGCCGCCTGATCGGTGACGGAGCCGCCGCCTCTTTTGGCACCCTGCCCGCTCTTGTCGGCCTTGAGTTCGGCGAGCTTGGCGTTCCGCTCGGCCTCGGTGAACTGCTTGTTCGCCACTTGCGGCGGGATGTTCAGGTTCGGAAAGGTGCCCGTGTCCTTCGGCCCCGCATTCTCGGCCATCGGCACCGGTCCGCTGGTATTCGTGCTCGAACATCCGGCGATCCCCACGAGGACGATCGCCACGCCGATGCGGCAAAAGCGTGCGGCACCAAAAAAAACAGTCTCGCCAATATTAATCGTCATATTGTTTCCTTGGCAGCCGAGGTAGAGCGAGATTGGACCCTGTCGGATGTCCCATGTTAATATGTCAAGAAAACGCTTCGGGAGGAACCCCGCGAACCATGTCCAAAACACCCGATTCGGGCAAAACGGAAGATGACGAGCCTTCGACCGTCGAGCAATATCTGGTGAAGGATCCGGAACGCTTCGCGTTGAACATGGCGCGCATGCTCGAACAGGCCGGCAAGGCGGCGTCCGCCTGGGCCGAGCCGCGCGAAAAAGGCGAAGTGCGCGACCACGTCGCCGAACCGGTCGTCGACATGGTCAAGACCTTCTCCAAGCTCAGCGAATACTGGCTTGCCGATCCGCAGCGCGCGCTCGAAGCGCAGACGCGGCTGTTCGCCGGCTATATGACCGTGTGGGCGAACGCCATTCAGCGTGTCAGCCCCAGCGCCGAGGGTGCCGACGATGCCGTCAAGCCGGAGCGCGGCGACAAGCGCTTCCAGGATCCGGAATGGGGCCGCAACGCCTTCTTCGATTTTCTCAAGCAGGCCTATCTCGTCACCTCGCGCTGGGCGTCCGAACTGGTCGAGCACGCCGAAGGTCTGGACGAGCACACCCGCCACAAGGCGAGCTTCTACGTCAAGCAGGTGTCCAACGCCATCTCGCCGTCGAATTTCATCCTGACCAATCCGGAACTGTTTCGCGAAACCGTCGCCTCCAACGGCGAGAACCTGGTGCGCGGCATGAAGATGCTGGCCGAGGACATCGCCGCCGGCAAGGGCGACCTGAAACTGCGCCAGGCCGACTATTCGCCCTTCGAGATCGGCCGCAACATCGCCACCACGCCCGGCAAGGTGGTTGGCCGCAGCGACGTCGCGGAGATCATCCAGTATGATCCATCCACCGAGACGGTGCTGAAACGGCCGCTGCTGATCTGCCCGCCCTGGATCAACAAGTTCTACATACTCGACCTCAACCCGCAGAAATCCTTCATCCGCTGGGCGATCGAGCAGGGCCATACCGTCTTCGTCATCTCCTGGATCAATCCCGACGAGCGCCACGGCGCCAAGAACTGGGAAGCCTATATAAGGGAAGGCCTGCAATACGGCCTCGACACGATCGAAAAGGCCACGGGCGAGCGCGACGTCAACGCGATCGGCTACTGCGTTGGTGGCACGCTGCTGGCGGCGGCATTGGCGCTGATGGCCAGCGAAGGCGACGACCGCGTCAAGTCGGCGACCTTCTTCACCACGCAGGTCGACTTCACCCATGCCGGCGACCTGAAAGTGTTCGTCGACGAGGAACAGGTCGCGGCGGTGGAAAAGTCGATGAACGAAAAGGGCTACCTCGACGGAACCAAGATGGCGACCGCCTTCAACATGCTGCGATCCGGTGACCTGATCTGGCCTTATGTCGTCAACAACTACATGCGCGGCAAGGATCCCCTGCCCTTCGACCTGCTCTACTGGAATGCCGATTCGACCCGTATGGCGGCGGCCAACCACTCCTTCTACCTGCGCAACTGCTATCTCGAGAACAATCTCTCGCGCGGCACGATGGAGTTGGCGGGCCGCACCGTCTCGCTCAGTGATGTCACCATCCCGATCTACAACCTCGCCTCGAAGGAAGATCACATCGCGCCGGCGCTGTCCGTCTTCGTCGGTTCGAAGTATTTCGGCGGCAAGGTCGACTATGTGATGGCCGGATCCGGCCACATAGCGGGTGTCGTCAATCCGCCCGCATCCAACAAGTACCAGTACTGGACCGGCGGCGCGCCGATCGGCGATTTCAACCAGTGGATAGCCACGGCTACCGAGCATCCCGGATCCTGGTGGCCGCACTGGCAAAGCTGGATAGAAGCCAAGGACAACACCCGCGTGCCTGCCCGCAAACCCGGCAAGCATATGAAAACCTTGGGGGATGCTCCGGGTACCTATGTCAAGGTGCGTGTGTAACGGACTGTAATGTCTGGTGAGTTGACGGCCTGCCAAAAGCGGGCGAAATGGTGTCGTCAACCGTCGAGCGGCCGTAATTCGGCAATCGCTGCAAAGATACTTTCGAGCTTGCGGATTTGACACAGGTCTCGTTTCCGGATCGGAGACAAAGGTCACCCTGGACTGCGGCGGCCAATGCTGCGCCAAGGAGTTACCGGCCGGGTATCGAGGGGGAATTTGACTTTGAAATCAGCAGGATGGAGCCTCGCAAAGGGAGAACGCCGCGCCATCGTGGCAGCGTTCTGCTCCGTGCTCCTGGCCTCCTGCACCTCGGCTGGCGACCCGACAATGTCGGTCGGAATGCCTGGCTACAATGCCTCTTCCTCGAACATCAATGCGGCCGCCACCGGCACGCCCATGGCCACCGCCGATTCGACATCGCAGACCACGACCACCCAGACGACCGTGATGAGCGAAGGTGACACGGCGCTTCCCGAAACGGTCGCTTACGTACCGATCGCCAAGCCCGAGATTGCCTTTCCACTGACAACGCCGGCCGGGGCTGAAACGATCGCGGGACAAACGCCACAGGCCCTGCAGCAGCCGGCCCAGACGGCGCAACAGACCGACGCGGTCGCCCAGAAGATCGCCGCCGCCGATGCCGAGGTGACGGCGCCGAAGCCTGCCGCGGCACCGGCGATGAACAATCCGGTCTATGTGACTGCGGGTGAGATGCCACAAGCCGAAGCACCGAAGAAACGGGGCTTCCTGGCCTCGATGTTCGGCGCCACGCCGGCTTCCGCGACCCCTGCTCCGCTCGTCAAAACACGCACGGGCGAACAGCCGGCCGTGCAGGCCAAGTCCGCGTCGGCACCGGCAAAGCCCATCATCACACTGGCCTCGGCCGACTCCACCGCAAAGCCGATACAGCTGGCTTCGACCGGCGACGAAGCCGGCCACATCACGGGTGGCGATGCGTTGCCCGGCGTGCGCCAGACGGCGCTGTTCGAGATCAAGCGCAAATCCGGCCTCGACGACGAAAGCGACGTCGACCTCAATGAGGACGAAGGCGGCAGTTATCAGGTAGCGTCCGCCGCCGGCATGGCCCGGCTCGCGCCCAACGGGCTGCTGAAGCAGAACGAAAGCGTTGATGTCGCCTGCCTGAAGCCGTCGCTGGTGCGCGTGCTGAAGACGATCGAAGGCCATTACGGCCGCAAGATGATGGTGACGTCAGGCTACCGCGACCCCGCCCGCAACCGCCGCGCCAACGGCGCCAAGAATTCGTTGCACATGTACTGCGCCGCCGCCGACATCCAGGTGCCCGGCGTCTCCAAATGGGAACTGGCGAACTACATCAGGACCATGCCCGGCCGTGGCGGCGTCGGCACCTACTGCCACACCGAATCGGTCCACGTCGACGTCGGCCCCGAGCGCGACTGGAACTGGCGCTGCCGCCGGCGCAGCGGTGGCGGCGACGGCTGAAGGGCGCGATTTCACGGGCCGGAGCGGCCAGGTCGTGCCGCAAATATCGTTTCAGCGGACAATTCTAGACTTTCGATATTGGCCTGAGCATTCCCAACCTCGCCAACCATGGGCTGAGCAGCAGCGAAGCTCCGTCGCGAAGACCCGGGGATCCATTCCGTGACTTGGTTGAAGCGTAGGGGCAGAATTCCGCACTGTTGCAACGCCTTGAAGTCGCGGCATGGATCCCAAGGGCTAGGCCGCGTCGCCTCGCTCCTCGCTCGGCCCTGGAATGACGAAGCGATGGGCGTTTCCGCTAGTCACCAAGCCGTGCAGCCGTGATGAAGCCCTGTGTTTCCAAAGGTCGGAAAAAAGTTGTCCAGGGCTGCACTTGACGGGTTGCCGGTTGCGCGCAACGCCAGTATAAGCCGCTTCGTCTGAGCGCGCCCATCGTCTAGCGGTTAGGACACCGCCCTTTCACGGCGGTAACAGGGGTTCGATTCCCCTTGGGCGTACCAGCGACTTCAAGCACTTAGCCAAAAACCTCCGTTCCCCGTCCAAAGTTTGGCCAGTGTCCGCGCCGAATCGCAGACCTGAAGCCAGCGGCCACCGTCGGCGGCAGTCATGATCCAAAAGCGTGGCCATCAGGTGTCAGTCTCGTCAGGCATCGCGGCGTGGATGAAGTCCACCCCGGAAATGGCCCAACCTGGCTGCAGGGCCGCCCCTTGGCTTTCAACGCGCCCTGACGGGCCTGTGGATATACGCGATCAAGATATCGGGCGAGCAGTACCTCACCACCTCTGATGCCGCCGGACAACCCGGCACTGCCATCCACCGGAGGAACCTCCGCGGTAGGCATGTTGCTTGGGCTCTGGCTATTCGGCGACATCATCCTCGGGTTGCTGGTTCGCCCTCTCCGCAGCGGCGCGGTCGCGTTCCAAAAGATCACGGAGGCTGACTGGAAGTAGGCGTTCCGCGCTACATCGCCCCGATCACTGCCTCAATGCTCGCTGGCGCCTGGCACCGTGCCGCGTCCTTCGTTCGCATGTTTCACCCACATCAGACAGAAGTGCATATTTTGCATGCGGCGCCTAAAGCGGAGGCCCAAATGGGCGGCTATAAGCCCTGGTGTGATGCTATTCACGACCATCAGGTCGAATGTTTCGCTTCGGAGAACGGTTTGACCGCGGACCTGGTCTGGGAGTTGATCCTCAAACACGGCAACAGCCGCAAGGCCGTGATCAAAGCTGCGCGGGGTTTGGAAGGTGATGTCAGACAACACGGCGGATCAGCACCCTGCTCCCCTGTGGAGCCGACGCCCCTCCTGGCGATACGTGGGCCGGCAAAAGCAATAGCCGGCTTGCCCAGAAGGAAGCCCCAAGTCAGCTAGGCCCCCACGTCAGCTAGGCCACAAGTCAGCTAGGCCACAAGTCGGCTAGGCCCCAAGTCGGCTAGGTCATGCGCCAGCAGTCCGTGATCGCACCATATCGCAGGCTCCTTGAATCGGTCATGCCGTTCATGCGGCGGACCTGATTGTCCGCTTGGCCGGCGTCCACCCCCACCCCAACGGTCCCCAACCGACGGGCGCCGGCCATTTTATCCCCTCCTTGGGTAGGCTCGCCGAGAAACCCCAACGAAATCTCAGCGAGCCAGCCGCCCTGGCATGAGGGACATAAACAGAGCGACCAATTGCTCTACGAGTCCGCTGTCCACAAAGTTGCTGGAAATCGTCATACCCTGGCAAGTTGAAGCCCGCGCCCCTCTGGCGGCGAAGGCGCGGGCCCGATCGGAGGCCCGATCTTCGGCAGGACGATGGAGGGCACCTACCTGCCGCACGGATCAACTTTTAGAGACAGCTAATGTTCCGCGTAAGGTGCGGTTGCAGGACCGCGCCGGCCCCGTGGTGTGCCACTGGAAAAACGCGACTTCCGTCGCTGTCGTGCATGGGGATTTCCTACGGCTCCGGCTTACGCTCGCCCGTTAACGCCTTGTTTGCCTGACGTCTGTTAGCTTCGGCGAATGGAAACAACCTTCGACGATCTCGGCAAGGCTCTGGAACGCAACCAGCACACGCCTGGAGCCAGCGTCGCTGTGGTCGCCGTGGCCGTCGCGATAGGCCTGGGTATTATCGTCGCTCTGGTCGGCGCTTCAACATCCGCTCCGCAAGTTCCTCACAATGTCGGCTTGTGGGGTGAGCAGCACGCCATAGGTTAGGGGCCGCACCAGCAACCGTCGTGGGTTGGTGAATGTTCTTGTTTCGAGGTTCGACCAGGCGAAAAGCGTCCCGTTTTGGGTCAGCTTGAGCTGGCATTGCAATTGCAACAGCGCAATGGCATGGCCTATAACAAACCGTCTTCCCCAGCTGTAGAAATCAGCCCGTCCTTAGGCGAGTGGGTTGTTAGGATCGTAGGAAGGGACGGCAACACCTATTCCAGAGCCTTCGAACGTGAGCCAGATGCCGTCGTCTTCGCTGAAGATCAGCGTTTGCGTCTGGGATTGAAATCTCCAACGCCCGACTAGCATGCCGAACTGGAGCCTTGCTTCAGGACTTTGTCCTCGCGGATTTGGCCGGGGTCAGAAAACCATCCCTTATCAGATCCAAGGCGTCGAGCGCGTCTTCATCCAACAAGTTTGTCAAGGGCACTCCGCCCACGCGCACAACCTTGTTGTTGTCTATGTCGTAGACCTCCCAGAGCCCATCCCTGACTCTCCGTATTGCGTGCCGTCGCTCCATAAGAGGTCTCTAATAAGCGACACATCGAAGCTCGTGCAAGAAAACTCGATCTACAGGCTGGAGTTAACGGTGGAAAACTGCTTGCCGCGACGACAAGGCTGAACGAAGCCCGCCCCAGACAGTCTTGCCCCCGTCCGAGGCGGGCTCGCTGGAGGCTGATAGAGGCAGCTTCCTGGCCTTGGCCCACGGGGATCAAAACCAAGGCAGATTCAGAACTTCACCAGGCGAAGAATGTTCCGGCGGCAGGATCGATCCATGCCCCTCGTTAACCGCTCGAAACCATCTTCTTGCGTCGGTGGTCGGCAGATGGGTTGAATCAATGGTGCCTTTTGGGGGTTCGCTTGTTCTGCTCATTGACCGATAGCGCCCGGGAACCCGAGCATGCCTGCGTCACTTGACTGCCAAAAACCTGCCAGCTGACACGCCTAGCCGCCAACCAGCGGCACGGTAACGGTGGTCGCGTAATTAATCGGGAAGGCGCTGAGGTAAGGGAAGTCGACGACGAAGGCATAGGTGGCGGTCAGATGCGCCATGCGGAAGCCGCCGCTCGCCGGGTCGATGGCTATCGTCACATTCACATCCTTCAAACCCAGGGCCTGCAATTTCTGCGTGGCGATGGATTGGATGTCGGCCTGGGTCAATGTGTTCTGAAGCTGCAGCGAGCGCGACGATGTCTCAAGCGTATAGCGAACGCTGGAAACCGAGTTCATCGACCAGCCGAAAGCGAAGATTCCGAACAGCAATATGATGAGGAATGGCGCGATCAGCGCGAACTCCAATGCCGCTCCACCCGATCGATCCCACTTGAAGGCGCTTGCCTTAACGGACACGGATCACCTCCAGGTGGCCGATAACGCTGGAAGTGGAAAAAACGCCGAAGGTGAAGGGCGGCGTCCAGGTGGCCGATGCCTGGATCTGAACATAGACCGATGGAACCTTCGGCCCACTGCACAGGGCGGAAGCGTCGACCACGGTCGTCCCGCACATATAGATTCGGCTTAGCGTGACCTGGCCGTCCGCCGGCCGCTTCTCCCAGCTCGAAATCGCAACGGCCTGCGTCGCCGTGTCATTGGTCGAGCCTTCCATGATCAGGTTCGCGGCGGTCTTCACGCCGGCGCGCATCGACAGCGAACTCGTCACATAGGACCAGCCGTCGATGATGCCGAGCAGCGCCGCGCACAGGAAGGGCAGGATCATGGCGAACTCGACCGCCGCGACACCCGAACGGTCGCCAAGAATCGGCTTTGATCGGCGTTCCACGGGAGGCTACTCGACCAATGCCACGGACTGCGCGGCCGGAATGTCGCGCATCCCGAGGCTGGTGCAATCCTGATTGATGGTTGAATTGCCTGACCATTGTATCGTATCGGCGACGACTTGGGTGCAGCCGCCGTTGCCCGAGAAATTGCCGAGATAGCTGACCTGCTGTCTTGGGAAGTAGATGGCCCCAGTCAGCAGCGAGTCGGCTGTGCCGTTGAATGTGCTGGATGCACTGCTGCCGGCCCTGTCGCCATAGAACAGAACACCTGAATAGGCGCCCGAAGTCGGCGCGCTGAGCTGCACGGAGGCATTGCCATTCATGCTGACCGTCGAGCTGCCTGACATGAAGATGGTCACCCCGCTGCCGGTGACGGAAGCGTTGGCGTTTATCTTGAGATTGCCCTGAACGACATAGACGCCCGGCTGGAGGGTAACGCTGCCGCTAAGGCTGAGTCCGCCGCAGTAGGTGCCGGGTTTCAGCGTCGATTTGTTGGTGTTCTGGCAGGGATTTGAAGCCGCCGGGGTCGGCAGGTCGGCGAATGGATCGGCGACAGGCAGCGCCTGGGTGATCGGGGCTGGGCAAACGGTGGTGACCGGATTGCTCAGTGAAACGCCGCCCGCCGATATCAGGCAATCGACCTGCAGTGCCGCCGAGCCCTGGAGCTTGATGGCGTCCGAAGCATTTGAATTCGACATCACCACGCAGCCGGTGACCTTCACGCTGGTATTGCCGGAAAACAGTACAGCCTGCGAGGCGGTCGGATCCAGCGCGGTCATGCAGGACTTCGAGGCATTGGTTATAAGGGCCACCGCCCTCGCCTGTTCAGGCACCTGGCCCTGCGTGAAGATCGAGGTGAACATCCGGTCGAGCTTCTGGCCGACGATGACCTCGACCGCTTTCTTCGCCGTATTTGGTCCGGACACTGGCGGCGTATTGACGACGATGGTGCCCGAGCCCAACCCATTCGACGCGGCCGATTGTGTCGCGGCCGCGACGATCGTCGGCTTGTCGGACCCTGAGATCTGTTCAAGCGCGCCGGCATAGGCGGCGGCATCGGCCGTGGCCTGCAGTCTCAAGCTGTTGTAGTACCAGTAGGAGGTCTCCACGCCGAAGCCGGCGGCGCCGACAACGATCGGCAGGCTGAGGGCGAAGATAGTGGCAACATTGGCCCTGGTACTCCGGCGTATACCGGTCGCCATGAGCCGAATTCGAGTGAAGCAGCTGGAAGCCATAGTTTAATTAGAAAGCACGCATATATGAACGAACGGCTAAGAAGTTCGGTTCATTTTTGATCACGGCTTCGATCGGCTTCAAACAGCCGGCGCTTTGCTGACCGGTGCGCGGAAGACGGCGATGCCGTTCCTGACGGCACGGGAGCGCTCCAGCGACAAATGACGCCGATTGCAGGATACGCTGGGCAGCTCCGGCGAATGGAAGCGATCCAACTCATTTGGATGCGGTCAAATCCAGAGCGCCGGCAGTCTTGGCTTCAGGCGGAAAGGACGGGCACCGGCTCTGAGGCCACTCCAGCCGACAACTCTTTCTGTACGGCCAGAAAAAATCTGCGGACTTCGTCACCGGCGGTGGCTCTGTCCCTGCCCGATCCGACAACGAGGTCAAGCAGTTCCGCTGCCTTGGCCCTCCAGAACGAGGCCGCGGTCTCGCCATGCAGATTGTCGAGCTTGGCCGCAACTTCTCTGACCAGGAATAACTGACGGTCGATCGGGAACGCACGGATTTTTTCTGCAGACATCTTCCGAACCATGAGACTGACGCAACGAATCAACATTGCTGAACAGGCAATGGCGTAGCCGCGAAGGTGGAAACGGAAGCTTAACGACGCTATTGATGGATATCCGCGGCACGAGACAGTGCACTCGAGCCGAGCCGGCTATCGAGGCAAGCGCATCTGCCCTCAGGCCTGCAGCGCCCTCGCCTCGCCGCCGCGCTTGCGCGGCGCCATCATGTCGCCGGCCATCAGTCCGGTAACGCGGCAGAACGCCATGAATGCCCGGCAGGCATCCTCGGTCTTGACCACGTCCACCGTGGCGCCAAAGCAGGCGTTGAAGGCTTTCTGATACACCGGTCCCTGCCGGCGCGCCGGCCAGTCCTGGAGAAAATCCAACGCCTGCTCGACGCTGTAAATCTCCTCGACCGGCAAGCCAGGCCCTGGCGCGATGCGCACCGGCACCTCGAACTGCAATCTGTCCATCCGAAATCTCCCGAACTGGCGTCGCCCAGCAACGCCGTCCGTCGTCAAAAGTTGCTTTGACCGGTTTGTGCCACGGAAATGTGTCGTCACTGCGGAAGCGGCCGCCTTTGCTGCAAAGGCGAGGAAAGTTCTGCCGGCACCAGGATGCCCGGCAGAACGTTCCGATCCGACGGGCGCAATTCACTGGTTGGCGGGGTCGGTCTCGGCGTCGAAGGCCATGCGCACCACCATCACCAGAATATAGGCCGACGGCAAGGCGAACAGGGCACCGAGCACGAGCGCTCCGGTTCCCGACAGATAGAGCGTCTCGGCGATCGCCCAGTAAACGGTTCCGATACAGATGAACGCCTGAACGGACAAAAATGAAGCAGCCGAGGCCGCACGCGACAGGCTTTTGAATGTCTTGATACGTTGTTGCATTGCGATGATCCGGAAATAACGCACCGCGCCACCAGTGCGCGGCTATGGCCGGCGCACGGATCGCGGACGCGAATGGCTTGGTATGATGGCGAACGCGGTCTTGGACCGCTCAGGCTTGCGCGAACGGCGGCGCGCGCGGCTGATTGGTGCTGGTGCACGGAGCCGAGACGGTCCCATGGCCGGCGACGACCACTGCCGGCGACGTCGGGGCGAGCCAAAGGAAAACAGTTTCTGGAGCTGGTAACGCCGGATGGCCGCCCGCGAACTTGGCCAGCACCGGCCTGGCGGTGCGAACCTCAACGGCCTGTGCCTTGTTGGTGACGCGCAGCAGCGCGGCGGCTTCGCCCGACCGTTCGACGCCAACGCTGGCGCTGCCCTGGGCGGGGTCGGCGAAAGTTGGGACATCCGGCCGGCCGAGGCACAGCATCGCCAGCAGCACAAGGCCCATCAGACATGAGCAGGCTGCCGTCAGCGGCGCTTCAAGCGATCGGGCGCGCTTCAGGGCTGGTCGCGATCTCCAAAACATCGTTCCGCCCTAGCGCACGATGACCGGAAAGGAAAGCAAACCGTGAAAAACCGGCAAAAGACCGCGCCGACGCGACGAATATCCCGCCGGTTCGGATTGCATCAGGCAGTTCTTCCTTGAACCTTTTGCCCCCAAGTGCCAAATCTGGTGTGATTTTCACGCTGGCACACCTGCAGCGCCCCACCTTCCACACGGACAAAATGGTCACCTATCTCGACGCCGCCACCGCCCCCCTCAGAAACACCGGCCAGATCCGCCTCTATGGCGAGGACGGTTTTGCCGGCATGCGCAAGGCATGCGACCTCACCGCGCGTTGCCTCGACGAGCTGGTGCCCATGGTCGCGCCCGGCGTCACCACCGATGCCATCGACCGTTTCGTCTTCGAGTTCGGCATGGATCACGGCGCGCTGCCGGCGACGCTCAACTATCGCGGCTACACGAAGTCGTCCTGCACCTCGATCAACCATGTCGTCTGCCATGGCATTCCCGACAACAAGCCTTTGAAGGACGGCGACATCGTCAACATCGACGTCACCTACATTCTCGATGGCTGGCATGGCGATTCCTCGCGCATGTATCCGGTCGGCACCATCAAGCGCGCCGCCGAACGGCTGCTCGAAGTCACCCATGAATGCCTGATGCGCGGCATCGCCGCGGTCAGACCCGGGGCTCGCACCGGCGCCATCGGCGCCGCCATCCAGACCTACGCCGAGGCGGAGCGCTGCTCGGTGGTGCGCGACTTCTGCGGCCACGGCGTCGGCCAGCTGTTCCACGACGCCCCGAACATCCTGCACTATGGCAACGTCAATGAAGGCGTGGAAATGCGGCCCGGCATGATCTTCACCATCGAGCCGATGATCAATCTCGGCCGGCCGCATGTGAAGGTGCTGTCGGACGGTTGGACGGCGGTAACCCGCGACCGCTCTCTGTCGGCGCAGTACGAGCACACGATCGGCGTGACCGACGCCGGCTGCGAGATTTTCACGCTCTCGCCCAACAAGCTCGACCGCCCCGGCCTGCCGGCCTGATTTTTTGACCGTCGGGCGACTGCTGCGCCCGATCGATTGCCGGATGCGGGGGCGGATGGGGAAAGCCAACGACGAAGACGACGAGCGGAGTTTCTTCTCCGAGGTACCGGTCCGGCGTGCGGCGAAGGCCAAGCCGGCCTCAGCCGAGAAACCTGGATATCTCGGCCATCGCGACCGCTTGCGCGAGCGCTTCGTCTCAGCCGGTCCGGACGCCCTGCCCGACTATGAACTTCTGGAGCTCCTGCTCTTCCGGCTGATCCCGCGCGCAGACACCAAGCCGGCCGCCAAGGCGTTGCTCGCGCGGTTCGGGACATTGGCCGAGGTGCTTGGCGCGCCCGTCAACTTGTTGCAGGAGGTCAAGGGCATCGGCCCGGCGGTGGCGCTCGACCTGAAAGTTGTCGCTGCAACGGCGCAGCGCATGGCGCATGGCGAGGTGCATGGCCGCGAAGTCCTGTCGTCCTGGACGCAGCTTCTCGCCTATTGCCGCTCTGCCATGGCCTTCGAGGCACGCGAACAGTTCCGTATCCTGTTCCTCGACAAGAAGAACGCGCTGATTGCCGACGAGGTGCAGCAGACCGGCACTGTCGACCATACGCCCGTCTATCCCAGGGAAGTGGTCAAGCGCGCGCTCGAACTGTCGGCCACCGCGATTATCCTGGTGCACAACCACCCGTCAGGGGACCCGACGCCGTCGCGCGCCGATATCGAGATGACGAAAGAGATCATCGAGGCGGGCGAACGGCTGGGTATCGCCGTGCACGACCACATCATCATCGGGCGCAAGGGATATGCCAGCATGAAGGGACTGCTGCTGATCTGAGCGGCGGCCGATATGGCGAACAAGTCATCTTCGCCGAGAGCGAAGCCAGGGCGTTCGCGCGCAACGCATCCGACCAGGCTTTCGTCACCGGCTTCCCATGTTCCAGCGCCTTCGACAGGCCGCTCGACCATTATTGCGGCGAGCTAAGACCATGGTCCGGCCGGGATGGGACTTCAGTGCCATGGCCGTCTCATGGCGCTGATTTGCGTGGAATATCAAATAATTACGCCGTCTGCGGTTACCAGCCTCGCGCATTGCGACCGCATTTGTCTAAAGTTTACTCCGTACGGTTAGCGGTTTCTCATATTACGCTGCCCTAGCGGTGGGCGGAGGTGGCGATTCACCGAGGAGACATCATGACAAACCGGAAAACTTTGTTCGCGGCGCTTGCCGCACTGGCGCTTCTGGCGTCGCCGGCGCTCGCCGGGGGCGGCAACGGGCACGGTGGAGGCAACGGGCACGGCGGCGGCAATGGCAACGCCGGCGGCAATGGTAACGGCAATGCCGGCGGCAATGGCAATGCTGGCAGCAATGACCATGGCAAGAGCGGCGCTTCGCATGGAAAGTCTGCGTCAGCCCCAGGACAAGCAGCCAAGGCGGAAACGGACACAACAACCGATACCACGGTCGACAACACCCAGGTCGCGTCCGTGCCCAAGGACAAGAACATCCATGCCAAGCTTGGTCGGCTGAACTCGCTGCAGCGCAACATCAACGCCTATATGAATTCCAAGAGCAAGAAATTCGCTGCCATTCAGGCCTTTGTGACGCAGTCGGCGAAAGCCAAGAACGCCCAGGCCGCGGCTGAGGCGGCTGCCACCACGGCCGCCGCTGCCCAGGCCCAACTGGATACGCTGAATGCGCAATTGACCGCGCTGCAGGCGGATCCGACCGCCACGGCCGCACAAATCCAGGCTGTGAACGATCAGATCTCGGCGCAGCAAGCCGTTGTCGACGCCGACAACGCGGCGGCTGCCCAGGCAGAAGCGGCGGCCGCCGCCGCCACCGTCGGCACCGATCAGGCGTCGCTCGACGCGGCACTGACGGACATGGCCAACAAACCGGTCGACGCCGAGGTCACGGCATGGGCCCAGGGCGTCCTTGCCGGCAAGATCGACCAGATGGCGGCCAAGATCAACGCGCAGACGACGCCTTAGGCATCCACCAAAAACGGCGGTATCCTGATTTGCCGAAGACAATGCCGTCGGGTTCGCCCGGCGGCATTGCTGTTCTGGCCGCAGGCAAAACGCCCGGGGACCATTCAAGCGTGGCAGCTGCTTGCTGGGTTGCTGAAAGGCGCTGCGATGTACGTCCGATGAAGCGCGGCTAATCGAGCGAAATGCCGAAATTTGAAAATCGTTCAATCCCGGAAAGATCAGTCCAATCACACCGACACGATTGGATCAATCTTCCAATCAGCAAGCGCCACATTCAGTTTTTTGGAAAATAGTTTCGTTGAGGCGCCGCGCTTCCGCTGTTACCGTTTGAAACGCTTCAATCGGAACCAGGCAATTGCAACGCAAGCGCCCTACCATAGCGGATGTCGCACGGACCGCCGGTGTCTCCATCGGCACGGTCTCGAACTTCATCAATGGCACTGCCGGCCTCAGGGAAGACACGCGCGACCGCATCGAGAAGGCGGTCGCCGCACTGATGTACCGGCCGAGTTCCTTCGCGCGTTCCCTGCCCGGCCGCGCACTGCGCAGGCCAAAAAACCTCGATCACCTGCCGAGACTTCTGGTCGCCGGACGCGTCAGCGTCGACTTCCTGTGCCGCGTCGACGTGCTGCCGCATAGAGACGACCGGATCACTGCCAGCCATATCGAAAAGGCGCTGGGTGGCCCGGCCGCCAATCTCGCGGTTGCCGCGGCCGGCGTCGGGGCGCCCTACGCTCTTGACGTGGAGTTGGCGACGGCGGTCGGCAGGGATGCGGAAAGCGACTGGGCGCTGGGCGAACTTTCCAAGCTGGGCGTCCACGCCCTCCCCATCCGCAGCACGCCCAACAACCGGCTTTCGCAGGCGATCGTCATCATCGAGCGCAACGGCAGCCGCACCATCATCAGCGAACCGTTCGAACTGGGTGAGGTCGACCTGACCGCCAATCTGGACATCCAGTCCGAGCAGCGCCCGGCCTGCCTGCATATCGAAGGCTTTCACTATGAGACGATGACCGCCTCCATCACGCGCTTTCATCAGGCCGGCTGGAAGGTCAGCCTGCATTCGGCCGGCTTGCCCAAAAGTGCGCGCACGCCCGAAACCTTCGCGCAGATGGTCAGGCAGATCGATCTGACCTTCATCAACGACGTGATGATGCGCGAGATTTTCGGCTTTCGCACCGGAATGGCAAGCATGATCGAAGAGGTGCGGCTGAGGCTGTCACGCATCAAGCCGCGTGGAACCGTCGTGCTCACCCTTGGCGAGTTTGGCGCGGTCGTGTTCCCGGCTGGCGGCGGCCCACAGATCGAGGTGCCGGCACTTCCGGTCAACCGCGTCGATGCCACCGGCGCCGGCGACAGCTTCGCCGGCATCTTCCTGAGCCTGTGGCTGCATGGCGCGTCGCTGGACGCCGCCGCCCGCTATGCAGCGATCGGCGCGAGCCTGACGACCACGGTCGAAGGCGCGCAGGGCTACATCGCCGATTTCGCGACCCTGAAGGCCACCGCCTTGGCGGGCGACACTGTTATGGCAAATTAAATCAAAGACTTATCAATTTCTGGACATCAGCCCATCAGGCGAAATCGGGAGAATATGATCATGGCGAGAGCAAAAGTCCTTCTGGTCGGCGAGAGCTGGATGAGTTCGGCAACCCACTACAAGGGTTTCGATCAGTTCGGCAGCGTCACCTTTCATCTGGGCGCAACACCGCTCGTTGCCGCCCTGAAGGACAGCGAGTTCGATCTCGACTATATGCCGGCCCATGAGGCCGTCGAAAAGCTGCCCTTCACCATGGAAGGCCTGTCGCAATACAGGGCGATCATCCTGTCCGACATCGGTGCGAACTCGCTACTGCTCCATCCCGATGTCTGGCTGCACGGCAAGACGGTCCCCAACCGGCTCAAGCTTCTGCGCGACTGGACGCTGGCCGGCGGCGGCCTGATCATGATCGGCGGCTATTTCTCCTTCCAGGGCATCGACGGCAAGGCGCGCTGGCATCGCACGGCTGTCGAGGATGCGCTGCCGGTGACTTGTCTTCCCAATGACGACCGGCTGGAAATCCCAGAGGGCTTTCGGCCCGAGATCACCGGCCCCAGGGATCATCCGCTCTTTGCCGGCATCGACGGCGAGTGGCCCATGCTTCTCGGCGCCAACGAGGTCGTTGCCCGCGAGCGGGACGATGTCGAAGTCCTGGCGCGGCTGCCGCAAGACCAGGGCGGCCACCCGCTGCTGGTCACCGGGCGCCATGGCGAAGGCCGCACCTTGGTCTGGACATCAGACATCGGCCCGCACTGGTTGCCCAACAGCTTTGTCGAGTGGCCCGGCTATGCGCGCTTTTGGACCAATGTGCTGCGCTGGGTGAGCAAGACCATCTAGCCGCTCAGCCCGATCAGAAACAGCTGGGAAACCGCCATGACTGCACCGTTTCTTGTGGCCAGAAACATCGCCAAGCGCTTCGGCGCGCTGACCGCGCTGGCGAATGTCGACCTGGAAATCCATTCCGGCGAGGTGCTGGCGCTGCTCGGCGACAATGGCGCGGGCAAATCGACCTTCATCAAGATCCTGGCAGGCGCTCATGCGCCGAGCGACGGCGAACTCGTCATCGAAGGCAAACCAGTCGCCTTTTCTTCTCCCAAGGATGCGGCGTCCTCGGGGATCGCGACGATCTTCCAGGAATTGGCGCTTTCCGAGAACCTTTCGATCGCGGAGAACGTGTTTCTCGGCCGGGAATTGAAACGCTCCATTTTTGGTGTCCCGTTCCTGAAGCGCCAGGAAATGCGCCAGCGCGTCGACGGCCTGCTGAAAGAACTCGATGCCCATATCTCCGACCCGGAAGCGCCTGTCGGCAGCCTGTCGGGCGGTCAGCGCCAGGCGGTCGCCATTTGCCGGGCGCTCAATCTGAATGCCAAGCTGGTCATCATGGACGAGCCGACGGCGGCCCTTGCCGTCGCCGAGACCCGCAAGGTGCTGGCGCTGACACGGCGGCTCGCCGCGCGCGGCTGCGCCGTCGTCCTCATCAGCCACAACATTTCCGAAGTCTTCGAGGTTGCCGACCGCATCGTCGTGTTCCGGCGCGGCCGCAAGGTGGCCGAACGGCTGGCCACCGAGACCAATCACGAGGAAGTCGTTTCGCTCATAACAGGCGCTCATCCCGACGTGCGGGCGCTCGAAAAAACAAACTGAAACGCACGTCATTTCCAGAGAGGATCAAACCAAAATGCTTTCACAACTCAAGAAAGTGCTCGCCGCCTCCGCATTGTCACTCGTCGTTGCCACCGCAGGGCATGCCGCGGACAAGCACAAGGTTGCCTTTGTCCCGCAACTGATCGGCATCCCCTATTTCAACGCCATGGAAGCCGGCGGCAATCGCGCCGCCAAGGATCTCGGCGTCGACTTCATCTATTCCGGCCCGGTCGACACCAATCCGGTCGACCAGTTGCAGATCGTCCAGAACCTGATCGACCAGGGCGTCGAGGCGGTCTCGGTCAGCGTGCTTGATGCCTCCAGCATCGCCCCGGTGGTCGAGAGCGCCAAGGCCAAGGGCATCAAACTGTTCACCAGCGACAGCGATGCGCCCGACAGCGGCCGCGCGGTCTATGTGGCCCAGGCAACCGACGAGGGCCTTGGCACGACGATCATCGACGAGCTCGTCAAGCGCGTCGGCGAGGACGCAACGATCGGCATCGTCTCCGGCGAGGCGACGGCGTCAAACCTCAACGCCTGGATCGGCTTCATGCAGAAGCAAGCCACGGCCAAATATCCGAAGCTGAAGCTGCTCGCCCCGCAATTCGCCGGCGGCACCGCGGAGCGCGCCGCGCAGATCTCTGGCGATCTCATGGCCGCCAACCCCGACATCAAGGCCATCATCGCCGTCGCATCCTCGACCTGCCCGGGCGTCGCCCAGGCAATCGAGACCGCCGGCAAGATCGGCTCGGTCATCGGCGCCGGCTATTGCAGCCCGAACACGGCGCGCTCCTACCTGAAGAGCGGCGCCTTCGGCTTCACCGTTCTGTGGGATCCCGAGCAGCTCGGCTATCTCACGGTGTGGGCCGGCAAACAGCTGATCGACGGCAAGGCCTTCGAGGCGGAGAACAAGATCGTCGGCCTGGAAAAGCCCGCTACCTATGACTCCGCCAAGGGCATCCTGCTGCTCGGGCCGCCGGCTGTCTTCACCAAGGACAATGTCGACAAGTTCAACTTCTGAGCCTGACATGAGCGCGGTGCGACAGTCTGCAAACGGTGTCTTCTCCATGAACGGACGAGAGTGGTCTCTGCTTGTCGCCTGTTTGCTGGCGATCCTCATCTTTTCCGTCGCATCGCCTCACTATGCCACCCCTGGCAATGCGGCGACGGTACTGCGCAACAGCGTCGAACTGCTGCTGATCGGCCTCGGCATGACCTTGCTGCTGGCAATGGGCGGCATCGATGTGTCGATCGGCATCGTCATGGGGCTGGCGGCCATTGCCATCGGTCGCGTGCTCGGTGCCGATGGCAGTCCGCTGCTGGCGATCATTGCCGGTCCGCTGGTCGGGGCGTTGCTTGGAGGCGTGACGGCAATTGTCGTCGTCCTCGGCCGCGTGCCCGCCATCGTCGGCACGCTTGGCCTGCTCGGCGTCTACCGCACCGCCGTCTTCGTCCTGCTCGGCGGACAATGGCTTTCCGGCCTGCCCTCGAGCCTCACCAACATCCTTGCGACAACCGTACTCGGCGTCCCTGTTCCCGCCCTGGTGATCGCCATTGCCTATCTCATCGTCTGGCTGGCGTTGCGGCGGACGCCCTACGGGCTGCATCTGCTGGCGATCGGCAATTCGGAGGAAAAGGCGCGGCTGTCGGGCATACCGGTCATCAAGACCCGCTTCATGACCTTCCTCATCAGCGGCCTTCTGACCGGCATTGCCGCCACCTTTTATGTCGCCACCTACCGCAATGTGGAAATGACGGTCGGCAGCACGCTGGCGCTCGATGCCATCGCCGCGGTCATTCTCGGCGGGACGAGCATATTGGGCGGCAAATGCAGCCTGATCGGCACCGTGCTCGGCGTGCTGCTTTTGAGAATCCTCCAGAACGGGCTGCTGCTGGTCGGCGTCCCCTCGCTCTGGCAGCCCGTCGTCACCGGCGTTCTCATCATCGGCGTGCTCGGCTTCGAGGCCGTCTCCAACCGGTTGCCGCTTGGCCTGATACAGCGGGCCCGCGCATGAAGACGCTCCGCAACCTGCAGGGCCCAGCCCTCACCTTGGCGTTGCTCTGCGCGCTCTGGCTGATCGTGATCGTCGGTCTGCTGGCGCTCAGGCCTTCGGTCTTCAACCTCGGCACGGTCACCACCATTCTTCAGTTCTCGACGATCCTGGCGCTGGTCGGCCTCGGCCAGGCGCTGGTCATCCTGGCCGGTGGCGCCGGCATCGACCTGTCGGTCGGCGGCGCGGTCTCATTGTCCGCCATCATCGCAATGCTTTGCGTCAAGCTTGGCCTGCCACCTGTCCTGCTGCCGGTCGTCTGCATCCTGGCCGGGGCGGTGCTCGGCGCATTGAACGGATGGCTGGTCAACGGGCTCGCCCTGCTTCCCTTCATAGCGACGCTCGGCACATTCTTCGTCTATTCAGGCGCGGCACTGGCCGTCACCGGCGGTGCCGCCCAGGCCGGCGTGCCGTCATGGCTGCTTGTCTGGGGGCGTGGCGTCGTGATGGGCATTCCCATGCCCTTCCTCACACTTGCCATCCCATGCTTCGTCCTGGCTGGCCTGGTGCTGATCTCGACTGCCTGGGGGCGCTGGATCTACGCCATGGGCTTCAATGAACGCTCGGCCAAGCTGGTCGGCATCCCGGTCGATCGCGTGCGCTTCATTCTCTATTGCCTGAGCGGAGCGCTCGCCGGTGCCGCCGGTCTGGTTTCGCTCGCCTGGCTCGGCAGCGGCAGGCCCAATATCGGCCAGAACCTCGAACTGGAATCTCTGACCGCCGCCATGTTGGGGGGCATCGTCATCACCGGCGGGCGCGGCGGCGTCGGCGGCGTTTTCGCGGCCGTCCTGCTGCTGGTCACACTGAAGACCGGTCTTCTGCAATTGAACATCAACACGGTTTGGCAGGTGGGGATTGTCGGCGCCCTTCTGGTTTTCGTCCTTCTCGCCGACCGACTTTCCCAACGTTGGAGATCATGATGCCGTCAAAAGAAGAGATCATCGCCGCACGCGTCGAGGCAGCGGCCGACCGCATCGTCGCAACGCTGAGCGATCTCGTCGCCTTCCCCTCGATTGTAAAATCCAATCCCAGGGAGGCCGGGCCGGGTGAGCGCGATTGCCAGCTCTATCTGCAAAAACGCATCGAAGCGCTCGGCTTCACGACCGATCTCTGGGATCCGGACGGTCCGGCGCTCTATGAAAAATACAAAGGCCGCGCCGGCGCCAACAAGGGCCGGACCTTCGACGGCCGGCCCAATCTCGGCGGCGTCCTGAAAGGCACCGGCGGCGGGCGTTCCATCATGCTCACCGGCCACATCGACGTCGTGCCGCCCGGCGCCGCCAGCCACTGGACGACCGACCCGTTCAAGCCCGTCCTCAAGGATGGATTTCTGCACGGCCGCGGCACGGTCGACATGAAAGGCGGCGTCGCCTGCATGCTGATGGCCGTCGAAATCCTGAAGGAGCTAGACATTCCCCTGTCCGGCGACATCGTCTTCACCACCGTCGTCGACGAGGAGATCGGCGGCATGGGCTCGCTCGCCATGGTCGATCGCGGCTTTCACGCCGACGCCGGCATCATGACCGAACCGACGGCAAACAGAATAGCGCCGCTCTGCCACGGCATCCTGTGGGGCAGGATCATCATCGACGGCATAGGCGGCCACGCCGAACTCACGCCGAATGCCTGGTATTCCAGCGGCCCGGTCGATGCCGTCCAGCTTTGCCGGCAAATCCTCGACGGCATCGACATTCTCAACCGGCGCTGGATGTTCGATCCGAGGAAGAACCATCCGTTGATGGACCTGCCCAACCAGATCATCGTCACCCAGATAAATGCCGGCGAACACCCCTCCTCCATGGCAGGACGCGGCGAGATCATAATCGACGCGCAGTATCTGCCGAGCGAGCATGACGAGTTCAGGCTGGGCGGCAACGTCAAACGCGAAATCGAAGAACACATCGCCAATATCTGCCAGGCGGACCCCTATCTGCGAAAGCACCCGGCCCGCGTCGAATGGATCCTAGACGCCGACTGCGCCGAGATTCCGTCGGACAATCCGTTCGTCGGCGTCTTCCAGCAGGCGGTCGAGGAAGCCAAGCTGTCACCGGTCCTCAGCGGTTTCGGCGCGCACAGCGACATCGGCCTGCCGACCGGGCTTGGCAACACGCCGACCGTAAATTTCGGTCCGGGCGATCCGGCACAGGCTCATCAGCCGAACGAACGCGTTTCAGTGCGCGATCTCGTCAATTGCACAAAGGCGATTGCGATCGCCGTCGAGAAATGGTGCCGGTAGAGCAATTCCAGGAAAGTATGAAGCGGTTTTCCGTCCGGAATTGCCTCAAAAGCGCGCCCCTCACCCGGCCGACCCACCAGCACGCCAGTGACCGAAAGCGCGGAGAGCACAAGGTCGAATCCGAGCGCTTCGCCCGGCGTGACGCGGCCCGACGGAACCGGCCGCCTTGACGTGCGCGACATCAGCGCGTCGATGTCGGCGTCATACGATCGCGCCTGGGCGGAATATCTCCCCGGTGGAATTGCAGCACCAACATACCATGGAATCCAGGCCGAGGGTAGAAAACCCAAGCTTTGCGAAGGTTTAGAACCCGGCCGCGCTCAAGGCGGATCGGTTCGGCAGGTCTCGGCGATCTGCTCGACCGCCTCTTCAAGCCCGGCAAGGTCGAAATCCGCCTGGCCGCGGCCTGACAACAATCCAAACCGCCAGGAAAGCGAAAGCCGTCTTGCGGGAACAAGGCGCTTGATGCCGTCGGCGCCGTCGCGCACCAGCATTCGGCCGCGTGACCCGACCGACCAGCTCTCGTCGAACTTGCCGCCGCCGTCGACGCTAACCGATATGGTGATCTTGCGGCTGGCCGAAACCCCGTCATTCAACTGCAGCCATTCGGTCCAGCGCGGTTCGCCATCCGCCCGGCAGGCAATGGTCAGCACCGGGCTGTAGCTCAAGGCGCCGCCGCCGGTGATCAGCTTGTTGGTGGCATGAAGCGAAGCAGTGACAAGACCGGCGTCATCCGTGCCGAAGCGCCAGTCGCCGGCAAGCGCGTCGGCTTGGGCAAGATCACAGGCGAAGGCTAGAACGAGCGCCAGGGCGACAGCACGCCCCGTTTCAAAGAATAGGCTCAACGCCCCCTCCAGGAACCATACGGTTTGCAGCAGCAGCGCAGATAATGATCAACGCCCGGTATCGCCAAGTGCCGCGTCCCGAGAAGCGAACCGGCTGTTGCAGTTTCGCAACGAAAAAGGCCGCCTTGAGGGCGGCCTTCGTCGATTCCATCAAGTGCGGGAAACTTATTCGGCGTCCTTGGCGGCCTTCTTCTTCGGCGCGGCCTTCTTCTTCGGCTCTTCCGCCTCGTCGCTAGCCTCGCTCGCCTTGGCTTCGGCCTTCTTGGCCGCCGCCTTCTTCGCGGGCTTCGCCTTGGTCGTGGTCTCCGCTTCCTCGTCATCGGCCATCAGCTCTTCCTTGCTGACCTTGACGTCGGTGACCGAGATCTGGCCGAGCAGGTGATCGACCACCTTTTCCTCGAACATGGGTGCGCGCAGCGCGTTCAGCGCCTCGGGGTTGCTGCGGTAGAACTCGAAGGCTTCCTGCTGCTGGTTGGCCGGGAAGCGGCGAACCTGCTCGAAGAGGCCGCGCTGCAATTCCTCGTCCGACACCGTGACACCGGCCTTCTCGCCGATCTCGGCGAGCACCAGGCCAAGACGCACGCGGCGCTCGGCAAGACGCAGATATTCGGCGCGGGCTTCTTCTTCGGTCGTCTCTTCATCGGCGAAGGTGCGGCCGGCGGCTTCCAGATCGCGATTGACCTGCGCCCAGATGTTGTTGAACTCGGCGTCGATGAGCTTCGACGGCGCCTCGAACGAATAGGCCGCGTCGAGCTGGTCGAGCAGCTGGCGCTTGACCTTCTGGCGCGTCATCGAGCCGAACTGGTTCTCGATCTGGCCGCGTACGATCTCGCGCAGGCGCTCCAGTGATTCCAGGCCAAGGTTCTTGGCGGTCTCGTCGTTGATTTCCAGCTCGCCCGGCTTCGACACTTCCTTGACGGTGACGTCGAAGGTCGCTTCCTTGCCGGCCAGATGCGCTGCCTGGTAGTTTTCCGGGAAGGTCACGGTGACCTGCTTTTCGTCGCCCGCCTTGGCGCCGATGAGTTGGTCCTCGAAACCCGGGATGAACTCCTTGGAGCCCAGCACCAGCGGCTGATCGGTCCCGGCGCCGCCGGCGAAGGCCTCGCCGTCGATCTTGCCGACATAGTCGATGCTGACGCGGTCGCCTTCGGCGGCCTTGCCGGTCTTCGGCTCGTAGCTGCGTGCCGACTCGGCGACACGCTTGACCTGCTCGTCGATCTCGCTGTCCGGCAC
This sequence comes from Mesorhizobium sp. GW821-FHT07A06, assembly GCF_059419085.1. NCBI lineage: Bacteria > Pseudomonadati > Pseudomonadota > Alphaproteobacteria > Hyphomicrobiales > Phyllobacteriaceae > Mesorhizobium > Mesorhizobium sp. GW821-FHT07A06. Next base: position 106,528 of record NZ_JBWKRC010000002.1, read on the forward strand.
GTCGAACACCTGGCGCGTCACCTTGATGTCGGAGAAATCCTTGATCTCGATCGCCGGGATGACCTCATAGTTGAGGCGGAATTCGAAGTCGGTGCCGCCGGCCAGGATCTTCTCGGCTTCCTTCTCGTCCTCGGTCATGATGACCTCGGGCTGCATGGCGGCCTTTTCGCCGCGGCCGGTAATGATCGAACGGGTCGAATCATTGAGGATCTCGTTGACCACTTCAGCCATGAACGACTTGCCGTAGACCTTGCGCAGGTGCTGCACCGGCACCTTGCCGGGGCGGAAGCCGTTGATGCGGACCTTGTTGCGCGCGTCAGACAGCCGCGCCATCAGCTTGGCTTCCATGTCACCGGCCGGCACGGTGATCTTGATCTCGCGCTTGAGACCGGAATTGAGCGTTTCGGTGACCTGCATCGTAAAACCTTTGTTTTCACCAATGAGACTGCCACGGCCTCTGCCGTTTACAGCCTGCCGGTATAATCTTGCCGGGAATGGCTTTTGGTACGGAACCTGGCGATTTGACCGAAATTACGGCTCAAACTCTCCCAAACTGCGTTCCAAAATGTGAATAAGTTCTTGTTTTTCCTACTTCTTATCACATTCTGTAGAAGCGGATCGTCGCGTCCCGTCACATTTGACACGCCTTTTGTCACAGGCGAGGCTAATTTTCAACAGTCTTCGCGCTTAGGCGAATAACCAGCATTTCGGCCCTGACCCACCATCTTGTCTCCGACATTGACAGAATGATGGCTACATGAGATTGCCGGACCATGCGGGTATGGCGGAACTGGTAGACGCACCAGATTTAGGTTCTGGCGAGAGATCGTGGGGGTTCGAGTCCCTCTACCCGCACCAATGACCGACATCCAACATCACTAATAGAGCGGCTCCTCGAACAACGTCTTGTCGCCATCGACCAGCGCCTTGATCTGCGCGGTACCGTCGCTGGCGAGTGCAAGGCGTATCCCGAACGGGCGCACCCGCATGTCGTTCTGGATCGCGATGCCCTCGCCCTCCGGCAGGTAGAAGCGCTCGATGCCGTACTCCGGCGCGATCGTCATGCCTTCGCCGCGCAGATCCCAGCCTTCGGCGACATGGCCCAGAATATCGGCTTCGTCGGCCGCTGCGGGCGTCGGCGCCTTGCCGAACCAGGCAGTGGTCGGCGTCCAGTAGCCGTCGGCACCCTTCTTCAGGCGGACCACGATCGAGGTGTCGTCGCTGGAGAACTTTCCGGCGGGAATATTGGCGATCATTTTCACCGGAATGCGCGAGATGTCGTAGCCGAGGACAATGTAGTCGCCGCGCAGCAGGTCGCGCGGATCGACGGGCTCGATCTTCAACAGAACGTCCTTGCCGTTGCGTAGGATCGCCGCCCGGCCGGCGATGATCCAGCTCAGGAATCCTATCTGGACGAGCGCCAACACCAGCGCCGAGATGACAAGTCTCTTTCCGGCCATCATGCCGTGGCTCCCCCGATGGCTGGACCGTTCATGCGTTTTTCGACGCGGATGATGACGACTGCCAGGATACCGAGCAGCACCGCGGCGGCCAGGAAGAAGCCGGCCGTGTCGAGCATCGACTGCAAGGTCACGACATAGATCATGGCGAGTTCGAAGGCGAAGCCGAGATAGGCAAGCCAGCGCAGGCCTCGGCTTTCCCGCCCCGCCAGCACGATAGCGGCAACGATGCCGGCGAGCGCGACGACCGAGGCGATGGCGAAGCCGCTGTTATAGGTGCTCTCGTCCGCCAGTTCGAACTGGATGATTGCCAGGCCGGTGAGGAAGCCGAGCAGAGCATGCAAGGGTAAGCGGCCGCCAAGCTGCACGATCCGGTCGACCGGTTCCGGTGCGAAGACGGCAGCCGCGAAAAGCACGGCGGAGACAATGACAAGGGGGATCGCCACCGGAAGCGTCGCGTGATTCCCGGCCAACAGCACGAGATAGAAGAGCAGCGACAGGATGATCAGGTGCCGCGCCGGCTGACTGCGGGTCCAGAACGAGACGGCAAAGAGCACGACCGCCATGACGACGAAGGCATGCGGAAAGTTGGTGCGGCTGTAGTAATCGAACCCTTTCAGGAACAGCCAGGCGTCGGCGATACCGACCGCCGCGACGGTCAGCGGGTTCGACCGCAGTGCCACCGCCGCCAGCGCCGTGCCGGCACCCCAGGTGACCAGCGCGGAAGCCTCGTCGCCGGACAAATGATACATCTGGCCGATCAGCGCGATCGAACCGCCGAAAGCAGCGGCAGCCACGATCCACAGCGCTTCGCCGATCGCCGCATGGTCGCGCGTCTTCAGCACCGCGCCGCCGACATAGCCGCCAAGAATGATGGCAAAGAGCGCGGCCACTCGAGCGAGCCGAGGGATCGCATCCCAGTTGGCGGCGACGAAGATCAGGATGGCCGCGCCAAACAGCAGCGCCGCCATCATCGCCAGGATAGAACCGAAGCTCAGCGACTTGCGCTCGTTGGCCTCGACGTCACGCGTCAGGGAATCGGCCGTCGCGGCGTCGATCAGGCCTGTCTGCAGCCACCGCGCGATGTCGGACCTGACCCGTGTCGAGTACCCTGCCATGCCCTGCCTCCCCCGCTAGGTCGTTTTTTTCAGCCGAACCAGCCAAACCGTTGACGTTACGGCATTTTCTGATTCTGGCTTCTTTGTGTCAGGTCCGTGAAGGCGCGTTAATGTTGCATTGCACAATTTGCATTGCTGCCATGCAGCCATAGCGCTTTTAAATCGATATGGGCCCGCCTATTTATGGTTCGTACACAAACGGAATGATCCGCAAGAAAGACGAAACGAGAACTACCATGAACCTGATCCGCAACTACCGCAACTGGCGCCGCTACAGGGACACCGTGTCCGAGCTGAGCCGCCTGAGCAACCGCGAACTGACCGACCTCGGCATCAGCCGCAGCGACATTCCTTACGTCGCTCGCAAGGCGGTCTAATTCTTCGGGCCGCGAATGGTCCGAACAAGTTTCTAAAAAAGAGAACCACAATGAACCTGATCCGCAACTATCGTAACTGGCGCGTTTATCGCGAGACGGTTACCGAGCTGGGTCGCCTTTCGAACCGCCAGCTGCATGATCTCGGTATCGTCCGCGACGAAATCAAGATCATCGCCCGCAAGGCGATCTAACGGAATTTCGCTGGAATCGACCTCCTCCCCGAGCCCAGCGAAGACGGTCGGCCCTTACCCTCCTCCCAAGGGTTGACCACCAAAACGGCGCCCGCCGCACCTCCTCCCGCGGCGGGCGTTGTTTCCCGGGCGGCAAAAACGAATTTTGCCCCAGAGGTTTCGCCCCTCTTCAAATGGCGAAAGAGATTTCGTCAAAGCCGACCTCCTCCCCGGCGATGACGAATAGGCCCAACCTTCACCTCCTCCCGAGGGTTGGCCAACCAAACGGCGCCCGCCGCACCTCCTCCCGCGGCGGGCGCTGTTTCCCAGGTGGCAAAGTTGCCCCAGAGGTTTCGCCCCTCTTCAAAAGGCGAAAGAGATTTCGTCAAAGCCGACCTCCTCCCCGGCAATGACGAATACGGTCGACCTTCACCTCCTCCCGAGGGTCGACCTCCAAAACGACACCCGCCGGACCTCCTCCCCCGGCGGGTGTTGTTGTTTTCAAGGGCAGGCGCTCCCGACCAGGCGATTCCCGCTCACCGCAGAGCGACAATTGCAATCGCGGCGGCAAGCGACTATTCCGGCGCTCATGAGCAAAAATCCTATCCACATCATCGGCGGTGGTCTCGCCGGTTCCGAAGCCGCATGGCAGGTGGCGCAGGCCGGCGTTCCCGTTGTTCTACATGAGATGCGGCCGGTTCGGGGCACGGACGCCCACAAGACCGATGGCCTGGCCGAGCTGGTCTGTTCCAATTCCTTCCGCTCCGACGATGCCGAAAACAACGCGGTCGGGCTGCTGCACGCCGAAATGCGGCTGGCCGGCTCCTTGATCATGAGTGCCGGCGACGCCAACCAGGTGCCGGCCGGCGGCGCGCTTGCCGTCGACCGCGACGGTTTCTCCGAGGCCGTGACGAAGAAGCTCGAAGCACACCCGCTGATCGCCATCCAGCGCGAGGAAGTGCCAGGCCTGCCGCCAGCGGACTGGGACCAGGCGATCATCGCCACGGGGCCGCTGACCGCGCCTGGACTTGCCCAGTCGATCGCCGAGGCGACCGGCGCCGACGCGCTCGCCTTCTTCGACGCCATCGCGCCGATCATCCATTTCGACACGATCGACATGGACATTTGCTGGTTCCAGTCGCGCTACGACAAGGTCGGGCCTGGCGGTACCGGCAAGGACTACATCAATTGCCCGATGGACAAGGAGCAGTACCTTGCCTTCGTGCAGGCATTGATCGACGGCCAGAAGACGGAATTCAAGCAATGGGAAGGCACGCCCTATTTCGACGGCTGCCTGCCGATCGAGGTCATGGCCGAGCGCGGCGTCGAGACGCTGCGCTACGGGCCGATGAAGCCGATGGGCCTGACCAACGCGCACAATCCGACGGTGAAGGCCTATGCGGTCGTCCAGCTCCGGCAGGACAATGCGCTGGGCACGCTCTACAACATGGTCGGTTTCCAGACCAAGTTGAAGCACACTGAACAGGTCCGTATCTTCCGCACCATTCCGGGCCTGGAAAACGCCGACTTCGCTCGCCTCGGCGGCCTGCACCGCAATACCTACATCAACTCGCCGACGCTGCTCGACGCCTCGCTGCAGCTGAAGTCGCGCCCTGGCCTGCGTTTCGCCGGCCAGATCACCGGTTGCGAAGGCTATGTCGAAAGCGCCGCCATCGGCCTGCTCGCCGGCCGCTTCGCCGCCGCCGAACGGCTCGGCCATGCGCCGTCGCTGCCGCCGCTCACCACGGCCTTCGGCGCGCTGCTCAACCACATCACAGGCGGCCATATTGTTTCCGACGATGAGCCAGGCAAGCGCTCGTTCCAGCCGATGAACGTTAATTTCGGCCTGTTCCCCCCGATGGAAGCGCCGAAGACCGAAGGCAAGCGACTGCGCGGCAAGGACAAGACAGTCGCCAAAAGGCACGCCATCACGTCACGCGCGCTGGGCGATTGCCGGCAATGGCTGGGGCTGCCGGCGCAGGCAGCGCAGGCGGCGGAATAAGCAATCTCGGGATTGAACCTCAGGCAGGAAAGTAGGATACTATCCTACTTTCCTGCCTGAGGGAGCCGCTCTATGGAATCTGCCGAAAAACTGTCCGTCACCGTCACGCCCGCCATGGCGCGCATGATCCGCGAGAAAGTCGAGGACGGCTCCTTCGGCTCGGCGAGCGAGGTCATCCGTGCGGCGCTCCGCGCCTTCCAGCGCGAAGAGGACGAGCATGCCGAGCGCATGGCCTCGATCAGGGCGCGGGTGAAGGCGTCGATCGAGGATACAAGGCCGAATCTTTCTGGGGAGGAGGTTCGCGACCGCCTTGGACGATTGTTCGCACAGTATTCGAGCCGCGCCGATGATCCGGCGGCTTGAGGTCGAATATCGCGAAAGCGCCAGTAACGATCTTGCAGACATTTTCAGATACCTCGTCGAGGCGAGCGGAAGCCCTGACGCCGCGAGAAATTTCGTTCTGCGCATCGAGGCCGTTGCCAGAACATCGGCAATGCACCTCGCGGCGGCCGCTCGCGCGACGACATTGTGCCGGGGCTGCGAACCGTCCCGTTCGAACACTCGGCCGTTATCGCCTACGTGATCGAGGGCGATGTTGTCCGCATCGTCAACATCTTCTACGGAGGCCTCGACTACGAGACGCTGATGCGCGGTGGCGGTTCGAACGACGCCTCCTAGCAGCCAAGCAGTTACTCCGCCGGCTCGGCACTCGCCATAGGCAGTCCCGGCTTCCCCGCCTCGGCGGGATTTCGCCTGACATAAGCAGCCTTCAGGCTTTCAGAAGTTTCGCGCGAGCCGTCATGGCTCCAGCCTGGCGGCTTGATCAAGTAATTCAGGCGCTCGCGCAGCGTCAGGCCCGGCGAAAACGCATCCCTGAACATGCCGATCCATTCGTGGAAGGCCACTTTCAGCGGGTTGAAGGTGCCGAGATTCTTGACGATGCCGTAGCGCGGCCGGTCCTCCTCCAATTCCTCGACGAAGGTACCGAACATCCGGTCCCAGATGATCAGCGTTCCGGCATAGTTGGCGTCGAGATAGCGCGGGTTGGTGGCATGGTGGACGCGGTGGTGGGACGGCGTGTTGAAGATCAATTCGAACCAGCCCCACATCTTGCCGATGGTCTCGGTGTGGATCCAGAACTGCCAGACCAGGTTGAAGCCGAAGGTGAAGGCGATCACCGCCGGATGGAAGCCGAGCAGCACCAGCGGCGCCTGCAGCACGAACATGAAGGTGAACAGCCCGGTCCAGCTTTGCCGGAGCGCCGTCGACAGATTGTAGTGCTGGCTCGAATGATGGTTGACATGCTCGGCCCACACCCAGCGCACCCGGTGCGCAATGCGGTGATAGACATAGTAGCGCAGATCATCGAGCAGGAAGGCGGCCAGGAACACCCAGGCCGACAGGCCGAGATTGAAGACGCGGAACTGCCATACACACAGCAGCGCCCAGTAGGAGACGACACCAAGCAGCAGCCCGGCGACGACATTACCGGTACCCATCATCAGGCTGGTCAGCGTATCGCGCGTCTCGAACGAGCCCTTGGCGCGGCCGCTGCGCACCAGCCAGAGCTCGATCAGGATCGCGGCGACGAAGAACGGAATGGCGAGTTGGGTGACCTGCGGGAAATCATAGCTCTCCGTCACGCGGCCTCCCCAGCGGAATTTGAATGATGCGATCCGAAAGCCATCAGCAAGGCCCGGGCATCGGCGGCACTCGCGAAGCGGAAGCGGCCGCCCTTCCAGGTGAAATCCGTCAGCCGGACCAGAATCGTATGCGCCTCGTCGGCGCCGCAGACCTTTGTGTCTGCAGGCGTGACGATGCGGGTCAAAAACCGATCGCCGATGCCGTGAACAATGCCGACACGCCCTCGCCCAAGATCGATAAATGCCGTCTTGGCATCCGCCGTCAGGCGGACCGTCACAGCCGTCTCGTCAGGATAATCTTCGGCGAAACGGCGCAACGCCTGATCCGGGCCGGCCAGTGTGGCCGTCTTGCTGCCGCCGGTGAAATGCACCGCGGCAACCGACAGCGCAATGCCGAAGGCGACGATCGCGACCAGCACGGGCAAGCTCATGGATTTCCTCCGGGCCGGGCCTGTCGTCTTCGGCGACAGTTTTCGGGGTCCGCCGGATCCTTAACATGATTGACGTTTACGTCAAAGCGCCGGCCAGCCCTTGCTTGCGCGCCGCAACAGGAGCCAATGCCGGCGCAAGGCAGAGAGCCGCGCGACGCTGTCGAGCGGTGAACGGCCCAACCCTTCCATCTTGTCGAGATAGGCGCGCGACAACGCCAGCGGCAGGAATGCCGGGCGCAATGACGCCGGCAACTCCGCGGCGCCCCGCTCGAAGGCTGAAAGGTGTTCGCGTGCCAGCGCGATCATCGCCGCCACGGCGCGCTGCGCTCCAGGCCCGCCATCGCCGGCAACAAACTCTTCCGGCGATGATCCCGCCGCCGCCAGGATGTCGGCCGGGACAAAGCATTGCCCGCGCTTGCGGTGCAGCGGTAACAGCAGAAGCAGGCCGGTCATCGCCTGCGCACAGCCCGCCCTGCCCGCCAATTCCGCAAAGCGCGGCGCGTCGACGGGATCGAGCACCATCGCCGCAAGCTGGATGAGCGCGGCTGCCGTCTCGCCGCAATAGCCTTCCAGATCCGTGCGCGACGGCATCGGATCGTCGTAGAGATCGAAGATGCGCGCTTCGAGCATGTTCTCGAAGGCCAATTTCGGCAGGCGATGGACGGAAATTGTCGCCTTCAGCGCGTCGGCGGTGGGATGACCGATGCCCGCGCCATCATTGTCGGCGGCGATGAGATCGCGCCACCATTGCAGCCGTACCTCACCCGGCAACGCTTCATGGATGCGGTCGCGAATGCCCGCGACCTCGGCATTGAAAGCGTAAAGCGAAAATAGCGCATCGCGCTTGTCGGCCGGCGCGTAGAGCGCCGTGAGATACCGGTCATGGTCGGCGGCGCGCACCGCGTCCATGACGATTTTGGCATTCTGGGACATATCAATCGACGGCGATGAGCGCGGCAGCCACGGCGCGGTCTTCCGCCAGAAGGACATTGTAGGTTCGCACCGCCGCTCCGGTCGACATCGGATCGGACGCTATGCCCGCCTCTTTCAGCGCCGCCCGCAACGCTGCCGGCAACGGCCGGAGATCCCTGCCCATGCCGACCAGCAGGATCTCGACCTTGTCGGCCTCGGCCAGAAGTTTGTCGAAATCCGCCACCGTCAGCGCCGCAGCGTCCGCCGGCTCCCAGCCATGGATGCCGGATGGTAGGCACAGTAACGAGCCGCGATGCGACATGTCGGCAAAGCGAAACCCGCCATTGCCATAGGCCTCGATCGGAGCGCGGCCTGGGAAATGCGCCTCGCGGATGACGATCCCTTTGCCGGTCACCACTCTGTCACCCCTTCGGGGCCGCGCGTCAGGTCGCGACCGCCTTGCCGCCGCCGACCGGCTTCTCCTCGTCGGCCGTGGCCTGCGGCCGCAGCTTGAACAGGATCAGCAGCGGTGCGGCGATGAAGATCGACGAATAGGTGCCGAACACGACGCCGAACAGCATCGCCATGGTGAAGGAGCGGATGACCTCGCCGCCGAACAGCACCAGTGCCAGCAAGGCCAGGATCGTCGTCACCGAGGTCAGCGTCGTTCGCGACAGCGTCTCGTTGATGGCGTTGTTCAACAGCTGCGGTAGCGGCATTCGCTTGTATTTTCGAAGATCCTCGCGGACGCGGTCATAGACCACGATCGTGTCGTTCAGCGAATAGCCGATAATGGTCAGGATCGCCGCCAGCGACGACTGGTTGAATTCAAGGCCGGTGATGACGAAGAAGCCGAGCGTCATGACCACGTCGTGCACGGTCGCAACGATGGCGCCGACCGCGAACTGCCATTCGAAACGGAACCAGACATAGACCAGGATGCCGACCAGCGCGACCAGCATGGCGATGGTGCCTTGCTTGGCAAGTTCGCCGGAAACCGTCGGTCCCACAACCTCGACGCGGCGGAAATCATACTGGTCCTGCAGCTCGCCACGCACCTTGTCGATGACCGTCTGCTCGGCATTCTCGCCGCCATCCTGCGTGCCGACGCGGATCAGCACGTCGTTCGGCGCGCCGAACTGCTGCACCTGCACCTCGCCGATGTTGAGTTCCATCAGCCTGGCGCGGATATCGCCGAGATTGGCGTCGCCGCTCTTGGACTTCACCTCGATCATCGAGCCGCCCTTGAAGTCGATGCCGTAATTGATATCGACCGTCATGAACAGCACCACGGACAACACCGACAGGAAGCTCGACAGCGCGAACGTCCAGCGACGGATGCCCATGAAGGGGATCTTGGTGCCTGGCGGAATGAAGGTCACCGGCGCCTTCGGCAGCTCCTTCGGGCGAGCGCGGCGCAGCCAGATCGATACCAGCAGGCGCGTGAAGGTGAAAGCGGTGAAGACCGTGGTCAGGATGCCGATGGCGTAAGTGATGGCAAAGCCCTTCACCGGACCGGTGCCGAGATAAAACAGCACCACGGTGGCGATCAGCGACGTGACGTTGGAATCGACGATGGTCGCCAGCGCCTTCGAGAAGCCGGTGTCGATCGCCTGGATCACTGAGCGGCCAGCTCGTCGCTCCTCACGGATACGTTCGTAGATCAGCACGTTGGAATCGACGGCCATGCCTATGGTCAGCACGATACCGGCAATACCGGGCAGGGTCAGCGTCGCCCCAAGCAGCGACAACAGTCCGACGATCATCGCCACGTGCACCGCCAGCGCGATGTTGGCGAGGAAGCCGAGGAAGCCGTAGGCGACGAACATGAAGGCAACGACGAGGATCGAACCGATGATGCCGGCGACCTTGCCGGCATGGATCGAATCCTGGCCAAGGCCCGGACCGACAGTGCGTTCCTCGATCACCGTCAGCGTCGCCGGCAGCGCACCGGCTCGCAAAAGCACGGCGAGATCGTTGGCGCTCTGGGCGGTGAAATTGCCTGAAATCTGGCCGGTGCCGCCGAGGATCGGCTCACGGATCTGCGGCGCCGAAATCACCTGGTTGTCGAGGATGATGGCGAACAGCTTGCCGACATTCTGCGACGTCGCCTGGCCGAAGCGCGCGGCCCCCTTGGAATCGAAGCGGAATGAAACCACCGGCTCGTTGTTCTGCGAATTGTACGTCGCTTGCGCATCGACGAGGTTTTCGCCCGAAACGATGACACGGTTTTCAATCAGATACGGAACCGGCGGATCGTCCTGGGAATAGAGCACCGAGGAGCCGGCGGGCGGGCGACCCTTGAGCGCGTCCTGCACCGGCATCGACTGGTCGACCATCTGGAAGGTCAGCTTCGCGGTCTGACCGAGGATTTCCTTCAGCCGCTGCGGATCCTGCAGGCCAGGCACCTGAACAAGGATGCGGTCGTCGCCTTGCCGCTGCACGATAGGCTCGGTGGTGCCGAGTTCGTTCACGCGGCGCTCAACCACTTCGATCGATTGCGCCAAGGCGGTCGACGTGCGGTACTTGATTCCGGCGTCGGTGACGGTGAACTTGAGCAGGCCCGGCTCGGAATCGTCCAGCGACATTTCCTGGATCGACCCGCCGGTGAACAGGCCGGCCGCGACCGGATCGGTCAAGGTCTTCAACGCCTTCTTGGCGGCATCGAGTTGCGCCGGATCCGTGATGCGAACCTGCAAGGTACGCCCCGTGCCGCCAAGGCCGGTATAGCCGATCTTTGCGTCACGCAGCAGCGTGCGGATTTCGTCACGCGTCGTCTCCAGCCGATCCTTGATCAGATCGTTCTGGTTCATCTCGAGCAGGATGTGTGAACCGCCCTGCAAATCGAGGCCGAGCGTCATCTGCCGCTTCGGCACCCAGCTCGGCAGCTGGGCCAGCGTGCTGGCGGAGAACAGATTGGGCGCGGCGAGGATCACTGTGATGGCCACGGCCACCCAGATCAGGATCATCTTGAAGCGCGAAAAATACAGCATATGGCGTCGTCCGTCAGAGCGTGTCCGCGGATCGCTCCGCCTGGAATTAGGTTATTTCTTGGCGTTCTGGTTCGCCACGGGTTCGCCCTTGACGCGTACGTCGGCGATCGTCGAGCGCAGCGCCGTCACCTTGGTGCCGCCGCCTAGGTCGATCTCGAGCTCATTGTCGTCGATCACCTTCGTCACCTTGCCGACGAAACCGCCGCCGGTGACGACAGTATCGCCGCGACGGACCGCCGCCAGCATCTCGCCGCGCTTCTTCAGCTGCGTGCGCTGCGGGCGGATGATCAGAAAATACATGATCACGAAAATCAGGACAAACGGCAAAATGCTGATGAGCATATCGGGAGAGGTGCCGCCGATGCCTTGGGCGTATGCCGGTGTCACGAACATCGAGAGTACTCCTGAATTTTGAAAACAGCCGCCAACCGTCCTGCGGAGTTTGGCGGCCCCTTGAAATTTGGCCGGAATATAGTCGGTAAAGTTGTCAATGCAACTGCGCGGCCGGGCAAATCGGCTGCTTTTCCGGCCTGCCGGGCCGTGTTAGAGCATGATCGCGAAAAGCGCGAGCCGGTTTTCGGAAAAGATCACGCTCGAACAAAAGGTTGGAACCGGTTTCGAACCTGACGGAATCGAACGGGTCCTACCTGCCCGCCCCATGGAAACGAACCAAAAGACCTGAAATGACCGACAGCACCATCGACGCCCTCAACAAGAAACTTGACCGCCTGATCGAGGCCGTCAGCCGCCTCGCCCCGCCGCCCGTGCCCGAAACCGACCTTGGTGAGGCCGATTGCTTCGTCTGGCAGGCGGAGCCGGGCTATCTGGAGCCGGTGCGCAAGGTCAACCGCGTCGATATCGGCCTGATCCGGGGCGTCGACCGTGTCCGCGACATCCTTGTCGACAACACCGAGCGCTTCGCCGCCGGCCATCCGGCCAACAACGTGCTGTTGTGGGGCGCGCGCGGCATGGGCAAATCGTCGCTGGTCAAGGCCGTGCATGCCGAGATCAATGCCAAGGCCAGATCACACAACGCCAAATCCGACCTGCCGCTGAAGCTGATCGAGATCCACCGCGAGGACATCGACACGCTGCCGAAGCTGATGGGTTTGCTGAAGGCAGCCCCCTTCCGTTTCATCCTGTTTTGCGACGATCTGTCCTTCGATCACGACGATACGTCCTACAAGTCGCTGAAGGCAGCTCTTGAGGGCGGCGTCGAGGGGCGCCCGGCCAATGTCATCTTCTACGCCACCTCGAACCGCCGCCATCTGTTGCCGCGCGACATGATCGACAATGAGCGCTCGACAGCCATCAACCCGTCCGAGGCAGTCGAGGAAAAGGTCTCGCTGTCCGATCGTTTCGGACTTTGGCTCGGCTTCCACAAATGCTCGCAGGACGACTACCTCGAGATGGTCAACGGCTATGCCAGCCATCATGGCCTCGACATCGATCCCGAGCAGCTGCGCGCCGAGGCGCTGGAATGGGCGACGACACGCGGCAGCCGCTCGGGTCGCGTCGCCTGGCAGTTCACACAGGACCTAGCCGGCCGGCTTGGCAGGCCGCTGAAGGATTGAGGCATCGCCAAGGCAAATTCCGGGATGTCACTTGGGCAGCCGCGCCCGTCGCAAGTCGCGCGGCGTCTGGCCAATCTCGCGGCGCATCCAGTGCGCCAGGTGTGACTGGTGCGCGAAGCCCGTCAGTTCCGCGACCTCGCTTGTGCTGAGATCGTCCTGCTGCAGCAGAACGCGCGCGCGTTCGACGCGGCGTCGCAACACATAGCGATGCAGGGTGATGCCCATTGCCACCTTGAACCATGTCCGCAAGTGCGAGCTGCTCGCGCCGGCAACCCTGCTCAGGCGATGAATCGAAAGCGGCTCATGGAGGGCGACTTCAATGTGCTCCAGGACGCGCTTGAGCTGGGTATCCGACAGCCGGTTTGTTCGATCGATGTCTGAAACATCAAGGCCAAGCAGCCTGACCGCGAGTGCGGCGCCAATGCTGTCGGCAAACAGAGAGCCGCTCGGCGCGCCGGCATTGAGATCGCTCTGGAGTGCTCGAGCAAGATGTTCGATGCGTTGGTCACGAAGCAAATGGCGTGTGTCGAGCCGCGTTGTCAGCGCCTTGCCGCCAAGTTCCGCCGCCACCCTTTCCATCAGGGCTGGCTGCAAGACAATCTCAATCGTGTCGAACGGGGTTTCAGCCTCGAAGCCGCCCTCCTCGCCAGCCGGCACCAGGTCGATGTCGCCGGCGCGCCTGACGAAATATCGCCCAACCTGATTGCAGTAGGAGCGCGTCGCCGCGCTTGCATGCACCATGATGCGGTGGTGTGGCGCCCGCGGCAGACGATGGACACCGGCCTCGATATGCCGGGAGATCATTGTTACGTCGGAGGAGGATCGGGCCGGAGCGAATTGCGGACGCATGCTCTCTCGATTCATGGCAAAACCTGTCCAAGATTTGGCAATTCCCGCGCGATTTTCAATGCCGGCAACCGGTACTCACGCCTCTCCATCAGCTTGAAGAGAGGTTGCCATGAGTTTCTATGTTGTTGTCGGCGCGGGCCCGGTTGGACGCGAGACCGCTCGCCTTCTTGGCGAAGAAGGACATGACGTCGTGCTCACGAGCCGAAGTGTCGGCTCGAACGCACTGCGCAACGTGCGGGCCATACAGGCCGACGCCACGGATGCCTCGGAACTGGCGCGTATCTGCCAGGGCGCCGAGGCCATATTCATGTGTGCCATGGCCACATATCATCGGTGGCCGACCGACTTTTTCCCCATCATCGACGGCACCGTGCGCGCGGCGGAAGCGGTCGGCGCGAAGCTCATCGTGCTCGGAAACCTCTATGGTTACGGGGCAAATGCCGATAGCCCGCTTCGCTCCGACCTATCTCTGGACCCGACTTCGAAAAAGGGAACCGCCCGGACGATCATGTGGCAGCGGGCGGTCCGCGCCAATGTACCGGCCATCGAAGTACGGTCCAGCGACTATCTCGGACATGGCGCAATCAGCTATTTCTCACTGGTCGCGCTGCCCTCCATCATCGAGGGCAAGCCTACCGCCTTCATTGGAGACCTCGACGCAACCCACGCCTGGGCCTTCACCAAGGACGTCGCCAGGACACTGGTCGCGGCCACCCGCTACACGGGTGAATGGGGACGGGCGTTTCACGTTCCCTCGCAATACGCCTCCCCTCGGGAACTCATCCAGAAAACCGCGGCGATGCTCGGGCAAGAGATCCCAGAGACACGTTCCTACTCCGTCCCCGAGATGGAGGCTCTGGGCATGCACGAACTCATCGAAATGAGCTACCTCTTTGAACGTCCCTTGCTGGTCGACTCCTCGGACGCCGAGACGCTTCTCGGCGTGAAGGCCAGCAGCCTTGAGGAGATGATCGCCGACACGCTCCTTGATCATCTCTGAGGCTTGCGGGCGGGCATTTTTCACAACTGAAAAAGCCCGCTCCTCGCGGAACGGGCTGAGCCGGCGGGCCGGACTGGAGGTCAGACGGCCCGCAAATCGCTTTTTTTATTCTATTCGAGATAGGTCGAAGGATCGACCGGCGCCGAGTTCTTGCGCACTTCGAAGTGCAGCTTCGGCGAGTCCGTCGTGCCGCTCATGCCCGAAAGCGCGATTTCCTGGCCGCGCTTGACCTTCTGGCCGCGCTGCACCTCGATCGAGCTGGCATGGCCGTAGACGGTGACCAGGCCGTTCTCGTGGCGCACCAGCACCGTGTTGCCGAATTCCTTGAGACCGTCGCCGGCGTAGATGACGACGCCGTTTTCGGCCGCCTTGATCGGCGTGCCCGTGGGCACGGCGATGTCGACGCCATCCTTGCCGGATCCGAAGCCTGAGATCACCCGGCCGCGCACCGGCCAGCGCATCTTGCCGATACCCGTGGCGTCGGGCGCCACCGCTTCATCGTCCTCGGCCTGCTGGATGACTTTCGCATCCTTCTTCGGCGGCGTGTAGGACGCCAGCGTTTCCGACGGCGTGGTCTTTGCAGGAGGCTGCGTGGTTGCCGTGGTCACCGGATCGACTTTCGCCGGCTTTGCACTGGCGACCGTCGCCGTTCCGCCGGCCGGCACTTTCAGGGTCTGGCCGATCTTGAGCAAACCGTCCTTCATGCCGTTGGCCTGCTTCAGCGCCACGACGCCAACGCCGGTCTTCCTGGCAATCGAGGACATCGTGTCGCCCGACTGGACCGTGTAGGTGCCGGCGCCGCCGGTTGCCTTGGCCACTTGCGCGGGCTTGGGCTCCTTGGGCTGGCTCGCGGCGGCCGAAGCATCGACCTGAGCGGCGGACTTGCCCTCCTTGAGTTTCGGCTGTTGCGGCAGAACGGCA
Source organism: Mesorhizobium sp. GW821-FHT07A06 (assembly GCF_059419085.1). Classification (NCBI taxonomy): domain Bacteria; kingdom Pseudomonadati; phylum Pseudomonadota; class Alphaproteobacteria; order Hyphomicrobiales; family Phyllobacteriaceae; genus Mesorhizobium; species Mesorhizobium sp. GW821-FHT07A06. The sequence goes on from NZ_JBWKRC010000002.1 coordinate 121,978, forward strand.
ACCTTGTCCGGCGCGGTGGCCGGCAAGTCGTGCTTGCCATCCTTTACCGGCTTCCCATCAGCGACTTTCGGCTCAGCCTTGCTGGAATAAGCATAGGCCGGGATAACGATCTTCTGGCCGGTCTTCAGCCCCTTGGTCGGGCTCAGGCCATTCACCTTCATGATGACATCGGCCGGCACCTTGTAATGCGCCGCCAGGCCGGAAATGGTCTCGCCGTCCCTGACGACGATCTCGGTCGCATGCGGTGTGCCGGCCTGCGCCATCCTCGGCGCGTCGGGCTGGGCACTCTTGAATGGCTTCGCGGCCGGCTCGACAGTGCTGGTCGTCGTCCTGTCGAGATGAGGAGCGGGCCGAACCATGGCCGGCGCCGATGCGACACGCACGGGATTGGCCGCAGGCGCGAGTGCCGGAGCGGGTTGCGCCTGGGCTGAAACGGGCGGAGGCAGCGGCCGGCTGGAGACCGGCTCTAGACTGGAGCGGCTGACCGACTGCGTGTGGGTGCCGTCGAGCGGGGCTGCCGAGACATCGCCCGGATAGGGCTGCACGGCATCCTGCTTGTTGATGATGGTGCGCTGATTGTTGGTCGAGGAAGTGAAGACGTCGTCGACACTGTTGAACCGCGACGCCTGGGAACTGCACCCGGCGGCCGCGCCTGCAATCATGAGAACGGCGCAGCCCCGCGCCAGATTGCGACCATTTGCCTTCAAAACATTGAGTTGCATCGCACTAACCCGCACAAACTCTGCACCAACTGAGACAGGATTAAAGCGCGTTAATGTTACTGGGCGGTTAACCCATTAGAATCCGACGAAAATTTTCTTAAAACATTTTCGAGTGCGCCGGAGGCGCCTAGATCACCGCGGCGACGCTGCGCAGGATCGGCTGCAGCCGCACGAGACCGATATCCTCACGCTCGAAACGGCTGCCGACCTTGGTGAGCTTGGCCAGCACCTGCTCGCCCTCTTCCGGCCCGATCGGTGCGATGACGATGCCGCCGCTCGACAATTGGTCGAGCAGGAAGCGCGGCAGGCTGTCGAAGGCAGCCCAGGCGACGATGCGGTCGAATGGCCCCTCGGCAGGCAGACCGCCGGAGCCGTCAGCCTGGCGCGCTATGGCGTTGCCGATGCCAAGCGCCTCGAAGCGCTGCCTGGCCTGTTCGACAAGCGTCTTGTAGCGGTCGATGGTGACGATCCGTGCCGCCAGCCGCGACATCACCGCCGCCGTGTAGCCGGAGCCGGTACCGATCTCGAGCACGCGATTGCCGGGCTCGATGGCAAGCGCCGCGATAACAGCTGCTTGCATATCCGCGCCTTCGATCGCCTCGCCGCACTCGATCGGCAGCATGCGGTCGGACCAGGCGATCTGGTGGAACTGCGCCGCCAGGAAACCTCGCCGTGGCGTCGCCTCGAAAGCCGCGATCAATGCCTTCGGCACGGTTCCCCTGCCGCGCAGGCGCAGGAGGAAAGCGGCAAATCCTTCGCGGTCATCGATTGGCAGGTTCATGCAAGCGCCTTGCTCAGCTGGTCACGGATCTCATGCGCGGTGAGGTCGAGCTGCAAGGGCGTCACCGACACCAGGCGATTGCGCAGGGCGTAGAGATCGGTGCCTCGCTTGCCCTCGACTGGCTCGCGGCCAAATCGCAGCCAATAGTAAGGCAGCCCGCGCCCATCACGGCGCTCGTCGACCCACAGGCTGTGCACGAGCTTGCCCTGCGAGGTGACCACCGTGCCGGCAACCTCCTCTGGAAGGCAGTTCGGAAAATTGACGTTGAGCAGCACACCGTCCGGCAGCGGCGTCGCGACGAGCTTCTTCAGCAGTGCCGGCGCCAGCGCTTCGGTGGTCTCGTAGGGGACGACGCGATCCTCGCCGACATAGGAGTAGCCCTGGCTGAGCGCGATCGAGCGGATGCCGAGCAGCGCGCCTTCCATGGCGCCGGCGACGGTTCCCGAATAGGTCACGTCGTCGGCGATATTGGCGCCGGAATTGATCCCGGACAGGATCAGGTCGGGCGCACCGGGCAGGATCTTCTTCACCCCCATGATGACGCAGTCGGTCGGCGTGCCGCGAACGGCAAAATGCTTCTCGCCGATCTTGCGCAGCCGCAACGGCTCCGAGATCGACAGCGAATGCGCATAGCCTGACTGGTCCTGCTCCGGCGCCACCACCCAGACATCGTCGGAGAGCGTGCGGGCGACGCGTTCGAGCGACGCCAGGCCCTCGGCATGAATGCCGTCGTCATTGGTCAAAAGAATGCGCATTATTTCGATTCGATCTTTTCCAGACCGCCCATGTAAGGCCGCAGCACTTCAGGAATGGTTACGCTGCCATCCTCATTCTGGTAGTTTTCGATGACAGCTATGAGAGCGCGGCCAACAGCGGTGCCCGAGCCGTTGAGCGTATGGACGAAGCGATTGCCCTTGCCATCCTTGTCCTTGTAGCGGGCGTCCATGCGGCGCGCCTGGAAATCGCCACAGACCGAGCAGGACGAGATTTCGCGATAGGCGTTCTGGCCGGGCAGCCAGACCTCGATGTCATAGGTCTTGCGCGCGCCAAAACCCATGTCGCCGGTGCACAGCACCATGGTGCGGAACGGCAGTTCGAGCCGCTTCAGCACTTCTTCGGCACACTCGGTCATCCGCTCATGCTCGGCAAGCGATGATTCCTGGTCGGTGATCGACACCAGCTCGACCTTGTAGAACTGGTGCTGGCGCAGCATGCCGCGCGTGTCGCGTCCGGCCGAGCCTGCTTCCGAGCGGAAGCAAGGCGTCAGCGCCGTGTAGCGCAGCGGCAGTTTTTCATGCGCTGTGATTTCCTCCCGCACGAGATTGGTAAGCGGCACCTCGGCGGTGGGGATCAGACCAAGCCTGCCCTCCCCGTGCGGCGTGAAGAACAGATCCTCCTCGAACTTCGGCAGCTGGTTGGTGCCGAAAAGCACCTCGTCGCGGACCATCAGTGGCGGGATGACTTCCTCATAGCCATGCTCGGTCGTGTGCAGGTCGAGCATGAACTGGCCGATCGCGCGTTCCATCCGCGCCAGGCCGCTCTTCAGCACCGTGAAGCGCGAGCCCGACAGCTTTGCCGCCCGCTCGAAATCCATCATCCCGAGCGCTTCGCCGATCTCGAAATGCTCCTTCACCCAGTTCGGCCGCGTCGGCACCTTGCCGACGATGTGCTTGACGACATTGTCGTGCTCGTCCTTGCCGACCGGCACGTCATCGAGCGGCACGTTGGGCAGCACAGCCAGCGCGTCGTTCAGCGCCTTGTCGAGCTCGCGCTCGCGCGCCTCGCCGTTCTGGATGAAGGTTTTTATCTCGCCAACTTCGGCCTTGAGTTTCTCGGCAAGGGCGGCATCGCCCGAACGCATCGCGTTGCCGATCTCCTTGGAGGCGGCGTTGCGGCGCTCCTGCTTGGTCTGCAGCTCGGTGACGTGCTCGCGCCGCGCCTCGTCCCTGGCGATCAAATCATCGACCGTGGACTGCGCCTCCGCCGCCGACCACGAGCGCTTGGCCAGCGCCTCGACAAGGGCCTTCGGGTTGTCGCGAATCCATTTGATGTCAAGCATGGTCTATCCGTCCTCGGGTGGCATGTCGCCCAAAAGTGCGCAGCGGTTTGGGACAACGACATGCTCAAAACAAAAACTGAAACGCACCGCCTTGATGGCGATGCGTTTCAGTCAGAGGGCGTAAACCGCATCCTTGATCGATGCAAGATGAGGCTGGGCGGCGGTTGTCGTTTTCCGCGGCAGCCGATGTCTTACGAGGCTGCCGGCGCCGGAGGTTCGTCCGGTGCCTTGTCCGCCACGGTCTCGCCGGCTTCCTGTTTCTCGCGTGCCAGGCGCTCGCGCTCTTGGCTGCGCTCGATCAGCCGGGCCGACCAGATGGCGACCTCGTAGAGCAGGATGGTCGGGATGGCGAGACCGATCTGGCTCATCGGATCGGGCGGCGTCAGCACCGCCGCGACGACGAAGGCGATGACGATCGCCCATTTGCGCTTCTCGGCCAGCGCCTTGGACGACAACATGCCGACGCGGGTCATCAGGCTGGTCACCACCGGCAGCTGGAACACCAGGCCGAAGGAGAAGATCAGCGTCATGATCAGGCTGAGATATTCCGACACTTTCGGCAGCAGCGAAATCTGCACCTGCTCGTCGGTACCGGCCTGCTGCATGGCGAGGAAGAACCACATCACCATCGGCGTGAAGAAGAAATAGACCAGCGAGGCGCCCATCAGGAACAGGATGGGCGACGCGATCAGGAACGGCAGGAAGGCGTTGCGCTCGTTCTTGTAGAGGCCGGGCGCGATGAATTTGTAGATCTGCGTGGCGATCAGCGGAAAGGCGATCACCATGCCGCCGAACATGGCGAGCTTGACCTGCGTGAAGAAGAATTCCTGCGGCGCGGTATAGATCAGTTCGACTTTGTGCGGATCGAGACCCGCCCACTTGGTCGCCCATTTGAACGGAACGACCAGAAGGTTGAACAGCTTCTTGGCGAAGAAGAAGCACACCAGGAAGGCGACGAAGAAGCCGCCAAGCGACCAGATCAGCCGGCGGCGCAACTCGATGAGATGCTCGATCAGCGGTGCCGACGACTTCTCGATCTCGTCCTTTTCCTTGTCCGAAACGCTCACTTGGCGGCTCCAGCCGTCTTCTTGGTCGCCGGCTTCTTCGCGGGCGCGGGTTTCGGTTCGGCTTTCGCCACGGCCTTGGCGGCAGTCGCCTTGGCGGCGGCGGGCTTCTTCGCAGCGGCGGTCACAGGCTTTGCTGCTGTCGCGGCCTTTGTCGCTGGTGCGGCTTTTGCCGTCACAGTCTTCGCGGATGTCGAGGCCTTGGCCGGCGCTTTTGCCACCGGTGCCGACTTGGAAGCCTTCCTGGCCGCGGATGCCTTTGGCGCCGCGGCCGCTTCCGTGGGTGCCGATACGACCGATTCATCGGTCATCGCCGGGAAAATCGGTGTTGGCGCCGCGGCTCCCGCCACACTGACGCCAGGCATTTCCGTTGCACCATTCTTCAACGGCTCGGCCGGCAGCGGCGTCGAAGCTGCTGGCGTGGACGGATCGGCGGCAGGCTTCGGCTTCATCGCCGCATCGACGCCGGCGCGCACATCGGCCGCCGCCTGCTCGAACGGGTTGAGCTGCTTCTTGATCTCGGCAATAGGGCTGAGGCCCCTGAGTTCGTCGACCGACTTCTTGACGTCGTCGAGCTCGGCTTCCTTGAGCGCGTCGTTGAACTGTTTCTGGAAATCGGCCGCCATGGCGCGCAGCTTCGCCGTCGTGCGGCCGAAGGTGCGCAGCATATTGGGCAAATCCTTCGGCCCGACGACCACGATCATGACGATCGCGATCACCAGCATTTCGGTCCAGCCGACTTCAAACATGGCACTTTGTTCCGACTAGAACTTTTTGGCTCAGCTCTTGCTGGCTTTTTCCTTCACGGCCGAAACGGTCTCGTCGGCACGGTGTTCGACGGTACGCTTGTCGTCGGCGACGTCATCGTCGGCCATGCCCTTCTTGAAGCTCTTGATGCCTTTGGCCATGTCACCCATCAGCTCGGGAATCTTGCCGCGGCCGAACACCAGCAGCACGATCACCAGCACGATCATCCAGTGCCAAATCGAAAATGAACCCATAGCAAATCTCTCTCGAATGTTTTCCCTGGCGATGATCTATGCGTTTTCGCGTTGGGATTCAAACACAACAGCGACAGAGTTTATGAAAGGGTGACGGATGTCACGCTTTTTCGACTCACTGGCCCGCTACCAATCGGCGCATCTACGATCTATCGGCGCGCTTGGACAGAGCGCCAGTGGTCAATCTTCCGTGACGCGCGGCGTCAGCAAGCCGAGTTCCTCGAGGTCGATATCGGTCAGCGGATCCTCGTCCTCGGTGAGCGTGTCGGGGTCGGCCGGCGGCTGCGGAATGGAGAAATTCGACGGCATGCGGCCCGAAAGCAGGCCGGCGCCCTTCAGTTCCTCCATGCCGGGAAGATCGCGGATTTCCTCGAGCGCAAAATGGTCGAGGAAGGTTTCGGTGGTGCCGTAGGTGACGGGACGGCCGGGCGTTTTGCGACGGCCGCGCATGCGCACCCATTCCGTCTCGAGCAGCGTGTCGAGCGTGCCCTTCGAAGTCTCGACACCGCGGATATCCTCGATCTCGGCGCGCGTCACCGGCTGGTGGTAAGCGATGATCGCCAGCACTTCGAGCGCCGCGCGCGACAACTTGCGCTGCTGCACCGTGTCACGGCTCATCAGGAAGGCGAGATCGCCGGCGGTACGGAACGCCCAGGCGTCGCCGACCCGCACCAGATTGACGCCGCGCCGGGCGTAGATCTGCTGCAACTCGTCCATTGCGAGGGCGATGTTGATGCCGTCGGGAAGGCGCGCGGCGAGCTGCTTTTCGCTTACCGGTTCGGCGCTGGCGAACACGATCGCCTCGGCCATGCGCACGGCCTCCGACATATGCAGGCGCTCGGCCGGATTCTGGGGCTGATTCTGGGGCGAAGCCTGGTCGAGATCGCCCTCATCCGGCCCATCATCCACCTTGAAGGGGATAACCGAAGCGTTGGCGCGTTCGCTCATGATGCAACCTCGACTGCCTTGATTGCCGGTGCGCGGTGATCGCGCAGATAGATCGGCGCGAACACTTCGTCCTGCCGGACATCCATCTTGCGCTCGCGCACCAATTCCAGTGTCGCCGCGAATGAGCTGGCGATCGCCGTGCGCCGCTCTTCAGGGCTGGTCATATATTGGATGAGGAAGCTGTCGAGAGCCGTCCAGTCCCGCAACGAGCCGATCAGCCGGGTCAGGATGTCGCGCGCGTCCTTGAGCGACCAGACCCCGCGCCTGGCGATCGTCACATTTGTGATCGCCTGCTTCTGCCGCTGCTGGGCATAGGCGGTCAAGAGGTCGTAGAGCGACGCCGAATAGGTGTTGCGCTTCTCGATAATGACCATTTCGGGCATGCCGCGCGCGAACACGTCTCGACCGAGCCGGTTGCGATTGACGAGACGCGACGCCGCGTCACGCATGGCCTCTAGCCGCTTCAGGCGGAATTGCAGCACCGCCGCCAGTTCCTCGCCGCTTTCGCCCTCTTCGCCAGGCTGCTTGGGGATCAGGAGCTTCGACTTCAGGAACGCCAGCCACGCCGCCATCACCAGATAATCGGCGGCAAGCTCGAGGCGCAGCGTCCTCGCCGTCTCGACAAAGGCCAGATATTGCTCTGCCAGCGCCAGGATGGAAATGCGCGCCAGGTCGACCTTCTGGTTGCGGGCAAGATGCAGCAAGAGATCGAGCGGACCTTCGAAGCCGGCGACGTCGACGACCAGCGATGGGTCGCCGGTCAGCCGTGAATCATCGTTCTCGGCCCACAGGCGGTCCATCGGTGCGGCCTTCGCGGCCTTGCTCTCCAATGTTTCCGCCACAGCCTTGTCACTTCCTTGTCGTTAGGCCACCGCATCGAAATAGGTGGCGAATTCGGCGCGTATCTCGTTTTCCTCGGCCGCGTCGCATTTCCTTATATAGGTCAGAGCCCGCTTTGCACGCTCCAGAGACTTGCCTTCAAGCCCCGTGGTGCGCGATGCGATGCCCACCATCTCCTCGAAAACGCCGTTGCAGTGAAGGACCAGATCGCAGCCCGCCGCAAGGATCGAGGCCGCCTTTGTCGGGAAATCCCCAGAAAGTGCCTTCATCGAGGTGTCGTCGCTCATCAGGAGCCCGTCAAAGCCGATGTCGCGGCGGATGATCTCGTCGATGACCTTGCCCGATGTCGTCGCCGGGTTCTTCGGGTCGATGGCGCTATAAACGACATGCGCCGTCATTGCCATCGGCAGGTCGTTGAGCTCCCGGAACGGCGCAAAATCATGCCGCTGCAGATCGCTGAGCGAAGCATCGACCGTCGGCAGCTCGAAATGCGTGTCGGCAAAGGCCCGGCCATGCCCCGGAATATGCTTCATCACCGGCAGGACCCCGCCTGACATCAGGCCTTCGGCGGCGGCACGACCGAGTTCGATGACCGCGCGCGGCTCCTTGCCATAGGCGCGCGCGCCGATCACGTCGCTGGCGCCTTCGATCGGCACGTCGAGCACCGGCAGGCAATCCGCCGTGATGCCGTAGCGCAGCAGGTCGAAGGCGTGCAGGCGCGCCATCAGCCATGCGGCACGGGCGCCGGCGTCGTGATCGTCGCGCCACAGCGCGCCAAGCGCCCCGCCGGCCGGATAGTTGGGAGCCAGCGGTGGCCGCAGGCGTTGCACCCTGCCGCCCTCCTGATCGATGAACACCAACGCGTCGGGGCGTCCGATGCAATCACGCATCTCGGCGACCAGATCGCGGATCTGCTCGGTCTCGCCAATGTTGCGGGCAAACAGGATGAAGGCCCACGGGCATTCATTGCGATAGAAATTGATTTCTTCGCGGGTGAGCGATTTCCCGGCACAGCCGAGGATCATGGATTTTGATTCGGTCATGTCAGGAGTTTAGGGCTTCGCGCGATCAAAGGGAATCGCTTGCGATCACATGCGGCCCAACGCCGGAACTGCTTCCACATGAAAGCGCTGGGCACATGAAAACGCTGGGCGCATGAAAACGCTGGGCGCATGAAAAAGCCGGCGCGGTCAAAGACCACGCCGGCTTGATTGATTGATCGGCGCCTAGCGGGAGACGAAGCAGTTGCCGCCAGCCGCCTTGTAGCTGGTGCACAGGTTGATGGCATCGTTGCGCGACTGGGCCGCGACGCGGACACGGTAGAACGTGCCCTTGCCGGCGATCTCGGCCTTGACGATGTTGGCGGTGCGGCCGGCAAGCACGCTGCCGTAGCGGCGCTGCAGATCCTGGTAGGTCGACTGGGCGCTTTCCACCGTCGGCTGCGAAGCAACCTGCATCGACCACGAACCGCCACCGGTCGCCGTCGTTGCCGGATCGATGGAAGCGACCTGATCGGGCTTAACCTCGCCGACGACGTCGACCGGCTGGTCGGACGGGCGCTGCGGTGCGATCGCAACCTTGGCCGGGGTGTTGGCCGACTGCGCCTTGGCCGGTTTGGCCGCCGGCTTGAGGGCCGGCTCGTCGCCCGACTGGGCGGCGGCAGGCGCCACGGTGCCGGTCTGATCGGTATCGGCAGAGGGTGCGACATGCTGCGGCGCCGGATCGGTCGGCTCAGCGGCCGCGACCTGCGGCGCGGCCGGCGCCGGGTCCTCGCGCGGCACCAGCGAGCCATCCGACTTGACAACCATGGTCCTCACCTTGCGCGGCGCGACGGCGACGACATCGGTGTTGGTGCCCTTGTCGGCATCCTGCAGCACCTGCGCGATGCGATCCTCGGACTTGGGCGCCGGCGCCGCATTGGCGGCCGGAGCCGCATTGGCGGTTGGGGCCGCATTGGCGGTGGGCGAGGCGTTGCCGTCATCGGCTCCGCCAACGGCGGCACTCTGGTCAGGAGAAAGATCTATGGCGCGAGCCGGATCCTTTGCCTGCACGTCCACTGGCACCTCGGTGTTGGTGACAAGCTTCTGCTGCACCGGTTCGGCGGGCTTCGCGCCCTTGACCACCGCGTCGTAAACCTTGTTGTCCTGGTTCGGCACCACGGTGCCGCCCGGATTTTCCGGCTTGACCTTGATCGGTGAATTGTCGGCCTTGACGATCACCGGAGCTTCGCTGCCGCCCTTGCCGCCGAAGGACAGCGCAAAGGCGCCAAGACCGCCCGCGACCGCAACGGCGCCGACGATCGCGGCGATGAACAGGCCGCGGCGGCCCGACGAGCTGGCCGCTTCGCGCTCGCCGAGACCCGGAACGGACATCGCCTCGTCCAGTTCAGGATCATAGTCGAGTTCATCGACGGTGAAATCGTCCGCCTGCGAGACCGGCTGGTTGCCGGGCAAATTGTCGAGGTCGAAGCCGTCCGCGGCATCGGCATAGCCAGTGTTCGCGGCCGCACGAGCAGGCGTTTCGGTCGGCCGCGCCGCATAGGTGCGCGCTTCAGGCTGGTAGGCAGGCTTGGGCTCTTCGTATGCCGGCGCCTGGTATCCCGCGTTAGACTTCTCATATCCCGGATTGAGACTCCCATATCCCGGATTGAGCCCCTCATATCCCGAACTGTATCCTGCATTGTAGGATTCGTCGGCGTAGGCAGCGCTGCTTGCGGGAGCAGCTGGAGCAGGCGCGACTTCCACCGAATTCATTTCCGTCAGAAGGCTGGCGAACTCGGCGTCGAGATCGTCATAGCCAGGCGCGGCCGGCTCGTCTTCCTCGAAATGCAGTTCCGGAATGTCGAGATCGTCCGCCAGCGCCACGACGCGCTCCGGCACATCGACCGTTTCGACATCAGGCATCTCCTCATAGCGCGACGGCTGTCGCGGCTGCAGCGCTGATACAGGGGCCGCATGGGGAGCAGCCGCAACCGGCTCGGGTGCACGATAGGTCGGCACCACAGCCACTGCCGGGGCCACTTCCGGCGCGGCGGCCCTGGCCGCCATCGAAGCGGCCGGCTGCGTGGCAAATGCCGGCTGCTGGGGAACCGGTGTCACGCGGCTCCACGAACGGGTTGGCTCCGTCGGCGCCGAGCGTTCGGCCAACCAATCGAGGGAATCGGCCCGATCCTGCTGGGAAGCCGTCTCATGGCGCGCATCGAGACTCCTGGCAAGGGCCGCATCGAACGCATCATCGTCGAGATCGATATGATCCGCGGCATCCGAACCAAGATCCTGGTCCTGAAGTTCGTCGAGCTGCAGATTGTAGAGATCGGCATCGGCGGCGTGGGCGGCACTCGAACGATGCGGATCCTCGGGCGCATGGTCGTCGAGATCCCAGTCGAGATCGCCAACGAGATCGGCATTTTCCTCCGCGCTCTTCGCCGGTGCGGCGGCATGGACCTGGGCGGGAGCAATATCCGGTTGGGCTACAACAGGCCGAGCAACGACAGGCTCGTTGACCGCCGGCGGCGTGCGCGCCGTCATGGCGCCCAGAAGCGCGTTCAATTCGTCTTCGAGGCTCCGTTCGTCCGCCGCGTGGGCCCGCACGGGCTCGGCGATGACCGCTGCCGGAGCCATCGGCTGGACCGCAGCCGCAACCTCGGCGACCGGCTCTTCGGCAGGCTCGGCGAACGCATCGCCCAAATTCAGGTCGAAAGCGTCATCATCCGAAGCGGCATCGGGGCTTGAGAACTCCCCTTCCGTGTCCACGGCATCGGCGAGCACGTCGTGCGCTTCCGCTGCATCAAAGGCCACCGGCTCGTCTGCCTGAACGTCAAAATCCATATCGACATCAGCCATGGCGTCGTCGAAATGACCCGCGAAATCCTCGTCGGAAGTCGCCTGGACCTCATTCGCAACGGCCAGTGCCGGCTCAGGATAGTCGACGGCGGATGCGGCCACATGGCGCTGATCCGCCGGATGGTCGTCAAGCATCAACTCGTCTTCGAGCGAAAGCGCGACCGCATCGTCGAATTGATGATCGGGCTCGACAGCCGCCGGCGCTTCGGCCACCGCGTGCCGAGCCTCGACGGTATCGCCCTCGATGTGGAAATCCTGATCGAGCGACGCGGCAAGCTCGTCCTCCATCGGCAGATCGTCTTCGAAGGGCGAAACGTCTTCGAGCGAACTGGCAACGGCATTGTCGAAATCGGCGTCGAAGGCAGGTTCGACGGATGGCGTGGCTTCGGCAGCGTGAGGGTTGGCATGGCTGGCGACCAGCCCCTGATCATCGGCACCCGTGAAGTCCAGATGGAAATCGTCGTCGAGGGACAGCGCAAGATCATCGTCGGCCGCGTGCGTGGCCGCCGTTTCGAATGCCGGCTCATGAACATCGACGGATGGAGCGGCCGCACCGTCGCCGGCGTCGAACTCGCCCATCAACTCCTTTTCGAGGTCGATATTGAAATCGTCCTCCTGCACGGGCTGGCTGGCGACAGGAGCCTGGGCCGGCGCCGGTTGCTTGACCGGCTGGCGCGGGTCGAATCCCATGATCCTGGTCAGTTCCGCGAACGGATCATCGTCAGCGATGTCGTTGTTGTCGGCTACTCTCAGCTGGGTTCTGTCTGCCATTATTGTTCCCGAACTCGCACTCATTCGGACGCCATGGACGTCGCGCAGGGTTGGCCCTTACCAGCGCAATGTGGGCAAAAGGTGACAGGTTTTTTAGTCAAACCTAACGCATTTCGGTGGGCGCTGCCGCTCCGATCAACGTCAGGCCGGACGTCAGAACGTCCGAAACAGCCTGCACCAGCCCTAGTCTGGCATGCGTCAATTGTCGGTCGTTAACCTTAACAAAACGTAAGTCCGGATTATCCGTGCCCCGGTTCCAGTGTCCGTGGAAACTGGAAGCCAGATCATAGAGGTAAAATGCCAGCCTATGCGGCTCCAGCGCAAGAGCGGCGGATTCGATCAGGCGTGGATATTCGGCGAGTTTGCGGATCAGGCCGATCTCGCCCTCGTCGGTCAGCGATGCGACGGCGGCCGCCAGGCTGTTGCGGTCGAAATTCGCCTCGCCCAATTGCTCGCTTGCCTGCCGGAACACCGAATGGCAGCGCGCCGAAGCGTACTGCACGTAAAACACCGGATTGTCCTTGGACTGCTCGGTCACCTTGGCGAAGTCGAAATCGAGCGGCGCATCGCTTTTGCGGTAAAGCATCATGAAACGGATGGCGTCGCGGCCAACCTCTTCCACCACTTCCCGAAGCGTGACAAAATCACCTGACCGCTTCGACATGCGGACCGGCTCGCCGTCACGAAACAGCTTGACCAGATTGCACAACAGGACGGTGAGCTTGACCTCGTCGCCCGCGATGGCCCGTGCCAGCGCCTCCAGCCGCTTGACGTAACCGCCATGGTCGGCGCCAAGCACATAGATCAGGTCGACGAAGCCGCGATCGACCTTGTCCTTCAGATACGCCACGTCGGCGGCGAAATAGGTGAACGCGCCATCGGACTTGACCAAAGCCCGGTCCATGTCGTCGCCGACCGCGGTCGAGCGGAACAGCGTCTGCTCGCGGTCTTCCCAGTCGTCCGGCTTCTCTCCCTTGGGCGGCGGAAGCTTGCCCTTGTAGATATGGCCCTTCAGCGTCAGGTCGTTGATCGCCGAGCGGATCTTCCTGGCATTGTCGGCATGCAGCGTGCGTTCGGAGAAGAACACGTCGTGATGCACGTTGAGCAGCGCCAGATCCTCGCGGATCATCGCCATCATCGCGTCAATGGTCCGGTCCTTGACGATGGCCAGTGCTTCGTCATCCGGCATCTGCAGCAGCGAACGGCCGAACTCCTTGACCAGCGCATGACCGACCGGGACCAGGTAGTCGCCGGGATAAAGCCCGGGCGGAATCTCGCCGATATCCTCGCCAAGCGCTTCGCGGTAGCGAAGGAAGGCCGAGCGTCCGAGCACATCGATCTGCGAGCCGGCATCGTTGATGACATATTCCTTGGTCACGTCGTAACCGGCAAACGCCATCAGATTGGCGAGCGCGTCGCCCACCACGGCGCCCCGGCAATGGCCGACATGCATCGGCCCCGTCGGGTTGGCCGAGACATATTCGACATTGGTTTTCCGGCCGGCACCGACCGTGGAGCGGCCATAATTGCGTCCCTCGCCCAGAAGGGCCGCCAGATGGGCCTGCCAGAAGCCGTCCTTGAGGCGGAGATTGACGAAGCCAGGGCCTGCAACTTCGGCGGCGGCGACATCCTTGTCGTCGCGCAGCGCCAGCGCCAGCCTTTCGGCCAGCGCACGCGGGTTCTGGCCGGTGGGCTTGGCCAGCACCATTGCCGCATTGGTCGCGAGGTCGCCATGGCTGGCGTCGCGCGGCGGTTCGACTGCGATGCGCGACAGGTCGGGCGAAACGCCATCCTTGTCTTTCAGATCGAGCGCTTCGACAGCCTTTGTGACTCGCGCGGTGAAATCGGCGAAGATGTTCATGGGTATTGCTCTGGCGGCTTTATGGCGAATCCGGCTCGTTGGCCGGCAAAATCGCGCCCGCCCTAGCTCAAATCCGGGGTGCGGTCAAACAAACGCCGATGTTCCTTGAGTGCGTAGGTATCGGTCATCCCTGCCAGGAAATCGGCCACGCTGCGCGCCTTGATGCGATCCTCGGCCCGGTCCAGCCCCTCGCGCCAGCCGTCGGGCATGGCGCGCGGGTCGGCGAAATAGACATCGAACAGGTCCCTGACGATCTGCTCGGCGCCGGCGCGCACCCGCATCACCTCCTTGTGCCGATAGAGGTGCTTGTAGAGAAAAGCCTTGAGTTCCTTCTCGGCCGCGGCCATCTCGGTGGAAAAGGTCACCATCGTCTCGCCGGCCGCCCTCACCGCATCGGCGCTGCGTGGGGCGATACGCTCCAGATTGGCGGTCGCGGAAACGATGACATCCTCGACCATCGCGGTGATCTGCCGCCGCATCAGTTCGTGGCCGGTGCGCACGCCATCAAGCGCCGGATAGCGTTGGCGCACGCCCCGCAGGATCGCTCCCGGCAGCGAGACGTCCTCCAGCATGTCGAGCGTCAGCAGCCCTGCCCGCAAGCCGTCGTCAATGTCATGTGTGTTGTAGGCGATATCGTCGGCGATGGCGGCGCATTGCGCCTCGATGCCGGCGAAGTGGTCGAGTTCGAGATCCTGCAGCTCCGAGTAGTCGCGGATCGCCTGCGGCACCGGCCCTTTCAGGCCCTTGCCGCGGCTGTCCGTCAGCGGGCCATTGTGCTTGACCAGGCCCTCCAATGTCTCCCAGCTCAGGTTCAGCCCGTCGAATTCGGCGTAGCGCGCTTCCAGCCGGGTCACGATGCGCAGCGATTGCGCGTTGTGATCAAAACCGCCCCAGGCAGCCATCTTGTCGTTCAGCGCGTCCTCGCCGGTGTGGCCGAAGGGCGTGTGGCCGAAATCATGCACCAGCGCCACAGCCTCGGCCAGATCCTCGTCGCCGCGCAGCGCCCGCGCCAGGGCGCGCGCGATCTGGGCCACCTCGATCGAATGGGTCAGCCTTGTGCGGTAGTGATCACCTTCGTGGGCGATGAAGACCTGGGTCTTGTGCTTGAGCCGCCGGAACGCCGTCGAATGGATGATGCGGTCGCGGTCGCGCTGGAACGGCGTGCGGGTCGGGCTTTCGACCTCGTCGAACAGCCGGCCGCGCGAGCGCGCCGGATCCGTGGCATAGGCCGCGCGCGGCCGGTAGCCGAATCCGATGTCGCCCAACTCGTTGGTCATGGTCGATGCCGCAGGTTGACTGGTCTAGTTGACTTGGCCGCTTGCGCTTCATACCTATCATGTGAAACCGAAAGCAAGGTGACGCCCATGGGCGCGGATGCCAAGACTGCCATGAAAGTCGATATGACCGAGGCTGCCGCCAAGCGGATCGCCAGGATTGTCTCCAACGAAGCCGGCAAGACGGCGTTGCGCGTTTCCGTCGAAGGCGGCGGCTGCTCCGGCTTTTCATACAAGTTCGATCTGGTCGATACGCGCAACGACGATGACGTCGCCATCGAGAAGGATGGCGCCACTGTGCTGATCGACGATTTGTCTCTGGTCTATATGGGCGGGTCGGTAATCGACTTCGTCGACGATTTGATGGGCCAGTCGTTCCAGATCCGCAATCCGAACGCGGTCGCCTCCTGCGGCTGCGGCACCAGTTTCTCCATCTAGCGGCATGCCTGCCGTCGGCGCGGTCCGTCAGGTCGCGCTGTCGGCCGGACGCGATCTTGATTCGACGCTCGCCTTCTGGCGCGATGTGCTCGGCATGAATGTGCACGCGCGCTTCGACCCACCGGGTATCGCCTTCATCATGGCAGGCAGCGTGCGGCTGCTGTTCACCGACGGCATACCGGCCGGCACCGTCTATCTCGACATAACGGGCCTCGAAGCCTTCCACGCCGGGGCGAAAGCCGCGGGAGTCCCCTTCACCGCGCCGCCGACGCTGGTGCATCGCGACACGGAGGGCCAGTTCGGTCCGGCGGGGGAAAGCGAGTGGATGGCCTTCCTAAAGGACCCGGCAGGCAATACGATCGGCCTGGTCGAACGCCACCCGCCTCAGGAAGAATAGACCGTCATGAAAATCGTCACCTGGAACATCAACGGCGTCCGCGCCCGCATCGGCAACCTCACCCACTGGCTGACCGAAAGCGCGCCCGACATCGTCTGCCTGCAGGAGATCAAGACGGTCGATGAGCAGTTCCCGCGCGCCGAGATCGAGGCGTTGGGCTACAATGTGGAAACCCATGGCCAGAAGGGTTTTAATGGCGTCGCCATCCTGTCGAAGCTGCGCTTTGATGAAGTGAACCGCGGCCTGCCGGGCGACGACACCGACGAACAGGCGCGCTTCATCGAAGGCGTATTCTCGACCGACAAGGGCGCGCTGCGCGTCGCCTCGCTTTATCTGCCGAATGGCAATCCGATCGATGACGACAAGAAGTTTCCCTACAAGCTGTCCTGGATGGCCCGGCTGGAACGCTGGGCCGAGGAACGGCTGAGGCTCGAAGAAGCACTGGTGCTGGCCGGCGACTACAACGTCATTCCCGAGCCGATCGATGCGCGCTTTCCGGAGAACTGGCTGGGCGACGCGCTGTTCCAACCGCAGACGCGGCAGGCCTTCCGGCGGCTTCTCAATCTCGGCTTCACCGAAGCGGTGCGCGCGGTGACCGATGCGCCCGACACCTACACCTTCTGGGACTATCAGGCCGGCGCCTGGCAGAAGAACAACGGCATCCGCATCGACCATCTGCTGCTGTCGCCGGAAGCCGCCAACCGATTCTCGTCGGCCTCGATCGAAAAGCATGTGCGCGCCTGGGAAAAGCCATCCGATCACGTGCCGGTGGCGATCGATCTCGCGCTGCAGCCAGCCTGACCGGCCCCTTCCGCCGTCGAATCGCCGGGCTTGTTTCGCCACGACGACGTTGTGTCGCCACAAATCAGGCTCATGATCGAAAATCATCATGGCGGCCGGGGTTCCCATGACTATTCGATTTGTTGCTTGTCCGATCGGCCTGGCATTCGCCACGGTCGTCATGCCGCCGGCCTTCGCCGCTCCGGAATGTCTCGCCAATGGAAAATCCTATCCGGTCGGTCAGGTCGCCTGCCTGACTGTTGGCGACCAGAGCCATCTGGCGCGCTGCGACATGGTGCTCAACAACACGTCATGGACCAAGGTCGGCGACAGCTGCCCCGAAAACAAGGTGGCGCCACATCTGCATGTCACGCCGATCTCGACACCCGCGCCAAGCATGGTGCCGACCGAACCGACCGAGAACTGATTTTCTCATCAGGCTATCGACCTCGCCGCCGACTATTTTCATCGTTATGTCTTATGTTAAAGACGCAGACCTCGGATCGGTACAAGGTGCGCCAGTCAGCGGCCAGTTAAATGGGCTCCGCTGCTTGGGAGCGACCATCGCACTCTCGCCCTTACCGGAGCGTAGAGATGTTTGGACAAGACAGCAGCCAAATTCTGTATCCCGAGGATATCGACCGTCTTTGTGCCGTGTTTGAGGCTGTGTGTGACCGTTACCGGATTTTGCCGGATCCCGAAGCCGCTCTCGACCTAGCCGCGGATTTGGTGCGCTTGTTCCAGTCCGGCATGACAGGCGAAACGGCGCTCAGAATTGCGGCGGAGGCGCGCCTCACGGAACCCTATCGTCTCGCGGGCTGATCTGGCGTCGGCTGCTGGTGACTTCCATGATCACCGCCCGCCGTTCGGCCTCGACCTGGGCGACGTTGACCAACGTGTCTATGTCCAACATCTCATGAAGATGACCGGATTGCACAACCATGTTTCGAACGGTTTTCAACGTTTCGCTGGTGGCTCGAAGCGTCGCGGCGAGCGTAGGCATGTCAGTCATTTGCTACTCCCGGAGAAATCACGCGTCGAGACAACCACTCAACCATAGATAGATCTCCACATAAAGTTCAACCGCAGGTTTATTCATTATCGGCCATCGCTAATTTCACAATTCAGGCGCAGCCGCTTGCGCAACCGTGCGGCATTTTATTTGCCAAAATTGGCTCTGATATTTATCAGCCCGCGACGAAGCCAAGTCCGCATCGTGTTTATCGGCACGTCATGACGCTCGGCCAATTGCGCGTAAGAGAGGCCCTCGATGTAAGCGCCTCGCACGGCTTCCGCCTTTTCCCTTCCCAGTGCATCGATGCATCGATGCACGCGCTTCGTATCGTCGGCTGCGATTAGCAAAGCTTCGGCCAAAGGGGTCGGATCGGCGACATCGTCCGCGGCAGCGAGGTCGGCGGTAGCTGGCCGGCGCGACCGGACCCGATCTATCGCATGGTTGCGAGCGATTGCCGCAAGCCATGAAATGGGACTGAGTTCCGAAATCACGAAGCGGTCTGCTTTGGACCAGATCTTGACGTAAACCTCCTGCAACGCCTCCTCCGCTTCGCACCGATGACCAAGTATGCCCAAGCAAATTCCGAATAGTTTCCCGCTCGTATGCCGATAGAGAAGATCGAACGCGGCCCGGTCTTGCATGCTTGTCCGCAGGATCAGCCTTGATATGTCATCACGATTCATCACGGGAATCGCTCGATCTCGACCGGAGGTGAAACAACCTTGGATCCGCGCGCGCCGCAAAAATCGCTTGGAAATGCCGAGTTGGGAATGTTCCTTACAGAAGATCTCCAGTGACCGTCGATTTTAGAGAGAGAGACTCCATCGAAGTCCGAGATACTTTCCCAATACCGCCCATTTTGGACAAAATAGCCAAGCTCACTTTCGAGCCTGATGGCGTTCTCCATCGACGTATCGTCGATCGCCGATCTGAACTTCGCCCTGATGGCTTTGATGCGGGCGGAGGTAAGCCGCTCGATTAAAGGCAGCGTCACGCGCGGTAGGGCAAGACGCGTTACCGGAAGCTCAGACAGGTTGAGGCACAGCGTTCCGTGACGCAGGGCTTGGGCGAACAGCCTTGCCGACTTCGCCTTCAGATCCCTCAGAGTTACGTCGTTCCTCAGCGGATCTGCCGTGCCAACCCCGTAGAAGTGCGTAGGCGCGTTCGCGGGATACACCATATCGCAGCCTAAAAAGGCTATGATGTCGGGCTTCAGCGCCTTCAGCGCCCAGTAGCCCGCGGTAAATGCCATTGTCCCGCCGGCGTAGACGAATCCACCGAACAGGTTCTGCGCGGGCACGAACTCGGCGGATGTTATGATCGATGCAAACCGCGGGCTCGGGCTATCCGGCAACCGTCCCTCGGGAAAATCGTCTGGGTGGATCAGATAGTCCCAATCGGGCCGCACGGCCCAGGCGTTGTTTATCGCGACGATGTCGGTGAAGGCCGAGCGATCCCAGTCCCTGGCCCTGACCGCGTCGGGCGCGCTGCCGATTATCAGCGAGATCTTAGGCATCTCACGCGGGCTCCTGACTGCTGGTCGCTTGCGAAGCGATTGATTTGTTCTGGTTACGGCTCAAGAACCGAATTGGATCACTGCCGATCAAACGAACAAAAATCATTTTGCCTGGGAATGTGATCCGAACCCGCGCGCAGTTCGTAAAAAGACCAACGACCCAAAGAGCTGCCTGGTCAGCCGGAGCAAGTTTGAGCGTATACTGCAAGGCGATGGTTGAATTCGATCCAGCCTGGTTAATCACTCGCGTTGCGGCAACCCAGGATCGGGATGCTTTCGTGAGCCTATTCGAGCACTACGCGCCACGCGTGAAATCCATGATGATCCGACGCGGCGCAAGCCCCGACCGTGCGGAAGACCTCGCGCAGGAAACCCTGCTCAGGCTCTGGCGAAATGCCAGCCAGTTCGACCCCGGACGCGCTACGGCATCGAGCTGGGTCTATGCCATCGCGCGCAATGTAGGCATCGATCTCGGCCGTCGTGACCTTCGAGCCGCCAAATGGTTGGAAGACGAAGCCGTTCAGGAAGAGGCAGATCCGGACGAGCCAGAAGGGCAGCTTCTCGCGGCCGAGCGCGAAGACCTGGTCAGGACCTCGATCGCAACGCTGCCCAGCGACCAATTGCGCGTTGTCCGATTGTCGTTTTTCGACGGCCTGGCGCATGCCGAGATCGCCAAACTGCTTGGGATACCGCTCGGCACCGTAAAGTCGCGGATGAGGCTGGCTCTGCATCGATTGAGAGGGAAGCTTAGTGAGCTGAGATGACGAACGACATTACCCACCATCCGAGCGACGAGACTCTGGCCGCCTTCGCCTCCGGCACGCTTGATGAAGCGCGTAGCCTGGTCGTCTCGATCCATCGATCCTTGTGCGCCGCCTGTGGCCACGCGGTCGATCAATATGAAGCGATCGGTGGAGCGCTCCTTGAGCAGGCATTGCCAGTGTCGATGAGGCCCGGCGCGCTCCAGGCGGCGCTGGGATCGATCGGTACGAGCGCCCAGGGCGCGGAGATCGCATCCGAGCAGCTGCTCGACCGTCATAAGCTCGGTCCATGGCGCCGGGTGTGGCCCGGTCTGCAGCAACGCGCCGTCTCCGTCGCCGGCGATTCCGATATCAAGGTCTTCATGCTGAAGGCGGCACCCGGAATCACGCTTCCGCACCACAAGCATACCGGTGACGAATGGACGTGTGTTCTGGAGGGCGCTTTTGAACACCAATTCGGCCGTTACGGTCCTGGCGACTTCGACGAGGCGGACGAAACCGTCGACCACAAGCCACGCATTTGCAGTGACGTGCCCTGCGTCTGCATAGTCGCGCTTCAAGGAAGCATCAGGCTTCAAAGCTTTTTGGGCCAGTTGATACAGCCAATCCTCAGGTTCTGATCGCTGCTGGGAGTGCGGCAATCGTTACCGTTCGCGGGCCTGATGCATGTCGCCCAGAAGTGTGCAGCGGTTCTGGGACGACGACATGAACCAAAACAAAGACTTTAAGGCGCGTCGCCTGAATCGGCTTCAGGGCGACGCGCTTTAAAAGCCGCGACCCGGCCTTTGTCGCATCGAACGCAATCGCCATCTTACCGACGAAAGAATCGAAGCAAGGATCAGGAGAATAGGGTGTGGGCGTGCCGCAACGGTGCTCGACAGCTTACCGGGAAGAAGAGTAGGACCCAGGTGTCCGGATTGCACCAGAAACAGCACCTTCTGATCGGTCGTCATGCCATTTCCTTCTGCCACCTCTCGAAGTTGCGGATCGCTGAACATGACCATGAGGACACCATTGAGAACTCGATGTCACATAACGTGATCGAACCTCACGCGTTCCAATCATTTGTGATGTCAGGGAGTTCGCCAACGTGAACGGAGGGCGCGAAAGGTCGCTACCTCGAGCCAAGACGCGGTCAGCCGCTATTGGTCGGCGTTGGTGGAGCCCTTGGTAAGGATGTCATCCGCCAGCGAAATCGCCGTGCGCCGGTCGGCTTCGCCGGCCGCGGCGAAAGCCTCTTCCTGCATGCCTCGGATCCAGGGCTGGTCGGCCGGCGACGCGCGTTCGAGCGCCGCGGTCATCATCGCCAGGCCGCGAACGATCTTGCCGCTCTGGAACAGGAGATGGCCGAGCGTCGCCTGCGCGCCGGCATGGCCCTTCTCGGCGGCGAGCTGGAACCAGCGCCCGGCCTGCTTGACGCTGGCCTTCACGCCGCCCTCGCCTTTCAGGAACATCTGCCCCATCTCGAACTGGGCGTTCGGGTTGCGATAGTTGGCGGCGGCGCGCATGTAATATTCCTGGGCCGCCACCTCGTTCTCGGTGACCGGACTGCCGGGAATGCCCTTGCGCAGATAGTCGCCGAGCGCCACCAGCGCGTCCGAGACGTAGCTTTCTTCCGGAGAACCGGGCTCGACATCCTGGTCGACGATTTCCGAGAAGAACTTGAACGCCTCATAGTCGTCGCGGGCCACGCCATCGCCCTCGGCATACATGCGGGCAAGCTTCCAGGTGGCGCCGATCTGGCCGTTTTCGGCGGCGTATTTATAGGCCTCGGCGGCCTGTTCCTTGTGGCCGTTCTTGTAGGCGGAGAAGCCAAACTGGAACACCGCCCAGGGACTGGACTGCGGCTTCACGCCGGTCTTGTCGTCGAACACCTTGTCGTCGAAGGCCAAAGCCTGGCCCACGGCGCCAAAGATCGCAACAGCGACCAGTGCCGGAAGGACAGATGACCTCAACAACTCTGGTGTTGACTTCAACAACTCAGATATCCGCATAACAGTGTGTTTCTTTCGCACCGCCCGGATGGGTGACAGCACCATCCCTGGCAGACCCGACCGTCTGTGCGTATTTCCATATCGCGCCCGACTGGTAGTCGGTCGTGCGCGCCTTCCATGTCTTTGCCCGCGCCGCCAGTTCGGCGTCGGTCAGCCCCACTTCGATCGTACCGTTCACGGCATCGATCGAGATCACGTCGCCATCCAGGATAAGACCGATCGGACCGCCAACCGCCGCTTCCGGCCCGACATGGCCGATGCAGAAGCCGCGCGTCGCGCCCGAGAAGCGGCCGTCGGTGATCAGCGCCACCTTGCCACCCATGCCCTGGCCGTAGAGCGCCGCCGTCGTCGACAGCATCTCACGCATGCCCGGGCCGCCGCGCGGCCCTTCGTAACGAATGACGAGAACCTCGCCTTCCCTGTAGTTGCGATGCGTCACCGCCTCGAAACATTCCTCTTCCGAATCGAAGCAGCGCGCCGGGCCGGAGAATTTCAACTCCGCCATGCCCGCGACCTTCACGATCGCGCCTTCGGGGGCAAGGTTTCCCTTCAACCCCACGACACCGCCGGTTTGGGTAATTGGTCTGTTGGCCGGGCGGACCACATCCTGGTGTTCATTCCAGGCAACGTGCTCCATGTTTTCGGCCAAAGTACGGCCAGTGACCGTCAGGCAATCGCCATGCAGATAGCCGTGGTCGAGCAGCGTCTTCATCAACAGCGGAATGCCGCCGGCCTCGAACATGTCCTTGGCGACATATTTTCCGCCGGGCTTGAGATCGGCGATGTAAGGCGTTTTCTCGAAGATTTTCGCCACGTCGAACAGATCGAACTTGATGCCCGCCTCATGCGCGATCGCAGGCAGATGCAGCGCTGCGTTGGTCGAGCCGCCGGTGGCCGAAACCACGGTCGCCGCATTCTCCAGTGCCTTCAGCGTGACGATGTCGCGCGGCCGGATGTTCTTGGCGATCAGTTCCATGATCTTTTCGCCGGAGGCGAAATTGAAACGGTCACGCATCTCGTAGGGGGCCGGCGCGCCGCAGGAATAAGGCAGCGCCAGGCCGATCGCCTCGGCAACGGTAGCCATGGTGTTGGCGGTGAACTGGGCACCGCAGGAGCCGGCCGAGGGACAGGCGGCCTGCTCGATCTCGAGCAGTTCGGCATCACCGATCGTGCCGACCGAATGCTGGCCGACAGCCTCGAACACATCCTGCACGGTGATCTGGCGGCCGCGATAGCTGCCGGGCAGGATCGAACCGCCATAGATGAAGATCGATGGCACGTTGAGCCGCACCATAGCCATCATCATGCCTGGCAGCGACTTGTCGCAGCCGGCGAGGCCGACCAGCGCATCATAGCAATGGCCGCGCATGGTGAGTTCGACCGAATCGGCGATGACCTCGCGCGACACCAGCGAAGACTTCATGCCCTGGTGGCCCATGGCGATGCCGTCGGTGACAGTTATGGTGCAGAATTCGCGCGGCGTGCCGTTGGCGGCCGCCACACCCTTCTTGACCACCTGCGCCTGGCGCATCAGCGAGATGTTGCAGGGGGCGGCTTCGTTCCAGCACGAGGCTACGCCGACCAGCGGCTGTGCGATCTCGGCGGCGGAAAGCCCCATGGCATAGAGATAGGACCGGTGCGGCGCGCGCGCCGGACCGACAGTCACATAGCGGCTAGGGAGCTTAGCCTTTGAAATGACCTTGGCGTCCATTCTCATCCTTGCCGCGGGCGGTGCGGCCTGCCTCGTCACCGGGCCTTCTTGGCACGTGTCCCGAGACAGGTTCGAGGTGCGCCGGGTTTATGGCGGGAAATAGGCAATTTCCCCGGCCTGACTTTTAGCGCGGGGGTTGTTCAGAAAGTGTTGCCAAAACGTCACAATTGCACGAGGCAGTCCCAGTGCGGCTTATATGCAACGCAGCTTGGATAGCGGCATCGCCAACAATGCCCGCCCAAACGAAGAAGGCCGGGCAATGCCCGGCCTTTTGCCAGTATTTTCATAAGCTTAGAACTTGATCTTGAGGCCGCCCGAAATCGCGGAGACCAGATCGTTCCCGAAGTCGTAGCTGACGTCCGTACCGGCTTGAAATCCGTTCTCACCGTTCACAACACCCGAGTGGCCGCTGGTCAGCACGCCGATCGCGCCGGCCAGGCGCAACTCGATGTTGGGCTTGGGGGTGTAGGCGATGCCGCCACCTATCGTCCAGGTATCGGTCTGGTCGCCATAGCCATGCGAGGTCCCGCGGTCCCATGAAATCTGGGCCGCGCCGCTCCACTGTTCGTTGAATTGGTGGCCGATGCCGCCGGTGACCGTCCAGCCGTCCCGATACATCAGATCCAGCGAGGTCACAGCCGCCGCCGAACCCGTAACGCACACGGAAGCCGGAACCCCCTGCGGGCAGATCGGGATGCTTTGCAGCAGGCTCCAGTTGACCCACTTGATTGAACCGAATGCGAGCCAGCCGGGCGCGATGCCCGATTGCAATTTCAGTTCCAGCGAATCCGGCATCGACTGCGTTGCGCCGTATATATCGCCGACAATATTCAAGGTGCCCGCGATGTTGTCGAGTTTCACCTGCGAATTGTAGACGAGGCTGGCGCGCAGCGCGATATCTGGAATTTCGTAGGCGACGCCAACGCGCCAGCCCCAGCCGCTGCTGCTCAGGTCGACACGGCCGATTGTGGTGCCCAAGGCCGGGTTCGCATAGCTCTCCTTGAAGCCGTAGACTTCCTGATAGAAAACGCCGCCGATGAAGCGAAGCTGCCCCTTGCCGACATCCATCTTGTAGGAGCACGTGCCGGCATAGTTGTTGCTTTTGATCTGGGTGTTGATGTTGGAATAGGAGCCGTTCCAGATACCGGGGTTTGAACTCGCACCCCATGGCTGCGAATAGTCAAGCATGCAGTCAACGCCATGGCCAACCGTTGCCTTGACGCCGACATACGGCACCCAGTAGCCCTCGGCGTTACGGGCGGTACTCTTGCCCGTTAGCCCGCCGCCGGACGTGTCCGTCGCGTTCTTGAGATCGCGCTGCGGCATGACATAGGTTCCACTGACGTCCGAAGCGAAGGGGCCCGGATCGAACAACAGGTCGATGTCGTAGCCGCCGCGCTCCAGGCCACCAGCATGCGCCGTGTCCATCACCGTGCCTATCAAAGCAAGCGAAAAGCACCCCGCCCCCAGCAGCGCTTTCAGACGCACATCGAACATGAATCTCCTCCCCGGATTCGAGTACAACCAAGCAAGACCGCTTTGTGCTGGTAGTGCAACAGCGATTTCGAGGGTGTACATGTACATGTTTTTCTTGGTGCCTTCTCCGTCGAGCCGCTTAAGGCCCTCACCGTCATAAAAACAGCCAATCTGCGTGCGCCAATTCGAAAAACCCAAAAAAACAGCCAACATCTTCGCAAAAAATAGCGTCCTGACGGCCGGTCTGCCCGCTGTTACATTACAGCAACATCGCGGCAGAAACTTCCGTTTACGTCAACGACAACATTTGCGCGCAAGCTAATGTATTGCCACGGAGTACGTGGTCCACGGGAAAGACCTGGCCACCCAAAAAGGCCGGGCATTGCCCGGCCTTTTTTTGGTCGACAGTGTAAGGACTTACCACTTGACGCTGTAGCCACCCGACAGCGCGTAGCCCCAATCGCCCTGAACGGTACGATTGAGCAAAGAAGGCGTGTACTGGGTCTCGGACACCGATGCGAGATAGATGGCGGCAACGCCAAATCGAAGCTCCCCACCGAGCTTGTCCTTAAGCGCAACGCCGGTACCGATCGTGTAGGTGTCTCCGGTCAAATCCCAACCCGTGCTTACGCCCCGGTCATAGGAAGCAAACACAGTTCCGGACAACTGATCATTGAACTTGTGGCCAACACCGCCAGTGACGGTCCAGCCATCGCGCCAGAAATAGTCGTTGCCGTTCTCGATGCCCAAGGACGGGATATGAAGATTGAGCTGCTTGGTAACCGACCAGTCAGTCCACTTCACACTGCCATAGACCAACCAGCCTGGTGCGACACCGGTCTGAGCCTTGAACTCCAGCGACTGCGGGAACTTCGTGTCACCCGTCGCGTCCACCGTGACCGGCCCTGGGACCGGGAATGGAATCAGAGCTGGACTTGCGACCGCAGACCCGGACGCGTCGATGGACACACCTGAGCGATACATCAGCTGGGCGCGTAACGCGATCTCGGGGATCTCGTAAGCAACGCCTGCACGCCACCCCACATTGCTGTCTTTCAGACCGACATCAAGCAATCCTGCGACCGCAAGAAGGTTGTAGTCAACATCCTCATGGTAGACGCCACCGAGTATCCAAATGCGACCTTTGCTCAAATCGAATTTTATGCCGCAGGTGACAGCACCTTCGTAGATTGTGAAATTTTCTCTCAGCTTGGCAAGAGTCCCACTCGGCGAGGGCCATGTCGCTCCGCCACCATAAGACTCTGTGTAGGTACCTGCGCAAGACAGGTTGTCCGACAGCTTGAATTTTACCGCGGCCGAAGGGACAGCGTAGCTGTCGGAATAGTTCACGCCCACCAAATTGGGATTGAGCTGGTCCACCGAATATTTTCGCGTGGGCGCGACATAGGTCACGCTGGTGCGCATGTTGAAATTGCCGTCTTCAAAAAGAATATCGGTATCAGCCGTGCCGCGCGAAAAGCCGCCAGCGTGCGCCGAGCCCATCAAAGCAAGTGAAAAGCACCCCGCCCCCAGTAGCGCTTTCAGTCGCAGATTGGTCATGAATGTCCTCCCCGAATTCGAGTGCATCAAGCTAGAACCAATTCAGGTTAACGGCGCAACAACGAATTAGCGGGCGTACATGTACATGCTCGGCGAACGCACTTTCGACAAAATGCAGATAAGCACCGTAAGGCCGAAAAACGGATCGAGGCGTGCCTGTCCGAACAGAAAATAACCAAAATTCGCCCCAAAAGGCTCAAAGACAGCCACTTTTAAGGGGGCTATGGCCCCATTGTTACATTATGGCAACAATGGACGCAAAGTTTCCGTTTACGTCAAAATTAACGTAGCGGAATGCCTGTTTTCGAGGCAGCTGACGTTTGGGCACACCCCTCATGTCCTGCACGAATCTGTCCTTCAACCGGCGTCGCGAACCCTGGTCAAAGCCACCGAAAGCTTGTCCTGCGCATCGCGGTATTCGGCGAGCTTTTCGCGCTCGGCCTCGACAATCTCGGCCGGCGCGCTGGCAACGAACCGTTCGTTGGACAGCTTCTTGTGCAAGCGCGCGATTTCCTCTGTGACCTTGGCCAGTTCCTTCTGCAGCCGCGTGGCCTCGGCGGCGAGATCGATCAAGCTGCCAAGCGGCAGGCAGATCGTCGCCTCGTTGAGCACGATCTGCGCCGCGCCCTTGGGCGCTGCATCGGCGAGCGAGATGTCACCGACGCGCGCCAGCCGCTTGATCGCCGAGTCCTCGCGAACCAGCCGCTCACGCGTGAGATCGTTGGCGCCGACCACGACCAGCGGCGCGATGGCCGCCGGCGGCACATTCATTTCCGAGCGCACCGAGCGGATGCCGGAGACGAGGTCGACCAGCCAGTTGATGTCGGCGGCGGCATCCGCGTCCTCGAAATCCGGCGCCGGCCAGGCGGCGTGGCAAAGCAGCGACTCGCGCTCCTTGCCCTCTCCCGCCGTCTGCGCCCACAGCTCTTCCGTCATGAACGGCATCATCGGATGCAGAAGCTTGTAGATCTCGTCGAGCACGAAGGCTACGCAGGCGCGGCTTTCGGCCTTGGCCGCCTCGTCCGTGCCCATGAACACCGGTTTCAGCAGCTCGAGATACCAGTCGCAGAACAGGTTCCAGACGAAGCGGTAGGCCGCCCCGGCCGCTTCGTTGAAGCGGTATGAGGTGATGCCGTCCGTGACCTCGCGCGCAGCGCGTGTCAGTTCGGTCAGGATCCAGCGGTTCACCGCCAGCTTGGCATCGTTCAGCCAGAAATCGTCATTGCGGGCGACTTCGTTCATCTCGGCGAAGCGCGTTGCGTTCCACAGCTTGGTGCCGAAATTGCGATAGCCGGCGATGCGTGCCGGATCGAGCTTCACGTCGCGCCCCTGTGCCGCCATCACCGCCAGCGTGAAACGCAGCGCGTCGGCGCCGTACTCGTCAATGAGGTCGAGCGGGTCGATGACGTTGCCTTTCGACTTCGACATCTTGGCGCCGTTCTTGTCGCGAACCAGCGCGTGCACATAGACGGTATGGAACGGCTCCTCGTCCATGAAGTGCAGTCCCATCATCATCATGCGGGCAACCCAGAAGAAGATGATGTCGAAGCCGGTCACCAGCACGTCGGTCTGGTAGTAGGTTTTCAGCTCCGGCGTCTGGTCAGGCCAGCCAAGCGTCGAGAACGGCCACAGCGCCGAGGAGAACCAGGTATCGAGCACGTCCTCGTCGCGGGTCAGGATCTCGCCGGGCTTGAAGTTTTCCAGCTTGTCCTCGACCCAGGCCTTCCACGGGCCTTCAAGCGCCAGATAATATTCGATAGCCGCACTCAGCGCCTCTTCTTCCGACTTCTCGACGAAGACGCGTCCGTCCGGCCCGTACCACGCCGGTATCTGGTGACCCCACCACAGCTGACGCGAAATGCACCAGGGCTGAATGTTCTCCATCCAGTCGAAATAGGTTTTTTCCCAGTTTTTCGGCACGAAGTTGGTGCGGCCCTCGCGCACCGAGGCAATGGCCGGCTTCGCGAGTTCGGCGGCATTGGCATACCACTGCTCGGTCAGGAACGGTTCGATCGGCACACCACCGCGGTCGCCATGCGGCACGGCATGGCGATGCGGCTCGACCTTGTCGAGGAAGCCGCCGGCTTCCATCAGCTCGACGATCTTCTTGCGCGCGACGAAACGGTCGAGCCCTTCAAGCTCGGCCCAGACAGCCTGGCGTTCCGGCGTGACCTGGAGGCCGGCGAGGAAGTCCTCATTGTCCTTCAATTTGATGGCGGCTTCGACGGTCAGGATGTTTATCGCCGGCAATTTGTGACGCTTGCCGACCTCGAAGTCGTTGAAATCATGCGCTGGCGTGATCTTGACCGCGCCCGAACCCTTTTCCGGATCGGAATATTCGTCCGCCACGACGGGGATTTTTCTGCCGACGATCGGCAGCACAACGTTTCTGCCGACCAGATGCCGGTACCGCTCGTCGTCCGGGTGCACCGCGACGGCCGTGTCGCCCAGCATCGTTTCGGGCCGTGTCGTCGCCACGGTGATGAAGGTCTTCGGATTTTCCGGGTCGAAGGTCTCGCCCTCGATCGGGTAGCGGAAATGCCAGAGGTTGCCGTTGACCTCCTGCTGCTCGACCTCGAGGTCGGAGATCGCGGTCAAGAGTTTCGGGTCCCAGTTCACAAGGCGCTTGTCCTTGTATATCAGGCCTTCCTTGTAGAGGGTGACGAAGACTTCAAGCACGGCCTTGGACAGGCCTTCATCCATGGTGAAGCGTTCGCGGGACCAGTCGGCCGAGGCGCCGAGCCGCTTCAGCTGATTGAAGATGGCGCCGCCGGATTCGGCCTTCCACTCCCAAACCTTCTCGATGAATTCCTCACGCGTCAGGTCGCGGCGATGGATCTGCCTCTCCATCAGCTGGCGCTCGACCACCATCTGCGTGGCGATACCGGCATGGTCCATGCCCGGCTGCCACAGCACGTTCTTGCCGCGCATGCGCTCGAAGCGGATCAATATGTCCTGCAGCGTGTTGTTCAGCGCATGGCCCATATGCAGCGAGCCGGTGACATTGGGCGGCGGGATGACGATGGTGAAGGCCTCGGCCCCCTCCTCGGCGCCGGCGCCGGCGCGAAACGCGTCGGCCTCTTCCCACACTTTGGCGATCTTCGGCTCGACGGTCTTTGCGTCGTAGGTCTTTTCAAGCATGGGAAAACGGTCCGCGCTGTCGGGATTTTTGCTGGTTCGGTGTAAATCGGAAGGTCTTGGCCAAGTCAACCGCAAGGGCCGCTTCGGTTCATGAGAAGCAGATAGGCGCGGCGGTGTTCATTTCAACGGGAGCCATGCCGCACGGCACCGCGCCTTGACCCGCGGCCGTCCCGGCAATACCTTGTCGATGCTGCTGTAGGGCGCATCGGCTTCCGGCCGGAGGGGCATTGCCCGCCTACGCCACCTCAACCCCACAGTGCGCCCATGCCGACTCTCGAACACCACAAGAAACAGGCCAAGCTCTATCTCAAATGGCACCGCGAGCGGTATTACCCCGTCGCCGCTGTGATTGGATGGCTCTTGCCGCGATTTCGCCATTTCAGCGACAGCCAAATCCTCGATCACGACTTCAAGCTGACCGATGCCCAGGAACTCGTCGCCAGGAAGTCAGGTTTCGAGAGCTAGCAGGCGCTGAAGGAAGGCCTTCAAACCGTGACCGATCATGCAGCAACAGACGCCGCAAAACCGCATCTCGCCTTTGCCGAGCCACAGCTCTTTGTCTGCGACATCGCAGCGGCCTGTAATTTCTACCGGGAAAAGCTTGGCTTCGAGACGCGCTTCACATATGGCGAGCCGCCCTTCTACGCCCAAATCATTCGCGATGGCGCACGGCTCAACCTGCGCCATGTCGACAAGCCTCCACTCGCCGCCAATTCGACCGATGACCTGCTGGCGGCGACGATCGTCGTCGACAACATCAAGGCTCTGTTTCTGGAGTATCAGAAGGCCACGGCCCCGTTCCATCAGACATTGCGGACCGAACCCTGGGGGGCCCGCACGTTCATCGTCACGGATCCCGACGGCAACCTTGTCTGCTTCGCGACCAGCGCGGGCTGACCTCATCGACAAAAACGCCGCCTCATGGCGGCGTTTCGAAAATGATCGTTGGAGGAGATTACTGCGCGCCGCGTGCGACGCGCTCGATTTCTTCGCGCACCAGGCGCTCCACCAGCGTCGGCAGATTGTTGTCCAGCCAGTCCTGCAGCATCGGCCGCAGCATCTCCTCGGCCATCTCGTCGAACGTTTTCTTGCTGCGGCTGGCAAAGGCATCGGACAGCTCGCCAAAGGCCGCGGCGACCTGCCGGCCCGTGTGTTCGGAAAGAATTGCCGGACGAGCCGAAGGCGCTTCATTTGTCGCCGCATATGCCTGAGCGGCGCCGGCCGAAGCGTCGCTTGAAGAAGGCTGTCCGAACGCGCCCTCAACCACCGATTCGCTCGCCGGGGCCTCGGGCTTGCGGATGCTCCTGTCCGGCATCGCCTTCGCCTGCTCTCCAACCGCGGCGATCTCGCGCCGCCAATCGGCAACGATGCTATCGCTTGTCGCGCTGGCCTCTGGCGCCGCTGGCGCGTCGATCCTGGCGACAGGCGCCGGCTCGGCGGCGACCCTGGCACTGACCTCCGCAAGCGTCATCGAAGGCCTGGCCGGAACGGGATCGGCGCGCGTCTGCGATTCCATGCGCGCGATCACCGGCTCTGGCGACGGTGCCCGGACTTCCGCGAGCGCGACCTGCGTCCTGACTTCGGGGGCAGCATGCAGTTCGGCGCGAAACGCATCGACGTCCGCCGCCGGAGCTTCGCCCGGCGACGGCTCCAGGTCCTGCCGCAGCTCATCGGTCTCGCCCGGCTGCTTGCGGCCGTTATCGCTATCCTCGATGATCCTCCTGATGGAAGCCAGTATCTCTTCCATGGAAGGTTCGCGCTGTGCGCTGCTTGCCGTTGCCATCGTCACATCCGCCGCCCTGGTGACCCTGCAGATTTCCACTCCGGCAAAGCCGGATTCGAATCATGGCGACAGCGTAACCGACGGATCGCCGAACGAGAATCCCCAATCTGGGGACACGTGGGATTTCAACAGATTAGAGCGTGAAGCCGAAAAAAGCCGGACGGGGTTTTCAAAAAATCCCGTCCCGGCGGAAGGCGAGAATTCCAGCCGATGGCCTTATCGGCCATCCGGCGTCCGCACGCCGATCCACTTGTCCTTGACGGCGTTGTAGTGCTCTTCGGGCTTGTACTTGGTCACCGGCAAGCCAAGCCGGTCGACCGACAGGCGGCCCATCGCCGACAGGATGGCATAGCTTGCCACGACCACATCGTGTTCGGAATTGGCCTGGTTGATCTTGGCGGTGATGACGGCGGCCTGCGCGTTGAGCACGTCGAGCGTGGTGCGCTGGCCGACATTGCGCTCCTCGATGACGCCGTTCAGAGCCAGTTGCGCGGCATCGATCACCTGCTTGTTGGCGGAGACGCTCTGCTGGGCGGCGGTGTATTGCGACCATGCGGTGGCAACGGCCTGGCGCACCTGGTCACGGCTGACATCGACCTGGATGCGGGCCTGGCCAAGCGATTCCTTGTTCTGCCGCACCACCGCCGATGTCCGCCCGCCCGAATAGATCGGAATGGTCAGCGTCGCGCCGATATTGGCCGACGTCGAATTGCCGTTCGTTCCGACGTTCGGATTGCGGTTGAGATAGTCATCCGAGATGCCGGCCGATGCGGAAAGCTGCGGCAACAGCGCGCCTTCCGCCGACTTCACCGAAAACGCGGCCGCGTCGACCAGATGCTGGGTGGCGAGGATGGCCGGATGTTCGGCCGAACCAATGGCAATCGCCGAATTGAGGCTCGCCGGCAACAGTTTCCCCAATGGCGAAGCGGGCTTGAGCTTACCCGGCTCGTCGCCGACCACCTGGTGATAGGTTGCAGCGCTCGCCAACGCCTGCGCGCGGGCGGCACTGAGCGAGGCCACCGCCGAGGCGCGCGACGCGTCGGCCTGGGCGACATCGGTGCGCGTACCCTCGCCAACCTCGAAACGCGAGCGCGCGGCGCGCGCCTGTTCGGTCAGGAACTGCAGGTTCTGTTCGGTCAGCACGGCGATCTGCCGATCACGGATCACATCCATATAGGCCGTGGCCGCGCTGAACAGCGTGTTCTCTTCGGTGTTGCGCAGGCTCTCCACCGACGCCTTCACCTGGGATTCCGCGGCCGCCACATTGTTCCTGGTCTGAAAGCCGTCGAACAGGGTCTGGTTGATGGTGATGCCGACGCTGGCCGACGACGTCTTGCTGTTGGCACCGCTGGCGCGCGTGTTCACATAGTTGGCGTCGGCGGACCCGGCGATGGTTGGACGCCAGCCGGACTTGGCGATGGCCACGCCTTCATCGGTGACGCGCACGCCGGCACGGGACGCATTCAGCGAGGAATTATACTGATAGGCCTTGGCGAGGGCGCCGGTGATGGTTTCCGCGGAGGCGGTCAGTGGAGACAGCGCGGTCGCGGAAACAAGGACAGCGGCAAAAAGGATCTTGGATACAGACGGCACGGGTATATCCCTCATTCGTTTTCCATGGGAACCGCGCCGCGCCAGCTTCTCGCTAGAGTAGCCGGAGTGACGTGTTTCGATGTTCCCTGTCGCTCGGTCCCAAAGTGCCCCCAGTCCGGGATCAGCAACGATTGTTCAAATGCAAGCGACCATGACAAAGCCTTTGCTGCAAGGCCAAACCATTCAGAATTCGAAAGCATGCTCACGTTCGAATCCGGGTAGTGGCTTAATTGCCGCATTAAATGCCCGTCTCCCGGTTGCAACCCCCCCAGCCTTGAAAAAAAGTCGCGCCACGCCGGCATTACCCTGCCCTTCGACCGCGACGAGTCGGCCGCCATCGGCGAGCTGATCGAGCAGCGGCGCCGGCACTTTCTCGACACTGCCGCCGATGAAGATGACGTCATAGGGGGCCTTGGCCGCGTGACCTTGCGCCAGCGCGCCCTGGACCACGGTCACATTGCCGCAGCCCAGGCGGGAAAGGGTCGACGCCGCGGTTTGCGCCAACACCGAATCGCTTTCGAGCGCAACGACGGATCTCGCCAGCCGCGACAGGATGGCCGAGGCATAGCCGCTGCCGCTGCCGACATCGAGCACCGAATCGGTCGGGTTGATCTCGGCCAGTTGCATCAGCTTGGCCAGCGGCGATGCTTCCATGAGATAGCGCGCGCCATCGGCGCCGCCGCCGATGCGGATGTCCTCATCGATATAGGCGAGATCGCGCTGTTGGTCGCCGACGAAGAGCTCGCGCGGTACGGAAAGCAAGGCTTCCAGCAACGGGGCGCTGGTCACGTCGGTGGTGCGAACCTGGCCGTCGACCATCTTTACGCGAAGCTCGGAGAAATCAGCGCTCATGTCCCAACCAATCCGCTTGCCGCGTCAAGAACGCGGCTCATTTCGACTGGAACTTCAGCCCCCGGCGCTTGTGCGCGGGAGCCTGGGGCATTGGAGGCCTCGCCCGGAATCGAACCGGGGTGCAAGGATTTGCAGTCCTCTGCGTAACCACTCCGCCACGAGGCCTCATTGCTCCCGGCGTTCCACCCGGTTCCAATAGGTTGCGGCGAAAATGGCGTCAAGCGGCCTCCATGCATTCCTCGCGGTTTCCTCTGAATGAATCCTTACCCCCGTATCGAGCGTCGCGGCCGCGATGACCACGACGCATATTAGCATGGCATTAGGTATAACAGCAGATCACGCGAAACTCCACGCCCCGGCCGCCGTTGGGAAACGGGAGGACTGTTCCATGCGGTCTGCAAGCCCGAACAACGGAATGAACGCCTCGGACGGCTTGTCGCGATCGGGATGCGACGCATTGCTGCGGCATGCCATCGACTGCCTTGCGATAGACGGCGCCGCCAAGCTTTCACCGCGTGACCGCGCGCGCCTCGCCTCGGCCGCCGCCATTCTCAGGGAAATCCGCGAGGACCTGGAAAGAAGTGCGGACCGACGAGCGGATTCGCGAAAATCCGAAACTCGAACAAGGGCATGACGCGCCTGCAAGACCCGATCAAGGACACGGCTGGTGGCGACGTTCAGTCCGGACGCCGCCGCCGCTCCCACCAGACGACGAGGCGACGGCGATGGCGCCGCACCATGGCGAATTCATAAGAAAGCACCAGCAGTCCGATCGGAACCATCCAGAAGCCAAGAATCGGCAGAAACCCGAGAATGCCGCCGATGG
The DNA here is from genome assembly GCF_059419085.1 of Mesorhizobium sp. GW821-FHT07A06. Taxonomy (NCBI): domain Bacteria; kingdom Pseudomonadati; phylum Pseudomonadota; class Alphaproteobacteria; order Hyphomicrobiales; family Phyllobacteriaceae; genus Mesorhizobium; species Mesorhizobium sp. GW821-FHT07A06. Next base: position 156,984 of record NZ_JBWKRC010000002.1, read on the forward strand.
TCAAAAGAATGCCGATCGTGATCCTGAGGCCCCGCGATTGCGGCATGGTGAATTCGCGCCCGAAAATCGAGATCTTTCGTGCCGGTATCCGGTTTTCGTCTGCTGCCGTCATCGCGAATGGCTGCCCATCTGGTGGCTCGACAATGTCAGTTTACGAAAGCCGCGACCGCCCTATCGGTTCCGCGCCCGTCGCCAAGACGGCTAATATGAGGACTGACACCGGCGATTGCGAGAAACCGCCGCGCGAAAAAGTCTCGGAAAAATACGAAATGCTTCTTTGCAAAGCCGAAAGGGGTTTGCTATAGGCTGCGCCACTTGCTGAAAGAGCCTCCGTTCCCCGGTAGCTCAGTGGTAGAGCAACCGGCTGTTAACCGGTTGGTCGCTGGTTCGAATCCGGCCCGGGGAGCCAATCATTTCCATGCACTTGTGATATTTTAGCGCACACAACAGTGCCAAGCTCTGCCTTGGGCAACAATCCAGTGCCGGCGCGAGAGAATCGACCAGTTTTCAGGGTACTCACCGTTACCCGAAACGTCAGGCGTCTCACTCTACAACGACACCAAGCACTGCCGCCTTCTTCAAGATCAGAGCTTTCAGATCCGCATCAGAACGTTGCGTTCCAGTCCTTTGGCGCAGCAATTCGATAAATTCGGCCATGGATTGGAGGTCATGTTCACCCAGCATCGTCTCGACCACCATGGCCACGTCGACTGTGTCGGGTCCAACCGCTGTTTCCATTTGCCACCTCCGCACAAGGTTGCATTAGCGATCAGTAAACTTCGAACTCCCGCTTCCGTTCCTATCGGCGCGATGTGACGCCTTGCATTTTAGCCAAATTAAATGTGGGAGATGGTCATGGAATTTCGAGCGGGGGCTCATGACCACAGACCTGTTTCTCGCCGCTGTCGCGGCATTCGCGATTCTCGTCCCGCTTTACTTCATCCTCAAGTGAGGCGTTAGGCCTCCGCCAGCCTCGCCAGCGCGCGGGATCGACCGTCGCGGCGTGTCGTGAGTTGATGCCGTCGCGCGCCATTCCGTCGAGACAAGCCCACGGGACGCATCGAGGGCTTCGATCTCGATCACCGAAGCCCTCGCGCTCAGCCGCTTGGCAGCTCAGACTTGCGCCAAGCCTCCGTCGACGAACACCTCGCCGCCGGTCATGAAACTGCTGTCCGAGGATGCAAGAAAGGCGGCCACGGCGCCGGTTTCCGACGGATCGCCCATCCGCCCGAGGACCGTGCTGGCCCCCAGAGCGGCTATGCCTTCGTCGCCCAGCACTTCCAGTGCCAGCTCCGTCGTGGTCGGTCCCGGCGACAGGACGTTGACGCGGATGCCCGTGCCCTTGAGGTCCAGCGCCCAGCTACGCGCCAGATTGCGGACAGCCGCCTTCGTTGCGCTGTAAATGCTGAACGCCGGGGTCCCCATCACGCCCGTGCTGGAACCTGTCAGGATGATCGACGCCCCCTCGCCCATCAGCGGCAGAGCCTTCTGCACCGTGAAAACCAGCCCCTTTACATTCAGATCGAAGATCCGGTCGTAGTGCTCGGTCGTGATCTCGCCGAGCGGCGCGAACGCTCCGGTCCCGGCGTTGGCGAGCAGGATGTCGAGGCCGCCCCGCTCCGCCTTCACCGTCTCGTACAACCGATCGAGGTCAGCCTGATCGGTTACGGACCCGCCCACCGCCCGCGCATTGGGGCCCAGCTGCTCCAAGGCCGCGTCGAGCGTCTTCTGCCGCCGCCCGAAGATGTAGACGAATGCGCCTTCATCGACGAACCGTTTGGCGGCGCCAAACCCGATGCCGCTTCCGCCGCCCGTCACCACGGCCGTCTTACCCTGTAGTCTGCTCATGATGTGCTCCTTCATTGAGGTTACACAGACTTGGCGACATACCCACCTATTGACAAGTATGCACCTTTTGGTAAGTACTATGGAATGTCGTTAGATCGCTCAGACCCAACCTCGTCGCCGATCGAGATTCTCTCGTCGGCCCAGAATTGCACGCCGACATTGCCAGGCTTCACCTGCGGCCTCGATGCCACCCTGAGAGTCATCGCGGGCAAGTGGAAGCCGCTGATCCTGTATTTCCTCGCGCAGGGCGGCCCCATCCGCTATGGCGCGTTGCGACGAGCCGTGCGCGACGTGAGCGACAAGATGCTGATCCAGCAGCTCAAGGAGCTGGAGACCGACGGCCTCGTGAAGCGGACCGACTACAAGGAGATCCCTCCTCGGGTGGATTACAGTCTGACCCCGCTCGGCCTCAGCCTGGCAGAGGCCCTCGTGCCGCTATGCATCTGGGGCACGGAAAACATGGCTGAGGTCACGCGCGTCTTCGCCCTGCGCGAGGCGTTGAACGGCAAGATACGGTGATCCTTCTTGGCGGAGACGATGGCCATCCGCTTTGCTCGGCGCGCCTTCAACAGCGCGGGTCGATGTCGTCGGTAGCCGACTCGTAATTCTCTGCTTCGTCGGCTCCGGCGCGCCGGCATTTCCAAAGGCCCGATCCGGAATATCCGCCAACGTCTGGCGGCGCTTGCGCGCGGTTGTCCGCCGCGCGATAGATGCGTCGGTTCAGGGAGGAATCATGCGGAAGATCCTGGCATCGGCGCTGCTGTCCGCAGCCGCACTTTATGCAAATTGTGCTCTCGCACTCGACAGCAGCGGCACGCCTGTCGTGGTGACACCGCTTGCATCGCGCACGACAACCGCGTCCGGCCAGCCGATCACGCTGCCGCAAAAGAATGTGCAGGTGCTGGTATCGACCTATGATATCGCGCCGGGCGCGACCTTGCCGGTGCACCGGCACCCCTTCCCGCGCTATGCCTATGTCGAGGCCGGAACGCTGAAGGTCACCAATGTCGAGACCGGCAACAGCAACACCTACAAGACAGGCGATTTCATCATCGAAATGATCGGGCAGTGGCATCAAGCCACCAATATCGGCGATGGCCCGGTCAAGCTGCTGGTGATCGATCAGGTCGAGGAAGGCGCCAAGAATACGGAATTGCGGCAGTAGCCGCCCATGCCTGAAAAGCGGAAAAGCAATCCGCTTTCCCCCGCCGTCGCGGACACCACCCTGCCCAAGCGTTTCAAAGAGCGCTCAGCTCCAGCTTCCGACCATCTGACGAGTCGTCGCGTTCAGCCGATTGAAGGCGTTGATCAAGGCGATCTGGACAACCAGGGCGGCAAGCGCCTTTTCATCATAGTGCCTGGCGGCTTCGTCCCAGACATCGTCCGGCACGGCGTCCGGGCGGTCGGCGAGCCTTGTGCCTGCCTCGGCCAGCGCCAGGGCCGCCCGCTCGGCTTCGCTGAAGTACGGCGTCTCCCGCCATGCGGCCAGCGCAAAGATGCGCTCGTCCTTTTCACCGGCCTTTTTCAGTTCGCGCGCGTGCATGTCGACGCAGACGGCGCAATTGTTGATCTGGCTGGCGCGCAGATGAATGAGCTTGCGCGTCACATAAGGCAGGTCGACCGCCTCCGTCGACTTGTCCAGGGCCAGCAGCGCTTGCAGGGCGCCCGGGATGAGCATGACCGGGTTCTTGATTCGAGCTTGCATTGTCTTTCTCCATTGAAGGCATTTCGCGGGCATGTCTTGCCGAGCCCGGATGCCGCGCATCCAGCTTCGACTCGATGGGATTTTCGGCTGCCGCCGCATCGCTGACGATCAATCGATAACCCTTCAGCTATGGGTTTAATTCATAACTACACGGTTATAAGACTGTCAAGCCGGGAAATGGCGCCTGGTCCAAATGGCTTTGTTTCGTTCACGCTTTCGCGTCAGCCGCTCGGGTGCTAGGGCATTGCCACCATCATGGACAGGATCGCCCCTTGACCACACAACCCCGCCCACCGCTGATCGAAATATGTGTCGAAGGCATCGATGGCCTGCTCGCGGCGCAGGCTGCCGGCGCCGATCGGGTCGAACTGTGCGCCAGCCTGGTCGAAGGCGGCATCACGCCGAGCCTGGGCATGGTGCGCGCGGCCCTGGACCAGGCGACGGTGCCGTTTCATGTCATGGTGCGGCCGCGCGGTGGCGATTTTCTTTACAGCGAGACCGAATACGGCTCGATGCTCGCCGACGTCGCGTCGCTGCGTGATCTCGGCGTGGCCGGCGTGGTGTTCGGCTGCCTGAACGCCGACGGCACCATCGACGAAAAGCGCATGGGCGAGCTGACGCAGGCTGCCGGGTCCTTGAATGTGACCTGCCACCGCGCCTTCGACATGACACGCGATCCCAGCGCGGCGCTGGAAGCGCTGATCCGCTGCAAGGTCGGCCGCGTGCTGACCAGCGGCCAGCGAGACACCGCGATCGAAGGCCTGCCATTGCTGGCCGATCTGGTGCGGCAAGCGGGCGACCGCATAATCATCCTCGGCTGCGGCGGGCTCGATCTCGCCAACATCGCCGAGGTGCGCAAAAAGACCGGCCTGGCGGAGATGCATTTCGCGGCGCTGAAGGATGTGCCAAGCGCCATGGGTTACCGCAATCCCAAGGTCGGCATGGGCGGCTCCGATCTCGACCGCGAATACCGCAACACATTGACCGACACACCGCTGGTGGCAGCGACGATCGCGGCGGCCAAGGCATGACCTCTCCGATAGACCGCATAGCGCAGGACGACGAAGCGGCCATACTGGCGCTCAACAACGAACATGCGGCGGAACTCTCCTGGCTCGAAGCCGAGCGGCTGTCGTTCCTGCTTGGCGAGGCATTCTACGCGCGGCGCATCGGCGATCTCGAAGCCTTCATCATGACCTTCGACCAGGACGCGAACTACGACAGCCCGAACTTCGTCTGGTTCCGCGAACGCTACGAACGCTTCATCTATGTCGACCGCGTGGTCGTGGCGGCGCACGCAAGGGGCCGCGGCCACGCGCGCCGGCTCTATCAGGATCTGTTCGACCATGCCGAGCGCGCCGGCTACGCGCTGGTCACCTGCGAGGTCAACATCGACCCGCCCAACCCGGCCTCGGATGCCTTCCACGCCGCTCTCGGTTTCGCCGAAGTCGGCGACGCGGTCATCCATGGCGGCAAGAAAGCCGTGCGCTACTACGTCAGGCGGATCGTCGCCTGATCCGCTGGCGCTGGCCACATGAAAAAGCGACAACTAAGATAGCCGTTCCGCCAACCAGGGGAACCGCGATGCCAAGCTGGCGCGATCGGCACCGCTCTGAATATCTCCGCCGGTTGATCTAAGCGGGCCTCAGAGTCTTCTCACGCTGACCACGAAGCGCATTCAAAAGCGGCTTCTCGACCCTGGTGTGAACCGCCCATCCAAAGAGCACACAGGCGAGCGTCGACAGGATGATGATCAGGTCCGGGGCGATCGGGAAAGCAAGCCAGAATTGCAGTAGGGTCAACAGGATCAGGATGTGCGTGAGGTAAAGCGAATATGAGGCGTCGCCTTGCGCAGTCCAGAAACTAGGGCCAGCCTTGATTTGCATCGTCCCATACACGATCAACGCTGCCGGGATGCCGTAGATCAGCAGCCGCGGTCCTACGCCAACGCCAACCAGATAGTCGATAGGATCGCCCGAGGGGGCGAACCCGATTGGGCCGGCCAGCACGATCATCCCCGCGCCAACGACTATAGCCCATCTGGCCGATCGCCACTCCGGCAATCGAGCGATAGCGACACCGAGCAGAAATTCCAGAATGATCGGGTTGCCGAGGAACTGGAACACCGGACCTATCGGGCGAAGCAGCATCGCGCCGATGAATAGTCCGAGCAGGACATAGAGCGCGTTTCGGTTCCAGAGCACCAGGGTTGCCGCAGCATAGAACAGCGTTTCGAAACAAAGGGTCCATGCGACCGTCAACAGGGGCGCTGTCATTACGTCGGTCGCCGGCCAAAGCAGGAATGTGGCGAGCACATCGCGCCAGCCGAAGCCATCCTTGGCCGCGATCACAACCGTTGGAACGCAGGCGACGAAATAGATCGGGACAACGCGGCGGAGTCGCCGCCACGCGAATTCCTGCCACGACAACCCGATCGATACCCGGCTGATGATGACGCCGGAAATGACAAAGAAGATATCGACACCGGCCCGTCCGACCATCTGTACGCTCAGGGGCAAAAGGCCATTCGATCTCGTCACCTCGACGGCGATCTTCACCGAATGGGAGTAGACCACCATCAGCGCCGCGACAAAGCGAAGGATCTGCAACGACCAAATCATAGCCGCGCCAGTCGGACCGGCCAGATAAGACCGTCAATCAGGCATTCGCCGAATATCCTCGCCACGAACGATGCGCGCGCCGGCACCATGCTGGCCGCCGCCACGCTCAATGCCCATGCTACCAGGGCACTCATCGCGTAGACGACGATGACCAAGGTCAGTCGCTCGCGCCATGCTCTGTTCAGGATTGGCTTCAAAAGAACCCCCGCCAAAATCAAACCACTCCTCCGCCGGTCGCGCAAGGACATGGTTTCCGAGCGGTTAACGGGGGAGCGCAGGTGAAGGTGGACGCTTAACGGTTGGTGCGAAGCATGCCGCTAGCCCCGGCGGCCGCCAGGAACGCCTTCCGGCTTCGCTTGACCGCAACACGAAATTTGGCCGGCCGGTTGCAGTCACCATGTCCGCTCCGCCGCAACTGCGTTGCCGTACTCACCAGTTGCGGTTGAGCCATTCGCGCGCCGGGCGCTCGATGAGGTAGTAGCTGCAGAGCGCGCAGGCAAAGGCGCCGGCCAGCATCGGCCAGGGGTTGCTGCCTTGCTCATAGACGAATTTGTAGAATGGCTGCTGCCACAGATAGAGCGAATATGACCACAGGCCCAATGTCGTCATTGGCCAGGACGACAGCAGACCGGAAAAAAGCCGGTTGCTGAAATCGAGCGCGTTGACGGCCAGCGCCAGCAGGGGCGTGGCCAGGAGATAATGGATCGGCGTCGGCATCGGGTCCACGAACAGGAAAACCGCGCCAACCGCCGCTGCAAGGGCGACATAAGGCCCTTTCAGCACGTCCGGCAGCCTGCCCTCGGCCTTGAGCAGGCAGATGGACGCCGACAGCAGGATTGATGCGATGTGCACATCCGTGCGCCAGTAAGTGGCCTCGTAGTCCAGGTTGAAGACCCAGTACGACACCGCGCCATTGGCCATGGCAAGCAAGGCCAGCGCTACCAGCAATGGGAGGACGCGGTCGCGGCTGACGACCGTGGCGCTGATCAGCGCCAGGATGACATAGGCATGCTCCTCGACACAGAGCGACCAGATATGGTCAAGCGCCCCGGCGCGGGTGACGAGGATGCCCGCGTAATTGTAGGTGAATGTCAGCGCCGTCAGCGCCGCCTTCCACTTGAAGGCGATGAATGTGCCGGACAGCGCGATCATGGCAATGATGACGAAAACCAGGAGCGCCGGATAGATGCGCGAGAAACGGCGCTTGAAGAACTTCTTCAGCGGATACCGTTCGATGAACAGGATCTCGGCCATCAGCCGGCCGCTGAGCACGAAGAAGAACTCAACGCCGAGCACGCCGAGGTTGATTCCGGGGACCGGGAAAAAATGGCCGATCAACACCAGGGCGATCGACAGGCCGCGCCAGCCATCGAGATAGGCCAACCTTGTCCTGGCCGATCTGTCTACGACGGCCCGGGACGGAACCATGTGGGTCGCGGAAATTTCGGACATGCCGATCCTTTCGCATTGGCATGCGAAAGGGCACGGCGGTACGCATTCCGAACCCGGCTCGCATTCCCGCCCCCGTCCATACTGCAGTGCAATATAAATTTGTGCAAGTGCGAGATTGCCGCCGACACGGTTTTCAGGCGGTATGGCCCGGAATTGCTTCAAGCAAGGGATGTTGCGCTGCGGCTGAATCCATCAGCAAGTGGCCACTACAGGCCACCACGAAAAAGGGGCCGCCATGGCCCCTTTCCGTGAAACCATGAAACGCGCCGGTGTCAGGCGTTGGCGGCTGCCACGGCGCGCTTGGCCATGACCGCGATCAGATTTGCGCGATAGTCGGCGGAAGCGTGGATGTCGCTCATCAGGTTCTTGGCCGGCACCTTGACGCCGGCAAGCGATGCGGCGTCGAAATTCTTCGCAAGGGCCGCCTCGATTTCCTTCGAGCGAAAGACACCGTCATCGCCGGCGCCGGTGACGGCAACGCTGACGCCATCCTTGCCCTTGGCCACGAACACGCCGACGATCGCGTAGCGCGAGGCCGGGTTGCGGAATTTCTCGTAAGCGGCCTTTGCCGGAGCGGTGAAGCTGACCGCGGTGATGATCTCGCCGTCCTTCAATGCCGTTTCGAACAGCCCCTTGAAGAACTTGTCGGCTGATATCTCGCGCTTGTTGGTGACGATGGTGGCGCCCAGCGCCACCAGGGCCGCCGGATAGTCCGCCGCCGGATCGTTGTTGGCGATCGAGCCGCCGATCGTGCCCTTGTAACGCACCGCCGGGTCGCCGATCAGCGACGCCAGATGGGCAAGCGCCGGACACGCCTTCCGCAGCTTCTCGTCATTGGCGACATCATAGTGGGTCGTGGCGGCACCGATGGTGACCGTCTTGCCCGACACCTTGACGCCATGCAGTTCCTTGATGCGCGAGAGGTCGACGAGATCCGAAGGAGCCGCCAGACGCGTTTTCATGGCGGGGATCAAGGTCATGCCCCCCGACAAAAGCTTGGCGTCGCCGCTCTTCACAAGCTTGGCGGCTTCAGTGACCGAGGCGGCACGGTGATAGTTGACCGAGTACATGTTTGTTCCTCCTCAGTGCTTCGTCGCGGCGCGGATCGCGGCCCACACGGTGGACGGCGAAGCGGGCATGGCGATATCGGCGATGCCGATGGCGTCGGTGATGGCGTTGATCACCGCCGGCGGCGAGCCGATGGCGCCGGCCTCGCCGCAGCCCTTGATCCCAAGTGGGTTGCCCGGGCATGGGGTGTTCGAGGTCGAGACCGTGAACGACGGCAGATCGCCGGCGCGCGGCATGGTGTAATCCATGTAGCTCGCCGTCAGCAGCTGTCCGCTGGCGTCATAGTGGGCGCCTTCCAGCAGTGCCTGGCCGATGCCTTGCGCCAGTCCGCCATGCACCTGGCCTTCGACGATCATCGGGTTGATGATGTTGCCGAAATCGTCGGCCGCAACGAATTGAACAATCTCGGTCAGGCCGGTTTCCGGATCGATCTCGACCTCGCAGATGTAGCAGCCCGCCGGGAAGGTGAAATTCGACGGATCGTAGAACGCCGTCTCCTTCAGCCCGGGCTCCATGCCGCCGGGCAGATTGTGGGCGGTGTAGGCGGCGAGCGCCATCTGGAACCACGGCACGTTCTTGTCCGTCCCGGCGACTTTCAGCGCACCATTCTCGATGACGATATCGCCCTCGTCTGCTTCGAGCAGATGAGCCGCGATCTTCTTGGCCTTGGCTTCCACCTTGTCGAGCGCCTTGACGATGGCCGACATGCCGACCGCTCCCGAGCGCGAACCGTAGGTGCCCATGCCCATCTGCACCTTGTCGGTGTCGCCATGGACGATCGAAACCGAATCTATCGGCACGCCAAAACGCTCGTTGACCAGCTGCGCGAACGTCGTTTCGTGGCCCTGGCCGTGGCTGTGCGAGCCGGTCAGCACCTCGATCGTGCCGACGGCGTTGACCCGCACCTCCGCCGATTCCCAAAGACCAACGCCGGCGCCAAGGCTGCCTACCGCCGCCGACGGCGCGATACCGCAGGCCTCGATGTAGCAACTCATACCAATGCCGCGCAGCAGCCCCTTCTTGGCGGCAGCAGCCTTGCGCTTGGCAAAGCCGGCATAATCCGAAGCCTTCATGGCCGCGTCGAGCGAAGCCGCATAGTCGCCGGCGTCATAGCACATGATGACCGGCGTCTGGTGCGGGAACGAGGTGACGAAATTCTTGCGCCGCAACTCGGCCGGCGACACGCCGAACTGGCGAGCGGCGGTTTCCATCATGCGCTCCATGACGAAGGTCGCTTCTGGACGCCCCGCTCCGCGATAGGCGTCGACCGGCGCGGTGTTGGTGTAGATCGCCTTCACATTGGCGTGGATCGCCGGAATGTTGTACTGGCCCGACAGCAGCGTCGCGTAGAGGTAGGTCGGCGTCGCCGACGAGAACAGCGACATGTAGGCGCCGAGATTGGCTTTGGTCTCGACCTTCAGGCCAAGTATCTTGTGGTTCGCATCAAAGGCCATTTCGGCATGGGTGTGATGGTCGCGGCCATGCGCGTCGGTGAGGAAGCTCTCCGTGCGGTCGGCTACCCATTTGACCGGCACACCGGTCTTCTTCGACGCCCACAGGCAGACGATCTCTTCGGGATAGATATAGATCTTGGAGCCAAAGCCGCCGCCGACATCCGGTGCTATGACACGCAGCTTGTTCTCCGGCGCGACATTGTAGAAGGCGCTCATCACCAGCCGCGCGACATGCGGGTTCTGCGACGTGGTCCAGCAGGTGTAGTGATCCTCGGCCTTGTCGTAGTGGCCAAGAGCCGCCCGCGGCTCCATGGCGTTGGGAACCAGCCGGTTGTTGATGATGTCCATCTTGACGACATGGGATGCTTTCTTGAAGGCAGCCGCCGTCTCGTCGGCGTTGCCGATGTCCCAGTCGAAGATCAGGTTGTTGTCGGCCTCCGGGTGGATCTGCGGCGCGCCCTTGTCCATCGCCTTCGAGGCGTCGACGACCGCCTTCAGTTCCTTGTAGGTGATCTCGACCGCTTCGGCCGCATCGCGTGCCTGGCCCTTGGTCTCGGCGACGACGATGACGACCGCGTCGCCGACATAGCGAACCTTGTCGAAGGCCAGCGGCGACCATGCGCCCATCTTCATCGGCGAACCGTCCTTGGAGTGGATCATCCAGCCGCAGATCAGGTTACCGATGCCATCGGCCTTGAGCTCCTTGCCGGTCAGCACCCCGATGACGCCGGGCATGGCTTGCGCCTTCTTGACGTCGATCTTCTTGATCTGAGCATGCGCGTGCGGGCTGCGCACGAAGGCCGCATGCTTCATGCCGGGCACCACCATGTCGTCTACATAGCGGCCGGCGCCGGTGATGAATCTTTTGTCTTCCTTGCGCGCGACCCGAGCGCCAACACCTTCAATGCCCATAGAAATTCCTCCCGAAATGGTGAGTATGAAGTAGCGAGTACCTGAATAGTGAAGATCGCCGCCGGTTCAGACCGGCAACTGACCACTCACTACTCTACCGCTCACTCTTCACGCAGCCTGCTTCGCCTTGCCCTTGGCTCCCTTCGACATCGTCTTCGATGCGGCGAGGATCGCCTTGACGATGTTGTGGTAGCCGGTGCACCGGCAGATGTTGCCTTCCAGTTCGGCCCGCACCGTCGCCTCGTCGAGGCCTTCGGGGTGGCGGTTGATCATGTCGGTCGCAGTCATGATCATGCCTGGCGTGCAGAAACCGCACTGCAGCCCGTGATGTTCCTTGAAGGCCGCCTGCACCGGATGCAGGTCGGCGCCGTTGGCGAGACCTTCGATCGTCACGACGCTCGAGCCGGACGCCTGGACCGCAAGCATGGTGCAGGACTTCACCGCCTTGCCGTCGACATGGACGACGCAGGCCCCGCATTGCGAGGTATCGCACCCGACATGAGTGCCTGTAAGGCCGAGATTCTCGCGCAGGAAATGGACCAGAAGCGTTCGATCCTCGGCAACGCCGCTGACGCGCCTCCCGTTCACAACAAACGAAACGTCCGACATGGTCCCTCCCTGGGTATCAACCTTGGTCCTCACCTGCCGACACGCCGCTGGCGCTTCGGCCATGCGTTATTCGTACACCGCACAACGCACAAAAAACAGCGCGACGGAAAAGGCGGATCATTGTACTTTCGGTCATGGCCAAGGCCAAAGGCGCACTCCCCTCGCCCCCATTGCCAAAACGCCTATTGGAAGCAACAATATCTTCGACGCCGCGCGCCAGAAGCTTGGTAAAAACAGCCGCGCATAAAACAGCGTTGGAGGAAGTGCGGGAGGACGCCGCTGACCAGTTCACGGACGCGCTACGCATGCGGCTTGTCGGCGCTGACCACGGACGAGCCCAACCCGGATGTTTTCGCGCGCGCGGTGGCCGCCGAGGCCGCCGCAATCAACGCCGGCTTTGCGCTGCTGTTCTTTTCCCAGAGCCTCGTCGAGGCCGGTGCCTTGTCGCGGGCGCTTTCTGCCCACGCGCCGGGGCTCCATCATGCGGGCTGCTCGACAGCCGGCGAGATCACGCCGCAGGGGCTCGAAGAAGGCCATATGCTGGCAATGCTGCTGCCGTCGGCGTCGTTCACCGCGGTCAGCACCATGGTCGGCAACCTGTCCACATCGGGCATGGACAGGATCACCGGCGAGGTCGAGGCCTTGCGGCGCACGCTGCGCGGCCGGCTCGGCGGTGAGCAGACCAGGAACACCTTCGCGCTCTGTTTCATCGATGGGCTATCCTATGCCGAGGAAGCGGTAAGCTCCGCCATCCACTGGGGACTTGACGACATACCGCTGCTCGGCGGGTCGGCCGGCGACGATCTGAAGTTCGAGACCACACGCCTGATCTCGAACGGCAGGGTCACCTCTGACAGCGCCATCATCGTGCTGATCGCCACGGAGATTCCGTTCCACGTCTTCAAGACCGACAATTTCGTTCCGACCGACGAAAAGCTGGTGGTGACGGCGTCCGATGCCGATCACCGCATCGTGCGCGAATTCAACGCCACCAATGCGGCCGAGGAATATGCCGCTTCCGTTGGAATCGTCGCGCAGACCCTGACGCCGCTGAGCTTCGCCTCGCATCCGGTGGTGGTGAAGGTGGGCGGCGAATATTATTGCCGTTCCATCCAGAAGATGCACCCGGACGGTTCGCTATCGTTCTTCTGCGCCATCGACGACGGCGTCGTGCTGTCGATCGCCCAGCCCAAGGATATGGTGGAATCGACACGCGCCGCCCTGCGCGAGGTCGAGGAGAGGCTTGGCGGTATCGACATGATCCTCGGCTTCGACTGCGTGCTGCGCCGGCTCGATGCACGCAACCGCCAGGTCTTTCGTGACATTTCGGAGCTCTACCGGGTCAACAACGTCATCGGCTTCGGCACTTATGGCGAGCAGTACCGGTCGATGCACCTCAACCAGACCTTTACCGGCATCGCTTTCGGCGAACGGCAAGCGGCAGAATAGGGCGGCGAAATAAGATGCCGCTCAGGGACATAAACGATCTCGAAAAGCTGAAGAAGATCAACGCCGCCCTGGTCAGCCGCGTCGAACGGTCGATGGACCAGCAAGGCAATGCCTTCTCGCTGTTCCAGACCGCGATCTCGCTCGAAAACCGCGTGCGCACGCGCACGGAGGAGCTGCACTCGACCTTGCGACGGCTCGAGCAGTCCAACATAGATCTCAGTGCCGCCAAGGAAAACGCCGAACTGGCGAACCTGTCCAAGACAAGGTTCCTCGCCGCCGCGAGCCATGACGTGCTCCAGCCGCTGAACGCGGCCCATCTCTCCGTCTCCGCACTCGCCGAGGTGCAGACCAGCGACGAGGGCAGGAAGCTGGTGCGGCAGGTCGAGCGCTCGCTGGAAACGATGGAGGACCTGCTGCGCACGCTGCTCGACATTTCCAAGCTCGATGCCGGTGTGGTGCAGCCCGACATTGGCGATGTCAGCCTCGAGGCGCTGTTCTCGTCGCTGCGCTCGGATTTCCAGCCGGTCGCGGAAATGAAGGGGTTGTCGCTGAAATTCCGGCCGGTCAACGCCGTCGTCCGCTCCGACCGGACGCTGCTGCGCCGCATCCTGCAGAACATTCTCTCCAACGCACTGGGCTACACCCGCTCGGGCGGCGTCCTTGTCGGCACCAGGCATCGCGGCGACACGATCCGCATCGATGTCGCCGATACCGGCTGCGGCATTCCCGAGGACCAGCGCGAGGCGGTTTTCGAGGAGTTCCATCGCGGCACTTCGCCGACCAGCGCCGAACTCGACGGCGGCGGCCTTGGGCTCGGACTTGCCATCGTGCGCCGCATGGCCGGCGCGCTCGGCCACCCCGTGACTTTCTCGTCGAAGGTCGGGCGCGGCACGATCTTCCACATCGATGTCCCCGTCGGCATCGGGGCGCCCGCCGACGCCATCGCCAGCGCCACCGGCCTTGAGCGGTCGCGCGGCTACGGCCTGTTCGGCACCAAGGTGCTGCTGGTCGAGAACGACATCGAGGTGCTGGAGGCCATGACCTTCCTGCTCGAGCGCTGGCAGTGCCTGGTGCGGGCCGCGACCTCGACCGACGATGCGCTCGACCTGCTCGGCGACACCGACTGGGTGCCGGACATCGTCATTGCCGACCAGCATCTCGACGGCGGCGATCTTGGCACCGCAACCATATCGGAAGTCCGCGATTATCTCGGCCGCGCCGTGCCGGCGCTCATCGTCACCGCCGACAGTTCCGAAGCCGTCGCCAAGGCGGCACGCGCCGGCGGCATCGAATTGATGCGCAAACCGCTGAAACCGGCGCAGCTGCGCGCGCTTCTGGCGCATTTGCTGGCTTAGGGGTTTACCCTCCCCTTGATAGGGAGGGTAAAAGCTCAAAAACCCGCCTGATCCCTGAACAGCTCCGCATTATCCAGCTTCGAAACCTCGATCACCGCTTGCGTGCGGCTGTAGACATTGAGCTTGCGCAATATCTCCGAGACATGCGCCTTGACCGTGGTCTCGCCGACCTGCAGTTCGTAGGCGATCTGCTTGTTGAGCAGGCCCTGGCGCAGCATCTGCAGCACGCGCAGCTGCTGTGGCGTAAGCTTGGACAGGCGCTGGACCATGTCGGCGCGGTCGATGCTGTCGGCGTCCGCCGGCTGGCCCTCATAGGTTTCCGGCACATAGATCGCACCGTCCATTACCGACCGGATGGCGGCGGCCAGATCGCTTTTGCGGGCCGATTTCGGGATGAAGCCGGCGGCACCATAGGAAAGCGCTTCGGAAATGATCCTTGGCTCCTCATATCCAGACACGATCACCACCGGCAGGCGCGGATAGCGGGTCCTGAGCTGGAGCAGGCCCTCGAAACCGTGCACGTCGGGCATTGAGAGATCGAGAAGCGCAAGATCGAACGGCTTGGCGCCCGCCAGCAATTCCACCGCCTCGGTGATCGAGCGCGCTTCCACCGTATCGACTTCCGGATAGGCCATCTGGACGGCGCTGTGCAGCGCCTCGCGAAACAGCGGATGGTCGTCGATGATCAGGAACCGGGCGCGATCGTTGGGTGCTGTCATGTGGCTCGTTCCGGTTTACCCGCCACACCATAGTCCCGCGACCATGGCCGGATTATTGGCAAATAGTCTATCGCCAATTGCCAGGATGCACCGCTGTAAAAGCAATGGAAACCCTGAATTCCTCATACAGCCCAGGCAAAGCCCTTGCTTTATGAAAGGCGACGCCTTGCCCGCCCCCCGAAATCGGTCGAAGGTACCGCCATTCATCCCGATATCCAAACGCAGAGACCACCATGACCGCCTTTGTCCTTCCCGTGCCGCCAACACCTTCCGTCGCCGTCAGCGGATCGGCCGAGCGCTTTGCCGTACGGCGCATTTTCTGCGTTGGCCGCAACTATGCGGCGCACGCGCGCGAGTTCGGCAACGACGAACGCGATCCGCCCTTCTTCTTCACCAAGCCCGCCGACGCCGTGGTCGATTCCGGAACCGATATCCCCTACCCGCCGCTGACGGCCAATCTGCACCACGAAATCGAACTGGTGGCCGCGATCGGCAGGCCTGGCTTCCGCATCGCGCGTGACCAGGCGCTGGATCATGTCTGGGGTTATGCCGTCGGCATCGACCTCACCCGCCGCGATCTCCAGGATGAGGCCAAGAAGGCGGCGCGGCCGTGGGACTGGTCAAAGGCCTTCGACCGTTCAGCCCCTTGCGGCCCGCTGGTTCCCGCGCAGAAATCCGAGCACCCGACGAAGGGGCGTATCTGGCTCGCCGTCAACGGCGCGGTGAAACAGGATGCCGACCTCGCCGAATTGATCTGGCCAATCGCCGACATCGTCTCGATCTGCAGCGAAGCAGTCGAACTGCAACCGGGCGACCTGATCTTCACCGGCACGCCTGCCGGCGTTGGCGCGGTCAAGCCCGGCGAGACGATGACCGGCGGCGTCGACGGCATCGGCACGATCGAAGTGACGATCGGCCAGCCGCAATCTTGAACGACAGAGCCATGAGCGACATCGTCCTGCACAACTACTACCGCTCCTCCACCTCGTATCGGGTGCGGATCGCGCTGGAGATGAAGGGGATGAGCTACGACTACGTCCCGCATCATCTGCGCCATGGCGAGCATCTTGAGCCGGCCTATCTCACGGTCAACCCGCAGGGGCTGGTGCCGGCATTGGTGCTCGACGACGGCACGCTTTTAACGCAGTCGCTGGCCATCATCGAATATCTCGACGAACTCCAGCCCGCGCCGCCGCTGCTGCCGAAAGACGCACTTGGCCGGGCGCGCGTCAGAATGCTGGCACAGACGATCGCCTGCGACATCCACCCGGTGAACAATCTGCGCGTGCTGACCTCGCTGCGCACTTTGTTCGGCGCCGGCGACCAGGACATCACCAACTGGTTCCGCCACTGGGTGAACGAAGGCTTTCAGCCGCTTGAAAAGATTCTGGCTTCGTCGCCCGATACCGGAACTTTCTGCCACGGCAAGGCGCCGGGGCTGGCCGATATCTGCCTGGCCGCGCAGGTCACCAACAATGCCCGCTTCGGCGTCGACATGGCGCCTTACCCGACAATCGCCCGCATCCATGCCGCCTGCATGGCACTGCCAGCCTTCCAGAAAGCCGCGCCGCAGAACCAGATCGATGCCGAATAGGGCCTCTACCGACCCACGCGCAGCGTGAGCGCCCAGAAAGCCAAAGCGAACAGGCCGATGCCCACCCCAAGCAGACAGACGCCGCTCCAGCCAAAGGCGCCGTAAGTCATGGTCGAAGCGATCGAGCCGAGCGCGCTGCCAAGCGAATAGAAGATCATGTAGCCGCCGACCAGCCGGCTGCGCGCATCCGGCCGGCGCGAAAAAATCAGGCTCTGATTGGTGACATGGACGGCCTGGATCGCCAGGTCCAGCATGACGATGCCGGCGACAAGCAACCACAGCGACAGACCCATGAAGGCGATCGGCAGCCAGGCGGCCGTCATCAGAAGCAGGCTGAGGCCGGTGACCAGGTGCCCGCGCCCGCGATCGACCAAGCCTCCCGTCCAGCGCGCGCCCAATGCGCCGGCGACGCCGGCAAGGCCGAACAGCCCGATCTCGGTATGCGAGAGTGAAAATGGCGCAGCGCTCAGCGGCAGCACCAGCGGCGCCCACAGCACGTTGAAAGTGGCGAAGATCAGCATGGCCAGCACCGCACGCACGCGCAGCAGCGGTTCCTGCACGAACAGCAGCACCACCGAGCCCAGCAGGCGCGGATAGGATGTGTGGGGCCGCGCCGCCTCGTGGCGCGGCAGGATAAGGTAGAGAACCACCGCCATGACGAGCGTCAGCGCCGCCGAGACAAGATAGACCCAGCGCCAGCCGGCGAAGTCGGCGACGACGCCGGCGACGAAGCGTGCAAGCAGGATGCCAAGGATGACGCCGCTGGTGACGGTGCCGACCGCCCGCCCCCGCTCGGATGGCACGGCGAGATCGGCGGCGTAAGCCACCAGCACCTGCACCACTACCGCAAGGAGCCCGACGATCGCGAGGCTTGCCAGCAGCATCGCGGCGCTCGGCGCGATTCCGACCGCACCCAGCGCCACGGCGGAAAGCACCGCCTGCCCGGCGATGAGCTTGCGGCGATCGAAGAGATCGCCAAGCGGCACGATGAAGAACAGGCCGAGCGCGTAGCCGATCTGCGTGACCGTCACCACAATGCCCACCGAGGCCGGCGCGATGGCGAAATCATGCGCTATGGCGTCAAGCAGCGGATGGGCGAAATAGACGTTGGCGACGCTCAGGCCACAGGCAATGGCGAAGACCAGCGCCGTCATTCCCGACAATCCCGGTGGCGAAGCTGGTATTGCCCGCGGCAGCCTGTCAGCCCGCTCCGCTCCTGTTGCCACGCCGTTCACAACCTGCAGATTCATGTCGCTCTCCACAATAGGTTTCAACTTGAAACCACTTGCTGGATAGCCAAATCAGTTTTATCTTGCAACCGACATGATTGTTCTGGACCAACGACTGCCATGGTGAAACGAACGAGCCACCACCAAGCGGATTGCCTGATCGCGCGGCCGCTGGATGCGATCGGCGACTGGTGGTCTCTGCTCATCGTGCGCGACGCCTTCGACGGCTTGCGCCGCTTCGGCGAATTCCAGAAGAGCCTCGGCGTCGCCAAGAACATCCTGTCGGCGCGGCTGCGCAATCTGGTTGCGCACGGCATTCTCGAGACAGTGCCGGCTCCCGACGGCAGCGCGCACCATGAATATGTGCTTACAGAAAAGGGGCGCGGCCTGTTCTATGTCCTGGTCGCCCTGCGGCAATGGGGCGAAACCTATTTCTCCGGACCGGGCGAGCCCTATACTTTCATGGTCGATACGCGGAGCGGACGGCCGATCAGGCGCTTGGAAGTGCATGCCGAGGATGGTCGGGTGCTTGTTCCCGGGGACACCAGACTTGCCGATTTCCGCGACCGCGAAAACGGCTGAGCGCCCGGGCTGGTTCGGCGGGCTGGCAAGGCTGGCGGAATCGATTTCCGCTTGACCGGACAGGGAATCGGCTATCGTTTCCACGGACAGTACGCAGGGTGGAGTGACCGATGAAAGCCGTCGTCTTCGAGAAATTCGGCGAAGCGCCGACGATCCAGACCGTCCCAGATCCGAAGCCGGCCGCCGATGGCGTCGTGATCAAGGTCGAGGCAACCGGGCTCTGCCGCAGCGACTGGCATGGCTGGATGGGCCATGACGATGATATCCGGCTGCCGCATGTGCCGGGCCATGAATTGGCAGGCGTCGTTGTGGCGGCCGGCAAGCGCGTGACGCACTGGAAGGCAGGCGACCGGGTCACGGTGCCTTTTGTCGGCGGCTGCGGCCACTGCTTCGAATGCACGTCCGGCAACCATCAGGTCTGCGAGCATCAGTTCCAGCCCGGTTTCACCGCCTGGGGCTCTTTCGCCGAATATGTCGCCATCGACTTCGCCGACACCAATCTCGTACGCTTGCCGGAAGAGATGGAATTCGCCACCGCTGCCAGCCTAGGCTGCCGCTTCGTCACGTCGTTCCGGGCGATCGTCGACCAGGGACGGGTCAAGCCCGGCGAATGGGTTGCCGTGCATGGCTGCGGCGGCGTCGGGCTTTCGGCGATCATGATCGCCAGCGCCATGGGCGCCAATGTCATTGCCATTGATCTCACCGACGAGAAACTGGAGTTTGCCCGCAAGATCGGCGCGGTGGCGACCATCAACGCATCGACCACCCCCAATGTGGTGAAAGCGGTCAAGCAGCTCACCAATGGCGGCGTTCATATGTCGATGGACGCGCTCGGCCATCCGACCACCTCGTTCAACTCCATCTCGAACCTGCGCCGGCGCGGCCGCCATGTGCAGGTCGGCCTGATGCTGGGCGACCATGCCAAGGCTGCGGTGCCCATGAGCAAGATCATCGCTTTCGAGTTGGAGATCCTCGGCAGCCACGGCATGCAGGCTTACCGCTACCAGGCGATGATGGAGATGATTCGCACCGGCAAGCTCAAGCCCGAACTGCTAGTCGGCAAGAAGATCAGCCTCGACGAAGCGCCCGCCGCCTTGATGGCGATGGGCGGTTTCGAAGGCATCGGTATCGGCGTGGTGACGAAGTTCTAGAGGCGGGCGTCGTTTGCCGAACTAGCGCGCGAACTTCTTCGCCCCGAACACGCACGCCACGACGCCCAGCGTGACTACCACCATCAGCGGGCTGACCTGCTCGTGCAGCAGGCTCGCCGCGAGCGCCAGGCCGAAGAAGGGCTGCAGCAATTGCAGCTGGCCCACCGCGGCAATGCCGCCTTGCGCCAGCCCCCGATACCAGAACACGAAGCCGATCAGCATGCTGAACAGAGAGACATAGGCGAGCCCGATCCAGGCGTGGGCGCCGACGGCGGCAAAGGACGGCGGCAGCGTCGCGAAAGTCAGCACCAGCATGATCGGCAGCGACAGCGTCAGCGCCCAGCAGATCACTTGCCAGCCGCCGAGCCTGCGCGACAGCGCGGCGCCCTCGGCGTAGCCCAATCCGCACACGACGATGGCGCCCAGCATCAGGCTGTCACCGAGCGGTGACGCGGTCACGCCTTGCATCAACGCAAAGCCAGCGACGAGCGCGCTGCCGATGCACGAAAACAGCCAGAACGCCGGTCTTGGCCGCTCGCCGCCGCGCAGCACGCCGAAGATCGCCGTTGCCAGTGGCAGCAGGCCGACGAAGATGATCGAGTGGGCTGAGGTGACGTGCTTCAGCGCCAGCGCGGTCAGCAAGGGAAAGCCGACCACCACCCCAAGCGCGACGATCGCCAGCGACAAGAGATCGCCCCGTTCCGGGCGTTTCTGCCGGAACAAGAGCAGCATTGCCAGGCCAAGCAGTCCGGCAATCGCGGCGCGGGCTGACGTCACGAATGTCGGATCGAAATCCATCACGGCAACGCGCGTCGCCGGCAGCGAGCCTGAGAAGATCAGCACGCCGATAAATCCGTTCAGCCAACCGTTCGCGGTCTTGTCCATTCCAGGCTCCATGTCTTTCGCCCTGTATCTGGCAGATGCCATGGCACAGCCAGAGACAATGGGGTACAATTCAGCGAAACTGTAATGGCATCACGGGCAGTACGGATGAGCAACCTCGCCTTGGAAACTGATGGCGCGCGCGCCCTGGGCGCCCCCACTCTGGTCGAAAGCGTCATGGCGGCCATCCGCCAAAGGATCGCCGCGCGCAGCCTGACGCCGGGAGCCCGGCTGCCGTCGATCCGCGCCTTCGCGCAATCCATGCAGGTGTCCAAGTCCACCGTGGTCGAAGCCTATGAGCGGCTGGCCGCCGAAGGCACGATCCGCTCCCGGCCGGGCTCAGGCTTCTATGCCGCCGGCTCGCTAGCGCCGCTGTCGTTGGCCGAGATCGGTCCCCGGCTCGACCGTGCCGTCGATCCGCTCTGGGTCTCGCGCCAGTCGCTGGACGCAGGCGACGAGGTGCTGAAACCTGGCTGCGGCTGGCTGCCGGCCGCATGGATGCCCCAGGCCGGACTGCGTCGCGCGCTACGCACGGCAGCGCGCGCCGATGATGCCGCGCTTGCCGACTACGGCACGCCGCTCGGCCTGCCGCCGCTGCGGCAACTCTTGGCGCGGCGCATGGCCGGGCATGGCATCGACGCCTCGCCTGAACAGATCATGCTGACGGAATCGGGCACGCAGGCCATTGACCTCCTGTGCCGGTTCCTGATCGAGCCCGCCGACACGGTGCTGGTCGACGATCCCTGCTACTTCAATTTCCACGCTTTGCTGCGCGCCCACCGCGCCAAGGTCGTCAGTGTTCCTTACACGCCGTCGGGGCCTGATATCGAGCTGTTCGCGCAGGCGCTCGCCGAACACCGGCCGCGCCTCTACATCACCAACTCCGCCATCCACAACCCGACCGGCGCAATCCTGTCGCCGGTCACCGCGCATCGTCTGCTCAAGCTCGCCGACCAGTCGGACCTGACCATAGTCGAGGACGACATCTTCGCCGATTTCGAGCACACCCCTGCCCCCAGGCTGGCGGCCTTCGATGGGCTGAATCGCGTCGTCCAGATCGGCAGCTTCTCCAAGACGCTGTCGGCCTCGGTCCGCTGCGGTTTCATCGCAGCGCCCCGGGACTGGATCGAGGGCCTGACCGACCTCAAGATCGCCACCACCTTCGGCGGCGGGCGGCTGGCGGCCGAACTGGTGCTGACGCTGCTCAAGGACGGCAGCTACCGCAAGCATATGGATCTGCTGCGCGCCAAGCTTGCGCGCGCCATGGCCGAGACCGGCACTCGCCTGAAGGCGATCGGCGTCACGCCCTGGATCGACCAGCAGGCCGGCCTGTTCCTGTGGTGCGGCCTGCCCGACGGCGTGGACGCGGCCGACGTTGCACGCCATGCCCTGGCCGACAACGTCGTGCTGGCGCCCGGCAATGCGTTCAGCCTGTCGCAGACGGCCAGCCGTTTCCTGCGCTTCAACGTCGCCCAGTGCGAAGACCAGCGGATCTTCAAGGTGCTTGAGGCCGCGATGGCACGCTGATCTCAGCGCCCCGTACAGACCTCCCGCACGCAGTCGCGCATCCAGCGCTGCGCCGGATCGGCATCGAGGCGCGGATGCCAGAGCATCGAAATGGTGACCTCCACGGTGGTGACAGGCAGTGGAAAACTGTGCATGCCAGCGCGCGCGCCGGCCGTGTGCCGCTCGGGCACGCTGGCGATCAGATCCGAGGCGCGCGCCATGGCGAGTGCCGCCGAGAAACCCGAAACCATGCACACGACCGTCCGCTGCAGGCCAAGCGCGCTCAGCGCCTCGTCGATCGGCCCTTTCTCGCGGCCACGCCGCGAAACACTGATATGCCGGCCCGCCGCATAACGCTCGGGCATCACCGTGCCTTCGCTCAAGGGATGCCCTGCTCTAACAGCACCAATGAAGCGGTCGCGAAACAAGGCCTGGATGCGCACTTCGGGCCCGGTTTCGCCGGCGACGCCGATTTCCAGGTCGATCGCCACGTCGCGTAGCGACAGCACATCCTTGTCGGATTTCGGCGCGAAACGCAGCCGTACTCCTGGCGCATCGACCTCGATGCGCGCGACGAGACGAGGACCGAATTCCTCGACGAAACCCTCATTGGTGCGCAGGGTGAAGACCTTGTCCAGGCTTGCGGGATCGAGCAACTCAGCAGGACGCAGCAGCATCTCCGCGTCCTGGACGACGGGGCCGACCTGCCGCCGCAATTCCTCCGCACGCGGCGTCGCCACCAGGCCGCGCCCGGCCCGCACCAGCAGAGGATCGCCCGTTGCCTCGCGCAGCCGCGCCAGCGTCCGGCTCATCGCCGAGGGGCTGAGCCGCAGACGGCGCGCGGCGCGGGCCACGCTGCCTTCCGCCAGCAGCACGTCGAGAGCAAACAGCAAATTGAGATCAGGAGACGCCATCTTTGGATCATAACATGATGTGGCGTTTGACGCATGAATATGATGCAAATGCTGCGCCTTCCGCCATATCAACCACAAGACTAGATCTCCGATGGCTCCGGTTCCGGAGCGAATGAAAGGAGATCGCCATGGCAGTCGCCACACAAGGTCGAGATGGGCTGACATCGGCCCCGCAAGAGAAAGAAGCGGTCGGCTGGGCCTTGGCAAGCCTGTCGCTCGCCACGCTGCTGTCGTCGCTCGGGACCAGCATTGCGAGTGTCGGGTTACCCTCGCTGATGCAGACGTTCGGGGCGTCGTTCCAGGCCGTGCAATGGGTGGTTCTGGCCTACCTCCTCGCCATCACCACGCTGATCGTCAGCGCCGGGCGGCTGGCCGACATGTTCGGACGCCGGCCCCTGCTGCTTGGCGGCATCGCGTTGTTCACATCGGCATCGGCGCTCTGCGGCCTGGCGCCGACGCTCTGGCTGCTGATCGCCATGCGCGCCGTGCAGGGGCTTGGCGCCGCATTGATGATGGCGCTGACGCTGGCCTTTGTCGCCGAAACCGTCAGCAAGGAGCGGACCGGCAGCGCCATGGGCCTGCTCGGCGCCATGTCGGCGATCGGCACCACCCTCGGTCCCTCGCTCGGCGGCCTGCTGATCGCCGGCCTCGGCTGGCGCGCGATCTTTCTCGTCAATGTGCCGCTGGGTCTCCTGACCTTCGCCCTCGCCTGGCGTGGCTTGCCCGCGAGCAACAAGAACGCGCAGACCGCTCAAGGCGGGTTCGACGCGATAGGCACTGTCCTGCTGGCCCTGACCCTGGCTGCGTATGCACTGGCCATGACGCTTGGGCGAGGCAATTTCGGCGCGCTCAACATTGGCCTGCTTGTTGCGACCGGCATCGGCGTTGTTCTCTTCGTCGTCACGCAATCAAGAGTGAAAACCCCGTTGATCCAGCTTGCCAGCTTCCGGGATCCGCAGCTCAGCGCCAGCCTGGCCATGAGCCTGATCGTCGCCACGGTGATGATGGCAACCTTGGTGGTTGCCCCGTTCTATCTGTCGCGAGGGTTGGGGCTCGATGCCGCGATGGTCGGCTTGGTGCTTTCAACCGGGCCGCTGGTCTCGACCCTGTCGGCGCTGCTGGCTGGGCGGCTTTCCGATCGCTTCGGGGCCAACAGGATGATGGTCGCCGGGCTCACCAGCCTTGCCGCGGGCACGTTCCTGCTCTCGCTCGCCATGACGAAACTCGGCATTGCCAGCTATGTCGTTCCGATCACCGTCACCTGCTTCGGCTATGCCCTGTTCCAGACCTCCAACAATGCGGCCGTCATGACCGGTGTCGGCGCCGGCGAACGCGGCGTCATGTCGGGCCTGCTCAACCTGTCGCGCAATCTCGGCCTCATCACCGGCGCATCCCTGATGGGCGCCATATTCGCGGTTGCGTCGGCTGGTGCTCAGAATGTTCTCGGCTCCGCCTCGGCCGCGCGGGGCATGCAGGTCACTTTTGAGACGGCAACGGCCCTGGCGCTGGTTGCGCTGCTGCTCGCCCTGTTCTCGCCCCGCTTTGCCGGCCGTGCCCGTCCCAGGAATTCCTGACCTGCCCGGGCGGTTGCCGAGCCGATCCCGGGCTGTTACTGAACGGCGCGCAGGCGAATGCCTGCAACGTCAATTTCGGGACAGCGGTATGGGAACCACAAAGTCAGCAGACAAATAAGCCGCGACAACATCTCGTTGTTGCGGCCTTCTGCCCCGTCAAATCAGACCATCCAGGAAACGGCAGATCGCCGCCAAATCTCACCATTTGTGCGGATGCTCAATCATGCCTTTTCCAAAGCGCCCGATATGGGCCTATTCCTTGCCGTCAGCGCTGCTGCTGATGGCGCCTTTCGATATCCTGGCCTCGCTGGCCATGGACATCTACCTGCCGGTCGTTCCGCTGATGCCGGAGGCTCTCGGGACATCGCCTTCGGTCATTCAGCTGACGCTGAGCCTCTACATGATCACCCTTGGCCTCGGCCAAATCGTCTTCGGCCCGGTCTCCGATCGGATCGGCAGGCGCCCGGTGCTGCTCGGCGGCGGCCTCCTGTTCGCAAGCGCTTCCATCGCGCTTGCCGGCACGTCACTTGCCATTGCCTTCGTCGTGCTCCGCGTCATCCAGGCCATGGGTGCGTCCGCCGTACTGGTCGCGACCTTCGCCACGGTTCGGGATGTGTACGCGGAGCGATCTGAAGGCACGGTCATCTATGGTCTGTTCAGCTCCATGCTGGCCTTCGTGCCGGCGCTGGGGCCGGTCGCCGGCGCCGTGATCGCCAAGGGTTTCGGCTGGCGTGCGATCTTCGTCACACTCTGCATTCTGGCCACGGCTGCCACACTTAATGCCTGGCTTCGCTGGCACGAGACGCGCGCCCTGAATGACTCCGGAACGCGACCGGCTTTCGGCCCGATCTTGCGCAGCTTTGCCTTCTGGACCTATACGCTCGGCTTCGCCGCGGCCATGGGCACGTTCTTCGTGTTCTTCTCGACGGCACCGCGCGTGCTCATCGATCGTGCCGGTTTCACGCAGGTCGGTTTCAGCCTTGCCTTTGCGACGGCGGCACTGGTGATGATCGCAACCACCCGGCTTGCCAGGCCATTCATCGCGCGCTGGGGCACCGCGGGCAGCCTGGCACGCGGCATGGCGATGTTGCTTCTCGGCGCATCGATGCTGGTGATCGGACAGGTATTCGCCGCGCCCTCTTTCGTCACCTTCGTCCTGCCGATGTGGGTGATGGCGGTAGGCATCGTCCTTGCTGGATCGGTCACCGCGAACGGCGCGCTCGAAGCGTTCGGGGATGTCGCGGGAACCGCTGTGGCGCTCTATTTCTGCGCCCAAAGCCTGATCACGGGCACCGCAGGCACGTTCTTCGTCATCCTGCTGGGCGGCGATACGGCATGGCCGCTGGCCTTCTATGCCACGGTGCTCGCGGCGACGACATTGTGCGCGCTCAAGCGTTTGCAGAGCCGGCAAGGCGCAGTCAGCTGAAAAACCGCAGGGGCTTGGGCGGGTGCGCTCAGGCCCCCGCGCGTTTGCGGCGCTCGTAAAGCATGACCAGCGTTTCGGCCGTCAGTGCCGGCTTTTCCTCGCCTTCGATCTCAACGGTGTTGGCTGCCTTCATCAGGTATTGGCCGGGCCCTCTGTCTTCCATGGAAAGCAGGACCGTGCGCAGCCTGATGCGTGCGCCGACCTTGACCGGCGCGAGGAAGCGCACCTTGTCGAAGCCGTAGTTGAAGGCGGCCTGCGTATTCTCGGGCACTATGCCCATGCCGAGCGCCAGCGCGCCGATGATCGACAGCGTCAGGTAGCCGTGCGCGATCGTCGTGCGGAACGGGCTTTGCCGCCGCGCCCGCTCGGGATCGACATGGATCCATTGATGGTCGCCGGTGCATTCGGCGAACTGGTTGATACGGTTCTGGTCGACCGTGGTCCATTCCGAGACGCCCAGTTCCTGCCCGGACATCGTCCTCAACTGCTCGTAGGTCGGCGGCGTTTTAGGCCGTACTTCAGTCATTCCTGCTTTCCCGATAGCTTGCAGTGCCTCCGGACCACGAACGGACGGCTCCTGTCAATTCGCCTTGCGTGAATCCGTTCCGCCGAATTCCGGCTGAATCGTGCCATGCCGCCTGACGCGTGGCGCCGATGCAACTATGCGCAAGCGGGTAAGGAGTGCCGACGATCCGCGTGGAGAATGCGGACAACGGCCCACGCAGACCTATTTCTTCTCGTAGCCGGCGCGGATTTCCTCCATCGCCTCCTTGATGCGCGCGCGCAGGATGTCGATCGATTCGCTGCCGGATTTCCGGGCCAATTCAGCCACTTCGCCTGCATTCTTGAGCGCCGCCTCGAATGATTTCCTGGCGAACTCCGTCTGCTTGGCCATGAGTTCCTGCGGATTGCCCGGCGCCCTGTAGCCCTGCGCCACGTCGGCAACCTCGCGCAACGTGTCCTGCAGCATCTCGCGTTGCCTTGACAACAGCGAGGTCGCTCCGGCTGCGCTGGCTCGCGCCGCCTTCTCCAGCGCTTCCAGGTTCTTGCGGTGATGGGCGAGGATCGCCTCGACATCGACATTGGGCACCTTCAGGTCCCGGCCGAATTTGCCGAACATGTCCATGAAGGAATCGGATTCCGGTTGTTTTGCCATGACGTCTTCTCCCCTGTCGCCGCGGATGCGGGCGCCCTCGCCGGAGAATAGCACTCGCGTGTCCATTCGGACACAGGCATGGCGATGGACGCGGAATCAATTGACCGGGAGCAGCAACTCGATCGTATAAAGCACTATGCCCGCCAGCCCGCCGATGATCATGCCGTTGAAGCGGATGTACTGCAGGTCTCGGCCAATGTTCATCTCGATCAGCCGCGTCAGCTGGCCAAGGTCCCAGCGCTTGACCTGGTCGGCTATGAATTTCGACACGCCGCTCTTCTGGCTCTCGACGAAGGAGGCCAGCGCCACGACGAACCCCCGGTTCATGTCGGCCCGGATCCGCGCATCGCCGGCAAGATGGCGGCCGACCTCGACGAACATGTTGGCGAGATGCGCGCGGATCACCGAATTCGGCGCCTTGGCGTCCTGCTCGATGAACAGGCTGAGGCTCTGCCACATGTCCCCGGCCAGCGCCCTGACTTCGGGGCGGGCGAGGAAATCGTGTTTCATCTTCTCGGCACGCTTTGCATATTGCTTGGACGTCCGCAGCCGTTCGACGAAGCCTTGCGCGAAACGGTCGAACTCGGCGCGCATTGGATGGTCCGGATCGGCGCGCACTTCCTCTAGCAGAGAGCTCGCAGACGCGACGATCTTCTTCAGAAGATAGGCGTCGGCTCTGAACAGGTTGAACAGCGACGGCAATTCCTCGCGGATTTTCTCACGCATCGTCGCCAGCGCCTGTTCATCATTGAGGAAGCGGCCGACCACCTTGATGAACTCGTCGAACAGTTTCTGGTGGCGGCGGTCGTCGGTGAGCGCCGACAGGAGCTCCGCCGCCAGCGGCGCCAGCGGCACCTTTTCGATCTGTTCGAGCATGCGGCTGGTGACGAAGCCGCGCAGGCCGGATTGCTCGACGGCGGCCAGCGTCTGTGGCACCAGCCGCAAGACGAAGCGCGACAGGCCGGCGGCGCGTTCGACATCAGTCAGCCAGTCGGCGACGAGTGCGGCAAAATCCACCTCGGCGAGTTTTTCCCGCACCGGCTCCGGCGCCAGGAAATTGGCCTCGATGAAGCGGCCGAGATTGTCAGCGATGCGGTTCTGGTTTTCCGGGATGATGGCGGTGTGCGGGATCGGCAGCCCGAGCGGCCGCCTGAACAGCGCCACCACCGCGTACCAGTCGGCCAGGCCGCCAATGGTCGCCGCCTCGGCGAACGCGGCGACGAACCCCAGCCATGGATAGGAGCTCTCGAACGACTTGGCCAGGGCGAACACCAACACGCAAAGCGCCAGCGCGGCCGTGGCGATGAATTTGGTCCGCCGCAGCGCCGAGAGCTTGGCTGCCGCATCGGCATCGAAACGGACAGGCGCCAGGGACGAAGCCGATTGTGACATGGACGAACTGCTCCTCGCCGATCTCTGGTCAACCGCTGGTCGATCTCTGGACGACCACCGATCGGTCTCTGGTCGACCACTGGTCGATCTCCGGCCTATCTAGGGTTTCATCAGCCGAAATGCCCGTGACGACCGGTTTTCCCCGCGTTCCGCCCGGTTGCGCACATAAAGTTGACGAGAATATTCATCTATAACGCGAAGCTAGTCTGGAATTATTCCAAGGTATAGGCCATATTCGCTCGAGGCCAGTGTGGCGACTCCGAAATTCCGGGTCACAGCCGCGTCGGCAAAGTTCTGGAATCTGGCGTGGTCGCACCACGCCGGCGCCTAGCGAGGACGAAATGCGGCTTACCCGCCAGACCAACTATGCCATGCGTATCCTGATGTATTGTGCCGCCAACAATGACCGGTTGAGCCGCATTCCCGAAATCGCGACCGCCTACTCCGTTTCGGAACTTTTCCTGTTCAAGATCCTGCAGCCGCTGGTCGAGCATGGCCTGGTCGAGACCGTGCGCGGCCGCAATGGCGGTGTCCGGCTTGGCCGTGCCGCCGAGGCGATCAGCCTCTTTGACGTCGTGCGCGTCACCGAGGAAAGCTTCGCCATGGCCGAATGCTTCGAGAACGATGCGGCCGAGTGCCCGCTGGTCGACAGCTGCGCGTTGAATTCAGCGCTGCGCGAGGCGCTCAACGCCTTCTTCGCCGTGCTTTCCCGCTACACGATCGCCGATATGGTGGCGGCAAGGCCGAATGTGCGCAACCTGCTTGGCATCGACATGCTGGAACGCCGCGCCCCGGCCGCCTGAGGGTACGTGAGTACCGGAAGCGCAGGAAACCACCGTTCGCAGGCCGGCCTCACCTGAATATCAACCGACCGAGGATTGCGGCAGCACGAACGGCATATTGCCGGCTGGCAACACACCGACCCTGAGCCGGCAATCGAACACTTTTTCGATCAAATCGTCGCTCAGCACCTCTTGCGGCGAGCCGGTCGCGGCCAGCCGGCCGAGATGCATGACGAAGATGCGGTCGGCATACATGGCCGTCAGGTTGAGGTCGTGCAGGATGGCGACCACGCCGCCTCCCCTTCTGGCGAAGTCGCGGGCGATGTTCATGATGATCAGCTGGTGCTTGATGTCGAGGCTGGAAACAGGCTCGTCGAGGAACAGGTAGCGCGGCTTGCCGTCGAGCACCGGTGCCCAGACCTGGCACAGCACGCGCGCAAGCTGGACGCGCTGCTGCTCGCCGCCCGAAAGCTCCTGGTAGAACCGCCCCGCGAAACCGTCGAGGTCGACGCGTGCCAACGCCCGTTCCGGCAGCCGCGCATCCTCGCCAGGCAAGGCACCCGAGCGGCCGCCGACAAGCCCGAGCTTGACCACCTCGCGCACGGTGAATGGAAACGACAGCGTCGTCGCCTGTGGCAGGACCGCGCGATGGACGGCAATCTCGACCGGCTTCATCGCCGCAAGGTCGCGGCCGTTGAGGGCGACGCGCCCGGCATGGGCAAGCTCGCCGGACAACGCCTTCAGGAAGGTCGTCTTGCCCGAGCCGTTGGGGCCGACGATTGCCGCGATTTCGCCGGGTCGCGCATCGAAATCGACACCGCCGACGATACGTTTGCCGGCGATATCAACCGAAACATCCCTTGCCTCGATCATCCCAGCCTCACAAATCCCGAACTTCACAGGTCAACGACGCCTCGCTTGCGCAGCAGGATCCATAGGAAGAACGGCGCGCCGGCGACCGCGGTGACAATGCCGATCGGCAGTTCCGCCGGCGCCACGATGGTACGTGCGACGGCATCGGCAAGCAGCAGCAGCGAGGCCCCAAGCAGTGCCGAGGCCGGCAAAAGATAACGATTGTCTGGGCCGATCAGCAGGCGCAGCAGATGCGGCACGACGATGCCGACGAAGCCGATGCCGCCGCTGACGGCGACGGACGCACCGACCGCCGCCGAGACACCGATGATGGCGGTGTATTTCAACCGCTGGACGGGTATGCCGAGATGGCCGGCGGTCGCCTCGCCAAGCGCCAGGGCGTTGAGACCCCGCGCCAGGAAAGGCATTGCCGCCAGAGCCAATATGATGATCGGCCCGACGGACGCGATCTTCGCCCAGGTTGCGCCGCCAAGGGATCCCAGCGACCAGAAGGTCAAGTCCCGCAACTGACGATCGTCAGCCATGAAGATGAGGATGCCGGTCAGCGCCATGGCAAGCGCTGCCAGCGCGATGCCGGCGAGCAGCATGGTGGCTACCGAGGTCTGCCCGCGCCGCGTGGCGACCTGGTAGAGCACCAGGGTCGTGGCGAGACCGCCGAAGAACGCCGCCATCGGCAGGGCAAGCGTGCCGAACAAAGCCGTTACCGGCGCCAGAATGGTGGCGCCAAGCACGATAATGGCCACGGCGCCGAGGCTGGAGCCGGCCGAAACGCCGATCAGGCCGGGATCGGCCAGCGGATTGCGGAACAGCCCCTGCATGACGGCACCCGAGACCGCGAGCGCCGCGCCGACCAGTATACCGAGGATGATGCGCGGCAGTCGGATATCGTAGACGATCAGGCTGTCACGCGCGCTCAGCGCCGCATCAAATGGAACAGCTCCGGACAGCCAGTCCCTGATGACATTGACGGCCGATGCGTCCGATGCGCCTGACGTAAGCGATAGAAATACGGCGGCGGCGAGCCCGAGGCACAGCAGCACGATGACGATACGGGCGCGGCCCGAGCGATCGCCTTCGGATACACTCATCGCCTTCACCGGGCCGGCGATCGATTGATCGACCATGATGCGCACGCTCAGTCCGTGACCTGCCCGCCATAGAGCGAGACGGCGAGGTCGTGGATGGCGTCGGCCGTACGCGGCCCGAAGCCGAGCAGATAGGCGCCATCGATGCGGATCAATTTGCGGGCGGCACCTGCCGGCGTCGAGGCGACGGACGGATTGCCGAACAATTCATCGTCCGATACCGGCGGCCCGGCATTGCTCATCATCAGGATCACATCCGGCCTGGCGGTGATGATCGCCTCGTCGGACATCTGCTTGTAGCCGGAAAAGCCTTCGACGGCATTGACGCCGCCGGCCAGCCTGACCATGCCGTCGGCCGCGGTTTCGCTGCCGGCCGCCAGGATCTTGCCGCCCTGGACCGACAGCACGAACAGGACCCGCTTGCGTTCCTTGATCGAGGCAGTCTGCTTTTCGGCTGATGTCAGCCTGTCATCGAGGTCCCTGGCGAGCACCTCGGCCTTGGCGTCGGCCCCCAGCGCCTTGCCGATGATACGGACCTTCTCCAGGATGCCCTCACGGCTATAATGTTCAGGCACTTCGATGAAGGGGATGCTCGTCTTCTTCAGCACGTCGACCGCTTCCTTGGGACCGCTGCCCTGCAACGCCAGGATGCCGGTCGGATTGACCGACAGCACGCCCTCCGGCGACAGCGCGCGCATATAGCCGACATCGGGCAGGTCGAGCACCGCCTTTGGATATCGGCTGGTGGAATCGCGCGCCACCAGATGCTTCTCCTCGCCAAGCGCATAGACGATTTCCGTGATCGAGCCGCCTATGGCGGCGATCTTCGACGGATCGGAGAAAACGGAAACGCCCTCGGCGGCATCAGCCGGTTGCAGCGCGGTAAAAGCCAAGGCAAGGCCGACCATCGGGCCGGCGACGATCCTGGAAAAACAGCCCATTGTCGTTCTCCTCAGGCTGCTGTCGGATTTGGGATACGCGGCAGATTTTCTGCCAGGAATCGCCAATCGTCGCGCTCGCTTTCGCCTTCATGGCGCTTGCCGAAGAACTGGATGATCATCTCGCCGTCGGCGGCATAGACCTCGAGCGAGGTGACATGGCCATCCTTGGTCGGCTTGCGCACCGCCCAGACTTCATGGATGTGGTCGGTGCGCAGATGCAGATGGAAGGTCTCGTCGAGCACATTGATCCACGGCCCCATCGGCTTGATCGACCTGACCGGTCCGGAATGGATCTGGATGCAGCCGCGGTTGCCGACAAAGCACATGATCGGCATCTCGCCTTCGGAAGCGTGATGGAACATGGCGCGGACCGCGTCATTGTCGAGCGGCCAGGCATAGTCCGTTCCGACCATGCGAACTGCCTGGCGGCGGCTGAGCTTCAGTGTCTTCAGCATGCCGAAGAACTGGTGCACATCGGTCAGCCGACTCCAGCGGTCGCGCAGGTCGTCAAGATTGGCGGTGGTTGCTTCGGCCTCGCTCTCATCATCGGGGATTGGCCCCGAAATATCGATCGTCGGCTCCTGGTTCGACGATGCCAGAGCGGCGACCAGCTTCTGGTAGGCGTAGAGGCTGGAAGCCGGACGCAGATGCACCTTGTGCACCGCCTCGCCCGCCGCGTCGAAGAACTGCAGGCTGCGGCGGATCTCTTCGCCGTCACGCTTTTCCACAGCGAAGCCATGCGCCCAGACTTTCGGGAAGATGCGCAGGTCGATGTTCTCGCCAAGCACCATGGCATTGTGGTTGCCGGTAACCACCTTGTCATAGACGCCGGTCTTTTCGTGCACCGCGCTTTCGTTACGTGTCAGCGCCATAACCTCGCCGACGGCCTCGAGGCCGGTCAGAAGATCGTTGACGCGCGGCTCGACGCGCACGACGCCGTCGCCGCAATGCGCGGCCACCAGTTCGGCCTCCGAAATGCCGAGCTGGGCCGCCAGGTCACGCTCGCGCGCTTTCGGATTGTCGGTCCGTGCCCGCCGGATTTCATGCGGGGCGGGTTTTACGCGCTGGTCCATGTCTTAACCCCTGATACCTTTTTACTTGTTGAGAATGAGCTTGCCCTGCCGGGTGATCTTCAGCCGGTAGAGCGCACCATGATGCTCGATGCCGATCTCGTGCTCGCCCTGGAACAGCGTGTTGCTCGACAGCGTTCGCACGGCCAGCGGGATCCGGTCGAAGCGGGTGGAGGCATCATCGGAACGCCGGACGCGATAACGAAAATCGTTGGGATTGTGCGTGTTCATCTGGGTCGATCCCTTTCCTGTGCCGGGCATCTGGCTAGGCGTTGCATATTGCCGATTCATTTCTTGACTCGAATAATCATGTTTATTAGTCAGTGCAATACCGGAGCAAATGAGTCAACATTTAACACGCCGGACACGATGAAAAATGCCAGCCAGCCCCGGGCCAGCCAGCATGAAACCTGGAATTTGGAGTTGGGGCATGGGGTTGGTGAACTGGGAATCGCGCGGCCGGTCGGCGGCGAGCGGCATGGCGGCTTTGTTGGCAAGCGTGGCGGTCATCGCCCTGTCCGCGCCAGCAGCCTACGCCCAACAGGCAACGCAGCCGGCGGGCGATCAAACGGATCAGTCGAAGAAGGCTGACCAGGAAAAAGCAGCACCCGCGGGCGCGACGCTGCTCGACAAGATCCTGGTGCTCAGCCGCACCGGCGAAACAGCGATCGAATCACTGGCCTCGGCCAGCCATATCGATCAGGAACAGCTGGACCGTCGCATGGCGACGACGCCGAACGAGATGCTGCTCGGCGTGCCCGGTGTCGCCGCGCAGGCCGACGCCAGGCGTGTCAGCACCAGCATCAACATCCGCGGCTTGCAGGATTTTGGCCGCGTCGCGGTTATCGTCGACGGCGCACGCCAGGATTTCCAGCGGTCCGACCACGGCACGCAGTCGACCTTCTATATCGATCCCGAGCTCGTCAAATCGGTCGATGTGATCCGTGGTCCTGTCGCGAACACCTACGGTTCGGGCGCCATTGGCGGTGTCGTCTTCTTCGACACAAAGGATGCCTCGGATTTTCTCAAGCCCGAAGAGACGTGGGCCGGCTCCATCACCGGACGTTACGAGAGCAACGGCAAGGGCTGGACCACCAGTGCCACCGGCGCCTATCGTCTCAACGAGAATTGGGATGTGTTGGGCAACATCGTCTACCGCGACTATGACGACTACAAGGATGGCGGCGGCGACACCGTCAAGGGCACCGGCTTCGACGTGCTGAGCGGCCTGCTCAAGACCACCATCCGCCCGACCGACAACAGCGAGCTGAAACTGGGCTGGGTCGGCTCAAGCGACGGCTGGAGCGAGATCAGCGGCGGCGTGCCGACCAACGATGCGGATCTGAAATCCAACACTTTCACGGCTCGCTACAACATTACCGACGAAGACAAGAGCTGGCTCGATCTCCACATCAACACCTCCTACAACAAGACCAATCTCGGCCTGACCAGCCTTGTTCCTCTCAGCCGATTCGATCCCACCACGGGTGATTCCATAATCCTTCCGGCTGGATCGACATCGACATTCGACGTCGGCACGACGGCGATAGACATCTGGAATACATCGAGATTCGAGACTAGGGGCGTGGCGCACGAACTGACCTATGGCGGCGATTGGGTCAATGATGACGTCAAAACCGGCGGCACCGCGGGCGGAGACAGTTTCTACACCCCTTCGGGAAAGCGTAACGTCTCTGGAGCCTACGTTCAGGACAAGCTCACCTGGGAATGGCTCGAAGTCATCGCCGGGCTGCGCTACGACAGCTACAGCCTCAAGGACGGCACCCATGAAACGTCAGGTGAGCGTCTTTCGCCGCGCATCACCGTCGGCGTCACGCCGTTCGACACGCCAAGCCTGTCGGGGTTGCAGTTCTACGGCACCTATGCTGAGGGCTACCGCTCTCCATCGCTGACCGAGACGCTGATCAGCGGCAACCATCCGGCGGGGGTTACTTTCCCGTTCCTGCCCAATCCCAACCTGAAGCCCGAGACCGGCAAGACCGTGGAATTCGGCGTCAACTACAAACAGAATGACATCCTTGAAGCCGGCGACGCGCTTCGCATCAAGGCGGCCTACTTCAACAACAATGTGGACGACTACATAGAGGGTACATCCTTCGGGGCTTCCTTTACCAATCCAGCGAGCGCTTGCCCGGTCGATTGGGACCAGCTCATGAACAACCCCGGCTACATCCCGATCTGCTACCAGTATCAGAATTTTGCCAAGGCCAAGATAAACGGCTTCGAGTTTGAAAGCGTCTATGACGCCGGTTGGGGATATGCTGGCCTCTCTGCCTCGATAACAAATGGTCACACCATTTCCTACGCGGGCGTTCGAGCAGACCTCGCCACGATACCGTCCTCCCAGGTCACGGCCCAGCTTGGTCTGCGTTTCCTCGAGGACAAGCTGACCGTCGGCGGCGAAGTGCAATACAATGGCAAGCCGAAGGGCAATGCCGTGGCCACCGACTATACGCTGGTCAACGCCTTCGCCAGCTATCAGGCGACGGACAATCTGAAGGTCGATTTCCGGGCCGACAATCTGTTCGACGTCAAATACGCCAACCCGTTGAACGGCAGTACGACAGTTGCGGTCTATGAGCCGGGCATAACGTTGAAGTTGGCGGCAACCATGCGTTTTGGAGGCTGATGATCATGAAGAGCTCGGCGACATCCCTTCGTCTGCTGACCTCGACGTTTGCGATGTCGCTGACGATGGTTCCGGCGTGGGCTGAAGGGTCCGCGCCGGTCCCCGCACTGACCCTCGAATTGAACGCCGCGCAACCTTCCGACAAGGGTTGCCGGCTGACATTCGTGGTCAACAACAACCTTGGCGCCGGCCTTTCCAAGGCGGCATTCGAGATCGCGCTGTTCAACGAGGCCGGCGTCGTCGACCGGCTGACCGTGCTCGACTTCAAGGATCTGCCGGAAGGCAAGACCAAGGTGACGCGCTTTGATCTCGCCGGCACCGATTGCACCAAGGTCAGCCGCGTTCTGATCAACAGCGCGACCGAATGCGCCGGCACCGGCGTCGAGCCGAATGCCTGCATGCGCAAGCTGAAGACCGAGACCAAGACCGGCATCGCTTTCGGCGTCTGAGGTGGGGCTGCACACCACCTTCGCACAAGACACCGCGGCATGGTCCGTGGCCGGCTGCGGTCCGCTGCCGTGCGGGGCAAACGATCTTGATTTGACAACACTGCGTGGGCCACTGCAGTTTCCGGCCCGCAACATGCAGGAAGTCAGTCCCCTCCCCGACGCTGGCGGCGAGCTGGCGATAGCGCCGGCCGAGCCGCTTGCCCAGACGCCACCGCAAGCCGGCAACGGCAAGTGGGCGATGGCGATTGTCATCTCCGGTCTGCTCCATGCCGCGGCAGCGGCGGCTTTTCTGATCTCGCCCGCCGGCACATTCGATTTCCAGGACGCGGAGCAATCGGAAGGCAGCGATCGGACAGGTGACAAGGTCGCCGGCAGCGCATTGGACAAGGACCCCTCGGCAGTGAACGTCAGGCTGGTGCCAAGCCCTCAGCCGGCCAAGCCACAGGCAGAGGCCGCCAGACCAGCGCCGCCGGCAAAACCTTCGCAGCCCAAACAGGAAGCCGTGAACCAACCTCCCGAACCGACAAAGGAAGCGGCAAGGCAACCGCCCCAGCCTTTGCCGGAAGCTGTCAAACAGCAAGCGGTCACGCCGGACATACTGGTGGCGGCGGCCCCGCGCCCCGATGACCAAAGCGTGGCTGCCAAGGCCGAAGCGCCGGCTCAGCCAAGCGCTCAGCCTGAAACCACCGAAATGCCTGTCGCCGTTCCGAACCAGCCGCCGATCCCCAGCGCCAGGCCAACGCCGGTGGCGCCGCCTTCAAAAGCGGAGGACGAGAAGCGCGGCACCGCTGATGGCCAGGACCGGCTGGCGCAGGCGGCCAGCAAGGGCAAAAAGCAGGAAGAGCCAGGCAGCGCCGCGGAAGACAGCTATCGCGGCGATGTGATCAGGAAGCTCAGCCGCGTCAATCGGGCCGTACCGCCTTCCCTGCAACTGACAGCGCGCAACAATGCCGTTGTGACATTCGTTATCAGCAGCAAAGGCGGCATTGATGACCTGCGTATCCTGGAAAGCTCCGGATCGCCAAACTTCGACCAGATCGTGCTTGGCATCGTCCGCAAGGCGGCGCCGTTCCCGCCTATTCCGCCCAAAATCGGCAGCAGCCTGGAGTTTACCGGCGCTATCGGGCCGTTTTGAATGTCCCGCCTTCAACCATCAACAGTCCACGATCCATTGATTGAAAAAGGAAACCCCATGTACATCGCCATGAACCGCTTCAAGGTTCAGAACGGCTCGGAAGCCGATTTCGAAGCCGTATGGAAGAACCGCGATTCCAGCCTTGCCGAAATGAAGGGTTTTCGGGAATTCCACCTGCTGCGCGGCCCTGTCAACGAGGCCGAAGGCTACACGCTGTTTGCCTCGCACACCGTGTGGGCGAGCCAGGACGATTTCGTCGCCTGGACAAGATCGGAGAATTTCCGCGCGGCCCACAGGAATGTCGGCACGACGAAAGTCCACTATCTCGGCCATCCGCAATTCGAGGGCTTTTCCGTCGTCGAGGGTGCCTGACGTCCCTTTGCCCGAGCGACTGTGACGATCTCTGCCACCATCGTCATGATCGCGTGGAACCGCGCCCACCCAGCCGACGCAGCCATTGGGCAATGTGCATGCGCATTCATCTGATCGGTTGCCCCGCTCGAATTGCCGGCCGTGTTTATCCCCGGCAACTCGACATAAGGCAAGCGAGGTGCGAACAGTCCCTATGCCGCCGCCAACAGGCTGGCATTGCCGCCGGCCGCGGTCGTGTCGACGCAGACGGCCCGCTCATGCGCATAGGCCGCCGGGTTGAGCACTTCGCTGACCAGCGGCACGATCGGACCAGTCCTCTCGGCGATGACCTTGCGCACGATGCGCGCGGCTTCCGGTGTGCCTGAAAAAGCAACGACATCGACGCGCAGCGAGCGCGCCTCGACCGGATCAGGCAGGCCATCTATTGCAGCGAGCGGCAGCCCCTTGCCGGTCAACGCCGAAAGCGCCGCTGGCGCCCCGGGCGCAACGGCCAGCACCGCATTGCCGGCGGCAAGCGCCTGGATCGTCTGGGCAAGCAGCGTGTCGGCATCCGGCCCCAGGCACAGCACGCGGCCGCGCGGCGACAGCGACAGCGTGTTGGCCTCGCCGGTCGGCCCGGGCAGATCGACCTGACCGAAATCGATACTGGCGGCGGCTCCGATGGCGGCAGCTCCCTTGCCGCGCAGGTGCTTCCTCAGAATGGCGATCCGGTCTGGGCGCGTCGACCAGCCGCCCAGCGTGGGATCGGGCAGATTGTCGGCCAGCTCGGTCGCCGTCACCTTGTGGCCATCCTGCAAATGGGTGCCCGCGTCCGGCCCCTTGCGGAAGCGCCGGAGATAATGCGGTCCGCCGGCCTTCGGCCCGGTGCCAGACAGTCCCTCGCCGCCAAAGGGCTGCGAACCGACGACAGCGCCGATCTGGTTGCGGTTGACATAGATGTTGCCGGCGTGAATGCCGTCGACGAAATGCTGCACGCGACCTTCGATGCGGGTGTGCAAGCCGAAAGTCAGGCCATAGCCCTTGCGGTTGATCGCGGCGATCACCGCGTCGATCTCATCGGCGTCGAATGTCGCGACATGCAGCACCGGCCCGAACACCTCGCGCTCCATCTCCTCTATGCCCTTGACCCTGAACACATGCGGCGCGACGAAGCGGCCATCCTTCGGCGCCTCGAGCTTGGCGATCAGCCGGCCCTCGAGGCCCTTCTTGGTGCAATAGTCGCGGATCGAAGCCTGTGCCTCATCGTCGATGACTGGGCCGACATCGGTCGAAATTTGCCAGGGATCGCCGATGTTGAGCGCCTCCATGGCGCCCTTCAGCATCTCCAGCATCTTCTTCTCGACATCCTTCTGCACATAGAGCACGCGCAGTGCCGAACAGCGCTGGCCCGCGCTCTGGAACGCAGAGGCCAGGATGTCGCGCACCGCCTGCTCGGGCAGCGCGGTGGAATCGACGATCATCGCGTTGAGGCCGCCGGTCTCGGCGATCAGCATGGCGTCCGGTGCCGCGGTCTCCGCAAGCTGCTTCTCGATCAGCTTGGCGACCTCGGTCGAGCCTGTGAAGCAGACGCCGGCAATGCGCGGGTCGGCGGTCAGCGGCGCGCCGACCGACGGGCCGTCGCCGGGCAGGAGCTGGATGACGTCTTCCGGAACGCCGGCCTCGCGCAGCAGTTCGACGGCGCGGAAGGCGATCAGCGGTGTCTGCTCGGCCGGCTTGGCGATCACCGAATTGCCGGTGACCAGCGCTGCCGCGATCTGGCCGGTGAAGATGGCGAGCGGGAAATTCCACGGCGAGATGCAGACGATGGCGCCCCGCGCCTGCGTGCCCGTCTCGGCGTTTGCCGACTCGGTCGCGTAATAGCGCAGGAAATCGACGGCTTCGCGCACTTCCGCCACACCGTCGGCCAGCGACTTGCCGGCCTCGCGGGTGGCCAGCGCGAAGAACTCCACGGCATTGGCCTCGTAGAGGTCGGCGGCGCGGTTGAGAATGGCGGCGCGCTCGGCAACGGGGCGCTTTGCCCAGGCCGGCTGCGCTTCCACCGCAATGCGCACGGCGGTCGCGACTTGCTTGGCCGCGGCCTCGTGAACGGTGCCCACCACTTCGGCAGGCTTGGCCGGATTGACCACCGGGCGCTGCTTGCCATAGCCGGCGGCCCGCGTAATCGGCTTGGCATGCCAGCGGTCCGGCCCCGCAAAGGCCGCCTTGGCCCTGTCGATCGCCGCC
This sequence comes from Mesorhizobium sp. GW821-FHT07A06, assembly GCF_059419085.1. Taxonomy (NCBI): domain Bacteria; kingdom Pseudomonadati; phylum Pseudomonadota; class Alphaproteobacteria; order Hyphomicrobiales; family Phyllobacteriaceae; genus Mesorhizobium; species Mesorhizobium sp. GW821-FHT07A06. The sequence continues at coordinate 197,162 of NZ_JBWKRC010000002.1, forward strand.
AGCGTCACCGTGTCGGTGATATCGAATCCCTTCGAGTTGCGTCGGCCAGCGCCAAAAATCTGGGAAGGCCGGACTATCGCCGGATTGGCGGCGGGGCCCTGGCTTTCGATCGTTTCGACCGGATCTCGCGCGATGTCCTCCGGCTCGACGTCTTCGTCGGTCAACTGGTGGACAAAGGAAGAGTTGGCACCGTTCTCGAGCAGCCGGCGGACCAGATAGGCAAGCAGGTCGGAATGCGCGCCGACCGGCGCATAGATACGGCAGCGCGTGCCTTCGGCCTGGCGCACCGTCTCGTGCAATGCCTCGCCCATGCCATGCAGGCGTTGGAACTCGAAGGAATTGCGATCGCCCGCCATCGACAGGATGGCGGCCACGGTATGGGCGTTATGGGTGGCGAATTGCGGATAGATTCGGTCGGTCATGCCGAGCAGTTTTTTCGCGCAAGCCATATAGGAAACGTCGGTGTTGGCCTTGCGCGTGAAGACGGGATAGCCGTCAAGCCCGAGCGTTTGCGCCCGCTTGATCTCGGTATCCCAATAGGCGCCCTTGACCAGCCGCACCATGATGGTGCGGTCGTACTTCTTCGCCAGCGCGTAGAGCCAGTCGATAGCGAAGGCTGCACGCGGGCCATAGGCCTGGACGACGACACCAAAGCCGTTCCAGCCGGCGAGTTCCGGCTCGGCCAGAACCCGCTCGATGACGTCAAGCGAGAGGTCGAGCCGATCCGCCTCCTCGGCGTCGATATTGAGGCCCATGCGCGAATGCCGGGCCGCGAGCGCCAGCGACAACAGCCGCTCGGCCATGACAGGCAGCATCTCCTCTTTCTGCGCCACTTCGTAACGTGGATGCAGCGCCGAGAGCTTCACCGAGATGCCATGGTTCTGCCTGATGTCAGGACCGTTCGAGCCGGAATCGAGCGACGAGATCGCATCGGCATAGGCCTTGTGGTAGCGCAGCGCGTCAGCCTCGGTGCGGGCCGCCTCGCCCAGCATGTCGAAGGAATAGAGATAGCCCTTCTGGATCATCTGCCGACCGCGCTTGACGGCTTCGGCGATGGTGCGGCCAAGCACGAACTGCTCGCCCATTTCACGCATGGCGGCGGCCACCGCCTTGCGGATGACCGGCTCGCCCAGCCGCCGCACCATCGAGCGCAGCGTGCCTTCGATACCGCCCTCGCCCTCGTCGAGGACACGACCGGTCAGCATCAGCGCCCAGGTCGAGGCGTTGACGAAGATCGAGCTCGAACCACCGGAATGCGCGGACCAATCATGCGGCGCGATCTTGTCGGCGATCAGATCGTCCATAGTCTCGGTGTCCGGCACGCGCAGCAGCGCCTCGGCCAGGCACATCAGCGCCACGCCTTCCTTGGTGGAGAGACCGTAGGCCGAGAGAAAGACCTCCATCAGCCGGGGATCCGACGAGCCGCGCACCGCCCGCACCAGATCGGCGGCGCGGGCCGAGATCGCATTCCGATCTTCTGCCGAGAGTCCCGTCGCTTCGGCCAGCCGCTTCACGGCTTCGTCTTCGTCAGGCAAATAGTTGGCACGGATCTGCTGGCGGATGGTGTCGAGCGGCATGGCGGTCCTGCGGAACGAGCATCGGGGAGCGGGCCGGCGGTCACCGGACCGAATGGCGCAAGCTAGCACAGCTGCGAATTTCCATCGGTCCAAAGAAATCGACAAGATAAACCAATCGATCTATCATCCTGCCAATCTGACAAAGTTTGGACTGCGATTTCCATGACAGAAGACCAATTGGACCGCATCGACCGGAACATCCTGTCGGCGCTGGCAAGCAATGGCCGGCTTTCCATGTCGGAATTGGCGGCAAAGGTGGGGCTGTCGAAGACACCGGTGCAGGCGCGGGTGAAGCGACTGGAGAAGGACGGCTATATCAGGGGCTACCAGGCAATCATCGACCGCGAGCGCATGGGCGAAGGCCATGTCGCCTTCGTCCAGGTGAAATTGTCCGACACCCGTTCAGCGGCACTCGACGCATTCAACCGGTCGGTACAGTCCGTGCCCGAGATCGAGCAGTGCCACATGATGGCGTCGAGCTTCGACTATCTGCTGAAGGTCCGCACCAGGGATATCGCCGCCTACCGCCGTGTGCTGGGCGAGCGCATCTCGGCCCTTCCCCACGTCGCCCAGACCTCGACCTTCGTGGCGATGGAGACGGTGAAGGACCGCTGACCATGATCCCGAAACACGGACGCCGGTTACCGGCCGGGATCATGGTCAAGCAAGAAAACAGGGCCTACTCCGACAGCGTCTTCAGGAACGCCACCAGCGCCGCACGCTCGCGATCCGACAGCTCCAGCGGATGGATCTCGGATGTCCCCTCGACGCTGGGAGCCGCCTTGGCGTAGTGCGCCACCACGTCGTCCAGCGACGAAAACTGCCCGGCATGCATATAGGGTGGCCGCGTGGCGGCGCCGCGCAGCGACGGCGTCTTGTAGGCGCGGATCAATTGCGGTCCGTCCTTGACCATGAAGCGCAATTCGCCGCAGGCGCTCACATCACCGTCGCGATAGGCGCCGAGACAATTGAACGGGTCGGCCTCGACCTGAGCAACCGCGTCGACACGCCCGCGATCCGGCGGCAGATCCGCGACGGGCGGTACACCGGTGTTGTGAAAACCGTTGTCGGTGAAGCGCGGGCCGTTGTGGCAGGTCACGCAATTGGCCTTGCCGATAAACAGCTTCAGCCCGAGGATCTCCTCCCGGGAAAAGATGGCATCGCCTTTGGGCTCGGCACCGGTGGCAAGGTCAAGCGCAAAGCGGTCGAAACGCGTCTGCGCCGGCTCGATCGAGCGTTCAAAGGCAGCAATCGCCTTGCCGATATTGGCATAGACGCGGTTGATGGCGTCGCGCTGTCCATCGCTCATTGCATTCCAGGCGGCCTTTTCGGCATCGGTTCCCAGCGGGCTGGCATTGGAAGGAATGCCGGAAAAATCGGGCAGCGGCCCGAAGATCCGCTCATAGCGCTCGCCGAAGCGCGCCTTGATGTAATGCGCGTAGGCGGCGCGGTTTCCGGCCTGCTCCAGCGGGTTTTCCAGCGGTGTCAGCGCTTGGGCCCACAGGCTGTCGCGTCGGCCGTCCCAGAAGAAAAAGGGATCGCGCGCCACGCCCGCCAGCGGCATGGTGCGCCGGTTGGTGCGGCCGACGCCAACGGCTCGCGGCAGGTCGTCCTGGAACTGGCGGTCGATCTTGTGGCAGGTCGAGCACGACACGGTGCCGTCGCGGCTCATGCCCAGATCGAAGAACAGCGTCGAGCCAAGCGCCGCCGCGGCCGGCACGTCGGCGAAGCGATTGGTCGTGTCGGGCTTCAGCAACGGCAAGGTGTTCAGGGCCAGCGAAGCGATGGTCTTCTTCTCGGCGTCGGAAAAATCCGGCTTGCCGCAGCCAACGAGGATGACGGCGGCCGTCAGCGCCAGAAAACAGAAAAGGCGCGTCATCGATCGCTCACAGCACCACGTTGAACAGCACCGTGTCGGAGCCAGCGCCGGACGAGATGGCGAAACGAAGTTGCCACCAACCGCTCATGGTGAATTTCAGCCCCTCGATGCGGTAACGGCCCTCGCCCAGATAATCGGTCACCTGCGGGCTCGTCGGCAGGCCGTGATTGTGTTGCGGCATGCCGCCGGAGATGGCGATCGCGGCTCGCTCCACCGAAGCCCCTGTCTTTGTTTTCAGCGTCAGCAGCCAGGATTCCAGTTCGCCCTGCCGCACCACGCCCCGTTCCGGCACGAAGCTCGCAATGTACAGCCCGTTGTCGGTTTTCTTCGTCCGAGAGAGATCCGGGCCGGCAAGCTGCGCGCTTTGCGGCGCGGTCAGGTAGACGACCGCGAGAACGCCGATCAGCAGAGCAGCCAGACCAAGACCCGCCAGGAGATAACGCCATATCGATGCCAAACCGGTTCCTCTTCTGCAGACAACGTTCTCCCGGGTGGATCGCTTCCCGCCAGCCTGTGGGAAAACGCTGTGGCGCAAAAATGCCTGCTTGCCAAGCATGGCGCCGCCACCGGCAAAAAGCTACAGCACGGAAATCACTGGAGGATAGCAGATGGCGGGAAACGGCGTCGCCTCGATCGGCGAATGCATGCTCGAACTGTCGGGCCAGACCGGCACGAACTGGTGCATGGGCTTTGCCGGCGACACGTTCAACACGCTGTGGGCGCTGCATGCGTTGAGCCAGGACCGGCCGGCGACCTATGTCTCGGCCTTCGGCGACGACCCCTTCTCGCAAGGCCAGATCGGCTTCTTCGCCGAAAACGGCATCGGCATCGGCTCCAGCCCGGTGATATCGGGGGCGCGCCCCGGCCTCTACGCGATAACGCTGACCGGGGCCGAACGCTCCTTCACCTACTGGCGCGGCGACGCCGCCGCCCGGCAGCTTGCTTCCGATCCAGCCGCACTGTCGAAAAACCTTGAGAATCAGGCGCTTGTGTATTTTTCCGGAATCACTTTGGCAATTCTGGACGATGCCGCGCGCGCCACACTGCTGAGCGCTGTGGCCAAGGCGCGCACGGCGGGGTCGCTGATCGCTTTCGACCCCAACTACCGGCCGCGGCTTTGGCGTCGGCGCGAGGACGCGCAAACGGCCATCGTAGAGGCGCTTGCCGTTACCGACATCGCACTGCCGACCTTCCCCGACGAGCAGATGCTGTTTGAGGATGCAACGCCGCAGGCGACCGCCGAGCGGCTTGGACAATGGGTCAGCGAAATCGTCGTCAAGAACGGCGAACAGCCGGCGCTGATTGCCAAAAACGGAACGTTGCACGACGTGCCGGCGATCCATGTCGCGGCCGCCATCGACACCACCGGAGCCGGCGATTCCTTCAACGGCGCCTATCTGGCGGCGCGTCTTGCCGGTCATGGCCCCCAGGAAGCTGTCCGCCGAGCCCATCGCGTCGCCGCCGCCGTGGTGCAGGTTCGCGGCGCGCTGGCGCCGTTCGAGACATTGCGGACTGCGTTTGAAAACTAGCGCTTGGAGAAACTATGGAAGGCGGAAACGATATTCCGTCACGTGGTGATAAATTGCACCTGGCCACAGCGTCGCCTGTGGAAAATACGGCCGGTTCGGCGCATCCGGCCATATCTGAGGTTCCAGGCAGAAGCCACTAAAGGCTTTGTAATCCCGCCCTTCCAGGCCCTTGCGGGGCGTCACATACTGGCCTGTATAGAGCTGGACGCCGGGCTCCGTCGTCCAGACCTCCATCTCGACGCCGGAGCTTGCCCCTTGCGTCCATGCCGCTTGCCGCAGCGGTCCGCGCGCCGAGGCGAGGCAGAAATTCTGGTCGTAGGGCAGTTGTTCGCCCTCGGTCTCCATGCGCAACGGCCGCGCCTGGCGGAAATCGAAAGGCGTGCCGTCAACCGGCTTGACCACGCCGGTCGGGATCATGTCGCCATCGACCGGCAGATAGGCACCGGCGTTCAGCATCAACCTGTGATCGAGAATGTCGCCGGCCCCGCCATCATCCAGGTTGAAATAGGAGTGCTGCGTAAGATTGCACAGCGTCGGCTCCTCGCAGGTCGCCGTCAGTTCGACGCTGAGCGTGCCGGGTATCTTCAGCCGGTAGGTGCAGGTGACGTCGAGCGCGCCGGGAAAGCCCATCGCGCCGTCGGGATCGTGCAGCGTCAGCGTGACGAAGTCCCGGCCGTGCAGCGAAACCGCCCATGGCCGGTGCGAATAACCCTGCGAGCCGCCATGCAGCGTGTGCTTGTCGAGGAAATTCGGCTCGGTCTGGTAGCGGTTGCCGCCAATGGTGAAGCGGCCGTCGCGGATGCGGTTGGCATAGCGGCCGACCACCGCGCCGAAGAAGGCGTTGTCGGCCTCATACTCTTGCAGGGTGCCGTAGCCGAGCACCAGCGGCGCATCGTGGCCGGTCAGGCGCAAATCCTGGATGATGGCGCCGAGACCGATGATGTTGGCGGTGAGGCCGCCGCCCCTGATGGCGAAGCGGCGCACGGGCTCGCCCGTCTGTGTCGTGCCGAAGACCTCGCCGTCCTTCATCGCCATGCCCGCAAATGCCAGTTGATCCAGAGGACTTCGGTAGGATTTCCCAGAAGAGATGGGCCGCCCGTTGGCCTGCCCATCTCAAGACCAGTCTATCAGAGGCCGAGGCCGCCAATGCAGACATATTTGGTGTCGAGATAATCCTCGATGCCCTGATGTCCGCCTTCCTTCCCGAGACCCGATTCCTTGACGCCGCCGAACGGCGCCTCTGGCGTCGTGATGAGGCCTTCATTGACGCCGACCATGCCGTATTTCAGCCCTTCCATGACCCGGAAGGCACGGCCGAGATCACCGGTGTAGAAGTAGCAGGCAAGGCCGAACTCGGTGTCGTTGGCCAGTTGCACCGCCTCTTCCTCGGTCTCGAACTTGAACACCGGTGCGACCGGGCCAAAGATCTCTTCCTTCATGAAGCGCATCTTGGGCGTGGCATTGGCGATGACCGTCGGCTGGAAAAACGAGCCGCCGAGCGCATGACGCTTGCCGCCGGCGACGATCTTGCCGCCCTTTGAGGTGGCGTCGGCGATCAGTTCCTCGACCTTCTCGACCGCCTTCTCGTCGATCAGCGGTCCCTGCTGCACGCCTTCCTCGAGGCCCGAACCGACCTTCAGCCCGTTGCTGGCGGCGGCCAGTTTCTCGACGAACTTGTCATAGACGCCGGCCTGCACGAGGAAGCGGTTGGTGCACACGCAGGTCTGGCCGGAATTGCGGTACTTGGCGGTTATGGCGCCGGTGACGGCACGGTCGATATCGGCGTCGTCGAAGACGATGAACGGCGCGTTGCCGCCGAGTTCCATCGAGACTTTCTTGACGGTGACCGACGACTTCTGGATCAGGATCTTGCCGACTTCGGTCGAGCCCGTGAAGGTGATCTTCTTGACCAGCGGATTGGCGCAGATCTCGTCGCCGATTTCTCCGGCGGCACCGGTCAGGATGTTGACGACGCCCTTGGGGAAGCCGACTTCCTCGGCCAGCGCGCCCCAGGCGAGGCCCGAATATGGCGTCTGCGAGGCCGGCTTGACGACGGCGGTGCAGCCCGCGGCCAGTGCGGGACCGAGCTTGCGGGCCAGCATCGAGGACGGGAAATTCCACGGCGTGATGGCGGCGATGACGCCGACCGGTTCCTTGGTTACCAGGATACGGCGATCCGCCCATGGTGACGGCACGACGTCGCCATAGGTGCGGCGGCCCTCCTCGGCGAACCACAATATATAAGCCGCGGCCGAGCCGATCTCGCCCTTCGATTCGAACAGAGACTTGCCCTGCTCGATGGTCAGCAGTTCGGCCAGCACGTCCTGATTGTCCATCATCGCGTCATGCAGCTTGCGCAGCAGCTTCGAGCGTTCGAGCGCGGTGGTCTTGCGCCACGACTTGAAGGCGGCATCGGCCGCCTCGATGGCGCGGCGGGTCTCGGCCTTGCCCGACTTCGGCACGGTGCCGATCTTGAGGCCGGTGGCGGGATTGTTGACGTCGACCGTCTGGCCGCTGTCGGCCTGCACCCATTCGCCGTTGATGAGATTGGCCTGCCGCATGAAATGGCTGGTTTTCTGAAGCATGGTCTAGCCTCCGCTCGGCGCACTGACGGGCCGGTATCTGGATTTTCTTCGATGGGCGTGCCCGATGATATCGAGGCCGGGACACTGGAGCCAGTGCTCTTTACCTAGGGCAAGCCACGCAATCAATTGCAAGATGGCATATAGGCTTTGGGCCAGCACGAAACCAGCCGAAGACGAACTAACCGTAGACGTGGAGAACCACGGTCAGCCAGAAAGCCGTGGTGATGGCGGCACAGGCCGTGGCGATGGTCATCTGGTTCGAAGCCAGCGCCTGGCCGGTGTTGAACTGCACGGCGATGAGATAGGAATTGATCCCGGATGGCAGCGCCGCGACCACGACCGCCACCTTGGCGGTCATCGGCGGCAGGCCGAGCAGCCATACGAAGGCGAGAACCAGCGCAGGCATCAGGAACAGCTTCAGCGCCGAAAGCGCCAGGGCCGGCCTGACATTGCCGGAAACGCCGAAGCGACGCAGGCTGAGCCCCATGGCAAACAGCGCCACCGGCCCGGCCGTGTCGGCCAGCGCATCGACCAGCCGCATGGCGAGGTCAGGCAGCGGCACGCCGCTGAGGCGCCATGCCAGCCCCAGCAGAATGCCGATGATCAGCGGGTTCATGAACAGCCGCCGCAGGAAGCTGCGCAGCACCCGCAGCGGATGGACATGGTCGCCGCTGCCGCGGCCAAACATCTCGAACAGCACGATCGAGGCCATCATCATGACCGGCAGATGCACGGAGACCAGAAGCGACAGCACTTCGAAGCCGCTCGGGCCGAATACGCCAAGGATGAACGGCGCGCCGAGCAGCACGACATTGGAATAGGCCGACGACACGCCCCCGACGACGCCGGCGCGCGCATCACGTCCGAAGATCCTCGTGGTGACGAGATGGCCGACGGCCCAGGTTATCGCCACAGCCGTGAAATAAGCTCCCCACAGCGGCCATGGCGCCACGCCGTGGAAATCGGCATTCACCATCGTCTGGAACAGAAGCAGCGGCATCGCCACCGAGACCGCGAAGTCCGATATCCCCTCACCGCTCGCCGGCCTGAGATAACCGGTGAGCCCGGCGAGATAGCCGAGCGCGACGAGGCTGAAGACGAAAAGGACGGTTTCTGTGAGTGGGGACATTTTTCAGGGATAGGCGAGCCACGCCCGTGGCGCAATCGCGCCCGAATTTGATCATGCCCGAATTTGATCATGGTCTGCTGGCAGCGTTATAGAGGGTTTGGAATATCAGGGCGGACACGAACGACAAATGACCTTTGTCGAAACCTCAGGACGCAATCTTTTTGCGCGGATGTGGCTGACGGCCTTCGTCGCCGCGCTGTTTTGTCTTGCCGCGACGGCGTTTGCGCTTGCCGAACCGAAAAACCTCAAGGGCGTGGCGCTGATTATCGGTCAGTCGAAATATGAACACATCGCCGCCCTGCCCAACCCGGCCAACGACGCCCGCGACATGGCCAAGATGCTGACAGACCTCGGTTTCGACGCCCGCAACGTCACCGATCGCGATGCCGCCAGGTTGAAGCGCGACCTCGAACGGTTCGTCGAGGATGCCGAAGGCGTCGACGTCGCCTTCATCTACTATTCCGGGCACGGCATCGAAGCCGGCGGCGAGAACTATCTGGTTCCGGTCGATGCCGACGTCTCGTCGCTCAAGGATGCCGGTCAGGCGCTGGTGCCGATGTCCGCCGTCATGGATGAATTGAAGAAGACCGTGCCGGTGACGATCATGCTGCTCGACGCCTGCCGCACCAATCCGTTTCCCGCCGACGCCGTGGTGCGGCGCGCACCAACCGCTTCCGCCGAGCCGATCGGTGCCGGCGGGCTGGAACCGGTCCGTGGCGCCAAGGCCCTCGGCAACGCACCGGCGGCCGATGCGAGCCTGGGCACTGTGGTCGGCTTCGCCGCCGAACCGGGGCGCCCGGCTCTGGATGGTGCCCCCGGGGAAAACAGCCCTTACGCAGCCGCGCTGCTACGCCACCTCGCGGCGATGAAAGGCACGGAGTTCGGCTCGGTCATGCGCATGGTGACCGAGGAAGTCTATCTCGACACCAAGGCGAAGCAGCGCCCCTGGGTCAATGAAAGCCTGCGCCGGCTGCTCTATTTCGGCGTCGCGCCACCGGAACCGACAGGCGATGACGGGCTGATCACCGGCGAACGGCGGCAACTGCTCCTGACCATTTCCGACCTGCCCGATCCCAAAAGGGCGCAAGTGGAACTGGCCTCGCTGCAGGACGGGGTGCCGCTCGACGCGCTCTATGGGGTACTCAGGGCACTCGGCACGGAAAAGATCCCCGAGGATCCGGCCGACCTGCACAAGGTGCTCGACGCACAGGCCGAGCGGCTGAAGAAGATGATGTCCGAGCGCGCGGCGTTGCGTACGGACGATCCGGAGATCAAGCGGCTGGTCGCGTCCGCCGACAAGGCCATCAGCCAGGGCGCAATGGTGACGGCGCGCAAATTCCTCGATGACGCGGTCGGCAGGGTCGAGCAGAACGGCGACGCTGTTGACGAGGCCGAGGACCTGGTCCGGCAGAAACGCATCGCCGACGCCGCCATCTACGCCAAGCGCGCCGACGCGTCGGCGCTGATCTTCGACTACAGATCCGCCGCCAACGACTACGCCAAGGCGTTCTCGCTGGCCGAGAAATGGGACGAGAAGCTGCGCTGGAACTACAAGAACCAGGAAGCCGAGGCACTCAATGCCCATGGCTATGCCACCGGCGACCTCGATGCGCTGCAGCACGCGATCGAAGCCTATCGCGTCATCCTGAACTTCATCCCGAATGGCGAGCAGAACCGTGACTGGGCCATCACTCGCAACAACATGGCGGTGGTGTTGCAGACCATCGGTGAACGCGAGACCGAAACCGCCCGTCTCGAAGAAGCGGCACGGATCTTTCGCGATTCGCTTGTCGTTTTCGAGCACGAGAAGGACGACCGCAACTGGGCGGCCGCGCAGAATAACCTCGCCAATGTGCTCCTGAAGATCGGTGAGCGGGAAAGCGATCCGAAACGACTCAATGAAGCGGTGGCGGCGATGCACGCCACGCTCGAAAAGCGCCCACGCGACAAGCTGCCGCTCGACTGGGCCGCCTCGCAGAACAATCTCGGCCTCGCGCTCTACGCCCTTTCCGAGCGCGACCCTGCCGGCGAGCACCTGAAGGAAGCGGAAGCCGCCTACCGGCTGGCGCTCGAGGAATACACGCGCGAGAAAACGCCGGTGGAATGGGCGATGGTCGAGAATAATCTCGGCAATACCCTTGTGACTTCAGGCATCCAGCTCAACGACAAGGCCAAGATCAACGAGGCGGCCGATGCGTTTCGCGCGGCGCTGAAGGTGCGGACCCGCGAGACCTTCCCGGTGTCATGGGCAACCAGCCGGCTCAATCTCGGCAACGCGCTGAGCGGGGTTGCCCGCTTCGATATCGGCACGGGCACGCTCGAAGAGGCCGCCGCGGCTTATGATGACGCGCTCACCGTGTTTACCCGCCAGCGGTTCCCGATGGATTGGGCGTCGGCGCAGAACAATCTCGGCTCGATCTATCAGACGCTTGGCCAGCGAACCCGCGATGCGGCCAAGCTCGAACAGTCGGCGGCAGCCTTCCAGGCCGCCCGGCAGGTCTATGTCAGGCGGAAATTCCCGCAGGATTGGGCCATGAGCTACTACAATCTCGGCAACACGCTGCAGCTTCTTGGCGGCGTCACGGACAAGCCCGAGCACTACAGCGAGGCGGTCGACGCCTATCGGAATGCGTTGCGCGAATACAAGCGCGAGACGAACCCTCGGCAATGGGCGCTGGCCCAGGCCGGTCTGGGCTCGACGCTGCACTGGCTGAGCATGAGCAATGCCGATCCGAAAACCTTGCAAGATTCTATCGCGGCGCGGCGGGCGGCACTTGAAGTGCTGTCCATCGAGTCCGCACCGGTCGACTGGGCCAACGCCCAGAACGGCATCGGCATGAGCCTGCTCAACCTCGGCAACATCGAACGGACCGGAAAATATCTCGACGAGGCCGAGGCGGCCTTCACCGCGACACTGAAGGTGTTCACGCGCGAAAGTCAGCCCATGCAATGGGCCTTTGAACAGAACAATCTCGGCGACATCCACTGGAACCGCGCCAGCTATGGCGGCGGCAAGCCCGAATATCTCAGGGCCATCGAGTTCTTCGAGAACGCCAAGCAGGGCTTCACCGAAGCCGGCTACACCATACCCATCCCGCTCACCGACCAGAAGATCGATCTGGTGAAGCAGCAGCTCGCCAAAAAGTGAGGCTGGGACGTCCGCGACGCCCGCTTGTCTTTGTGCCGGCCTTCCGATCCCTATATGCGAATGGAGTCTGATGCCAGGCTCATGGAAGGACCGCGATGATTCGATTTGCCCTGGCCTTGTTCCTGCTCGTCATTCCCTTCGCGGCGCATGCCACGGATGCCGGCTGGGCGTTGCTGCGCGATGGCGGCCATGTCGTGCTGCTGCGCCATGCCATGGTCACCGGCACCACCGATCCGGTCAATTTCGACATCGACAGCTGCGCCACCCAGATCAACCTCTCGGCGCGCGGTAAGCAGCAGGCGAGCAAGATCGGCGCGTTGTTTGCCGCCCGCGCCGCGCCGGTCGAACGCGTGCTGTCGAGCCGCTACTGCCGCTGCCTCGACACCGCCCGCATCGCCTTCGAGGCCGAGCCGGAGCTGTTTGCGCCGCTCGATCTGCTGAAAGGCGACGATGCGCAGAAGGCCGCCCAGATCGCGGCCATCATGAAGGAAATCCGCGCCTATTCCGGTTCCGACAACCTGATCATGGTCACCCATCTGGAAGACATCGTGGCGCTGACCGGGGTTTCGCCGCGAGAGGGCGAAGCCGTGGTCGTCGAGCCGCAGGGCGACGGCCTGCGTGTGCTCGGCCGTGTTACGTTCTAATCATGGCCGGAGCCGGCTGACGAACCGGTGAGCAACCACGTATCGATGCGGACTTTCCACGCCTCGATCATGTGTACGAACGCGTCCTCGGTCAATTCCGACAGATACGCGTCCCCTGCTGCCGTCAGAGCCGTGAACGTGTAGGCAATCGATGCCTGCGTGCCACCGTCGGCGGCCGGGCGGCAGGCCACCTCGACAAATCCGAAACGTGAATCCGGCGTAACCCTGACATAGCGGACGCGATGCGCGACAGGATCCCAGTCGGCGCAGGCCCAGAGCGTCGTCTCGTCGCTGTGGACAGTCCGGAAGACCATGCCTTGCCGCGTATCTCCATTTTGCGGGTGCAGAAATTCCGGATCCCAGCCCTCCACCCAAAGGGTCTCGCCGATCGGCGTGAACAGCGGGAAGACGCGGTCGACCGGACCGGAAAGGACGATGCTGTGGCTGCGCTCAAGATGGCTCGTCATCCGCCTTTCCTTCCCTTTCCACTCCGTCCGACGGCGGCGCTTCAGCCAGACCGTGGCTGTCCGCGGCGCCAAGCTCCAGCCCGTAGATGCGCTTCAATTGGCTGATCGTTTCCAGGGTCGCTGGCGAAAACGGCGCCTGCCCTTCGAAGGCATGCAGCACGATGCCTTCGATGAGATCGCCAAGGCTCATGTCGCGATGCTCGGCCAGCGCCTTGAGCACCTTCACCAGCCGCTTTTCCAGGCGCACGCCCGTCTGCACGCGTTCAATGTTCATGGTGAATTGGTATCATGGTACATTGGTACCATCAAGCCTCTCGCGACATCTGGCGGTGTTGCCGAAGGCCACCGCTGAAAAAAGCCGCGAACTTGCCCCGACAGCCGCCTGCGACAACCCGCGACAACTGATGCGTATCGTCCAAAATTGGTTCCGGTTTTGGGAAAACGACAGGCATCGAAACAGCGACTGACGTGACGTAATGGGAAGGGCCGCCGGGTTGACCGGCGGCCCTTCTTGCGTTTCTTGGGCAGCCTACCCATCTGCGCCCGGCTTATCAGGCCTTTTCCTGCCGGGAAAAACCGATTAGACAGCGCCCAAACAAGATGCGGACAGATTCCGCCCGCAAAGAAGGAAAAGCCCTTGTCCACCACGTTCGACAAAGTCGCCAAGATCATTGCCGACACCAGCGAGATCGATATCGACACCATCACACCCGAGAGCCACACGATCGACGATCTCGGCATCGACAGCCTCGATTTCCTCGACATCGTCTTCGCCATCGACAAGGAATTCGGCATCAAGGTGCCGCTGGAAAAGTGGACCCAGGAAGTCAATGACGGCAAGGCGTCGACCGACGACTACTTCGTCATGAAGAACCTGTGCGCCAAGATCGACGCACTGGTCGCCGCCAAGACCGCCTGATGTCAGTTGAGCGCGCGACCTTGACGCGCTCTGCCGCCTGACCCACAAAGCCGCTCATGAGCAGCCCCCGCGACGTCGTCATCACTGGTATCGGCCTTGTCTCCTCGCTGGGAGAAGGTCCGGACGCCCACTGGCAGAAGCTGGCGCAGCCGGGCCTGCAGCCGGTGCTCGAAGCCGCGCGCTTCGCGCCCTACACCGTCCACCCGCTGCCCGAAATCGACTGGAACCTGCAGATCGCCAAGCGTGGCGACCAGCGGCAGATGGAAACCTGGCAGCGGCTCGGCACCTATGCCGCCGGGCTTGCGCTCGACGATGCCGGCATCAAGGGCAATGACGAGCTCTGCGCGACCATGGACATGGTGGTGGCCGCCGGCGGCGGCGAGCGCGACGAGGCGGTTGACGCCGCCATTCTCGCCGCATCCGAGAGCCGCAATGACCGCGACGTGCTGCTCAACGAGAAGCTGACCACCGAGTTGCGGCCGACCCTGTTTTTGGCGCAGCTTTCCAACCTGCTCGCTGGCAACATCTCCATCGTCCACAAGGTGACAGGCTCGTCACGCACCTTCATGGGCGAGGAAGGTGCCGGCGTCGCCGCCGTCGAAACGGCCGCTGCCCGCATCCGCTCCGGCCAGTCGACGCACATTCTGGTCGGCGGCGCCTTCCAGACCGAACATTCCGACATGCTGCTCGGTTACGAGCTTGCCGGCTATTTGCATCGCGGCCCGTGGAAACCTGTGTGGCAAAGACAGGGTGCCGAGGGTGGCGGCGTCGTCACGGGATCCGGCGGTGCCTTCCTGGTGCTGGAGCAGCGCGAACACGCCGTGAGCCGTGGGCGCAAGATCTACGCCGAACTCGGCCCGGTCGTTTCAGGCCGCGCCAGGCGGCCACGCGGAGAGCTCGATGCCGAGATCGCCGCGCTGCTCGGCCAGGCGGCGCTGCCGAACGGCAAGCTGCTTGCCCTGTCGGGTGCCTCGGGCGCGCATGCCGCAACCACCGCCGAGAAGACGGTGCTCGATGCCAATCCCGGGATCGCCGCGCGCGGCTTCTCGACACTGACCGGGCACATGAAGGAAGCGCAGTTTCCTTTCGCGGTGGCGCTGGCGGCACTCGCCGTCGACCGCAAGGCCGCTTACCCTGTTTTCGATGCCGCCGCCGAGAAGCCGTTCGAAGGCATTCCCGCAAGCGTCCTTGCAACGGCGATCGGCTATCACCAATTCGAGGGCATGGCGCTGGTCAACGCCGCATAACGCGGCGCTCGCGATCCATGCTGCAACGATAAACGCTCGAGGGCTCCCGGATGGCCAATCTGAACGATCACATGGGCAGGCCAATTGTCGCCGTCACCGGCATCGGCGTTGTCACCTCGCTCGGCGTCGGCAAGACCGACAATTGGGCGGCGTTGACCTCCGGCAAGTCGGGCATCCACCCGATCACCCGCTTTCCCATCGATCAACTGAACACCCGCATCTCCGGCATGGTCGATTTCCTGCCGTCGAGTTCGAAAGGTGCCAGCCCGCTCACCTATGAGCTGGCCGAGCTTGCCGGCCTCGAAGCGGTGACCGAATCCGGTCTTGATTCCAGCGACTTCGGCGGACCGCTTTTCCTCGCATCGCCGCCGGTTGAACTCGACTGGGCCGAGCGCTTCTCGCTCTACAATTCCGACAAGGACAAGGACGACACCGCCGCCGAAAGACTGCTTCGGGTGGCGCGTAGCTTGAAAGAGCTGGATATTTTCGAAACCACCCAGTTCGGTTCTATCGCCGACCGCCTTGCCGACCGCCTTGGCACACGCGGTCTGCCGATCACCCTGTCGACGGCCTGCGCTTCGGGTGCCACCGCGATCCAGCTCGGTGTCGAGGCGATCCGACGCGGCGAATGCGACCGTGCGCTATCGATCGGCGCGGACGGTTCTGCCACCGCCGAGGCATTGATTCGCTTCTCATTGCTTTCGGCGCTCTCCACGCACAACGACATTCCCGAAAAGGCATCGAAGCCTTTCTCCAGGGATCGCGACGGCTTCGTATTGGCCGAGGGGTCCGGGGCGCTGGTGTTGGAATCGCTTGAGGCGGCATTGGCTCGCGGCGCGACCATTCTTGGCGTCCTCAGCGGTTGCGGCGAGAAGGCCGACGACTTCCACCGCACCCGCTCGAAGCCGGACGCTTCGCCCGCCATCGCCGCGGTTCGCGCCGCCCTCGCCGATGCCGGCCTGGGTGAAGACGAGATCGACTATGTCAACGCCCACGGCACGTCGACCCCCGAGAACGACAAGATGGAACATCTGGCACTGTCGACCGTATTCGGCGAGCGCATAAGCTCCATGCCGGTGTCGTCGAACAAGTCGATGATCGGCCACACCCTGTCGGCGGCCGGCGCCGTCGAGGCGGCGTTTTCGCTGATGACGATGCGCGAAAGTGTCATTCCGCCGACCATCAACTACGACAATCCCGATCCGGCGATCGTGCTCGACGTGGTGCCCAACAAGAAGCGCAATGCCGAGGTTCGGAGCGTTTTGTCGAACTCCTTCGGCTTCGGCGGCCAGAACACTTGCCTTGTCATGACACGGGAACCGGTCTAAGCGACCTTTTTCAGTCCCACTGAACCGACAGGCCCAATGCGCGCATTGCAACTTATCGAGGACCGCCGTCTTGAGACGGTGGACCTGCCGCCCCCGCCGCCCCCCGCACTCGGCGAAGTCACGCTGCGCATCAAGGCGGTGGCACTGAACCATATCGACGTCTGGGGCTGGCGCGGCATGGCCTTCGCCAAGCGCAAGCTGCCGCTGGTCGTCGGCGCCGAGGCCTCCGGCGAGGTCGAGGCGGTCGGCCCTGGCGTTTCCAGCCTGCTGCCCGGACAATTGGTGTCGATCTATGGCGCGCGCACCTGCGGCCTTTGTCGCGCCTGCCGCGAAGGCCGCGACAATCTGTGCGAACATGTTTCCGGCGTTCACGGTTTCCATCTCGACGGCTTCGCGCAGGAAAAGATCAACCTGCCCGCACGCCTGCTGGTCCCCGCTCCACCCGGCGTGACCGACATTGGCGCCGCGGTGGCGCCCGTTACCTTCGGCACGGTCGAGCACATGCTGTTCGACAACGCCAGGCTTCAGCCGGGTGAAACCATCCTTGTCCATGCCGGCGGCTCCGGCATCGGCTCGGCCGCCATTCAGCTGGCCAAGCGGATGGGTTGCACCATCATCACCACGGTCGGCTCGAACGACAAGATCGACAAGGCCAAGGCGCTCGGCGCCGACCATGTCATCAACTATCGCGACGACCGCTTCGAAGGCGTCGTGCGCAAGCTGACAAAGAAGAAGGGCGTCGACGTCGTGTTCGAGCACGTCGGCGCCGACACCTTTGCCGGCTCGATGCTGTGCCTGAAACGCGGCGGCCGCCTGGTGACCTGCGGCTCGACCTCCGGCGTGTCGACGCAGATCAACCTGATGCAGCTGTTCCAGCAGCAACTGAAGCTGCTCGGATCCTTCGGTTGCCGCATGGAAAACATGGCCAACGCCATGCAGAAAATGGCGGCGGGACAGGTCGCACCGGTCATCGACACCGAGGTCGGATTCGATGATATCGACGCCGCGCTGAAGCGCATGGAAGGCCGCGACGTCTTCGGCAAGATCATCCTGCGCGTCGCCTAGGGCCTTGACCTCGGTGCTCAAGAAGCTTCGCCGCGACGTCAAATTTCGCTATGGTCGGCAGTTGCGCCAAGCGAACTACTGCCTGGTTGCGCGTGCGGCGATGATCATCCTTTCGGTGCTGCGCCTGTTGCCGGTCGACAGCGCATTGAATTTCGCCGACCGGGTCGCGCGCCTCATTGGCCCCCGGGTCGGACGCCATCAGGTCGCCATCGACAATCTGCGCAAGGCCTATCCGGAAAAGAGCGAGGACGAAATCGAGGCCATCGCCTCCGACATGTGGGGCAACATGGCCCGGCTCGCCGCCGAATACATCTTCCTCGACGCCCTGTTCGACTATGATCCGGCCGCCAGCAAGCCCGGCCGCGTCGAGGTCAAGGGAGTAGAACATTTCGTCGAGATCGCCGCCGAAAAGCAGCCGCATATCGTCTTCACCGGCCATCTCGGCAATTTCGAACTGCTGCCGGTGGCGGCGGCCACTTTCGGCATGAACATCACGGCGCTGTTCCGCCCGCCCAACAACCCGTACCTTGCCGACTACATTCTTTCGACGCGGCGCTCGACCATGGGCGCGCTGCTGCCGTCGATGGCGGGGGCCTCGTTTGCCCTGGCCTCCGTGCTGGAAAACGGCGGCAATATCGGCGTCCTTGTCGACCAGAAATTCTCCAACGGCCTGGAGACGACCTTCTTCGGTCGCCCCTGCCAAAGCAACCGGGTGCTCGGCACCCTTGCCCGCCACTATGACTGCGACGTCTATCCGGCGCGTTGCATCAGATTGCCAGGCAACCGTTTCCGGCTCGAGATCGAGGACAGACTGGTCTTGCCGCGTACCGCTGACGGCACCGTCGACGTCCACGCCACCACCCAGATGCTGAACGATGTGGTCGAACGCTGGGTGCGCGAGGATCCCGGCCAGTGGATGTGGTTTCACAAAAGGTGGGAAATCAGCAACTGGCGGCGCAAGAAGCGGCCGAAGCCGGCTCCTGCCGCAAGCGCCTAGCCCAAGCTGCTGGCGAGAAAGCGACTCTGCGCCAGCGATTGATGCCACCGGCGAGTCCGGGACGTTTCAGTTCGCCACGACAATGCGCGTGTTGCCGAAGCCCACTTCCCGCACCATCGAATAAAAGGCAGCCGCATTGGCCGTGTGCAGCCGCACGCAGCCATGCGAGGCCGGACGGCCGAGTTGCCTGACAGCGCCCGTCCCATGGATGGCATATCCACCATGGAAGAACACCGAATAAGGCATCGGCGACATGTCGTATTTGCGCGAATACCACATCTTGGCGGTTCGCTGCGGCCGATATGTGCCACGCGGGGTGAAATAACCCGAGCGGGCGGTCGACACGGCCCAGCGATAGACCTCCGACCCGTACCGCACCGTCATCGTCTGCGACGACACGTCGATCTTCGCTTCCAACATCGCCGCGTAACTTGCGGACGGCGTACCCAACAGCGCGGTTGCCAACATCGCCGCTGCCACGAGAAAGAACTTCTTCATGCGATCAAACCCCTTTGATTGCCCCTTGCCGGCTCGCCATCACGTTGTTTTTCACCATTTTTAATGGCAGTGAACGGATAACACACACTCCTTGATCAATTCCCCAATCCAAAGCAGCGAATTTGAACGATTTCCCGCGATAGTTGCCGCAACGACACGTCGCACGGACTTGATGGTCGGTGGGCTTGCAAAACCGCCGGGATCGCTGCTCAACTCAGCGGATGAACGAACGACTCCTCAAGGCAATCGATGACAGGCGCGACGATGTCGTCGCGCTGACCGCCGACCTCATCCGTTTTCCGACCATCAACCCACCGGGCGAAGCCTACCGGCCATGCGCCGAATATCTTGGCGCGCGGCTGAGAAAGCGTGGTTTTGAAACCGAATTCATCCGCGCCGAAGGCACGCCCGGCGACACCGACCGCTATCCGCGCGTCAATGTCGTGGCCCGTTTCGACGGCCGCTCGCCCGGTGCCTGCGTCCACTTCAACTCGCATATCGACGTCGTCGAGGCCGGCGACGGCTGGACCGTCGATCCGTTCGCCGGCATCGTCAAGGACGGCAAGGTCCATGGACGTGGCGCCTGCGACATGAAGGGCGGCCTGGCCGCGTCGATCATCGCGGCCGAAGCCTTCATGGACGTTTATCCCGATTTCCCCGGCGCCATCGAAATATCGGGCACGGTCGACGAGGAATCCGGCGGCTTCGGCGGCGTCGCCCATCTGGCCGGCCTCGGCTATTTCTCCAAGCCCAAGGTCGACCACGTCATCATCCCCGAGCCGTTGAACAAGGACCGCATCTGCCTTGGCCACCGCGGTGTCTGGTGGGCGGAGATCGAGACCAAGGGCGAGATCGCGCATGGCTCGATGCCGTTTCTGGGCGACAATGCGGTGCGCCATATGGGCGCCGTGCTGAAGGCTTTCGAGGACGAGTTGTTCCCGGCGCTCGACCGCAAGGTGACGCGCATGCCGGTCGTGCCCGAAGGCGCCAGGCGCTCGACCATGAACATCAATTCCATCCATGGCGGCCAGACCGAGGATTTCCGGCCTGGCCTGCCCTCGCCCAACGTGCCCGACTCCTGTCGGCTGACCATCGACCGCCGCTTCCTGCTCGAGGAAGATCTCGCCACGGTCAAGGGCGAAGTGACCGGCATTCTCGAGCGGCTGAAGCGCGAGCGCAAGAAATTCGACTACGAGATCCGCGACCTGATGGAAGTACTGCCGTTGATGACCGAGCGCGACGCGCCGGTGGTCAAGGCCGTGGCGCAAGGCATTCACGCGATCTTCGACCGCGAGCCCGACTACGTCATCTCGCCCGGCACGTACGACCAGAAGCACATTGCCCGCATCGGCCATATTTACGACTGTATCGCCTATGGACCGGGCATTCTCGACCTCGCCCACCGGCCGGACGAGTGGGTCGGCATAGAGGACATGGTGGAAGCGGCCAAGGTGATGGCGATCGGGCTCAACGTGCTGCTGCGCGGCACAACCGGATGATCGGCCTGCGGCGCAAAAAACATTTCTCCTGGCGCGACGCGACAGCACGAAACGCAATTTACTCCCGCGCCAAATCACGCTTCTATCCGCTGGCTTGAGCATTTGAGCACATGGGGAGTTCAGCGATGAAACTGTGGAAGACCCTTCTGGCCGCTGCCGTGCTGGCGGTCGCAACCGCCACTTCGGCGTTTGCCGCTCGGGCCGATCTTGTCATCGGCATTCCGCTTGAACCACCGCATCTCGACCCGACGGCGGGAGCGGCCGCGGCAATCCGGGAGGTCACCTACGCCAACGTGTTCGAGGGCCTGACCCGGATCGGCCCCAATGGCGAGGTTCTGCCGGATCTCGCCGAAAGCTGGACCATTTCCGATGACGGCAAGGTCTACACCTTCAAGCTGCACGCCGGCGTGAAATTCCACGACGGCGCCGATTTCAGCGCCGACGACGTGAAGTTCTCGCTCGACCGTGCCCGCGCGGAAAACTCCGTCAACGCGCAAAAGCAGCTCTTTGCCGCCATCGACAAGGTCGACGTGGTCGACCCCGCCACCGTGAAGGTGACGCTCACCCACCCGCAGGGCTCGTTCCTCTACAATATGGGCTGGGGCGATGCGGTGATCGTGTCGTCGAAATCCGCCGACACCAACAAGGAAAAGCCCGTTGGCACCGGCCCCTTCAAATTCCAAAACTGGGCCAAGGGCTCGTCGATCACCCTGGTGAAATCAGATCATTACTGGGGCACGCCTGCTTTCCTCGAAAAGGTCGAATTCCGCATCGTTCCCGATGCCGCGGCCGCGGTGCCGGCTCTGCTTTCCGGAGACATCCAGGCTTTCCCCTTCTTCGATCCCGACAGCGTTTCCCAGGTCAAGGATGATCCGCGCTTCAAGGTGGTGGTTGGCGCGACCGAAGGCGAGACCATCCTGTCCATCAACAACAAGAAGCCACCCTTCGACAAGCTGCAGGTCAGGCAGGCGATCTCCTACGCGCTCGATCGCAAGGCGATCGTCGATGGCGCCTCGGCCGGGCTCGGCCTGCCGATCGGCTCGCATATGTCGCCGGCCAACAAATATTATGTCGACCTGACCGGCCGCTATCCGCACGACGTGGCCAAGGCCAAGGAACTCCTCAAGGAGGCGGGACTGGAGAACGGCTTCAAGGCCACGTTGAAGCTGCCGCCGACGACCTATGCGCGGCTCGGCGGCGAGATCATCGCCTCGCAGCTCCGCGATGTCGGCATCAACCTGGAAATCATCCCCGTCGAGTGGGCGCAGTGGCTGGAACAGGTGTTCACCAAGAAGGACTACGACCTGACCATCGTCTCCCATACCGAGCCGAACGACATCGATATCTACGCGCGCAAGGACTACTACTTCAACTACGACAACCCCGCCTTCAACAAGGTCATTGCCGATCTGGAACTGACGTCCGACGAAGCCAAGCGCAAGGAATTGTATGCCGAGGCACAAAAGATCCTGGCCGACGATGCCGTGGTCGGCTTCCTCTACGAACTGCCCAAGGTCGGGGTCTGGGACGCCAAGCTGCAAGGCTTGTGGGAAAACGCCCCGATCCCCGCCAACGACCTGACCAAGGTGAAGTGGAGCGAGTGAGGCTCTCTCGGTTTCGTCATCCTGGGGCAAAGCAGGCGCGCAGCGGCTGCGTGGACCCCAGGATCCATTCCGTGACTTACGAGCGCCCCCGCGGCGCAGAATCTGGGAGATAGCTTTGAAGGTAGAGAGAGGTGACGCTGGCTTTGCACCGTCGCGCCCTTCGATCTCTTTCACAGCATGGATCCTGGGGCCTCCGCGACATCGCTTCGCTCCTGCTCCACCCCAGGATGACGACGCTAGTAGCGTCGACCTCCCATGACAGCCTACCTGCTCAAGCGCCTCGCCATCTCCCTCGCCACGCTGGCGCTGGCTTCCATCGTGGTGTTCGCGGTGCTGGAGATCCTTCCCGGCGATCCGGCGCGGCTGATGCTGGGCATGAATGCGAGCGCCGACCAGGTGGAGCTTCTGCGTAACCAGATGGGTCTCAACGCGCCGCTGGCTTGGCGTTACCTTCACTGGGCCGGCGGCCTGCTCAGCCTCGATTTCGGCCGCTCCTACACCTACTCGGTGCCGGTCATCGACCTCGTTCGTGAACGCTTGGCCGTCTCCCTGCCGCTGGCGCTGATCGCGCTCGCGCTCTCCACCCTCATCGCCATTCCGGTCGGCCTGTTTTCCGCCAGCCGGCGCGGCCGCGCCGGTGACACGATTTCCATGGGCGCGGCACAGCTTGGCGTCGCAGTGCCCAATTTCTGGTTCGCGCTGATGCTGATTTATGTCTTCGCCGTCTGGCTGCGGCTGGTGCCGGCCGGCGGGTTTCCCGGCTGGGGTGCCGGTATCTGGCCTGCGCTGAAATCGCTACTGCTGCCGGCGATCGCCCTTGCGCTGCCGCAAGCAGCGATCCTGGCGCGCGTCACCCGTTCTGCCCTGATCGAAGTGCTGAACGAGGACTACATCCGCACCGCCCGCGCCAAGGGCCTGCCCTATCGCGCCGTACTGTGGCGGCATGCGCTGCGCAACGCCATGATCCCGGTTCTGACCATCCTTGGCTTGCAATTCGCCTTCCTGCTTGCCGGCACCATCATCATCGAGAACGTCTTCTATTTGCCCGGCCTCGGCCGGCTGGTGTTCCAGGCGATCACGCAGCGCGATTTGATCGTCGTCGAAAGCGTCGTCATGCTGCTGGTCGCCGCCGTCATTGCCGTCAACCTCGTTGTCGACCTTTCCTACGCGGTCGTCGATCCGCGCTTGAGAGGCCTGCAATGACCTTGCACCTCGATATCCCCGAGGAGACATTCAGCTCCATTCTGGCCAAGGCGTTCCGAAACACGGCTTTCGTCACCGGCTTCGTCGTCACCGTATTGATCCTGGCGATGGCTTTAGTCTCCTATGTCTGGACGCCATACGACGTGACGAAGCTGATCATTGCGGACAAGACGCAAGGCCCCTCGCTGGCCCACTGGTTCGGCACCGACCATTTCGGCCGCGATATCCTGTCGATGGTCATGGTTGGCGCCCGCAATTCGATCGCCGTGGCGCTGGTCGCGGTCGGCATCGGCATGGGTATCGGCGTGCCGCTCGGCGCCTTTGCCGCGGCACGCGGCGGCTTGGTCGACGAGGTGCTGATGCGCGTCAACGATCTGGTCTTCGCCTTCCCGGCGCTGCTGTCGGCGATCATGATCACCGCCATCTTCGGGCCGGGCGCGGTCAACGCCATCATCGCCATCGGCATCTTCAACATCCCGGTCTTTGCCCGTGTCGCTCGCGCCGGCGCGCTGGCGATCTGGCCGCGCGAATTCATCCTCGCCGCGCGCGCCGCGGGCAAGAGCAGCACGCAGATCAGCGTCGAACATGTGCTGCCCAACATCGCCACGCTGCTGCTGGTCCAGGGCACCATCCAATTCGCGCTGGGTATCCTGGCCGAGGCCGGGCTTTCCTATCTCGGCCTTGGCGCGCAGCCGCCAATGCCGAGTTGGGGCCGCATGCTGTTCGACGCCCAGACCCGCATGGTGGTGGCGCCCTGGATGGCGATCTTCCCCGGCATGGCGATCGTCATCACCGTGCTTGGGCTCAATCTTCTGGGCGACGGCATTGCCGATATTCTCGACCCGAAATCACGGCGGCAGCGATGAGCCTGCTGGAGATCGAGAACCTGTCGTTGTCCATCGGCGACACCCAGATCCTGAAGGACATCGAGCTTTCCGTCGCGCCCGGCGAGGTCATGGGGCTGGTTGGCGAATCCGGCTCCGGCAAATCGATGACCGCGCTGACGATGATGCGTCTTCTTCCCCATGCAGCGCGCGCCACCGGGCGCGTATCGTTCGACGGCATCGATATCCTCGCGGCAAGCGAGGACCAGATGTGCGCGCTGCGCGGCGACGACATCGGCATGGTTTTCCAGGAGCCGATGACGGCGCTGAACCCGGTCAAGACCATCGGCGAACAGGTAGCCGAGGGCATACGCTGGCACACCAGGGCGACGCGCGCGCAAGCCGAAGAGCGGGCGCGCAAAATGCTCGACCGGGTCGGTCTGCCCTCGGCAGAATTCCCGATGTCGCGCTATCCGCACGAACTGTCCGGCGGCCAGCGCCAGCGTGTCGTCATCGCCATCGCCTGCGCCTTGAAACCGAAGCTGCTGATCGCCGACGAGCCGACGACGGCGCTCGACGTCGTGCTGCAGGCGCAAATCCTGGACCTTCTGCGTGACCTCGTCGCGGAGAGCCGTATGGGCCTGCTGCTGATCTCGCACGACCTCGCCGTGGTGACCGAGATGGCCGACCGCATCACCATCCTGCGCCGCGGCGAGGTGATGGAGGCCGGAGACACCGCGCGCACGCTGTCCGAACAACTCCACCCCTACACGCGCCAGCTGGCGCAAGCCTCGATGCATGTGCCGGCACGCGCCAGACGACATGACGCCAGCCAGGGCAAGCCCTTGCTTCAGGTGGAAGGTGTAACCCGCGACTATCGCGGCCGCCGCGCCTCGCTGTTCCGCCGCGCGCCTGACATCCGCGCCGTGGACGATATCTCGCTGTCGATGACGCCAGGCCAGTCGGTGGCGCTGGTAGGCCGCTCCGGTTGCGGCAAGTCGACGCTCGCGCGCATGATCCTGGCACTGGACCGGCCGAGTTCAGGCACGATCCGGTTTCGCGGCGAAACGATCACCGGCAAGAGCGAGGCCGATTTGAAGCCGGCCCGGCGTGACATGCAGGTTGTCTTCCAGGATCCCTACGGCTCCTTCGACCCGCGCCAGAAGGTCGAGAAACTGGTCTCGGAACCCTTGCATGTGCTGGAGAAAAAACCGACACGCGCCGAGCGCCGCGAGATGGTGGCGCATGCACTGCACGAGGTCGGCCTCGACCAACGCGACATGGAGAAGTACCCGCACGAGTTCTCCGGCGGCCAGCGCCAGCGCCTGTCGATTGCCCGCGCCATCATCACCCGCCCCAAGCTGGTCGTCGCCGACGAGCCGGTCTCGGCGCTCGACGTCTCGATCCGCGCCCAGATCCTCGATCTCTTCGCCGAGCTCAACCAGAAGCTCGGCATCGCCTATCTCTTCATCACCCATGACCTGACCGTCGCCCGTGCCATCACCGACGAGGTGCTGGTGATGCATGAAGGCAAGATCGTCGAGCGCGGCAAGACGCACGAGGTGCTGGACCATCCGCAGTCCGAGGCCGCCAGGGCATTGGTTACCGCGGCCCCCGATTTACACCGAGCGATCGCTCGGAAGATGCAGGAGCAAGGGTGAGCGGGATGACAGCCCCTATTCTTCCGGCTTCACCACATCGACCGGGCTGATGTCGAGCAGGTCGAGCGTGCGGCGCAAGAGGCGCACCTCGCTCTCGGCCAGTTGCGAATCCGCCTTGGCGATTTCCGCCATGTGCCGGGCCAATTGCTTGCGCCGTTCGACGTCGAGATCGCGAAACAGCGCCATCGCTTGCGAGCCGTTGGTCTCGTAGCCGAACTCGTTGAGATATTCGATGACGGCGTCGATGCTGGTTTCCTGGATGCCGAAGGCATCCTTGCAGATGCGGCGGAAGGCAACCATCTCGCTCTCGCTGACCGTTCCGTCGGCCAGGATCATGCGGAAAAGCATCAGAAGTTCGGCCGACAGCACCGGATCGTCCGCGACCTTGCGCACACCGGGGTCGCCGTCGAAGATTGAGCGTATCTGGTCCAGCAACGCGAATGCCATGGGGCGGTCCCTTTCCGATTCCTCTTCAATAGAGTTAGCGCGGAATCGGCCTTGCGCAAACGGGGCCGTCGTGGTCGAACGCCCCGCTATCTCCAGTCTACCAGACATCTCCACACATCAGATGATCGACCTCACCACCCAGACTGTCGCCATGCTCGCCTTGGCCGCCTTTGCGGCGGGCTTTGTGGACTCGATTGCCGGTGGCGGCGGACTGATCACCATCCCCGCACTGCTGCTTGCCGGGCTCTCGCCGGTCGAAGCGCTTGGGACCAACAAGTTGCAAGGCATGTTCGGCTCCGGATCGGCGACGATCCACTATGCCTCAAAGGGTCATGTCGACCTGCGCCGACAATTGCCGTCGGCCCTGCTGGCGGTCGCTGGGGGTGTCGTTGGCGCCTTGCTGGCCACCATTGTTCCGGGCGACCTGTTGCGCGCCCTGTTGCCGCTGGTGCTGATCGCCATCGCACTCTATTTCGCGCTCAAGCCCAATATGAACGATGTCGACCGGGCCGAGCGCCTGTCGCCGTTCCTGTTCGGACTGACCCTGGTGCCGGCAATCGGCTTCTATGACGGCCTGTTCGGCCCCGGCGCCGGTTCCTTCTACATGCTGGCCTTCGTCGCTCTTGCCGGCTACGGCGTGCTCAAGGCGACGGCGCATACCAAGCTGCTCAACTTCGCCTCCAATATCGGCGGCTTCATCGTCTTCGCTGCTGTCGGCGTCATCTCCTGGAAGATCGGGCTGATGATGGGCGTTGCCCAGTTCCTCGGCGCCCGCGTCGGTGCGAGCCTCGCCATGCGCATCGGCGCCAGATTGATCAAGCCGCTGCTGGTGGTCGTCTGCCTGGCGCTGGCGGTGAAACTGCTGGCCGACCCGGCCAACCCGCTGCGCGTCATGATTGGTGTGTGATCACGCGCCTGTTACCATGCCGTTGTTCGAATCATGTTGGAGGAGCCCGGACATGAATCTCAGCGCGCCTACCCAGATTGTTTTCATCATTTCTCTCGTCATTGCCATCATCGGCATTCTCGCCGCCCTTGGCGTTCTCGCCTTTATCCCGCTCGCATCGGTGTGGATCATTCTGATTGCCTACATCGTGCTCGCCGCCGGCTGCCTGATGCGCGGCGCCTGACAAGTCCCCTTGAAGTGGGGACGGAGAGCGCCCGGCCAAAAGCCGGGCGCTTTTGATTCTGACCTTCGGTCTGCTAGATTCCCGAGCAGAAGGATGGCCGATGCCGATCGAGATGCAGCTCCGCAAGGAACAAGACCGCTCCATCGCAGGGCGCTTCGAGATGCGCCGGCGCCTTCCCGATCCAGTGTTTGATGGGATCGTCACCGAAATTTGCGGCTACCGCGAAACGGCACCCGGCCATTTCCGTAATGTCGAATACGCTTCGCTCACCGTGCCGCTGGTGATCAGCTTCGCCGAACCCTTCGCCATCGGCCTCGGCAAGGCGCCCGGCGACAATGACCGCATCGCCAGTTTCGCCGCCGGCCTCTTCGCCGGACCGGTGATGATCGAATCCTTCGGTGCCGCCTGCTGCGTGCAAGTCAACTTCACGCCGCTTGGCGCGCGGCGTTTCTTCGGCCTGCCGATGAGCGAACTGACCGACAGCATGGTGGTCCTCGACGACGTGCTGGGCGCCGAGGGCCGGGCGCTGCGCGAACGGCTCGGCAACGCGCCGGACTGGGTGTCGCGTTTCGACCTCGCCGAAGCTTTCGTCACCGCCCGTCTTGCCGGCGCCGCCGAAACGCCGCTCGAAATCGCCTGGGCCTACGAGCACATCATCGCATCGGGCGGTCGGGCCCGCATTTCCTCCATTGCCGAAAAACTGGGCTGGAGCCGAAAGCATCTCGCCGGCGGCTTTTCCAATGCGATCGGCATCGGCCCAAAGACATTGTCGCGTATCGTCCGTTTCAACCGGGCGCTCGGCCTGTCGCGGCGGCAGGCCGCCGATTGGGCCGACATCGCCGCCGATTGCGGCTATGCCGACCAGGCGCATCTGGTGCGCGAATTCCGCGACCTTGCCGGCGACACGCCGACGGCACTTCCGGTCAGGTAACATTTCTTCAAGACGCGGGGACGGCCTTCACCCAGATTGATGCATGTAGCCCAAAAGTGCGCAGTTTTGGGACGACGACATGCACGAACAGGATTCATCGACCAACCCCATTGAAGGAGATCGACATGGCCACCAGCAACGAAGCCCCGCGTCTGTACCCTGCCCTGCGCTACAAGAACGCGGCGAAAATGATCGACTGGCTCTGCGAAGCCTTCGGCTTCAGCGTCCGCGCCCGCTATGGCGAGGGCGATGTCGTACACCATGCCGAACTGGTCTTCGGCGCCTCGATGATCATGCTGGGCAGCGCGCGCGACGACGACTACGGCAAGATGGTCGGCGAACCCGGCACCGGCGGCGGCAAATCGATCTATATCGCCGTCGACGATGCCGACGCCGCGTATGCCAGGGCGAAGAAGGCCGGCGCAACGATCATCCAGGAGTTGACGGACCGCGACTATGGCAGCCGCGAATTCATCTGCCGCGATCCGGAAGGCAGCGTCTGGTCATTCGGCACCTACTGGCCGAAGGCGGGGGATAAGGGCTGAGCCGATCGCGCTGCGAGTTCGAGATTGGCCGGGAGCGCCCCCACCTTCGTCATCCTCGGGTCTGCACTGCGTCGCTACGCTCCTCGCTCCGCCCGAGGATGACGACGCGGGGGCGTTTATCGCTAATTGGCAAGGTGGTTCGCCAACAGGCCCCTACCGAGCCAGCCCGAAAATCGCGTCACAGTCGAGATGGGTTTCCAATTCGGCAGCGACCTCGTCCAGCGCCCGCTCGACTTCGGCTCGGTAGTCGATGCCACCGCCCCTGATGCCGAGGCTTTCCAGGAATTTCCCGCGAAAGGCATCGGCGCCGAACAGGCCATGCATATAGGTGCCGATCACCTTGCCATCGGCCGAGATCGCGCCATCCTCGACGCCATTGATGACCGCCGACGGCCGCAGCGTATCCGGGCCGGTGGTACGGCCGAGATGGATTTCGTAGCCTTCGAGTGGCAGGTCGAACTGGACCGAGCGCGCACTGACATTGCGCACGGTTTTCTCCGGCTCCATCACCGTTTCGATATCGAGCAGGCCAAGCGCCTCGGCCTCGGTGACGCTGCCTTCGATCCCGTCGGGATCGCGCACCACACGCCCAAGCATCTGGAAGCCGCCGCAGATGCCGACAATATGGCCGCCACGCTTGCGGTGCGCGGCAAGGTCTCTGTCCCAACCGTTCTCGCGGAATTTCAGGAGATCGCCGATCGTCGACTTGGAGCCGGGAATGACCACCAGTCCGGCGTCCCCCGGCAACGGCTTGCCCGGGGGTACGAACACCACTTCGACCTGCGGTTCGGCTTTGAGCGGATCGAGATCGTCGAAATTGGCGATGCGGCCAAGCATCGGCACAGCCACTTTCAACGCACGCGTCTCGCCGGATGCCAGCCGCTCCAGCACCACCGAATCCTCTGAAGGCAGCCGCGCCGCCGCCTTCAGCCACGGCACGACGCCAAAGCAGCGCCACCCCGTAAAACTGTCGATTGCGTTGATGCCGTCATCGAACAGCGAGACATCGCCACGGAACTTGTTGATGAGGTAACCGACGATCATGCGCCGGTCCGCTTCCGGCAGGATCAGATGCGTGCCGGCTACCGAGGCGATGACGCCGCCGCGATCGATGTCGCCGACCAGCACCACCGGCACATCGGCACGCGTGGCAAAACCCATATTGGCGATGTCGCGGCTTCTTAGATTGATTTCCGCCGGCGAGCCGGCGCCCTCGACGATGACGAGATCAGCGCCCTCGCCGACCTTGGCCCAGGAGTCCAGCACCGCATCCATCAGCCGGCCCTTCAGCGCCTGGTAGTCGCGGGCCCGCGCCTCGCCGAACACTTTTCCCTGCACGATGACTTGCGCGCCGATATCGGTCTGCGGCTTGAGCAGCACCGGGTTCATGTGGACCGACGGCGCGACGCCGCAAGCGATTGCCTGCAGCCATTGCGCGCGGCCGATCTCGCCGCCGCTTTTGCTGTTGTCGCCGGGAATGTCGGCGACGGCGGCGTTGTTCGACATGTTCTGCGGCTTGAACGGCCGCACCTTCAGCCCGCGCTTTTTCGCGGCGCGGCACAGGCCGGCGACCAGCACCGTCTTGCCGACATCCGAACCCGTCCCTTGCAGCATGATCGCCTTGGCCATCAGTTCCGACCCTGCGCCGCGGTTCCGGTGATCGTGGATTTCTGCGCCAGCGGTCCACCGCGCCAGATATAGAGCGCCAGAAGCGGCTCGCTGCCGGTTCGCATGGCGTGGTTGACATTCGAGGCGTGGTGGACGACCTCGCCCGCCTCGCGCTTGCGAAAACCGCCCTCGCCCATGCGCCATGCCGTGCCGCCGGTCAGCGGGATATAGATCTCCTCGGCGACGTGGTGGTGGTCTGGGTAGACGATTTCGGGTCCAAGGATCAGCAGGCCGGCCGCCACCTCATCATTGGCGAAATGGCCGCGCGTGCCGAACAATTCCAGCCAGCCGTAATTGTCGATGAAGGTCTTGCCGAAATCGGCCTCGGTATAGGTCTGCCCCCAATGCGATTCGTAGCGCCGCTGCGCCAGCCATTGGATCAGCGGTTGCGCAGCCATCGGCGCCAGGTCAGCCGCTCGATCGAGATGGCGCAGGCAACCGAGCGCATGCGGCGCCAGCGCGCGCGCCGGCATATCCCAGCCAATGCGCGCGACGGCGCCGCGCACCAGCGCGTCATCCACTGAGGCGAGATAGGCGTGGAACCGTCCCAGCAGCTCATCGAATTTTGTCGTCACATCTTGCTCCGGACATGCATTGGTGCACAGCCGCTCCGCAGCGGGTCGGGTTGCGCGGCGGCATCATTGGTCTAGATTAGTGCGCGCGCAAAGCCAAAAACGACAGGCCAGCAAGCCGAAACCATCAGGGAGCACGCCATGGACGCCGCGGTCGATGCGAGCACCAGCCAGTTCGAACTCAACGAGGAACAGCGTGCCATCCAGGAGATGGCGCAGGCCTTCGCCGCCGACCGCGTCGCGCCGAATGCGCTCGACTGGGACCGCAGGAAATACTTCCCCGCCGACGTGATCCGCGAGACCGGGCCGCTCGGCCTCGGTGGCATCTATGTCAGGGACGATGTCGGCGGTTCGGCTCTCGGCCGCCTCGACGCCGTGCTGATCTTCGAGGCTCTGTCGCACGCCGACCCAGGCTTTTCGTCCTTCATCTCGATCCACAACATGGTGGCCTCGATGATCGACAGGTTCGGTAATGACGAGCAGCGCCAGCGCTTCCTGCCGAAGCTGACCTCGATGGAATGGCTGGCAAGCTACTGCCTGACCGAGCCAGGCTCCGGCTCGGATGCAGCGGCGTTGAAGACGCGCGCGGTCAAGAGCGGCGGCGACTATATCCTCAACGGCGCCAAGCAGTTCATCTCCGGTGCGGGCGACAGCGATGTCTATGCAGTCATGGTGCGCACCGGCGCCGATGGGCCGAAAGGCATTTCCACGATCATCGTGCCGAAAGATGCGCCCGGGCTCTCCTTCGGCGCGAATGAGCACAAGATGGGCTGGCACATGCAGTCGACCCGCCAGGTCATCTTCGAGGACTGCAAGGTGCCGGCGGAAAACCTCTTGTCGGGTGAAGGCGCCGGCTTCGGCATCGCCATGGCCGGCCTCGATGGCGGCCGGCTGAACATCGCCGCCTGTTCGCTGGGCGGCGCCCAGTCGGCGCTCGACAAGGCGCTGTCCTACACCGCCGAGCGCAAGGCCTTCGGCTCGAAGATCAATCAGTTCCAGGCGCTGCAGTTCAGGCTGGCCGACATGGAGACCGAGTTGCAGGCGTCGCGCATCTTCCTCTATGCCGCCGCCTCCAAGCTCGACCGCAAGGCGCCCGATGCCGGCAAATGGTCCGCCATGGCCAAGCGCTTCGTCACCGACACCGGCTTCAATGTCGCCAACAATGCGCTGCAGCTGCTCGGCGGCTACGGCTATCTGCACGACTACGGCATCGAGAAACTGGTGCGCGACCTGCGCGTTCACCAGATCCTCGAGGGCACCAACGAGATCATGCGCGTCATCATCGCGCGGGCGCTGATCGGCCGCTGAAGCCAGCAAACTCCGGGAGTGAGACAATGACGACGATCGCCTTCATCGGCCTCGGTAACATGGGCAATCCAATGGCCGCGAATCTGGTCAAGGCGGGGCATCAAGTGCACGGCTTCGACCTCGTGCCCGAGAATCTGACGATCGCGCGCGAGCATGGCATCGTCGTCATGGCCAACGCGCCGGCGGCGGTGAAAGACGCCGATGTGGTGATCACCATGCTCCCGGCCGGCAAGCATGTGCTCTCGGTCTATGAGGACATCGCGCCCAAGGCGAAGAAGGGCGCACTGTTCATCGATTCCTCGACCATTGATGTCGAATCGGCGCGCAAGGCGCATGCGCTCGCTGCGAAACACGGCCTGCCCTCGATCGATGCGCCCGTCTCGGGCGGCACCGGAGGTGCCACGGCCGGCACGCTGACATTCATGGCGGGCGGCTCCAACGATGCCTTCGCCGCTGCCGAGCCGATCCTGAAGCCGATGGCCGGCCGCATTGTCCATTGCGGCGGCGACGGTGCCGGCCAGGCGGCGAAGATCTGCAACAACATGATCCTCGGCATTTCGATGATCGGCGTCGCCGAAGCCTTCGTGCTGGCGGAAAAACTTGGCCTGTCGCATCAGGCGCTGTTCGACGTCGCCTCGACATCCTCAGGCCAATGCTGGTCGCTGACCACCTATTGTCCGGTTCCCGGCCCTGTGCCGACCTCACCCGCCAACAGGGATTACAAACCGGGCTTTGCCGCGGCGCTTATGCTGAAAGACCTGAAATTGTCCCAGGAGGCCGCACTCGGCGCTGGGGCGGTGACCCCGCTTGGCGCCGAGGCGGCGCAACTCTACGCCCTGTTCAGCGCCCAGGGCCATGGCGGCGCCGATTTCTCCGGCATAATTAATTTTCTCAGGGGTAACCTAGCGTAACCAACGGATTGACAGACTTTTCCGGACTCCTCCGGCAGAAAAACCGCAAATTTAGATTTGCTTAAGCTCTCGATAACTCCGCGGTAACGATGTCGGTATAAAACTGATCGTGAGGCGGACATATCGCATCCGCCCGGCGCTCCGGATCAGGTCTCGCGTACCGGAGCCCGTAAGTTTCGCCAAGTGTTCGAGTAGCGAAGCGCCATGCGTATCTGGCAAAGCCGCGTTCCCGATGGAGCGCGGTTTTTGCATTTGTGCACCGCTCAATCCAGGCCGACATCTATATTCCGATGGCCGCGTTCGGGATTGGCACGTGGTCTTCGTTGATCAGCACGATCGGCGCATCCACTCCATCAACCCTGACCACGAGCAGGCGCATGCTCCAAGTGCCGGCATTGCGAACCAGATGAGAAAACACGGTGCCTTTGCCTTTGGCGCCGTGGACGGGAATACTGAACTGCGCGTCGCCCGTCCCATTCGCGTTGACGTTGAGATGGCCGCCGACCCAGAAATTGTCGATCACGTCGTCGCCAATGGCAGCCTTCACACGGGTGTCGGCGCGAATGGCATCCATGGTCATGTGGTAGGCGTCATTGCCCTTGAGCATGAAGGGGATGCTGCCGACCATGGTCGCACAGCCCCCGATACTGACCACCCAGACGGCAAGGCCGGCGATCGCCCAGTTGCGCTGCGTCTTGCGGAACTGTTCCGCGTCGCGCCAGGCCCGGTTCTGCCACGCCCAGCGGCTGCCTCGCGCGCCGAGCACGATGATCACGATGAGGTTGACGACCGGGATCAGCGCCAGCAGCGCGATGAAAGTGCTGTTGCCTATACCCCAGATCCAGTTGAGGAAGAAGGCGCCCCAATTCCAGCGATCGAGTTCGGGCGGAATTTCAGCGGGCTGGTTGAGCGGTTGTCCGGCCATGAAATCCCCCATCGGTGCGTATACCGATCGGTTCTAGCGCATGATCCCGACAATGCGCAAAATCAAAGTTCCGCAGGGCCTATTTCAAGCCTTTGACGAAAGCCGGCGAAAATTCGCCTTCACCGCACGGCTGGCCGGCTTCAGCCCGGCATTGATCGACCGTTCCGTCGCGACGCCGTTGAACAGCGACGGCGTGCGACCGGAAAGGAGTTCCGGCCAGAACCGCGATGCGGACTGCAGGACAGACATTTGCGCCGCGAACACGCCCTCGGCGATTGCGGCGGTCTTCTCGTTCACCGCTCGTGCGGTTTCGGTGCCCCAAGGCTGGCTGCTGCCCGCGTCCATCGCCATCAACGGCATGCGCATCATCGCCACCAGCGGCGCCAGCATCAGGTCGGCGCCGATGTTGGCTGCTTCTTGCGCGCGTCGACTCTTGCCGGTTTTTCTCATGGAAATAACCCCCTTGTCGCAGCCAGGCTGGCCGCTGCCTCACACACTACGCGCGGGGGATGAAGTTTGTTCCCCATCGCGGCAGTTTCTCGAGGCCGGGCGTTCCCTCCAGGAAACGCCCGGGTCAAGGTTCGCTCTTATCGCTTGCGCAGATCGGCCTGTGCCAGATCCAGCGCCTTGCCGATGCGCTCGCAGGCCATGTCGATCGTGTCGCGGGTCCAGATCAGCGGCGGCGACAGGATCATCGTGTCACCGGTGGCGCGCAGCATCATGCCGTTGGCGATCGCGTGGTCGCGCACCGTCACCGCGGCACTTCCCGACGGCAGGAACCGTTCCCTGGTCGCCTTGTCCTTGACGATCTCGATCGCGCCCATCAGGCCGATCGAACGCACCTCGCCGACGAGATCATGTCCGGCAATGCGCTCCTGCAGGGCCTTGGCGAAATAAGGCCCGGTGTCGTTCCTGACGCGGTCGACGAGGCCTTCCTGCTCGATGATTTCCAGGTTCTTCAGCGCCACGGCGCAAGCCACCGGATGGCCGGAATAGGTGTAGCCGTGATTGAACTCGCCACCCTTCTCGACCAGCGTCGATGCAATGCGGTCGCCGACCAGCAAGGCCGACAATGGCTGGTAGCCTGACGTCAGCGCCTTGGCCGTGGTGATGGTGTCCGGTTCGATGCCAAGCGTCTGCGCGGCGAACCATTCACCAGTGCGGCCATAGCCCGTGATAACCTCGTCCAGCATCAGCAGAACATCATATTTGCGGCAGATGCGCTGCACTTCCGGCCAGTAGCTCGCAGGCGGAATCTTGACACCGCCCGCCCCCATCACCGGCTCGCCGATAAAGGCCGCGACCTTGTCGGCGCCGGCCTCGAGGATGGCGTCCTCGACCGACTTTGCCGCGCGCAGGCCGAAATCATGGTCGCTCTCGCCGGGCAGTGCCAGTTCATAGGCATAGGGCATCATCACATGGACGATGTTGGGCACGGCGCCGCCGAGCTGCTTGTGCATGGCATCCATGCCGCCGAGCGAGGTGCCGGCGATGGTCGAGCCATGATAGGCCATCTTGCGCGAGATGATGCGGTTCTTTTCCGGCTTGCCTTCCAGCACCCAGTAGTGGCGCACGAGGCGCAGCGCCGTGTCGTTGGCCTCCGAACCGGAGGAACCATAAAACACCTGGTTGACGTGTTTCGGCGCGATCTCGGCCAGCTTCTTGGACAACAGCACCGGCGTCGGCGTCGAGCATTTGAAGAAGGAATTGTAGTAAGGCAGTTCCTTCATCTGCGCGTAAGCGGCCTCGGCCAGTTCGTCACGGCCATAGCCGATGTTGACGCACCACAGCCCGGCCATGCCGTCGAGGATTTCGGCCCCTTCGGAATCGTAGATGAACGGGCCGTTGGCGTGAGTGATGATGCGCGAGCCGGCTTCGCGCAGTTCCTTGTGGTCGGTGAAGGGATGAAGATGATGCGCGGCGTCGATCTGCTGAAGCTGCTTCAGCGAATAATTCTGATAGGTCATGTCTGGATCTTTCCTCTGGATTCTGTCCGGCTGGCGCCGGGGCGAATGCATCAGAGGGCTGCGGGCGGTGAATAACCGATGCGGGCGCACAGCCGCAAAAGCTCGGCGCGCAGCGTGCGCGGTGACGGTGTCACCGCGACCCGCGATGCGCGAGCCTCAAATGCGCCAACCAAGGTCCTGACGAGAGCCATTCCGGCACCTTAGAGCAAAGGCTGGTCGAGGTGAACCACCCTTTGCTTGGCCCATGAACGAATGATTCTAGGCCTTGGCGGTCAGCGCCCGCTGCAGGAAGACATATTTCATCGCCGTCTGGGCCGCCTGCGGCCGGCGGTCGCCACGCCCGCCATGTCCGCCTTCGGTTTCCTCGAAAAACAGCGTCCTGGCGTGGCCGGCCTCCTGCAGGCGAGCCGCCATCTTGCGCGCATGGCCGGGATGAACGCGGTCATCGGCGGTCGAGGTCGTCAACAGCACGGGCGGATAGGCGGGATTGGCCTTGACGTGCTGGTAGGGCGAATAGGCGGACAGCCACTTGACGTCTTCCGGCTTCGACGGATCGCCATATTCGGCCATCCATGAAGCGCCGGGCGGCAGCTCGGTGTAACGCAGCATGTCGAGCAGCGGCACCTCGATGATGGCGGCGCCGAAAAGCTCGGGATGCTGCGTCAGCGAAACACCGGTCAGCAGGCCGCCATTCGAGCCGCCCTGGATGCCGAGCGAGCTTGCTGTCGCGATGCCGCGCTTCACGACGTCCTCGGCGACCGCGGCGAAATCGTCAAAACCGTTCTGGCGATTGCCTTTCAGCGCCGCCTGGTGCCAAGCCGGCCCGAACTCGCCGCCGCCGCGGATGCAGGCCTGCACATAGGCGTTGCCCTTCTCCAGCCACAGCCTGCCGCGCACGCCGGCATAACCGGGCAAGAGCGGCACTTCGAAGCCGCCATAGCCATAGAGCAGCGTTGGCACCGGACCCTTCTGGTCGCGCCGCCTGACGACGAAATACGGGATCATCGTGCCGTCCTTCGAGCGCGCCTCGAACTGCTCCGAGATCAGCGGCGCGGCATCGAACCGCGCCGGCTGCGACTTCACCGTGACGAGCGTCTCGCCATCGTCATCCGACCAGATGATCGAGCTCGGCGTCAGGAAATCCGTGAAGGAGAAGGACACGCTCGACCCGAAATGCTCGGCATGGCTGATGCCGACAGTGCCGTTTTCAGGCAAAGCCACCGGTTTCATGGACCAGGTGCCCTGCTTACGTTCGCAGACGAGGACCTTGCCACGCACATTGTCCATCAGGCTGATGAACAGCCGGTCCTGCGTGCGGGCAATACCGGCGATCGACACGCGATAGGCCGGCGCCAACAGGGTCTCGATGGCCCCCAAACCGCCGGTTTCGATCCAGTGGGCGAAATCGAACGAATAGAGCCCGTCCGGCTGGCACACCGTGCCGTCAGGCGCCGTCCACGGCGTGCGCACGCCGAACACCAGTTGATCCTTGAAAAGCGATGTATCGGTGGCGTCGTCGGGCAGCGGAATGCGCCTGTTTTCACCAGACGGGAGATGCAGGAAGCTGTGCGACGCGAAGAAATTTATCGCCCGCGCCAGAAACACGTGACGCTTGTCGCCGTCGAACTCGACGCCGGCTCCGGCGGCGAGATCGTCTTTCTGCGCCTCGAATATCGGCGTCGCCTCTTCCAGCTTGGTGCCACGCTTCCAGAGCTTGATCACGCGCGGGTAGCCGGACTCGGTCTTGTCAGCGTCTTCGAGGGCCGCCGAGACGATGACCGTGTCCTTGTCCAGCCAGCCGAAACTCGACTTCGAGGCAGGAGCCCGGAACCCACCCTCGATAAACGATTTGGTTTCGATGTCGAATTCGCGCATTTCGCTGGCATCACCGCCATCCGGCGACATCGACAGCAGGCAGCGGCTGAAATCCGGATAGAGCCGGCTGGCGCCGCTGAACACCCATTTTATCCCCTCCTTCGCCGCAAGCTGGTCGAAGTCGATGATTGTTTCCCACACCGGCTTCTCGGTCTTGTAGGAAGCGACCGTCGTGCGGCGCCACAGCCCGAGCGCATTGGCCTTGTCCTGCCAGAAATTATAGACATGGCCGGCGATAGCCGCGCCGACCGCGATGTTGTCCTCGGCCGTCATCAGGTCGAGTGCGGTCTGGAATGACGCCTGGTAGGACGGATCGCCTTGCAATTCGCCAACCGTGATCTCGTTCTGGCGATGCACCCAGTCCAGCGACTGTTTGCTGGTCCTGTCTTCCAGCCAGAGGAATGGATCGGCGGCTTCTGGCTTGGCGATGGGCTTGGTCATGGAATCTCCGATAGGCAATGCTTCGGCATGCAACATCGACATGCCTTGTCCGATATTCAATAGCTGCGGCATCTCAGCAGAGGATTCGGGCCTTACCGCGACCGGCGACACTCGCAACCGCCAGCACCAGGCACATCAGGCCCAGCGTGATCGGCAGGCCACCGGCGCCCAGCAAATCCATCGCGCCTCCCGCCAGCGGCGGCACGGCGATGCCACCGACGCCCCACATCAGCGAGAAGGCGGCGTTGCCGGCGACCAGTGTCGAGCCGGTGAAGCGCTCGCCAAGCTCAATGATCGACATCGTGTAGATGCCATACGAAACCGCGCCCCAGACAAAGATCATCGGCCAGATCAGCGGCGTTTCGATGAGAAGCGGCAGCAGCACGCATCCGAGCACGGTCAAGCAAACGCAGGCAAGCCGCACCAGACGCGCGGAAATCCGCTCCGCCAACAGGCCAAGCGGCACCTGCATGGCGATGTTGCCGGCGATCATCATCGACAGCAGCGCCGACATGCGCACCTCCGCGATGCCGTAATGGGTGCCGTAGACCGGCAGCAGGGCCAGCGCCCCCTGTTCGAAACCCGCGGCGACGATGACCGCGAACAGAAGCAGCCACGCCATCGGTACGAAGCCCAGGACCGAGACCTGATGACCGGCCTCGTCCACCTTGGGCAGGCGCGGCAGCACCGAAGCCAGACAGATGCCGCATAGAACGAAGGCGGAAATACCGACGATGAAGGGTGGCCAGCCTTCGGTGCCGACGGCAAGCAGGCAAAGCGGGCCAGCCGCGAATCCGGCCGAGATGATCGTCGAATAGACGCCCATGATGCGCCCTCGCCGCGCCGGTGGCGCCAGTGCGATCACCCAGATTTCGCTCAGCACATAGAGCGGATTGGTCACCGCGCCGATCAGGAAGCGCAGCGGAAACCACAGATAGACATTCTGCGTCCAGCCAATCAGCGCCAGCACGACGGCCGAAAGCGCCGCACAGGTAAGCGCCGTCCGCCCTGCCCCGAACCGCCGCGCCAGTCCGGGGATGAGCGGCGACGAGACGATGAAGCCGATCGGCGTCATCGCCGCCGACAAGCCGATCATTGCCGGCGAGACGCCCTGTCGCTGCAGGATGAAGCTCAACAGCGGATAGGACAGCCCTTGCGCGATCGCGAACACCGAGACGGTCGCGATCACGCCGGTGATCGCCGCCCATTGCATCCCGGCCTGGCTGTTGTCCGAACCGGCCGCCATCATGCCTGGCCGCTCCGGCGAACCGATGCGCGATAGAGCGCGAAGATCACCAGCAAGGCGTCGAGGCCGATGATCACCACGGGCAGGCCCAGCGGACCGATGCCCTGCATCAGCAGCCCGGCGCCGGGCGGGCCGACGATACCGCCAACGCCCCACAGCAAGGCGAAGGCGGCGTTGCCAGTGACAAGCAGCGTGCCCTTGAACCGGCTGCCGAGCTCGACCAATGCCATCGTATAGACGCCGTAGCCGACCGCGCCCATCACCAGCAGCACGCCCCAGATCAGGGGAGTCAAGATCAGCAGCGGCAGCAGAATCGCGCAGGCGGTCGTAGCCATCGCGCAAGCCAAGATCATCGGGCGGCCGCCGAACCGCTCAGCGAGCAGGCCAAGCGGGATCTGCAGCAGGATGTTGCCCAGGGAAAGCGCCATCACCAGCGCGGCGAGCACGGCTTCCGGCAAGCCATAGCCGGCGCCGAAGACCGGGACCAGCGCATAGGTGCTTTGCTGGACGGCGGCCGAGACCAGCACGGCCAGCAGCAGCGCCGGTGCCAGCCGTGCAAAACCGATAAAGCTGCCGGCGGGCTGGCCGTCATCCTCGAAACCGGTGAGCTTCGAGGAGACAAGGCGCAGGATGATCGCGCAAAGCACGAAACCGCCGACACCGACGCTGAAGGGCCCCCAGCCCGAAG
The DNA here is from genome assembly GCF_059419085.1 of Mesorhizobium sp. GW821-FHT07A06. Lineage (NCBI taxonomy): Bacteria > Pseudomonadati > Pseudomonadota > Alphaproteobacteria > Hyphomicrobiales > Phyllobacteriaceae > Mesorhizobium > Mesorhizobium sp. GW821-FHT07A06. The sequence continues at coordinate 237,619 of NZ_JBWKRC010000002.1, forward strand.
TGCCGACCAGGGTCAAGGTGAACGGGCCGGCCGCATAGCCGGCGCCCATCAGCGTGTTGAATACACCCATTACACGACCGCGCCGTGAGGGCGGAGCCAGCGACAGTGCCCAGACCTCGCCGAGGATATAGAGCGGGTTGATGACGACGCCGATGATGAAGCGGATGACGTACCAGGCCACCCAGTTTTGCAGGTAGCCGATGCCCAGGAAGCACAGCGCTCCAACCAGTGAGCAGCCGACCGCCAGGTTTCGCGCACCGACCAGCCGTACCGCCGCCGGCACGAACGACGCCGACAGGATCAGGCCGAGCGGCATCATAGCCGCCGACAGGCCGATCAGCCCGGGCGACATGCCTTGCTTCTGCATCAGGAGCGTGAACAGGGGCGAGCTCAGCCCTTGCGCGGCGCCGAACATGGCAAGCGCCGCGGTCACGCCGGCGAGCGCCGCCCACTGCGTCCCCGCTTCGCCTTCGCTCGAGCTGGTTGCGACCATTCCGTCATTCCATGTGAGGTGCCGGCAGACCTCCCGGCCGGCAAGCGTCACTAGCTACTGGTTCGATCAGGGGAAAGAAAGTGCCGGCAAGGGAAATCCGCTTGCGCCAACTCGACGGCGATCCGGCGAATCGCGCCGCCGCGCAACTGCCATTCCGGCATGTCGCTTCCCTCGCCCTAGTGGTCGCCGCCTCCGCAATGGCCGGCCGGCCGCCGGTCCATTATGCCGCCCGCCATTCGCATCCTACGAGGACCATCATGACCGCCGCCCTAAACCCTGCAGAACCGGCCTTGGCACCCGACCGTGCCCGCCGTGGCGGCCGCGCCGGAAAGCGCGCCGGAGGCTCGGCCGCGTTCGAGCAGCCGCCGTTTCGGCAGTTGAAGATCCCGCTGCAGCCCACGAAGCTGGTTTCGGATGACGAGCTGGAGTCGATCCACCTCGCCTCCTTGCGTGTGCTCAAGGAAATCGGCGTCGACGTCCTGCACGACGAGGCCCGGCGTATCATGAAGGCGCATGGCGCCGACGTGCGCGAAGGTTCGGAACGCGTCCGCTTCGACAGCGACATGATCCTCGAACTCGTCTCGCATTGTCCGTCCGAATTCACCATCCATGCCCGCAATCCCGCGCACAATGTCCGCTTCGGCGGCGATAATCTGATCATCTCGATGATGGCGTCGGCACCCAATTGTTCCGACATCGACCGTGGCCGCCGGCCGGGCAACCAGGCGGACTATCGCAATTTCCTGCGCCTTGCGCAGATGCACAACATCCTGAACTGCACCGGCGGGTATCCGGTCGAGCCGACCGATATCCATCCGTCCGTCCGCCACCTCGAATGCGTTCGCGACCTCGCAATGCTGACCGACAAGGTGTTCCACATCTATTCGCTCGGCAAAGAACGCAATGTCGACGGCATTGAAATCACCCGCATCGCGCGCGGCATCAGCCACGAGCAGCTGCTCGAGGAGCCGTCCGTCTTCACCATCATCAACACCAATTCGCCGCTCAAGCTCGACGTGCCGATGATGGAAGGCATCATCCAGATGTCGAGCAAGGGCCAGGTCGTCATCGTCACGCCCTTCACCCTGTCGGGTGCGATGGCGCCGGTGACCATCGCCGGTGCGCTGGTGCAGCAGAATGCCGAGGCGCTGTCGGGCATTGCCTTTGCCCAGATGGTGAAGAAGGGTGCGCCTGTCGGCTATGGCGGCTTCACTTCCAATGTCGACATGAAGTCCGGTTCGCCGGCCTTCGGCACGCCCGAATACATGAAGGCGCAGCTTGTCGGCGGCCAGCTTGCCCGCCGCTACAACATTCCCTATCGCACCTCCAACACCTGCGCCGCCAACACGGTCGACGCGCAGGCGGCCTATGAGAGCGTGTTCTCGCTGTGGGGCGCCATCCAGGGCGGCGGCAACCTGATGATGCACGCGGCCGGCTGGCTCGAGGGCGGCCTGCGCTGCTCCTACGAAAAGACCATTCTCGACATCGACCTCTTGCAGATGGTGGCGGAGTTCCTGACCCCGCTCGATCTGTCCGAGGAAGCGCTAGGCTTCGACGCCATCCAGTCGGTTGGGCCGGGCGGCCATTTCTTCGGAACCCAGCACACGCAGGACCGCTACAAGACCGCCTTCTATTCGCCGATCCTTTCCGACTGGCGCAACTTCGAGACCTGGGCGGAAGCTGGCTCGCCGACGGCGCTGGAAAAAGCCAACAAGGTCTGGAAAGAGCGGCTGGCGTCCTATGACGAGCCCTACATGGATCCGGCCATCCGCGAGGAACTCAACGACTTCGTCCAGAAGCGCACGGCCGAAGGCGGCGCGCCGACAGATTTTTGATCATGCTTGGCGTGCGTCGTCACCCCAGCCCAAACCTCTGATTCAATTTACACAAAAACGGACCTATCTTCATGAAATCGTATGTAAAAGCGGTTGTCATCGGCGGCGGCGTCGTCGGCTGCTCGGTGCTGTATCACCTGGCCAAGGCGGGGTGGACCGACATCATGCTGATCGAGCGCTCGGAGCTCACCTCCGGCTCGTCCTGGCACGCCGCCGGCGGCTTCCACACGCTGAACGGCGACCCCAACGTCGCCAAGCTGCAGGCCTACACCGTGCAGCTCTACAAGGAGATCGAGGAAATATCAGGCCAGTCCTGCTCGCTGCACCTGACCGGCGGCGTGATGATGGCCGATACGCCCGAGCGGATGGACTTCTTGCGGCTGGCCCACGCCAAGGGCCGCTATCTCGGCATGGACACCGAGCTGATCACGCCTTCGGAAGCCAAGGCGATGTTCCCGCTGATGGATGAGACGAACTTCGTCGGCGCCATGTGGGATCCGGTTGAAGGCCATCTCGACCCTTCGGGCACGACGATCGCCTACTCCAAGGCGGCCAAGAAGCTCGGCGCCGAGATCGTGCTGCGCAACCGCGTCGTCGACTTGACGCAGCAGCCGGACGGCACTTGGAACGTCGTCACCGAACAGGGCACTGTCCATGCAGAGCACGTCGTCAACTGCGGCGGCCTGTGGGCGCGCGAGATCGGCCGCATGGTCGGCGTCGAGCTGCCGGTTCTTGCGATGGAGCACATGTACCTGCTCACCGAGCCGATGCCGGAGGTCGAGGAATTCAACAAGTCGACCGGCCGCGAGATGATCGGCGTGCTCGATTTCAAGGGCGAGATCTACACCCGCCAGGAGCGCAACGGCATCCTGCTCGGCACCTATGAAAAGGCCTGCAAGCCGTGGTCGCCGGTCAACACGCCCTGGGATTTCGGCCATGAATTGCTGCCGCCGGACCTCGACCGCATTGCGCCGTCGCTGGAGATCGGCTTCAAGCACTTCCCCGGCATCGAGAAAGCCGGCATCAAGCAGATCATCAACGGCCCCTTCACCTTCGCGCTCGACGGCAACCCGCTGGTCGGCCCGGTGCAGGGCCTGACCAATTTCTGGTGTGCCTGCGCCGTCATGGCCGGCTTCAGCCAGGGCGGCGGCGTCGGCCTCGCTCTGTCCAACTGGATGGTGCACGGCGATCCCGGCTTCGACGTCTGGGGCATGGATGTCGCCCGCTTCGGCGAATGGGCCGGCCTGCGCTACACCAACGCCAAGGTGCGCGAAAATTATTCGCGCCGATTCTCGATCCGTTTCCCCAACGAGGAATTGCCGGCAGCGCGTCCTGCGCAGACGACGCCGCTCTACGACATCATGCTCGCCAACAACGCCGTCATGGGCGATAGCTGGGGCCTGGAAACCCCACTGTGGTTCGCGCCGAAGGGCAAGGAGCCGAAGGACATCGTTTCCTTCCATCGCTCCAATGATTTCGGCCCGATCGGCGAGGAAGTGCGCGCCACGCGCGAACGCGTCGGCGTGACCGAGATCGCCAACTTCGCCAAATACGAAGTGTCGGGACCGGGGGCGGAAGAGTTCCTCAACCGGCTGATGACCAACCGCATGCCGAAGACCGGCCGCATCGTGCTCACCCCGATGATCAACGAGTTCGGCAAGCTGATCGGCGACTTCACCATCGCCAAGGCGGGTGAAGACCGCTTCATGATCTGGGGTTCTTCGGCCGCGCAGAAATATCACATGCGCTGGTTCGAGAAGCACCTGCCGAAGGACGGTTCGGTGCGCATCCACCGCTTCGACCAGACGCTGGTCGGCCTGTCGATCGCCGGACCGAGCGCGCGGGATTTGCTGCAAAAGCTCGTGGATACGGACATCTCGACAAAAGCCTTCCGCTTCATGGATTTCCGCGAGATGGCCGTCGGCGGCGCGCCCTGCATGGTCAACCGCATCACCTACACCGGTGACCTCGGCTACGAGATCTGGATGGCGCCGGCCTATCAGCGCCTGGTCTACAAGGCGATCAAGGACGCCGGTGAAGAATTCGGCCTGGTCGATTTCGGCATGCGCGCCTTGCTGTCGATGCGTCTCGAGAAGAACTTCCCGACCTGGTTCCGCGAGCTGCGGCCGATCTACGGCCCGTTCGAAGGCTCGATGGACCGCTTCATCAAGCTCGAGAAGAACGATTTCATCGGCCGTGAGGCTGCTGCCAAGGAACAGGCGGACGGACCAAAACTGCGCCGTGTCTCCTTCATCGTCGATGCCGCCGATGCCGACGTGATGGGCGACGAACCGATCTGGGCCAAGGTCAGCAAGGATTTTGGCACGGTGGAAAAGCCGCATGGCTACGGCGCGCCCCGCTTCGACGACAAGGGCAAGGAAGTGCGTGGCTCCAAGGCCGCCGAGGGCGCTTCTGCCGTGCGCGGCATCGTTGATGGCGACTGGCGCGTCGTCGGCTGGGTGACGTCGGGCGGCTATGCCCATTATGTCCAGAAGTCGATGGCGCAGGGTTACGTTCCGGCGGCGCTGGCCGAGGATGAAAGCGCCGGCCTGTTCGAGATCGAGATCCTCGGACATCGGCGTCCGGCCCGCATCAATGTCGAGGCACCGTTCGATCCGAGCGGCGAGAAGATGCGGACCTGAGGGTCGACGATGGACAGCGCGGCGCCAAAGGGGAGCTTCGGCCGCCACCGCAAGATCATGCCGTTCGAGCCTGGCTCGATCGAGGAATTGCGTGAAGGCTCCCGCCAGAAGGCGGCTTCGCTCAACCAGCATGTGCTGGGCTATGGCGCGCAGGCTGAAGCGGAATGGGCGGCGGCGGGCATTGCCGCCCCCGATCTTCCGGCGATGCGCAAATACCGGCTGGAGCGCATCCGCGCCGAGCTGAAGCGGCGCGGCTATGCCGGTGCCCTGCTCTACGATCCGGTCAATATCCGCTATGCGACCGACAGCACCAACATGCAGCTGTGGGTGGCGCACAACCCGACGCGGCATTGTTTCGTCGCCACCGACGGACCGGTGGTTCTGTTCGACTATTTCTCCTGCGAGCATCTGTCCGATCATTCCGGCGTCGTCGACGAGGTGCGTCCGGCCGTATCGTGGATGTATCTCTATGGCGGCGAACTCACGGAGCAAAAAGTCCGCCGCTGGGCCGCAGGCATAGCCGATCTGGTAACGGAGCATGGCGGCGGCAACAACCGCGTCGCGGTCGACCACCTCAATCCGGAAGGCGTCGAGGAGTTGGCGCGGCTAGGTGTCTCCATCGGCAATGGCGAAGCGGTGATGGAAAACGCCAGGCTGATCAAATCGCCTGATGAAATCCTCGCCATGCGCCGTGCCATCGTCGCCTGCGAGGCGGCAATGGGCGAGATGGAACAGGCACTGAAGCCCGGCATCTCCGAGAACGAATTGTGGGCCGAACTGCATCGCGGCAATATTGCGCGCGGCGGGGAATGGATCGAGACGCGCCTGCTGGCGTCGGGCCCGCGCACCAATCCCTGGTTCCAGGAATGCTCGTCGCGCCTGATCGAAGCGGGCGACCTCGTCGCCTTCGACACCGACCTGATCGGCCCCTATGGCTTCTGCGCCGACCTGTCGCGCACCTGGCTTTGCGGCGATGCAAAACCATCCAACGAACAACGCGGCCTGTTCCGCATGGCCGCCGAGCAGATCGAACACAACACGCAATTGATGCAGCCCGGCATTTCGTTCCGCGACCTTGTCGAACGCTCGGCGGTGCCGCCGGGAGACTGTTTCCCGACCCGCTACGGCGTGCTCTATCACGGCGTCGGCCTGGCCGATGAGTACCCGACACTGCCGCATGCCAGCGACTGGACGCCGGACACGCCGGACGGCGTGCTCGAACCCGGCATGGTGCTGTGCGTGGAAAGCTATATCGGCAGGCTTGGCGCCCGTGAGGGCGTCAAGATCGAGGAGCAGATCCTGATCACCGAGACCGGCAACGAGCAGCTTTCAACCTACCCGTTGGATGCGAGGCTGCTAGGCTAACCCTGCAAGGGCGTCGCGCATTGCCTTGATTGTCTTTTCAGGCGTCGTCCGGGCGGTAATGAACGGCAGGCCCTTGCGCCGTGCCGTCCAGCCGACGATCACGACCTTGCGCGCCGCCGGCTCGAAACGTTGCGCCAGCGCCCAGCTCTCACAATCGATCGCCGCTATATCGGCCCTGCCCTCGGCCACAGTGACGATCGAGCCGCGATGGCCACCGCTTTCGCCACGCGAGGGAAAGATGTCGAGGCTTTCGCCCGCCGCCTGCAGGTCGCGCGTCAGGGCAATGATGCCCGACATGGAATCGAGGCTGTTGAAGGTGAAGCGCTTGCCACGGATGAGATCGAGAGGCAGCAAGGCCTTGCCATCCGCGGGCGATCGAGCCTCCGGCCCCTCGCCCGCCCGCATCACCAGCGCGCTCGAATAGAGTTCGCCCTGCCCGCCTTCATAGGTGTCATAGCTTGGCTGGCCGACCACCTGCACATGGCTCGACAGTCCGAGTTCCATCGGTCCCCAGCAGGTCTGCGCGAACAGCAGTGCCGGATGCAGCCAGAGCTTGTGATAATCGAGTTCATCCGGCGGCAATGTCGCCGGGTCCGGCGCGATCAAGGCTCCCTGGGCATCGCGAATGCCACCCGGCACGGGCGGCAGGTCACCGTTGCGGCGCACGATGGTCTGCGGCGCATCGATGCCCTTCTGCCGGAAGGCGTCCCGCAGCAGCACCCATTGCGCGTCGACCTCGCCGCGCGCCTCGGGCCAGTCATACATTGGCAGGGCCGCAATCGATTCACTCATGCCGATATCAAATCATCATCTCTGGAAAAGGATCGCAAAAACGCGGCGTCCAATCAGAATTGGCCGACACCTATCCCGGGATGCCCGGGCTATTCCTTGGGCGGCTCGGCGGGCACCGGCGCGGTGCCGAGCCCATTGATGTTGCGGGCCCGGATGCGTGGCTTGAACGCCCGGCCGTGCTCAGGCGCACGACGCAGCACCGGGTGCACGATCGGCTCCTTTGCCTTGAAGGCATAGGCTTTGATCAGCGCGAAATAGTTCGGATAGGCATAGCCATTGTTCATCCGCAGCCACTCGTCCCGGCGCTCGCGAAACAGCTTGGGCAGCTTGTACCAGGCCACGGTCGGCGTCTTGTGGTGGACGAAGTGCAGATTGTTGTTCAGGAACAGAAACGACAGCGGCGAGCGCTCGATGATCACCGTGCGGCCTTCCGGATGCTCGGACCACTGATGCTCGGCAAAGGTGCGGATCGCGATCAGCGACTGACCGAGCCACACCGGTGCCAGGATGTAGAGCCACAACGGAATGCCGAAGCCGAACTGCACGATCGGCGCCACAATGGCGAGGCCGATCGCATGCAACAGCCAGGCTTTGCGGATCGCCTTGTCGCCGGCCATGATCTGCTTGGCGTCGTCGATGAAGAAGCCGATGCAGGACAGCCAGGGGCCGAGGAAGAACCGGCCGGCCATGGTGTTGTTGACCTTGAGCAGGAATTTCATCGTCGGCGGCAATTCGTCGTGCTGCCACAGCGCCTGATAGTAGCTTTCCGGGTCGTCCAGCGGATCGGTCAGCCGCTCGTCGGCATGGTGGCGCAAGTGCAGCGTCTTGAAGCGCCGGAACGGCCAGACCAGACCGATCGGCAGGAAGACGAAGGCTTCGTTGATCAACGCATTGCGCGTCGGATGACCATGCAGCACTTCGTGCATGATCGACGACTGCAGTGCCAGGACAAAGCCGAGGAGAAGGAGCGCCATAATGGGATAGGAAGGCCAGAGCAGGAAACCGGTGGCAAGCCACGTTCCGTAACAGAAGAAAGCGAGAACCGCGGTCGGCCACTCGATGGCCGGTGCGTTGCGTCGCTTGATGCTCTTGCCTGTCATGCTATCGACCACTGCCCCTCAGTCGCCGGAACCCCCAATGGTTCCTGACAACATAGTGTCAGGAGAAACGATTCCACTCAACGCGACAAAGTATACAAAATGTTGCGATTGCGCATTTTTGACCGCACATGTTACACATTGTAAACAGCCTTAGGGATTCATTTACGCCTGAGACGCCCCTTGGGTCGCTTCGGCGCAAATTTTTCCTCAAGATTCGGAGGACCGGACGATGGACAAACGCGACCTGTCAGCAATCTTTCGGGAGCGCCTGAGGCTGCTCCTGACACGATCGGATCTCAACCAGTCCGCCTTCGCTTCAGCGGTCGGCATCGACCGGTCGGCACTGTCGCAGCTGATGTCGGGTGCCTCGACGCGCCTGCCGAGGGCCGAAACGCTGCTCAACATCGCCGCGGAATTCAAGATATCGCTCGACTGGCTGCTCGGCCTTAGCCAGGACGAAGGCGTCACCGGGGAAATCCGTGAAAGCCTCGAGATCGAGGAAGCGCCCGATGGTTTCGACCGCACGCTGCTCGCCAAATGGTTCGCCGAGGCCGCAGGCACCAAGATCCGCTACGTGCCGGCCGGCATCCCCGACCTGCTGCGGACCCGCGCCCTGGTCGACTACGAGGCCAACATCACCAACCGGAGCCGCTTGGCGCAGGCCAGCGAGACGCAGTACCGCATCGAATACAACCGGCGCCCGGAAACCGACATGGAAGTCTGCATGCCGCGCCACACGCTGGAGATTTTCGCCCGCGGCCTCGGCGTCTGGGACCGTTTTCCGGAGGCCGATCGCCAGCAGCAGCTCGCCCATATGGCGACGCTGCTTGACGATCTCTACCCGACCTTCCGGCTGTTTCTCTATGACGGCCGCATGCGCTATTCGATCCCGCTCACCATCTTCGGGCCCTATCGCGCCGCCATCTATGTGGGTGACATGTACGTCGTGCTGAACGCCACCCAGCCGGTTCAGGCACTGACCCAGCACTTCGACAACCTGATCCGGGCCGCCGACGTCAACCCGCACGAGGCAGCAAGCTTCGCGCGCAATCTGGCCAGCATGTCGTTCCCGTCAGGCTCTGTCTGATCCGGCGCAATCGTGGTCATTCGAGACTATCCGCATCTCAAAAAGGACAGCCCATGTCAGAGCCGCGCCGCATCGTCGTCCCTCCCCAGTCTGGCCGTTCCATCCGCGTCTGGCGCGGAGACCTCATCCGCATCATCGACCCTAGGGGGCAACAGGTCGCCGATCTCTGGGCGTTCGCCACCGAGCCGGCGCTCGACTGGCTGAGCACGTCGCAGACCCGCGACATCACCGAGCGGCTTTTTCCCCGCATCGGCGACCATTTCTACAGCGCGGCCGCCAGGCCGATGCTGACACTGGTGGAGAACGCATCGCCCGGCCCGCATGACATGCTCTATCCGGCCTGCGACAGCGCGCTCTATGAGCGCGCCGGCTTTCCCAACCACCCGAACTGCCGGGACAATCTGATGCAGGCGCTGGCCGTCGAGGGCATATCGCTGCCCTTCGCACCCGACCCCGTCGACCTCTTCCAGAATTCCCTGCCGCAACCCGATGGCAGGCTGATCGTCGAGGCTTCGATCAATCCACCCGGCGGTAACGTGACGCTGCGCGCTGAACTGGACCTGCTGCTGGTGGTCACCGCCTGCTCGGTCGACTATTACCCGACCAATGGCGGGGTCTGCACCGAGATCGAGGTCGAGATCATAAGCGGATCGTAGACAGTCTTTCAATCTGGCCGGGTCATCGTGGCAAATCATTGACTGGACATAAAGACTTCTTTATATCCTTATTTGACTTCGAAATATGAAAGCCAATCCGATGACGACGACCAATCCGATCGATGCCTTGCTGGCTGAAAAGGGCGTGCTGCTGGCCGATGGCGCCACGGGCACCAATTTGTTCGCCATGGGTCTGGAGGCCGGCGAGGCGCCGGAACTGCTGAACGAGACCGCGCCCGACACCATCACCAGCCTGCACCAGAATTTCGTCGATGCCGGCGCCGACATCATCCTGACCAACTCCTTCGGCGGCACCCGTCATCGGTTGAAGCTCCACCATGCGCAGGACCGTGTCCATGCGCTGAACAAGCGCGCCGCCGAGATTGCGCGGGCGGTTGCCGACAAGGCCGGCCGCAAGGTCATCGTTGCCGGCTCCGTCGGCCCGACCGGTGAGTTGCTGGTGCCGCTCGGCGCCATGACCTATGACGAGGCGGTCGACGCCTTTGCCGAGCAGATCGAGGGTCTCAAGGAAGGCGGCGCCGAAGTGGCCTGGATCGAGACCATGTCGGCGCCCGACGAAATCCGCGCCGCCGCCGAGGCGGCAATTCGCGTCGGCCTGCCCTACACTTATACCGGCTCCTTCGACACGGCCGGCCGCACCATGATGGGCCTGTTGCCGAAAGACATCCACGGCGTCGCCGATGGCCTGTCGCAGGCCCCGCTCGGCGTTGGCGCCAATTGCGGTGTCGGCGCTTCCGATATCCTGGCCTCGCTGCTCGACATGACCGAGGCGAAGCCGCAGGCGACGGTGATCGTCAAGGGCAATTGCGGCATTCCCGAATTCCGCGGCACCGAGATCCATTATTCCGGCACGCCGGAATTGATGGCCGACTATGTGCGTCTCGCTGTCGATGCCGGCGCGAAAATCGTCGGCGGCTGCTGCGGCACCTCGTTCCAGCACCTTGCCGCCATGCGCAAGGCGCTCGACGCCCATACCAAGGCCAGCCGCCCGACGGTCGAGACGATCGTCGAGCGCATCGGTCCGATGCGCAACAAGGTGGCGACGGAAAACACCGCCGAGACAAGCGAAGCCCGCCGCGAACGCCGCCGCAGCCGGGCCTGAGGCAATATCCTTGGGTTAATCGCTATTGTCGGCGTAGCTCGACTGCGCCGACTTGAAATCGACCACATTGTCGCCGCGCATTGTCATCAGGGCACCGGATGAACCCGGGTCGGTGATCTGTTCCAGCATCAGGCGGAAGCGGTCGTTGGTCAGCGCCGACATTGCGGTGTCACGCGCCTGCGCGACATCGTCGCTGATGCGTCTGGTTTCGGCTGACGAGGCTGATGAAACCGGCGAAGCGTCTCGCGCCGGCGGGGGCGCGTTGGCGATAGTCCTGATCTGCAATTCCGGCTCCCTCAAGCCCTGTAAACAAGCCCGGTGTAACGAGAGGACATTGCGATCCGGTACCGGAAATACCGCGCAATTTAACGATCCGGCAGATAGCTACGAACCTGCGATGCCGCCGTCGTTGGGGCGGCTAAATCAACGGCGGAAAAAGCTTGCGCAAGAACCCATTGAACCAGGCGGCTTGCGCCGCATCGTGCAGGACCATGAGGCGATCCTGCTCCTCGCGCGTCTGTGCGCCCGGCTTGTCATAATTCGCTGTCGGGCGGTTCTGCACACGCTGAAATCCTATTGGCGTTACTTCCGCATGGAATTGCAGGCCGTACCTTGTCGCCGATACGGAAAGCCTGATTGGGGAAAAGGTCGCTCGAGGCAAGATGCTGGGCCCCTTCCGGCAGTTCGAAGCCATGCCAGTGTGACTGCGTCACATGGATCGGCGCAGGCAGGAAATCCACAGCTTCGGCCGAGGGATAAAGTGGGTAACACCCAAATTCGTGTACCCCGCTTGCCGGCGGACCGACCTGCGCGCCGTGAAGCCAGGCAATTTGCTGAGCGCCCTGGCAAATACCGAGCAACGGGATGCCGGCATTCATGCAGAAGTCGATAAACCGGTATTCGTCCGGCAAAAACGGATGCAGCGAGGTATCATATACATTGTACATTCCGCCATAAATCACGCCGCCTGCGACAGTATCATCCGCATCGAGCGCCTCTCCGGCAAAGGCGCGGCGCAAGACCGGTTCGTAGCCGTTCTTCTGGAGGTAGGCGAACATGCGGTCGTCTGCGGGCTCGTCGCTGTGCCGCACGAGAATAATACGCTTCTTCATGATCCTGCCTTTCCCCTCGCCAGCATGGGTGGCGCAAGGCAGCCACACAACAAAAAAAGGCCGGCAAGGGAAAAATCCCTCGCCGGCCTGCCTCACCCGCCCGTGGGCCGGTTTCCCGTATCAGAACGATCCCATCTGAAAGAAACCGGCCGTATCACCACTACCGGTTACCGCCCAGCGCCGAGGCAAGGCGCACGAGCGAGAGGAACTCAGACCTGTACCCAAACGGATCGGCTCCTCGGGCGGCAGTGGCAATCTCCATGATCCTGTCGTAACCGAACTTCGCGGTCGCATCCTCGTCGCGCAGCTTCTGGCCAAAGGCCGCGACCGCGACGGAAAAGCGCTGGTCGGTGCTCGCCTGGTCGAAGGACGCCACCTCGTTGGCCGATGTCACCGGCGTGGTGATCAGCTTCGAGACGTCCTCGGTGGGCAGCTTGTAGCGGATCTTGACGAAGGCATATTCATCCGCGTTGGCGACACCGCCATTGTTGACCGTGGCCTGGCCGTAGCGCAGCGGGTCGATCTGCTCGCCGCCGCTGCCCTTCGGTGTGATCTCGTAGATCGCGGTGACCGAATGGCCGGAGCCGATGTCGCCGGCATCGACACGGTCATTGTTGAAATCCTCGCGGTTGAGCGCCCGGGTCTCGTAACCGATCAGCCGGTATTCGGAGACCTTGTTCGGATTGAACTCGACCTGGATCTTCACGTCCTTGGCGATCGGGAACAGCGTCGAGGAGGCATCCTCGACAAGCACCTTTTCGGCTTCGGCCAGCGTGTCGATATAGGCGGCGGTGCCGTTGCCGTTCTGGGCAATGGTCTGCATCATCTGGTCGTTCAGATTGTCATGCCCAAAGCCGAACACCGACAGGAAGACACCCGACTTGCGCTCCTGTTCGATCAGGCGCTTCAGATCATCATCGTCGCTCTGGCCGACATTGAAGTCGCCATCGGTGGCCAGCATCACCCGGTTGACGCCGTTCTTGATGAAGGATTGCTGGGCAAGCTTGTAGGCTTCCTTGATGCCGGCCTCACCGGCCGTCGAACCGCCGGGCGTCAGATTGTCGATGGCATTGAGAATCTTGTCCTTTTCGGCAGCCTTGGTCGGCATCAGCACCGTGCCGGCCTCTCCAGCATAGGTGACGATGGAGATGGTGTCGTCAGCCTTCAACTTGCTGACCAGCAGCCGGAATGCCGATTTGAGCAGCGGCAGCTTGTCCGGCTCGTCCATCGAACCCGAGACATCGATCAGGAACACCAGATTGGCCTTCGGCTGCTCGGTCGGCTTGATGTCGAAGCCCTTGATGGCGACATGCATCAGCTTGGTATGCTCGTTCCACGGCGTCGGCATCACGCTGACGGTCGAGTTGAAAGGCGTCGACGCCGAGTCCGGCCCCTTCCAGTCATAGGGGAAGTAGTTGACCATCTCCTCGACGCGCACTGTATCGGCCTGCGGCACGGACCCTTCCTTCAGCGAACGGCGCACGAAGGAATAGGAGGCGGTATCGACATCGATCGAGAAGGTCGAGACCGGGTCTGCGAGTGCCGCATGCACCGGATTGGTCTTGAAATCCTCGATGCGGTTGCGATTTTCCTCTTGTGGCGCAATCTGGTCCGTCGGTGCGGTGGGCAGCGGCGCCATCAGTTTGGATTCAGCAGCCGGCATGCGGGCGACCCGCGATGTGCTGGGCGCGCTTGCAGTTCCGTCCAGTGCGAATTTACCCGTCGGCGCTGGCGGTGCCGGCTCGGCCACCGCCCCGCGCTCTGCGGCGGTCTGCTGGGCTGAGCCACCGGCCTGGGCGGATTCGGGTTTCGGCGGAGCGGTCGGCGCGACAAGCGCATCGGCGGCGTCGCGGCTCTCCACATCGGCATCGGCCTTCTTGTCCTTCGCCAGTTCGGTCGGAGCTTGCTTCGGCTCTGCCACGACTGGCTTCACGGTCGCCGGCTTGTCGGCCAGCGTCTCGGTGATCTTTTCGTCGCCGCCGAATTTGGGCGGCTGTTCCCTCAGCAGGTGGAAAGTGGCGTATCCGGCGATCGGCAGGGCGACGAGCCCGGCAAGGGCCGGCGTGGCGATGAATTTCTTTTGCATGATCTCGCTCCAGAGCTTTTGTGCTCGCTCTGTGAGACGAAGACCGCCGACCGATCCTTGGGTGACGGCAGAAATATTTTCCTGATCATAGGCGCGCATGGCAGCCTCGAAGGCGCGCGCCTTCGCGCTCTCGCCCGGCACCGGTGCTGCGATATCGCGCAGTCTGTTAAGTTCGTTGTCGTCGACCATGGTCACACTTCCCCGGCCGAGCGCATCAGCGTCTTCAGCCGTTTCTTCGCTTCATGGATGTGCCAGGAAACCGTCGTCTCCGAGATCGCCATCGCCTCGGCGGCGGCCGCGTGGCTCAGGCCCTCGCCATAGACAAGCAGTACGGCATCGCGCTGCTTGTCCGGAAGCTGCCGCACCGCTGCCCACAGCGCCTCGGCCGGATCCTCGCTCTCGGCCAGGACCTCGCCCGAAATCAGCGCATGGACGCCATAGGCCTCGGTCTTGACCGTCTCGCGGGCGGTCTTGCGCATCATGTCGCGCGCCGCGTTCATCGTCATGGTGTAGAGCCATGTCGTGAAGGCGCCGCCACCGCGATAGTCGCGGATCGCCTTGCCAAGCCGGACACAGACTTCCTGGGCGATGTCTTCGGCATCCGCCTTCTTGCCGCACCAGCGATAGGCGGCGCGATAGACGAAGTCGTAGTGACGCTCCAGCAATTTGCCGAAGGCCCCTCTGTCCCCGCCCTTCGCCCGCCCGATCAGTTCGGCGTCGGAGGCTTCGCTCTCATCCAGCATCATCGCCATCATTTGCCTGTTGGACGAAGGCTAATGGCCGATCCTTGGGGTGATGCAAAGATTTTTTTCCGCCCGGCGCTTTGACACTCAAATCGCCTGCCGGGACGGCTTCACATCCGGCGCAAGAACAAGAAAGAGGGGCCCGCTGGCATCAAGCATGATGCTGGCAATTCCGTATCGACTTGGGCCTCTGCGCGCCATCGCATTGGCATCTACAGCCACGCTTCTTCTAACCAAGGTCAATCCCTGCTTTTGATCGGCGCAGGCGTAGCTATCGGACTTCATGCGATCGGCCTAGTTCAGGCGATCCGCTCGACGGCTCAGATCAGTGTTTCGGCAAACAGCGTGATCAGCCTTTGCCAATGCCGCTCGGCGCCAGCTTCGTTGTAGACGCTGTGATCCGGCACGCACCAGCCGTGCGCCATGCCGACATAGTTCTCGATCGTGTGGTCGACCTCCGCGTTCCGCAGTGCCTCCTCCAGCCGCGTCGACTGTTCGGGCGGAAAACTCCTGTCGACGCCGGCCATGCCGACATAGACACGCGCCTTGATGGACGCGGCCTTGCGGTGCGGGCTGTCGGCGGCGTCGCTGGCAAGATTGCCGCCATGGAAACTCGCGGCGGCCTTGATCCTTTCGGGATAGGACGCGGCGGCGTTCAGCGCCCGCGCACCACCCATGCAATAGCCGACTGTGCCGATCGGCCCGGTGACGTCTTCGCCGGCGAGCGCATCGAGAAAGGCCGCGCTGTCGCTGATCGTCATCTCCTGTGTCGTGCCGGTGACCAGCGCCATCAGCGCTGCCTTGGTTTTTTCCTCGACGAAGGCGGTCTTGGCATCGAACGGCCCGTAAGGCGCGTTGCGATGGAAGAGATCGGGCACCAGCACCGCATAGCCCTCGCCCGCCAGTCGCGCGGCCATGCCGTCGAGCGCGGCGCGCGGACCGAACGCATCCTGGTAGACAATGACGCCGGCCTTGGCTGGAGAGCTCTTGGCCGAGCGGAACAGGCCAGCCTTCGCCACACCGTCACGGGTCTTGATCTGAAGGTCCTGCTTCGTCATTGCCTGCTCCGTTGATCAGAGCAGCGATACATATCCGCGCAAACCACCACGGCAAGGCGTTCCCTGATCTCCATGGTCAACATTTCGTGCAGGACCGCGTGACGCGTTGGCGGGTGCCCGAGGCCGCGACATGGAAGGCTTGGATCAGCCTTCCCCATCGATGCGCATGGTCCTGGCGCCGACATGCAGCGCCCGTCCGGCGCCGAACCCCATGATGGCGGCACCCAGCCCAAGCGCGACGAACAGGAAGGCGGATTCCGAGAAACTGCCGGTCCAGCCGCGGATCAGGCCGACCAACAGCGGGCCGGTTGCCGCAAGCACATAGCCGACGCCCTGCGCCATGCCCGAAAGATGCGCGGCGACATGCGAATCCGGCGAACGCAGAACGATCAGGGTCATGGCGGCAGCGATCAGGCCACCTTGCCCGATGCCTTGCAGGATCGCCCAGAAAAGCACGGTCGAAGTCGGCGCGAAGAGAATGCCGAGCAGCGCGACCACCGCCACGCCAACAAGCGCCACGTTGATGCCGCGCTGGTCCCTGAGCCGTACCGCGACGGAGGGCACGGCAAGGCAGGTGATGACCTGCGCCATGACGGACACCGAAGCGATGGCGCCGGCGGTGGCCGCGTCGAAGCCGCGCTCGCGCAGGATCGGCGCCAGCCAGCCGAAGATGCAGTAGGCAAGCGCCGACTGCAGCCCCATGAACAGCGTCACCTGCCAGGCCAGGCGATCGCTCCACAGGCCGACGACGCGAAAGCCGCGATGGCTGACCTGCCGCCGGCTGCCCAGCGCCTGCGGGATCCAGATCAGCAGCACGACCAATGTCGGCGCTGCCCATGCGGCGAGCGCGCCCGACCATGAGCCCGTGACAAAATGCTCGATCGGCAAGGTGAGGCCGGCGGCAGCGGCTGAACCGGCGCACAGGGCCATCGTGTAGAGCCCGGTCATGACGGCGGCGCTGCCGGCAAAATCGCGCTTGACCAGACCCGGCAAAAGCACGTTGCCGATGGCGATGGCGCCGCCGGCAAGGAAGGTGGCGACAAACAGCAGCGGCACCGAACCGAACCAGCGCAGCCCGGTTCCCAGCGCCAGCAGCGCAAGCGCGCCAAGCAAGGTGCGTTCAGCCCCGTAGCGCTGGGCAAGCCGGGGAGCAAAGGGGGCGAAAAGGCCGAGACACAAGACCGGAAGCGTGGTCAGCAGGCTGGCGCCGGTCGTCGAAAGACCGGTCGCCTGCATCACCTCGGGCAGCAGCACCGACAGGCTGGAAAATAGCGGCCGCAGATTGAAGGCGATCAGCACAAGGCTTGCGCCAAGCACGATGCGCGCGGAGCGGCTACGCAGTTCGGGTGGCCGCGGCTTCGGCAAGCTATCGGCTTCGGCATCGATGAGGTCCAGCCCCTCGACGGCGTTGGATTGCGCCGTCGGAACGGGCTGACGAAACGTCTGGTTCATTGGGAAAGCAGTCTTTCAAGTTGGGCCAGAACCGGCGCCATGAAAGCGCGGACGGCGGAAACCGCACGGTCGGGGTCACCCGCGGCTATGGCGTCGACGATCGCCGCATGCGCCTGCTGGTCCGGCTCGGGCAGTTCGCCGTCGATGGTGGCGTGGATGGTTTCGGTGATGGCCGCGGTGAAGAAGTCGTAGAGCTCCATCATCGCCTTGTTGCCGGACGCCGCGACGACCGATTTGTGGAAGGCGAGATCGCGCCGGATGAAGGCGTTGCTCCCGCCATCGGCGACCGAGCCGCGCTCGGAAAGCAGCAGGCGCATCCGGTCGAGATCGGCGGGTGTGCGGCGCAAGGCGGCAAGCCGCGCCGCCTCCAGGTCCAGCGCTGCCCGCGCCTCCCATTGGTCGCGCAATCCGGTTCGCTTGACGCGGTCGAGCGCGGCCGATGAATCGACGGTCGAGCGCACATAGGTGCCCGAACCCTGGCGCGTATCCAGCAATCCTTGCGAGACCAGCACCCTCACCGCCTCACGCACAGTGCCGCGGCTGACCGACAGCAGATCGCTGAGCGCCGCTTCATTGGGAATGCGTTCGCCCACGCCCCAGCGGCCGCCGACGATTTCGGCACGCAGGCTCCCGGCTGCGCTGTCGGCAAGATTCGTTCGGATGGCGGGTTGCATCGGCCTATTCATCAAGTCATCTGATGACTTGATGAATAGACCTGCTTTTGTCCACCGTCAAGACACGCATCGGGAAATCCAAGCGCCACATGATGGCGTTGATCAGCTGGCGGCCCGTGCGAAGCTCGCCATATGGAAGGCCTGAACCTCCGGCGGATAACGATAGGCGGTGCCATAGGGACAGGCATTGCGGTCGAGGCAGCCGCCGCTCCGGCACGGTTCGCCGTTTGCTCCCCGCACATGCGCCAGGCAGGCCTGGTAGGCAAACCCTTCCGGGGAATAGGCGTCTACCGGACAGGATTTCAGGCAAGGTTTCTCGACACAAGCGTCGCAAAGATGGATTGCCTCCCCGTGCTCTGGAAGCGCGATCTCGTCCTCGAACAGCAGCGCACCACGATAGGCATGCCAAAGCCCGTATCGAGGGTGCATGAGGACGCCGAGCGGCGACGGTTTTAATCCCTCCGCACGCATCGCCCATTGCTGGAACGGCAGATAGGGTTTGTCGGATGGTGAAACGGAGCGGGCGTCAAATTTTTCCGCGACCGCGCCGATCACTTCGCGTGACCATGTGTCGAGCGGATTGGCGATTGCCTGGGGTTGTTGCTCTCGCCAGCGCAGGAAATGCCGCCAGGGTGCGGCACCCGCCTGCCCCACCAGCAGGATGGACCTTGCCGGTGCGCCCGATGCGCCATGAGGGGCATCGCTATCAGGAAAAGCAAAGCCGCCGCGCAGCATGAGGCCGTTGGCGTCAAGCGCGGCCGTGATCCCTTCGATCATGCCGCGCATAGAATCATCCCTTCTTGTCCGGATCGGAGAAGGCGCTCCGCCAGACTTCCTTGTGGATGATGTTGGCGACTTTAGCCCCGCCTGACTCGGGCTCCTTTCAGGTGAAGGCGTCGGGCATCGCCCCCTTCTTCCTGGCGATGAAGTCCTTCAGGGCTTCGTCGATGCTGGGATCGAGATGCGGCGCCTCGTAGCTCTCCAGCCAGCGGCGGGCGAGTTCGTTGGCGCGCTGCGGCGCGGTCTTTTCGCCTTCGGCCAGCCACTGCTCATAGGAATTGTTGTCGGCGATGTTGGAGCGGTAGAAGGCGGTCTGGAAATTGGCCTGGGTGTGGTCGCAGCCGAGATAATGGCTTCCCGGCCCGACCTGGCGGATGGCGTCCATCGCCTGGCCGTTCTCCGACAGGTCGACGCCTTCGGCGAATTTCTGCTGCATGCCGAGCTGGTCGACGTCCATCATGAATTTTTCGTAGCATGACGCCAGCCCGCCCTCGAGCCAGCCGGCCGAGTGAAGGACAAAGTTGGTGCCGGCAAGCATGGTCGAGTTCAGCGTGTTGGCGCTTTCATAGGCGGCCTGCGCATCCGGAACCTTGGACGCGCAGAGCGAACCGCCGGTACGGAACGGCAGGCCGAGCCGGCGTGCGAGCTGCGCCGCGCCGTAGGAGACCAGGGACGGTTCGGGCGTGCCGAAGGTCGGCGCACCCGACTGCATCGAGATCGACGAGGCGAAGGTGCCGAACAGCACCGGCGCGCCCGGCCGGATCAGCTGCGTGAACGATGCGCCGGCCAGCACCTCGGCCAGGACCTGCGTCAGCGTGCCGGCGACCGTCACCGGGCTCATCGCGCCGGCAAGGATGAACGGCGTGACGATGCAGGCCTGGTTGTGCCGCGAATAGACCTTCAGTGCGCCGAGCATCGTCTCGTCGAACACCATCGGCGAGTTGGCGTTGATCAGGCTGGTCAGCACCGTGTTGTTCTCGACGAAGTCGTCGCCGAAGACGAGCTTGGCCATCGCCACCGTGTCCTCGGCGCGCTCCGGCGCGGTCACCGACCCCATGAACGGCTTGTCCGAATATTTGATGTGCGCATAGACCATGTCGAGGTGGCGCTTGTTGACCGGCACGTCGACCGGTTCGCACACAGTGCCGCCGGAATGGTGGATAGACGGCGCCATATAGGCGAGTTTCACGAAATTCCGGAAATCCTCGATCGTCGCATAGCGCCTGACGCCATCGAGGTCGCGCACGAAGGGCGGGCCGTAGACCGGTGCGAACACCGTGGCGTTGCCGCCGATCTGCACCGAGCGTTCTGAATTGCGGGCATGCTGTGTATAGACGGAAGGCGCGGTCTTCAGCAGCGAACGGCAAAGCCCCTTGGGGAAATGCACGCGCTCGCCCTTGACGTCGGCGCCGGCCTCTTTCCAGAGCTGCAGCGCTTCGGCGTCGTCGCGGAAGATGATGCCGATTTCCTCGAGCACCGTGTCGGTGTTCTTCTCGATCAGCGCCAGCCCTTCCTCGTCGAGCACCTCATAGACGTTGATCTTGCGCTTGATGTAGGTGAGCTGGGTGCCCGGCCCGCCGCCGGAGCGCGCCGCGCGCCTGGCCGCCGCTCCGCCGCTGGCGCCGCGCCCACGCCGCGCGTTTGACGCTTCCTGGTCGACTGCCGCGTGTTCGCTCATGATCGCTCTTCCCTGAATATGGCCTGGCCTTACTATGGGCCGGTCCGTAACCGTTGCGGCCGCATGGCGCGGCTTTCGCCGGATCGTAGCCATGCACCCTATTCGAAACGGCCCGTCCGCGCCAACGCCTGTCGCAAAATCGACAAGAAAACCAATAGATTTTCCAGTCGCTTTCCTTTTGCGGGAAGTCGCAAATCAGCTATGGATACCCGCCCGTTGCGGGTTAGGTATGAACGCCAATATTTTGTGCCTTGCGACACAGTCGCGATGCCGTGAGGAGCTGGATTAAAATGTCCGACGACGAGATCATCCTTTCTGAACTTTCCGACGACGAGTTGGTGCAGCAGATGCACGACGACCTCTATGACGGGTTGAAGGAAGAGATCGAGGAAGGCACGCGCATTCTGCTGGAGCGCGGCTGGGTGCCTTACAAGGTGCTCACCGAGGCGCTTGTCGAAGGCATGCGCATCGTCGGCGAGGATTTCCGCGACGGCATCCTGTTCGTTCCCGAAGTGCTGCTCTCCGCCAACGCCATGAAGGCCGGCATGTTCATCCTGCGCCCGCTGCTGGCCGCCACCGGCGCGCCCAAGCAGGGCAAGATGGTGATCGGCACCGTCAAGGGCGACATCCACGACATCGGCAAGAACCTGGTCGGCATGATGATGGAGGGCGCCGGCTTCGACGTCATCGACCTAGGCATCAACAATGCGGTCGAGAAATATCTCGATGCGATCGAGCAGCATCAGCCCGACATCATCGGCATGTCGGCGCTTTTGACCACGACCATGCCCTACATGAAGGTCGTCATCGACACGATGAAGGAAAAGGGCATCCGCGACGACTATGTCGTGCTGGTTGGCGGCGCCCCGCTCAACGAGGAATTCGGCAAGGCCGTCGGCGCCGACGCCTATTGCCGCGATGCCGCGGTGGCGGTCGAGACCGCCAAGGACTTCATGAAGCGCAAGCATAACGTGCGCGCTTCCGCCTGATCCAAGGCATCAGGATGGACAGACAGAAAAAGCCGCGCCTTGCAGCGCGGCTTTTTTGTTCCCAGATGATGGACGAGGCCGCCGATCAGTTGGCGACAGTGTCTTTGACAGCCCTAGCCGTCGATTTGACATCCTTGCCGACGCCCCGAATGGTGTTGGCGCAGGCCGTAAGGGCCAGGGCACAGGCAAGAATGGCAATCGGCGCGATACGCAGCAGTTTCATGGACGGTGTCTCCCTCGACAGATAAATTAGCCCCGCAGCGAAAGCCGGCTCGACTTGGTCAAGACGCAAAAAACGAAACCGAATCAGACAGACAGGCTGCTCGTCATCGCCTGCGGAATGATTGCGCGCGAGGTATTGGCCGTCAAGGAACAGCTCGGGCTGGATCACCTTGACCTGACCTGCCTGCCGGCGGAGTTTCACTTCTATCCCGACCGTATCGCGCCCGCCATGGACAAGGCGATCGGGAAGGCCAGGGCGGAGGGTTACGAGCACATCTTCGTCGGCTATGCCGATTGCGGCACCGGTGGCCTGCTCGACCGCGTCATCGAGAAGCATGGCGTCGCGCGCATGGCCGGCCCGCATTGCTTCGCCTTCTATCAAGGCATGGAAGCCTATGCCAAGGTTGCCGACGACGACATGATGTCCTTCTACATGACGGATTTCCTCTGCCGCCAGTTCGATGCCTTCTTCATGAAGCCGCTGGGCCTCGACAAGCACCCTGAGCTGATCAAGGACTATTTCGGCAACTACGAGAAGCTGATCTATCTCGCCCAGACCGATGATCCCGAACTCGACAAGGTCGCGGAAAAGGCCGCCGCCCTGCTTGGCCTCGCCTATGAGCGGCGCGCGACCGGTTATGGCGACCTGACCGCGGGAATGGCGCAGGCGGCGAAGGTCACCTGAGCGCAATCTAACCTGGCCCGTTCTCAGCCCTTAACGCCGCCAGCACATCGGTAAAGCTCGTCCTGCAGACAAAACCCAGCCTGTCCCTCGCCCGCGACGCGTCATAGACCCTGTCGATGGAGGAAAACATCGTCCAGCCCTTGCGCGCGTAGAGCGCCGCGAAGTCCGGGAAATACCGCGCGACCACCGACGGCGCATCCCTGATCAATGCCGCGCAATCATCAGGTTGGAACGGTGTCGGCGCACAGACGATGAAAACATCGAAGCCAAGCTGTGGCGCCTTCTCCAGCGCGGCGACATGGGCCTCGGCTGCATCTTCCACCGTCAACCGCCGGAACAGCAATTCGTTCGCCTTGGTGTTGGCATCCGATTGTTCGATCGCATGCGCCATGTCATCGGCTTCGGGAAAGAAGCGGGCCGTTCGCAGGACGACCACCGGCAGGCCGTGCTCAAGATGATAGAGGCGGCAAAGATGTTCGGCCGAGAGCTTGGTGACGCCATAGATATTGCGCGGCTCCGGCGACATCGCTTCGGTTAGCCACGCCGCCTTGCGCGCGCCACCCTTGAAGCCGTCGCGTATCGCCTGCGAGATCATCAGCGATGTTGTCGAGGTGAACACAAAGCGCTCGACGCCGGTCGCCACCGCCGCGTCGAGCAGGTTGAGCGTGCCCTGCACATTGGTGGCGACGAAATCGCTGTTGGCGCGGCTCTCTATGTTGGGCTTGTGCAGCGCGCCGCTGTGGATGATGGCTTCGATACCATTATCCCTGACCGCCCGCATGACCATGTCACGATCGGCGATCGAGCCGATCATCCGCGTTTCGACCGATGGAACAGGGTCGAGGCCAATCACCTCATGACCAAGCGCGCGCAAGCGCGGCGCCAGGGTGCCGCCCAGCCAACCCGACGATCCCGTGAGCAAGATTCGCATGCGCCCCACCATGATTTTTGACGGTGACGCTGTTAAGCACGGATGACAGGCGCGAGCGACCCGGTAAAGTCAGCCATCAGCCGGCAGAGGCGCCGCTCCGGACATTAACTGCCATTTTCAAACGCCATTTTAGAGACACGGGGAGTTCCAGATGATCCTTCGCCCACTGCTTGCGGCCATCGGCCTGCTCTGCTGCACCTTGCCAACCCTTGCCGACGGCGAGGTGCAGAAGCTGATCACGCCTGCCGACAAGACCCGTCTCGACAAGTATGGCGAGACGCGCAAGGCGGCGCTTGCCGAGGCGAAGGCGGGCAATCCGGCCGAGGTCAAAAAGCTCGATGCCTTGCTGGCGAAGCCGCTGGTCTCGTTCTCCGACAAGGACCTGACCGGCAATTGGAAGTGCCGCACCATCAAGGCAGGCGGGTTGAGCCCGCTCGTCATCTATGGCTGGTTCAAGTGCAAGGTGACCGACGACGGCTCCGGCTGGCGGCTGGAAAAGATCAGCGGGTCCCAGCGAACCCAAGGCCGCTTCTTCGACGACAACGAGAAACGCGCCATCTATCTCGGCTCCGCCTCCGTCAACAACGATCGGGCCAAACCTTACGGCAGCGGCCCGCAGACCGACCAGGTCGGCTATGCCTACCGCACCGGCGCCGGCGAATGGCGCATCGAACTTCCCGCACCCTACTACGAATCGAAGCTCGACATCATCGAGTTCAAGCGCTGAGCGTGGTCATCAAGATTTAACCCCCTTCCGGCACAAAATCCGGCCAGCACGCGGCAGCCGGCCGCATGCAAGGCAGGAAAACGGGCAATGTCTTCATCGGGAGCAACGAGCGCGCCGATCGTCGTCGTGACCGGCGGCGGCCAGCATGTCTGGGCCATGATCAACGCAATCGCCGATCGCGTAGGTCCTGTCAGCGTCATCCTCGAAATCCCTGAATCCAAAAAGCAATTGCTGCGTGGCCGGGCTCGGCGCCAGGGCTGGATCTCGGCCATGGGCCAGCTTGGCACGATGGTGCTGAGCAGGTTGGGCAAGCGGATTCTCGCCAGCCATGGCGCGCGATTGATCGCGGAGGAGAAACTGCAGGTCGAGCCGCGACCGGGCCAGGAGATCATCCACGTGACTTCGGCCAATGGGCCCGAGTGCCTGCAGGCGATCCAGAAGATCCAGCCAGGCGTCGTGCTGCTGAACGGTTGCCGGCTGATTTCGGCCGGGATGCTGAGCAAGATGCCCTGCCCGGTGCTCAACTACCATGCGGGCATCACGCCAAAATATCGCGGCATGAATGGCGGCTATTGGGCTCTGGTATCAGGTGACGCGCAGAATTTCGGCACGACTGTCCATCTCGTCGATGCTGGCGTCGACACTGGCGGCGTGCTGAGGCAGGCGCGCGGCAAACCGAAAAAAGGCGACACCATCTCAACTCACGCACTGCGCCAGGCGGCGTTCTCGCGCGACATCTGCGTCGAGGCCGTGCGCGATGCACTGGCCGCAAAACTCACGACGATCGACCCGGGCCTGCCTTCGAAACAATGGTATCACCCGACGATCTGGTTCTACGTCTGGACCGGCCTCAGAACCGGAATCTGGTAGGGTCTTTTCAGCCCGGCACCGCATAAGGCAGGACGGCTTTTTCGGCATGCCGAACCTGCCGCCGGTGCGCGTCGCAAACGAATAAAGACACCTTTCATTTTACGACATTGAAATGCGTCGCTTTTGAATGCGCGCGCGTCGTCCCATAACAAGCGGGCCCATTGCGCATGCGGCAATGCTCGATAGTTCGAGGAGCGAGAATTCATGGCCGATCTTATCGTCGTCTACTGGCGCGACATCCCTGCCCAGGTCATCGTCAAGAAGGGCCGGCAGAACGCCAAGCGTGAGCTGCCGCTGCGCTTCACCGAGGCCATTGACATGTGCGCCATGCGCACCGGCGCCGGCGGCACCGACGACTATCTGGCCGAATGGCGCAAGGCCGATCCGGTCCCGGTTGGCGACGACCTCGAAGCCGAGGTCGAAAAGGCTTTTCAGGAGCTCGATGCGAAATACGACCGCGAGCGGCTCGTCGCTCTGGTCAAGGCGGGCGGGAAAGAAAATGTCTGAGACGAACCCGGCGGTTACCCAGGCTACCCTGGTCAAGAAGGCAGCGCCGAAATCCGACTACAAGCCGGCCGACGTGTCGCCGCAGCGGCGCGTGCAGCGTTCTTTCGCGGTGAGGCTGTGGTCGATCCGGCATTCGCGCCTGCTCGAATGGTTCTATTCCCGTTTCGCCGACATGTTTCTGCTCCTGCACCCCCTGTGGAAGGGCATAGGCTACGGTCGCGTCGAGGCCCCGATCAAATTCGTCGAGAAGCGCGTCAAAGGCTTTATGTTCGACTGCCGCATGTGCGGCCAGTGCATCCTGTCCTCGACCGGCATGTCATGCCCGATGAACTGCCCCAAGCAACTGCGCAACGGTCCCTGCGGCGGCGTGCGTGCCAACGGCAATTGCGAGGTCGAGCCCGATATGCCCTGCGTCTGGGTCAAGGCCTGGGAAGGTTCGCAGAACATGGTCAACTCGGACAAGATCCTGGCCGTGCAGAAGCCGGTCGACCAGTCGTTGCGCGAAACGTCGGCCTGGCTGCGGGTCACCGCGCAGGCGGCGGCAGCCCGTGAAGCCGCTGCCGCGCCAAAGACCGGAGCCGCCGCATGACCGCTCGCCAGCGCGACGAAAACCCGGCCGGCATTCACTTGCCGCTCGATCCCCTGCCCGGCCACTCGTCCCGCGGCCGGCTGGAGCGCGTGCTGCGGCGCGGTGAATTCGCGGTGACGACCGAGCTCAATCCCCCGGACAGCGCCGATCCCGAGGACGTCTACAACAGGGCGAAGATTTTCGATGGCTGGGTCGACGCCATCAATGCCGTCGATGCCTCGGGCGCCAACTGCCACATGTCCTCGGTCGGCATCTGCGCGCTTCTGACCCGCATGGGCTATGCCCCGATCATGCAGATCGCCTGCCGCGACAAGAACCGCATCGCCATCCAGGGCGACGTGCTGGGCGGCGCCGCCATGGGTGTCGCCAACATGCTGTGCCTGACCGGCGATGGCGTGCAGGCCGGCGACCAGCCCGGCGCCAAGCCGGTGTTCGACCTCGATTCCATGTCGCTGCTCGAAACCGTCCGCATCATGCGCGACAACGGCAAGTTCCTGTCCGGCCGCAAGCTGACGACGCCGCCGCAGGTCTTCCTGGGCGCTGCCGTCAACCCGTTCGCGCCGCCCTTCGATTTCCGCCCGATCCATCTTGGCAAGAAGATCGCCGCCGGGGCGCAGTTCGTGCAAACGCAGTATTGTTTCGACGTGCCGATGTTCAGGACATTCATGCAGAAGGCGCGCGACCTCGGCCATACCGAGAAGGTGTTCGTCCTGTGCGGCGTCGGCCCCCTGGCCTCGGCCAAGACCGCCAAGTGGATCCGCTCCAACGTGCCGGGTATCCATATCCCGGACGCCGTCATCAAGCGGCTGGAGGGTGCCCAGGACCAGAAGAAGGAAGGCAAGCAGCTCTGCATCGACATCATCAACGAGGTGAAGGAAATCCCCGGTATTTCGGGCATCCATGTGATGGCCTACCGCCAGGAGGAATATGTCGCCGAGATCGTCGATGAATCCGGCGTGCTCAAGGGCCGCCAGCCCTGGAAGCGCGAAATCCGTCGCGACGACCAGATGGTTGCCGATCGGCTGGACCACATCCTGCATGACGAGATTACCGAAACCCAGGTGGATATGGTGAAGACCGCGCACTGATCCTGCACGGAGCACGAGCATTCGCTTGATCGAAAAGAGATAACGATATAAAGAAATCTTTATATCACGACGGAGAGATTTCATGACCCGGACCATCGTTGCCTCGGCGACACGAGAAATCATCATCGGCTTCGACCAGCCCTTCTGCGTGATTGGCGAGCGCATCAATCCGACCGGCCGCAAGAAGCTCGCCGCCGAGATGGTGGCCGGCAATTTCGAGACCGTCATCAAGGACGCGCTGGAGCAGGCCGCCTGCGGCGCCACCATGCTCGACGTCAATGCCGGCGTCACCGCGGTCGACCCCAATGCGACCGAGCCGGCGCTGCTGGTGCAGACGCTGGAGATCGTGCAGGGTCTCGTCGACCTCCCGCTGTCGATCGACAGCTCGGTCACTGCCGCGATCGAGGCGGCACTCAAGGTCGCCAAGGGCCGCCCGCTGGTCAATTCCGTCACCGGCGAGGAGGAAAAGCTCGAGGCCATCCTGCCTTTGATCAAGAAATACAACGTCCCGGTCGTCGCCATCTCCAATGACGAGACCGGCATTTCGATGGATCCGGACGTGCGCTTCGCCGTCGCCAAGAAGATCGTGCAGCGCTGCGCCGATTTCGGCATCCCGGCGCACGACGTCGTCGTCGACCCGCTGGTCATGCCGATCGGCGCGCTGGGCGATGCCGGCCGCCAGGTCTTCGCGCTGCTGCGCCGCCTGCGCGAAGAGCTCAAGGTCAACACCACCTGCGGCCTGTCCAACATCTCCTTCGGCCTGCCGCATCGCCATGGCATCAACGCCGCCTTCATCCCGATGGTGATCGGCGCCGGCATGACCTCGGCGATCATGAACCCGGTGCGACCGCAGGAAATGGAAGCCGTGCGCGGCGCCAATGTGTTGAACGGCACCGACGAGAACTGCACCAACTGGATCAGGACCTACAAGGACTACAAGCCCGCCGAAGGCGGCCAGGCGGTTGCGGCGCCGACGCAGGTCAATGCTCCCGGCGAAGGCGGCGGCAATGGCGGACGCCGGCGCGGTGGCCGTGAAGCCCGGATGGCCAGGGGATAAGCGCGCAATCGTGAACCGAACTGCAAACCACGCTGAACCGATCGCATCATTGATGCGGTCGGACGCGTCTGCTTTGCGTTCAGGCGATGCCCGGTATGGCGTCGAACAACGTAATTCCCGTCCACGATCCGAATATACCGGTCACGCCGCCTGTGAATCCGGTGGCCAGGCATTGCGAAATGCGCGGCCATGGGCCCTTGAGCAGCCGCACCATGGTGAAGGCGGTGAATATGCCGGCAAGCAGGAGATCCGACATGATCGGTCTCTGGACCATCAGACATTCCGCCCAATCCTGAGACGATCCGTTAAACGGTATCGACAATTCTTACCGAGACACGTGCAAGCATGAATTCTCCCGCCAACATCACCGATCCGCTCGTGCTGTTCATGCCGTCGGGCAAGCGCGGCCGGTTTCCCGTCGGCACGCCGGTGCTGGATGCCGCGCGCCAGCTCGGCGTCTATGTCGAAAGCGTATGCGGCGGCCGCGCCACGTGCGGGCGCTGCCAGATCGAGGTGCAGGAAGGCAATTTCGCCAAGCACAAGATCGTCTCCTCCAACGATCACATTTCGGCCAAGGGACCCAAGGAAGAGCGCTATGAGCGCGTGCGCGGGCTGCCCGAACGGCGCCGCCTGTCCTGCTCGGCGCAGATCCTCGGCGACCTCGTCATCGACGTACCGCAGGATACCGTCATCAATGCCCAGACCATCCGCAAGGATGCCGATACCAGGGTGATCGCCCGCGATACGGCGATCCGCATGTGCTATGTCGAGATCGAAGAGCCCGACATGCACAAGCCGCTCGGCGACCTCGACCGGCTGAAGATCGCGCTGATGAAGGATTGGGGCTTTAAAAACCTCGAATTCGATTTCTACCTGCTGCCGCAGGTGCAGGGCATATTGCGCAAGGGCAACTGGACCGCCACCGCCGCCATCCACAAGGATGCCGACAGCGACATCGCACGCGTCATCGCGCTGTGGCCGGGCCTCAAGAACGAGGCCTATGGTTTGGCCTGCGACATCGGCTCGACCACCATCGCCATGCATCTGGTGTCGCTGCTGTCGGGCCGTGTCGCCGCTTCGTCCGGCACCTCGAACCCGCAGATCCGCTTCGGCGAGGATCTGATGAGCCGGGTCTCCTATGTGATGATGAACCCGGATGGCCGCGAAGGCATGACGGTGGCCGTGCGCGAGGCGATCTCCAGCCTCGTCGACAAGGTCTGCGCGGAAGGCAATGTCCAGCGCAACGACATCCTGGATTCCGTCTTCGTCGGCAATCCGATCATGCACCATCTGTTCCTCGGCATCGATCCGACCGAACTCGGCGGCGCGCCTTTCGCGCTCGCCGTCTCGGGCGCGGTGCGCATCAAGGCCTCCGATATCGGCCTGAAGCTCAACCAGGGCGCGCGCCTCTATATGCTGCCTTGCATCGCCGGCCATGTCGGCGCTGACGCGGCGGCGGTCACGCTGTCGGAAGGTCCGCATCGCCAGGACGAGATGATGCTGATCGTTGACGTCGGCACCAATGCCGAGATCGTGCTTGGCAATCGCACGCGCGTAGTCGCGGCCTCCTCGCCAACGGGCCCGGCGTTTGAAGGCGCCGAAATCTCCGGCGGGCAGCGTGCCGCGCCCGGCGCCATCGAGCGCGTGCGCATCGACCCCGAAACGCTGGAGCCCAAATACCGCGTCATCGGCTCCGAACTGTGGTCCGACGAGCCAGGCTTCCTCGACAGCGTACAGGCAACGGGCGTTACCGGCATTTGCGGTTCCGGCATCATCGAGATCGTGGCGGAGATGTATCTCGCCGGCATTATTTCCGAGGATGGCGTCGTTGACGGATCGCTCAGCCTGCGCTCGCCCCGGGTCGTCGCCAACGGCCGAACCTTCTCCTACGTGCTGAAGGAAGGCGAACCAAAGATCACCATCACCCAGACCGACGTGCGCGCCATCCAGCTCGCCAAGGCCGCCCTTTACGCCGGCACCAAGCTGCTGATGGAAAAGCAGAACACCGAGCATGTCGACCGCATCCACTTCGCCGGCGCCTTCGGCTCCTTCATCGATCCGAAATACGCCATGGTGCTGGGCCTGATCCCCGATTGCGACCTCGACAAGGTCTCGGCCGTCGGCAACGCCGCCGGCGCCGGTGCGCGCATGGCGCTCTTGAACCGCGGCTATCGCCGCGAGATCGAGGAGACGGTGAGCCAGATCGAGAAGATCGAGACTGCCCTGGAGCCGAAATTCCAGGAGCATTTCGTCTACGCCATGGCGCTGCCCAACAAGGTCGATCCGTTCCCGAAATTGTCGGCGGCGGTGAAACTGCCGCCACGCAAGACGGTCAGCGAGGATGGCGTCGCCGGCGACGCCACCCCGCGGCGGCGCTCGCGCGACGGCCACGCGGCACGACGCGGCCGCGAATAGAAGCGACATTCACAGGTCGTCTCGGAAACTCAAACTCATTTGCATGCAAATGTTTCCGGATCGAGCCGATCCGGAAACCGAAACGCTGTTTTCGTGAAATCCATCCGATACATGGCAGGCGCATTTACTCCGCATCGAACGGCGGCCGAAGACAATCCTCAGCCGTGGCCGTTCTTCAAGGGAGATGAAAATGTCGATGTTCGAAAATCTTGGCCGGTTCGGTGTGACCATCAGGCAGACCCATGCCAGGAACAAGGCGATCCGTGCGCTGAACAGCCTGCCGGCGCATGTCCAGAAGGATATTGGCTGGCCGGCCTCGCCGCCGAGCGATCCGCAGGCCGCGCTCACGTCGCTGCTTCTGGGCACGCAGCGCTGATGACCTTCGCCGACAAATGCAAACTGCTCGGCAGGCGCCGGGGATCTCGCACATCCCCGGCCCCGACCAGCAACCGGCTGCGCGTGGCGCTTTTGCCGCGCCGCTGACAACGGAACTCGCATCACACCGCCGTGTGGACACAGCGTAAATCTTGACATTCTTGGCCAACGCACGATCTTCGCAAGAGAGGGGGAATTCTCTTAGTCGGCTGCAGCCGAAGTTCGTGTATCCGCATGCCAAGTTTGAAAAGCCACGTCGTTTCCTTCGTGCTCAGGCACAGCCGCAAGAAGGCGTTTTCCAGCCCTGAAAACCTGCAGCGCTGGATCGCGGCCGCGCGCAAGACCGAGGATCACCATCCGCCGGCCTCGCTGCACCAGCGTTTCGACATCGAGACACGCACCGTGGACGGCTTCCCGGTCTACGAAATTGCCCCCAGAGCCGGAGAGCATAGGCGGATCCTCTACCTGCATGGCGGTGCCTATGTCTTTGAAATCACACCCTACCACTGGCATCTGATCGCCGAGATGGCCGACCGGCTGGGCTACGGCATCACCGTGCCGATCTATCCCATCGCCCCGGAACACGATTTCCACGCCATGTTCGGCATGGTCGGCGATGTCTATCGTCAGATGCTCGACGAGACGGAACCGGAGGACATCATCTTCATGGGCGATTCCGCCGGCGGCAACATGGCCGTAGTGCTGACCATGATGGCTGCCGAAGAGGCCCTGCCCTTGCCGTCGCGTCATGTCCTGATTTCGCCCGGGCTCGACATGTCGCTTTCCAATCCCGACCTGTTCGAGGCGGAGCGCAACGACCCCTGGCTCGGCATCCCGGGCGGTCTCGAGGCGATCCGGATGTACAGTGCCGGCATGGACCGCAGCGACTGGCATATCAGCCCGGTCTACGGCGATCTCTCGGTGCTGCCGAAAACACTGATGCTGACGGGCTCGCGTGATCTTTTGACCCCAGACAATCTGATCTTCGCCGAAAAGGCGCGGGCAGCCGGCGTCGAGGTCGATGTCGTCCACGAGGAAGGCATGTTCCACGTCTGGCCGCTGATCGACATGCCGGAATCACGACGCGCTCGCCAGCACATCGTTGCGTTCCTCAGCGAGAGCCGCTCACCGGTCAGGCAAGACATGAAAACAGGGTTGGAGGCGCCCTCCGCCGAGGCGGCGGAGTAACGCTTGTCCTTTCGATCCGGCGGCGGATCAGAACTTGCCGGTTTCCCGGAACACTTCGAACGTCGCACGGATGTGGTCGGCGACGGCCTTGACAGGCGCGCTGGCGTCCGGAGCCACCACCATGGCAAGATTGTAGGTGCCGATATC
The DNA here is from genome assembly GCF_059419085.1 of Mesorhizobium sp. GW821-FHT07A06. Lineage (NCBI taxonomy): Bacteria > Pseudomonadati > Pseudomonadota > Alphaproteobacteria > Hyphomicrobiales > Phyllobacteriaceae > Mesorhizobium > Mesorhizobium sp. GW821-FHT07A06. Next base: position 270,085 of record NZ_JBWKRC010000002.1, read on the forward strand.
AGGCATGCCGTCCTTCGGGCAGAGTTCGACCATGTCGTTGCCGAGGAATGATCGCGGCAACGGCGCGACCGCGAGGTCGGCCATGATCGCGGCACGCTGGCCAGCCGTGTGCGCGCTCATGTAGGCGACGCGATAATTGCGGCCCTCGCGCCCCAGCGCATCGAGCGCGCCGGCCCGCCAGGCGCAGCCCTCCTCCCACAGCGACACCGGCAACGGTTCGCGCAGATGCGCGCAGCCGCCCTTGGCGCCGGCCCACACGATCGGTTCGGTCAAAAGCACCTCGGCGCCGAGCGCGCTGGTCTTGTAGGAGTTGGTCAGAAGCGTGATGTCGAGCGCGCGGTCGTCCATGCGCCGGCGCAGATTGCTGCTCTGGTCTATGGTGACATCGACGGCGATCGAGGGGTGCGACTGCGCGAAGCGCTTCAGCACATGCGGCAGCACGCGCTCGCCATAATCATCCGGCGAGCCGAGCCGCACCACACCGACAATCTCGGGAATGATGAATTTCGACACCACCTCGCGGTTGATCGACAGCAGCCGGCGGGCATAGCCGAGCAGCATCTCGCCGTCCGTGGTCAGCGATACCGAGCGGGCGTCGCGCGCGAACACCGAGCGGCCAAGAATGTCCTCCAGCTTCTTGATCTGCATCGACACCGCCGAGGGTGTACGAAAGACGGCATTGGCGGCGGTGGTGAAGCTGCCGGTCTCGGCAATGGCCACGAAAGTGCGCAAAACGTCGAGATCGAGCAGTGGCAGCGGATGATTAAGCGGGGCGTTCATGGCGATCAGCCTTCAATTTTTCTGATACAAAGCATCATTCCATTTCGTTTGATTGAACATCAGATCGGGGGCATAGTCAACTGCATCGATTGAGGATGCTGCCACAAGCAGCCATGAAACGACCACGACACAGACCTGCAATCGACACGAAATGAAGCTGAAACAAACCTGACTTAGCAGTCGCCCCTGGCATCCCTGCCAGGCGCGCAAGGAGAAATGAAAATGTCTATCCTGTCGTCCCTCGGCCGCATCGCGACCGAATTCAGCGCGGCCCGCGCCCGCTACCAGACCGAACGCGCCATCCGTTCCCTGCCGATCGAACTGCAGAAGGATATCGGCTGGCCTGAGGCATCCGACACCAAGACCGGTATTCGCAACGGCATCGGATCCTGGGCTGGAGCAAAGTAGATCGTGTGTATCAAGCGCTGAAGGCCTGCCGCGCGGACCCAGCCCGGCAGGCCTTCTCTATCTTATTTGCATTCAAATGAGTTTCGAAGCCATGCGAGCGCTGCATGGCGCATATGAGCAAGCCGCATAGCGGCGCGGACTTCAAACTAACACTCTGTAAATAATCGCAAATTTCAGGCAGCTTGCCCAAATTTGTCGCATTCGGTGTCGCATTTCATATCAAGCGCTTCGCTTTTGCGATTTAGTTTTTGCTCACACAAGCCTATATCAGCGCCAGCAAACGAGCTGCCCCACTCCATCAAGCGAAGGCGACCCGTCTGAGCAACCGATTGGAGATGATCATGAAGCTTTTTTCCCGCCTCTTTGCCCGCCGCGAAATGAACCTGACCACCGCTCTCGAGCGTCAGCGCCTTGCCAACACCATGCCTGGCCAGACTGGCGCGATGGCTGCGGCGCGCCTCGGCTTCGTCGCCTGACATTTTTCCAGGCAGCGCTTCCCTGCCGCTGCTTCAAGACTGTAACGCCGCCTGGCTCCGGCCACGGCGGCGTTTTTGTTCGTCTTTGCGCGTTTTGCCTGTCGTTTGGACAGTTGCTGCCGCGCCCGGGGGCACCGCCGCAAAGGAATTGCCCATTTGCGACCCATGTCGCAAATTTAATCTTGCCTAGGCGGCGTAGCCGATTGACAAGCATGATTTTTCCTGATGTCGCTATGCTATTCGCGACATCCTGTTCGCGTCATGGCCAGATGAGGTTCCCGTGAACGCCGTCAAGCATCCGATCAAGCGATCGTTTGTGTTCTTCCTTATCCCCGATTTCACCATGATCGCTTTTGCGACCGCGCTCGACCCGCTACGCTCCGCCAACCGCATGCTCGGCTACGAAGCCTATCGCTGGCGCCTCGCCAGCATCGATGGCAAGCCGGTGCGTGCCTCGAACGGCGTCGAATGCGCGGTCAACACCTCGCTGGAGGACGAGCGCAAGAAGATGGCCGGCCCCGATCGGCCCAACATGGCCATCGTCTGCAGCGGCATCAATGTCGAGCGTTACCAGAACAAGTCGGCCTTCGCCTGGCTGCGCGAAGAGTACAATCGCGGCGTCGCCGTCGGCGGCCTGTGCACCGGGGCACATATCCTCGCCGCCGCCGGCCTGCTGTCCAACAAGCGCTGCGCCATCCATTGGGAGAACCTGCCGGGCTTCTCCGAGGCGTTTCCGAAGGCCAATGTCTTTGCCGACCTCTTCGAGATCGATCAGAACATCTACACTTGCGCCGGCGGCACAGCCGCGCTCGACATGATGCTGAAGCTGATCGGCGACGACTTCGACGAGAGCCTCGTCAATCGCGTCTGCGAGCAGGTGCTGACCGACCGTGTGCGCAGCCCGACCGACCGCCAGCGCCTGCCGCTGCGGGCTCGCCTTGGCGTGCAGAACTCGAAAGTGCTGACCATCATCGAATTGATGGAGGCGAACCTCTCCGAGCCGTTGTCGCTGATCGAGATCGCCGACCATGTCGATCTGTCGCGCCGCCAGATCGAACGCCTGTTTCGCACCGAGATGGGCCGCTCCCCTGCCCGCTACTACCTGGAAATCCGACTCGACCGCGCCAGGCACCTGTTGATCCAGTCCTCGTTGCCGGTGGTCGAGGTGGCGGTCGCCTGTGGCTTCGTCTCGGCCTCGCACTTCTCTAAATGCTACCGCGAGCTCTACGCCCGCTCGCCGCAGCAGGAGCGCGTCGACCGCAAGCAGCTGCTGGCGGCCTGACCGGGTCAAGCCTTCGCCGGCTGGCCCTGCGCCGTCCGCATCGCCTCGACGCGGATGTCCTCGGTCAGCCGCGCCTTCAGCGCCGAGAACTCCGGACTGGTCTTGAGCGTGTAATGGCGTGGATGCGGCAGGTCGATGGCGACATCCGACTTGATGCGGCCTGGCCGCGCCGTCATCACGATGACGCGCGAGGCCATGAAGATCGCCTCCTCGATGTCATGCGTGACAAACAGCACCGTCTTCTTGCGCCGCTCCCATATGCCGAGCAGGAGCTCCTGCATCAGCCCGCGTGTCTGGTTGTCCAGCGCTCCGAACGGCTCGTCCAGCAGCAGTATCTCCGGATCGTTGGCAAGCGCGCGGGCGATCGCCGTGCGCTGCTGCATGCCGCCGGAGAGCTGCTTCGGCCAATGGTTCTCGAACCCCTTCAGGCCGACGAGATCGACATAGGACGCAACCACTCCGTCCCGCTCCTTTTCAGCCATGCCGCGTTCGCGCAGGCCAAAGGCGATGTTTTCGGCGACCGTCAGCCACGGAAACAATGTGTAGGACTGGAAGACCATGCCGCGATCCGGCCCCGGCCGGGCCACCGCCTTGCCGTGGAGCAGCACGCGGCCCTCGCTAGGCGCCTCGAGGCCGGCGACGATCCTGAGCAGTGTCGATTTTCCGCAGCCGGACGGACCAAGGATGGTGATGAAGTCATTGGCGGCGACCGCCAGGTCGATCGGCATCAGAGCCTTGACCGGCTGTCCGCCGCGCACGCCGGCAAAGGTGCGCGAAACGCCCTCTATGAGAAGCTTGCTCACGCCAGGCTCCATGGAAAGAGCCAGCGGTTGAACGCCTTGAAGGCGAAATCGGACAACAGCCCGATCAGCCCAATGACGATGATGCCGAAAATGATCTGCCCGGTCGCCAGGCGCGACTGGCTGTTGATGATCATGTAGCCGATACCGGAGGACGAGCCGATCAGTTCGGCGACGATGACATAGGTCCACGCCCAGCCGAGCACCAGCCGCAGCGTCTCGGCGATTTCCGGCGCATTGGCCGGCATGATCACCCGTCTGACGATGCTGTTGTTCGTCGAGCCAAGCGTATAGGCGGCCTCGACAAGGTCGCGCCGCGTCGACCCCACCTTGACGGCGATGATCAGGATGATCTGGAACACCGAGCCGACGAAGATGACCAGCAGCTTTTCCAGCTCACCAATGCCGGCCCACAGGATGAGCAGCGGAATGAAGGCCGAGGCCGGCAGATAGCGGGCAAAGGAGACAAACGGCTCCAGGAAGGCTTCCACGGGCTTCCATGCCCCCATGGCGATGCCGAGCGGCACGGCTACGACCGACGCCAGCACAAAACCGCCAAAGACCCGCCAGATGGTGATCAGTATGTCGAGCCAGAAACGGTCCTCGACAAGCAGCCGCCAGCCGTCCCGGAGCATCGACAGCGGATCGGCGAGGAAAATCCGGTTGACGTGACCGCCAAGCGTGATCCAGGCCCAGAACGCGATGAACAGCACGAAGAAGGAAACGCCGAGCACGGTTCGCAGGCCCGGCGAAACTGGATGCAACGGCCGCATCTTCACATCGTCCCCATCTTCAAATTGTCACGTGCCGAGGAGAGAACGGCGGCGCCAGGCGCCGCCGTGATGGGGCAAAGGCCGAAAAGATCAGTTCGCCACCGCGCTGGTATCGGCCAGCGTAGCGACATCAGGGGCCTCCTTGATCAGCCCCATCTGCAGCAGCAGCTCGCCGGCGGTCTTGGAAAAATCCTGGAATTCCTTGGTGAAAAACTGCTTGTTTTCGGCCTTGTCTGCCCATTTCAGGTACTTCGCCGAATCCTCGAATTCCTTGGCGGACTGCTTCACGTCGGCGCCCATGATCTCGTAGGATTTCTGCGGGTCGCTCTTGATCAGGTCGAGCGCGTCGAAATAGCTGTCGGCGAGCGCCTTGGCGGCGTCGGGATTGGCCTTGAGGAATTCGGGCGTGCAGCCGACCGTGTCGAGCACCATCGGGTAGTCGAGCGTGGTCGCCAGTATGTGGCCCTGGTCGGCCTTGTCGCGCACGGCCGAGATGAACGGCTCATAGGTGACCGCCGCATCGTTCTGGCCGGCAAGGAAGGCCTGCGCCGCCGCGTCCGGCTCCAGATTGACGACCGTCACGTCCTTGGTCGACATGCCGTTCTTGTTCAGCACCCAGGCGAGCAGGAAATAGGGCGACGTGCCCGGCGCCGAGGAGGCGACGTTCTTGCCCTTGAGATCGGCGACGGTCTTGATGTCGTTGCGCACGACAATGCCGTCCGCGCCATAGGATTTGTCGAGCTGGAAGATCTGCTTGGTGGTCACCCCGCTGGCGTTCCACACCAGCCAGGTTTCGACCGTGGTGGCGGCGCATTGCAGGTCGCCGCTGGCGATGGCAAGCGGCCGGCTCGCTTGCGGCACCTTCTTCAAGGTCACGTCGAGACCGTGTTTCTCAAAGAGGCCCGCCTGCTTGGCAAGCGTCAGCGGTGCGAAGCCGGTCCAGCCGCTGATGCCGATGGTGACCGATGTAGCGGCCATCACCGGCGCGGAGAGAACGGCGGCAAGCGTCAAAGTGGCGGCAAAAATGGTGATCCTGCTCATATGAGTTCCCCTTTTGTTTCTCTGCGGGGAATTGTTCACTGACGCCAATCGGCTTGTCAATCAACAGGAACGTGTTTGGCGGCCTGCCGGCAGGCACGCCCTGTTTTGCCAACGCTCGACAGGGCTGAAGCCCTGCCGCTCTCAATAGCCGTCGCAATAGCACTCGGCCGACGAGATGCGATCGTTCCAGTCGCCGCCCAACTCGCGGGCCCTGCGCCTGATCTCGATCGATTGACCTCCCATATTCGTATCCTCATAGGCCACAAGTGTGCAGCCCCGGCGAACGAACACCGACGACACGCGGTCGTTCCAGAACTGGCCACGACGAAAATTCACCGAATCGTCGGGGCCCATTTCGATCGACCGCCCGCGAAAATTCACATGCTCGAACATGACGCAGGCGGGCTGGTCATTGTACTGGGCGCTGGCGCCGCCGGCAAAAAGCACGGACGCGACAGCTGTCAGGATGGCTAGACGTTTCATCTGATCTTCCTCGGTTTCGACCGCGGCCCCCACTTGCTGGATAGCGCGGCGCGGCCGTTTTGCCAATGCTTGCCGCGCCGTTGCCCAGGCCTAGCGGCTGTCCAGCATCCAGCTGCGGTTGCGCCACATTTTCTCGCCGATCTGGCAGTCGGCGGCTGGCTTGTCCTGCGCCAGCACCACTGGCGGATGGTCCGCCTCCTCCGCCGCCCATTGCGGTGACGCCGGACCGGCGAGTTCCAGCACCAGCTTGCGACGGATGGCTTCGGGAAATTGCGTCCAGTCGTTGACCGGGATCATGAAGGCACCGGGGCCGCCTATGACGCAGTCGCTGTAGTAACGGTCGAGATCACTGACGTCATAGGCGCCCGAAAATCCGCCTCGGGTCATCAGCGGCAGGCCGTTGATGACGATGCCTTGCCTGACCACACCGTCGCGGGTGAGATTGACCGGTGCACCCTGATTGTTGGGACCGTCGCCCGAAATATCGATGACCCGCTTTGTTCCCTGGTAGCCGCTTTCGGCGAAAAGATCGCTGCCGAACTCCAGCGCGCCGGATATCGAGGTGCGGCGCGCGCTGTTGGGCGGCTGGGCGGACAATTGCGCCACCACTCGCTCGGCATCGGCGCGGTTGGCGATGACAGTCCACGGCACGATGACGCGTTGCCATGTGGTGCCGGCCCATTCCACATAGGTGACGGCGATCTTGCCATAGGCGCCATCGGCGATTGCCTGCAGCACATTGTCATGCGTCAGGGCCGCCGCGTAGCCGTGACGCTGGATCTCGAGCTCATCGGCCGACATGGACAGCGAGACATCCACCGCCAGCACCAGCTCCACATCGACCGGCTCGTCCGCGCGGGATCCCCGGGCCGGCCAGAGCATCAGCGCCAGCGCGGCGCAGCCGGAAATGAGATGTCTTGCGTACGGGAAAGCAGACATGCCGGAAGGGTAAGCCAAAACGGCGCTGTTAAAAAGACAAAAGCCCGGCCAAAGGCCAGGCTTTTGCGATCGGTCTTTCTCTCGATCAGCCGATCAACTGCGCGGCTTGAGGTTCTCCGGATCGTAGAGTGGCTTGTAGCCAACGCCGGCGACTTCGACCGGGTAGGTCTCGCCAAAATATTCCACCTTGAGCTTGCGGCCTTCCTGCGCATACGAATGCGGCAGGTAGGCGAGCGCGATGTTCTTGCCGATGGTCGGGCCATAGGCGACCGATGTGGTGAAGGAGCGGCGGCCGAGTTCGTCGACCAGCGTCTCGCCGGTAGCGGGATCGAGCACCGGCATGATGCCCACGGGATAGCGCGCCACGCCTTTCGAATCGGTGTTTTCGGTCATCACCAACGTGCACAAAGTCGCCGGCTGGTGTTCGCGGGCACGATACTCCAGGTGCTTGGCCTTGCCGCAGAAATCATTCTCCTTGACCTTCGGGCGCGCGAGATCGGCTTCGAGCAGATTGTACTCGGTCAGAAGGTCGGCGTTCTGCAGCCGCAGGCTCTTTTCCATGCGGCGCGTATTGGCATAGGTCTCGACGCCGAACGGCATGACGCCGGTCGTGCGCAGCGCGTCCCAGACGGCCAGCCCGTCCTCATAGCGCATGTGCAGTTCCCAACCCTGCTCGCCGACATAGGAGATGCGGAAAGCGGTGACATCCTTGCCGCCGATCCGGATCGGCTTGATCGCGGCGAAGGGGAAGTTTTCGACGGAGAGCCCGTCCGGAGTCTCGACCACCTTCTGCAGGGTCGCGCGGGCATTCGGCCCCCAGATGCCGATGGTGACGTACTTTTCCGTCACATCGGTGATGGTGACGTCAAAACCCTTGTCCTGCGCGGTCCGCTGCATGTAGCGGAAGTCGCGCGGGCCGGCGTCGGCGCCGTCGATCAAACGGCAGCGATCGGCCATGCGGATGACGGTGAAGTCGGCGCGCACCATGCCTTCCTCGTCGAGGAAGTGGGTATAGATGCCCTTGCCGATGTTGTTGTCGCCGCCGATCTTGGCCGCGCACAGCCATTCCAGCAGCGCGACATGGTCGGGCCCTTCGACGTCATACATGGAGAAATGCGAGAGATTGACGATGCCGCAATCCTCGCTCATCGCCAGATGCTCGGCGTTCGAGACGCGCCAGAAATGGCGGTTGTCCCACTCGTTCTCGCGCACCGGCACCCGGTTGCCGTACTTCTCGAGAAGATGCTCGTTGGCGGCATAGCCATGGGCGCGCTCCCAGCCGCCCAGTTCCATGAAGTAGCCGCCGAGTTCCTTCTCGCGCTCCCAGAACGGCGAACGCCTGATGTTGCGGCCCTTGGAGAACGGTTCGCGCGGATGCACCGCGGGATTGTAGACCTTCATCGCCGTCTCGGTGCAACGGTCCCAGATGAACTGCTCCTTGGTCTGGTGCGGATAGAAGCGCGCATAGTCGATGGCGTGATGATCGACCGCGGTGCGGCCGTCGGTCATCCAGTCGGCTATCAGCTTGCCCATGCCGGGCCCGTCCTTGACCCAGATGGCGACGGCATACCACAGGCCCCTCACCTTCTGGCTCTCGCCCATCGACGGGCCGCCATCGGCCGTCACCTGCAGCAGGCCGTTGAAGGAATGGCTTTCATTGTAGCCGAGTTCGCCCAGGATCGGCGTCAACTCCATGGCGCGCTCAAGCGGCGCCAGGATCTGCTCCATGTCGAGATCGCGCTGCGACGGCGAAAGGCGGGCCTGGTCCTTCTCCAGCAGGTCGCGCGGATGACAAAGGCGCGGGTTGGTCTCTTCGTAGTAGCCCCATTCGATCTGCCCGCCTTCGGCGGTCTTGGGATCGCCGGTGTCACGCATATAGGCCGAGTTGCCCTGGTCGCGCAGCAGCGGCCAGCCGATCTCCTTGCCGGTGCCGGCGAACTCATTGTACGGCCCGAAGAAGGTCAGCGGATGGTCGATCGGCATGACCGGCAGGTCCTCGCCGACCATTTCCGCGATCAGCCTGCCCCAGATGCCGGCACAGACGATGACATAGTCGGCCTCGATGGTGCCGCGGTCTGTCACCACGGCGCTGATGCGGCCGTCCTTGACCACGAGCGACTTGGCCGGCGTGTTGGCGAAGGATTTCAGCTTGCCCGACGCCTCCGCCTGGTCGACCAGCTTGCCGGCAACGGTCTGCGAGCGCGGAATGACGAGGCCGGCGTCCGGATCCCAGAGGCCGCCCTGGACCATCTCCTGTTCGATCAGCGGGAACTTTTCCTTGATCTCGGCCGGTTCGATCAGACGGGCGCGTGTGCCGAACGCTTTCGCCGACGCGATCTTGCGCTTGATCTCGTCCATGCGGCCGTCGTCGCCGACACGGGCCACTTCAAGGCCGCCGATGCGGGCGTAGTGGCCCATCTTCTCGTAGAAATCGATGGAGTAAAGCGTGGTCCAGCAGGACAGGAAATCATGGCTGGTGGTGTAGCAGAAATCGGAAGCGTGCGCGGTCGAACCGATGTCGGTCGGGATGCCCGATTTGTCGATGCCGACAATATCTGTCCAGCCACGCTCGATCAGGTGATGGGCGATCGACGCGCCGACAATACCGCCGAGGCCAATGATGACGACCTTCGCCTTTTTCGGAAACTCTGCCATTGCCCGCGACTCCAGATGCTAATGCGGGCAGCTTCGGCGCCCGTTTGATCGGCGCACAATATGCAGACGACAGGCACGGCGCTACCGCCTGTTTGCGACACGCCGCAGGTGCGGCGCGACCCGATATGGATCAGGAGAAATCGCGACCTGTCAGGCGAAGGCCCAGATGTCTTCGGCCTGGAAGCCGACCTGATAGCCGGCGGTCTTCAGCTTGACCACGACCTGGCCGATTTCGGCCGCCGGCAATGCACCGACCTCCACCTTGATCATGCCCGGGCGATAGCGCTTGAGGTCGAGCTGTTCGAAGACCATCCAGTCGGCGCCCTCGCAATCGACGAGGAAGGCGTCGATATGGCTGATGCCGTTGCGGTCGAGCAGCGTCTGCAAGGTTTCCGACGGCACCTCGATGTCCCTGAGGTGCGGCGCGAATTTGTTGAAGTTGGCGTCCGCCTCGCCCCAGGCATTCTTGCCCGACATCAGATTGGTGTCGGTGACCGACGAGCAGCCGATGAACTCGATCGGCAGCGTGCCGGCCTCGAGGGCGGCCGCGTCGAAAGTGTGGACGGTGATCGTGCCCCTGGTTTTTGTGACGGCCACCGGCTCGATGATGAAGCGGTCCGTGTCGGGATAGTTGGCGCGCAGCCGCTTCTGATTGTACGGGATCGGCTCGACCAGCATGGCGCGGGCACCGGCAATCCTGTGCAACCACGGCGTGACATCGTCGAACAGCGCGCCGTCGCAGGCACCGACATTGACCATCTGGAACGGCCGCCCTGCCCCACCGAAGCGCGCCTTCAGCGCCGCCCTGGCGAGGAATTTCGTGCCGCGCAGCGACGGTCCGCGATCGAGCAGGCCGGAGGGAAGACCGAGCGACAAGGCGATGCGCGCCAGGCTGGATAGCGAACTCATGGCTTGTCTCCGGGAATGACGTGCAAGGCCGCGCGGTGTTGGCCTCGAACCGATGCCGCCCACAGCGCCATGAAGGGCGCCGCCAGCAGCAGGAAGGGCGGGATCAGATGCGGGAAATAGATGCGCGTGTCGTGGATCGGGAAGACCGTGAACTTCGCCAGCGCACCGAGCACCAGCGCCGCGAACACGATGCCGGCACGTCGCTCGAGGCGAAAGCCGGCACGGCCGGCGGCAAACCAGCCGGCCAGCGCCAGTAGGGAGACACCGACCCAGCTGTTCAGGTTGACGGCGCGCAGCAGCGACGTCGCAAATGCCCTGAGATAGGCGGTGACCGAGAACGCCGGCTCGAACCCGTCCATATTGTAGTGCTGTTCGATGCTGGAGAACCACAGATGCGGCCACCAGCCGGGATGATGGGCCCAGTGCGAAATGGCGAAATAGGCAACGAAGGACGCGGCGAACCCGACCAACGCACCCCATGCCCGCTGCCGGAAGGCGACCAGCAGCACCGCGAAAATGGCAAGGAACACAATATTGTCCGGTCGTACCATGAAGGCGAGGAAAAGCATGATCGCAGTCGCCGCCTCGCGGCCCCTGACATAGGCGTAGAGCCCGCCGAGCAGCAGCGCCGACGTGAGCAGGTCCGGCGTCGAGGCACGCGCCGCATCGCCGAAGTCAGCCATGATCAGCACCGCGCCGATCAGCGGTGCCAAGGCCAGGGCCTTTTCCCAGCGCAGCCAGTGCAGCACGATCGCGCCGAACAGCAGCACCGAAAACACCTGCACGAGGTGCATCGCCTCGACCGGCGACATCACCGCGCTCAGCGTCGACAGCATCTCGGCGTAGAGGAACTTGATCCGATACATGCCGAGCAGCGAATGGAAGTCGGCGGCATTCTCCGTCATGTGGCTGCGGAAGCCGCCGCCATCATCGGTGAGCGTTGTGTAATCGGCGGCCGAAACACCCGCTTTGACCGTGCTGTAGGCATAATCATGCAGCGCCTGCGGATCGGGATAGGTTCCTTCCTCGGATATTGCGAGGTAAGGCAGCATGTCCCAATTGGCGTCGGGCATCACCCAGGCCGTGAACGCGGTCAGAACGATATAGAGCGCGAAAGCCGCCGCGCCGATCGGTGCGGCCAGCCGCGCATAGGTCCCCTCGCCCCAGGCCAGACCGGTCTCGGTGAGCCGGTCGAGCGGGGTTTTCGCAGCGGGAGACTTGGTCAGCATCGTTCTGCCCAATGAGCTTTTCTTAGCGAACTTGGCTTTTGACGAAGTCCTTCACGATCGACACGATGCCGCGTGACAGCAGGCTGTCGAAGGCATCGACGAAGCGGTCGACATGTTCGCGCCGGCAGATCAGCGGCGGTTCGAGCCTGATGACGTTGCGGTTGTATTCGGTGAAGGCAACGAGCACGTCGTAGTCGCGCAGCAAAAGCGCGCCGACAAAACCCGACAGTGAACCCTTCAGCTTGTCGTCGAGCACGCTGACGATGGGCCTGAGCACCATCGGCAAGGTCTGCGAGAAGTCGTGGAACTCCAGGCCGACCATAAGGCCCTTGCCGCGCACATCCTTGATGATCTTCGGGTATTTGTCCTTGAGCGCCTGCAGCCGCTGCAGCAGATAATCGCCGGTGACAGCAGCGTTGTCGATCAGCCCCTCGTCATAGAGCACGTTGAGCGCCTCGATCGAGGTGACGCAGGCCTCGCCCATGCCGCCGAAAGTCGCCATGGCATGGATCATCGCGGTCTTCGGCGTGCCATAGGCCTTCATGTAGATTTCGCGCCTGGCGATCATCGCGCCGACCGCCGCCTTGCCGCCACCGAGCGACTTGGCGAGCGCCGTCACATCCGGCACGACGCCGTAATGCTCGAAGGCATAGAAGCGGCCCGAACGGCCATAGCCGCACTGCACTTCGTCGGCCACCCACAGCACGCCATGCTGGTCGCACAGGGCGCGCAGCTTCTGCCAGTATTCCGCCTCGGCCTGGATGATGCCGCCACCGCCCTGGATGGTTTCAAGCACGATGACGCCGACCTCGGGATCGGAGCGGAACAGCCGCTCGACCGCCTCGATGTCGCCGAAGGGGATGCGCACCGTATTGTCCGCCATCCTGAAGTCGGCGCGGTAGAGCTGGCCGTCGGTGATGCCAAGCACGCCCTTGGTCTTGCCGTGGAAGGAATTCTCGGCATAGACGATTTTCGGCCGCTTCGGGCCGGCGGCGCGCTCGGCGAGCTTCACCGCCGCTTCCATCGCTTCCGAGCCGGACGAACCCAGAAACACCATGTCGAGATCGCCGGGCGAACACTTGGCGATGTTGTGCGCCAGCGCCGCCGCATATTGCGACATGAAGGCGATCGCGATCTCCTGGCGCTTTTCCTCCTGGAACTTTTTGCGCGCCTTAAGCAGGCGCGGATGGTTGTGGCCGAAGGCCAGCGAGCCGAAGCCGCCAAAGAAATCGAGGATCTTGCGGCCGTTCTGGTCGATATAGAACATGCCTTCGGCGCGCTCGATCTTGATCTTGTGGAAGCCGAGCAGCTTCATGAAATGCAGCTGGCCGGGATTGAGATGCGCCTTGAACAGGTCGGTCATGCGGGCGACATCCATCGCCTTGGCCTGCTCGACGCTGATCAGATCGGGCTTGGCGATGGTGGCGGGCGACAGCGCCGGCGCATTGACCATGGTACGCGCATTCGTGTGTTCAGGCTTGGCCATGACGGTCATTTCAATCTCCTGTCCGCGCTACGACCAGCGTCGTGCGCCATAAAACTGTTTGGCAAGCCGCCTATTCGGCCGGCACATGTTTGGTGGCGACGGCGTGCCCGGCCTTCTTGGCGCGGTATTCGCTGTAGGCGGCGATCAGCATGTCCTCGTCGCGATATTGCGGCACCCAGCCGAGCTGGCGCTCGGCCTTGGACACGTCGAGCACGCATTCCTCGTCGGCGATCAGATATTGCTCCGGGTCCATGATCGGCATGTTCACGAGGTCGAGCAGATCGAGCGTGCGCTTGACCGCCCAGCCCGGTGTCGGGATCAGGATCGATTTCGAACCGGCATGGCGGATCAGGTCGCCGAGCAGTTTCTTCACCGGTGGCGGATTGAGCGAGCCCAGATTATAGGCCTCGTTGGGCACGCCGGCCTTCCAGGCGGCCCGCGCAGCTTCCGCGCAATCGAACACAGAGATGAACTGATAGGGGTTTTTGCCCGAGCCGATCATCGGCACCGGAAGGCTCCAGTCGATCAGCTTGAACAGTTTCTCCAATATGCCGAGCCGCCCGGGGCCGATGATCAGGCGCGGCCGGAACAACGAGATCGACATGCCGCGCTTGCGCCATTCGGCGGCGAGCTCCTCGGTCTTCTGCTTCGACCAGCCATATTCGCCGAGCGGCGCGACGGGATGCTCCTCGGTCATGGGCTGTGTGACCGTGTGTCCGTAGATCATATCGGTCGTGTAGTGGACGAGTTTTGGCGTACCAGCCCTGTCCATGGCCTGCATGATGTGCTCGGTGCCGTGGAAATTGACCGGGAAGAAGAAGTCGTGCCGCTTGGCCCGCACCTGGATCGGCGACAGCATCTTGGCCGACAGATTGTAGACCATGTCGTCGGCCTTGAGCCCGACAGCGGCGACCGACGCCGGATCGGTGACGTCGCACTTGACAAAGCCGACATTGCGGTAATGCGCCAGATCGCTTTTGACGATGTCGGCGACGACGACCTCTTCGCCGTCGGCAGCAAGCTTCGGGGCAAGGTGACGGCCGACGAAGCCGTCACCGCCGAAAATCACATGTCTCATCGAACGGTCTCGTTTGCAGGGATCTTGTCGGGCGCGATGGAAGCGGTCTGGTCTTCATGTCCTCGCCCGCTTTGCGCGATCAGCACGGTGCCGACGCAGATGAAGGCGATGCCGGCGATGCGCCAGCCATTGAGGTCTTCGCGAAAGACGAAGTAGGCGAAGACGGCGACAGCGACATAGGCGAGGCTGAGGAACGGATAGGCAAAGGAAAGCTCGACCTTGGACAGCACGTAAAGATGCGAAGCCATGGAAATCACAAAGGTGCAAAGGCCCAGGAACACCCAGGGGCTGAAGACGATCTGCAGCAACTTGAGGAGCGGATTGACGCCTTCGAACGAGATCGGCCCAAGCGACATCATGCCTTGCTTCAGCATGAGCTGCGCGGCGGCATTGGTCATGACCGTAAAGAGAATGAAGACGATATATTTCATGCCAGCTCACCCACCCCGTGTCATCGACTAATACAAACCTGAAAAGATATCGTGAACTCACAAGAATGTTTTGAGTAAATTCAGGGATTAATCATTCGATAACCACGATTCATTCCAAATTTATCTATTCAGCGGCCTCGATTCCACGCCGCCGCGGATCGATGCTGCCGGCCGTGCGGGCCCAGAAATCGGACATGAAGGCAGGGTCGCGCAGCGCTTCCAGCCTCGGCCAGTCGGCGAAGGAGGCAGCGAAGGTCGCGGCACTCATGCGCGCATCCTTGTAAGGGTTGACCGCCCCGCCGGCCGCGATGGTGATGCGGTCGAGCTCGCCAAGCAGGGCAAGCGTCGCCGCCCCCCTGTTGGGGAAATCCAGCGTCAGCGTGTAGCCCGGTCGCGGGAACGACAGCAGCGCGGGCGAGCGGACCCCGCCGAAACGCTTCAGCACGGTGAGGAAGGAGCCCTGCCCGGCCCGTCGGGCCGCTGTCAGCAGCTCCGGCACAACGATGCGCGCAGCCTCTTCCGGCACCACGCTCTGATGTTGAAACAGCCCTCTGGGGCCATAAAGCCGGTTCCATTCACGCACACCGTCGAGCGGGAAGAAAAAGCCGTGGTAGCCGGTCTGGCGCGGCACGGTGGCGCGGCCCTTCTTCCATCGGTAGGCGGCGTTGAAAGCGGTCAGGAACGGCCGGCTGAGCACATTGAAGGGCGGCTGGAACGGTATCGCCAGCTTGCCGCCGGCGCGCGAGGCCGCGTGCGAGCCGCGTTCGGCGTGGTTGCCGGTAAACAGCAGGCCACGCCCGCTGTTGCGGCCGCCGGCGAGTTGATCGATCCAGGCGACGGCATATTCATTGGCCTGGTCCGCCGCTTCGGCGAGGTCAAAGAACTCGGCGAGGTCGCGAAACGGTGTCGTCTTTTCGACGATGTCGAGCGAAGGCACCCGCATCAACCGGATCGACGCGGACAGGATGAGGCCGGTCAGCCCCATGCCGCCGATCGTCGCCCGGAACAGGCGCGGATTGTCTGATGTCGAGCAGCGATGGGTCTTTCCATCGGACCGCAGCAGCGTGAGACTTTCGACATGGCAGCCGAACGTGCCGCGCCGGTGATGGTTCTTGCCGTGCACATCATTGGCGATGGCGCCGCCGAGCGTCACGAATTGCGTGCCCGGAACGACAGCCGGGAAGAAGCCGTAGGGTGCTGCGTGCGCGATGATATCCGCCAGCAGCACGCCGGCATCCGCTTCGAGCACACCGGTCTCGGCATTGAAGGCCCGGATGCGGTTCAGCGTCCGCATGTCGACGACCGCACCGGCGTGGTTCTGGCAGGAATCGCCGTAGGAACGCCCATTGCCATAGGCCAGCAGCGATGCTTCCTTCGCCTGGCCGCCCTTCAGCAGCGCGATGGCGTCATCGGCGTGGATGGCATGCGGCGCGGGCGGCGTGGCAAGGCCAAAGCTCCGGAAGCGTTCGACCATGCCTACCAGCCCCCGATGACCAGCAGCATCGCGCCGATCAGCACCACGATCTGGCTACGCCAGTCACGGATGATGAAGACGACCGGGTCGTCATGCATCTCGTCGCGGCGCGCCAAGATCCAGACGCGCATGGTGAGGTAAAGCACGATCGGCGGCAGCGGCCAGATCAGCCATGGATGCGGGTAGAGTTCGCGCACCGCGACACTGTCCATGTAGAGCGCCAGCACCAGCGCCGAGGAAAAGGCCGACGCCATGCCGGCCTGGGCGACGATCTCCTGGTCTTCGGTGCGATAGCCACGGCCGGCGATGCGCTCACCAGGCGGAATGGCGGTGGTGCGCAGTTCGACAAAACGCTTCACCAGCGCCAGCGACAGGAAGAAGAAGATCGAGAAGGCGAGCAGCCAGAACGAGACATCGACGCCGGTCGCGGCGGCACCGGCGAGCACGCGGATGGTGTAGAGGCCGGCAAGTGTCAGCACGTCGACCAGCAGCATGCGCTTGAACGACAGCGAATAGGCCGTGGTGACGACCATGTAGCCGCCGAGGACGGCCAGGAATTCAGGCGCCAGGAACAGCCCGGTGCCGACGCCGATCGCCAGCAGCACCGCGATCGCGCCAAGGCCGAACGGGATCGACAGCGCGCCGCTGGCGAACGGCCTGTTGCGCTTGGTGGCGTGTTTGCGGTCGAGCGCGAGGTCGAAGAAATCGTTCAGGATATAGATAGCCGAGGCCACCGCGCTGAACGAGATGAACGCCAGTACGCACTGCCAGATCATGTTGGTGTTGAAGTATTCGTGCGACAGCACCATCGGCACGGCGATCAGCGAGTTCTTCAGCCACTGGTGCACGCGCAGCATCTTGATGATGGTCCGCGAGGTCGGCTTGGGCGCCGGCATGGTTTCGGCGCCATTCGCCGCCTGCCAGCGTGCGGCGTGACGATCGGGCGCGACGACGATTGCATTGCGCGCGGCGTCGAAGACCTGGAGATCGTGCCGGCTGTTGCCGGCATAGTCGAAGCCGCCATCGCCGTAGGCCGCGACCAGCGAGGCGCGCTTCTTGCCCGAGGTGAGATTGTCGAGACCATCGGTCGCCAGCACACGGTCGAAAATGCCGAGATGGCGGGCAATGGCGTCTGCGAATTTGCGCGGCGTGCCGGTCGCCAGCACGATCTTGCGGCCTTCGCTATGTTCGGTCCGGAGCCGGTCGAGCAGCGGCGCGCGATAGGGCAGCGACGCGGGATCGATGTCGATGCGCTGCGCGATCGCCTGCTTTAGCCGCGCCGGCCCGCCGGCCGCCCAGGAAGGCACCAGGAAAATATAGAGCGGGTTCTTCTTGAGGAGGAGGAACAAGCCTTCCCACAGCAGGTCGGTCGCGATCAGCGTGCCGTCGAGATCGACCGCAAGCGGTATTGCGTTCCTGTCCGACCGCGCATCCATGCCGTCCTGCCCTGCCAGCGTATGATCCGGAAAACCGGAATCCCGTTGCGCGCCGCGTTTCGGCGTCTTGATGCCGGTATAGCGGGGGATGACGTAACGAACGTTAAAACGTCTGGTTGCAGGCGGCTGCCGCGCCGGTATTTCCGGCGTCATTGTTAAACAAAGGCTACTGGAAACGATAAAAGGCCGGGCAAATACCCGGCCTTTCCAATGATACCGCCAGAATTACTTGATGCGGGCGACGCCGCCGGAAATTTCGACGGTCTCCGAACCGGTCAGGGCTTCGAGGTCACCGTTCGGCAAGGTGACGAAGCAGCCGTTCTGGCAGAATTCAACGGTTTCACCGCCGGCCAGGGCAAGGTCGGTCTTGCTGCCGCCCTCCGTCACGACCAGGGTACGGGTCTCGGCGTCCTTGTTGACCGCGCTGGCGGCATGAGCCGAACCGCTCACGGCGAGCAAGGCGACGGCAGCGACGAGAGACTTCCACATGGTGCAATATCGGTGTTCCCACCGCCTCTGTTGCATTTCGCAAGGCATTTTCGCCCTTTGCTTGGGAGCTTATATGAGATGGAAGCTGAACCGCAACTGAATGCCGTATTCATGCCGCAATTGGCTTTGGCACTCTCCAACGCCGGTTGCCGGTTCACGCCTGGCTCCTGTTAGTTTGCCCGACCGGCACAATATGATGCCTAGGCGGCACACGCGAAGAAAAGCGGTTCGCCGTTTCCGGGAAACGGTGAAATGCGCTAGTCGGGATCGGGCTTGCGCGGCTTGCGTCCTGATTTCGCCTGCTTTTTCGCTTCAGCCGCCGCTTCTGCCTTGGCCAGTTCCTGTTCGGCAAAGTCGGCCTCGATCTTGTCGTCGTCGGTAGGCCAGGCCTTCGTATGCTTGGTCTCGACGACAGCGCGGGGCGTCGACGGTATCTCGATATGCTGGTCGTCGAATTTTTCGAGAACGGAGAAGCGGATGTCGTTTTGCACGGCGCTGCCGTTCATAATATCGGCCAGGAACACGCGGATCTCGAATTCCAGCGCGGCGGCGCCGAAATTGGAAAACAGCACGAAGGGCTCGGGGTTCTTGAGCACCAGCGGATGGCTGCGCGCGATTTCCAGCAGGATGGCATGCACCTGCTTGACGTCGCTTCCATAGGCGACGCCGACCTTGATCTCGACACGGCCGAGCTTGTTGCGGTGCGTCCAGTTGCCGACGGCGTTGTTGATCAGGTTCGAATTGGGCAGGATCACCGACTGCCGCTGGAAAGTCTCGATCTCGGTGGCACGTACGCTGATCTTCCTGACCGTGCCGCTGACGTCGCCGGCGACGATCCAGTCGCCGACCTTGAACGGCCGTTCGGCCAGAAGGATCAGGCCGGAGACGAAATTCGACACCACGTTCTGCAAGCCAAAACCGATACCGAGGGAGAGCGCGCCCGCGACCAGTGCCAGGCTGGAGAGATCGATGCCGGCGGCCGAGATGCCAACGAGCGCCGCCAACGCGACACCGGCATAGCCGACCGCCAGCCGGATCGAGTTTCGCACCCCGGTATCGACCTTGCCGCGCGCCATGACGGAACCATCGAGCCAGCCCTGGAACCAGCGCGTCAGGAAATAGCCGATGACGAAGACGACGATGCCCGAAAGGATGCCGGTGACCGAAATCGTCACCGATCCGATATTGATCCCAGTCGCCAGCTTGTAAGCCCAGGCCTGGATGTCGCCGGGCTGGAAGCCCCACATCAGCAGGATCAGCGGCAGGAAAACCAGAATGATCAGCAGATTGATGGCTACACTGACGACAAGGCCGAGTTGGTCGAGTGCCGTATCCTCATAGCTGGAATTGGTCGACAGCCAGCGCCCGACAGTGGTGTTGGCGAACGCCCCCTCCTCGCCGATCGCCTGCGCCGAGAGGAAGCCGATATAGGCGGTGATCAGCGCCGTGCCGGTGACCACGACCTGCAGCGAGACGAACAGCGCAAGGCCGATGAAGCCGAGCAAGGCCGCGGTGATGGTGAACAGGCCAAGCGCCAGTGCCAGGTAGCGCAGCCATGCCGGCCAAGGCCGCCAGCTTCCGTCACGTGCCTTGAACGGCCGCAGCATCGCCATGAGGATCAGGATGATGCCGACGACGATGGTGGCGACGAAACTGCGCGCGATGGTCAGCGACAGCGGCGATCCCATCTTGTCGTTGATGATGGACAGGAATGTGTTGGCGCTGATGACCACGGCCATGGCGGTCGCCAGGCGCACCAGCCAGCGCGCCGGCCCGGTTTCGACCGGGATGAGACGCCAGTTCGGCAGTCGCGGAGACAGTGCCGCATTGGTCAGCCGGTTGACGCAGAACACCACCCCGATGGCGGTCGCCAACGCATTGAGAAACAGGCCAATGTCGCCGCGCAACACATTGTAATAATTGAAAAAGAAGATGGTCGAGCCGAGAAACGCGCCGACCGCCAGCGTCGGCAGCAAGGTAGACCAGAAGGCCACCGACAAGCGGCTGAGATAGGACGGGTCTTCGTTGGAAGGGTCTGCCTCGAACACGCGTCCGAACAGGCGCCTGCCGCCGACCAGCAGCACCAGCGCCAGCCCGAGCGCCACGAAGGTTGCCGCCAAAATGGCCTGGAACTTGAACTTGAAAGCGAAGCTCAGCCATGACGACACCGCCTTGTAGAAATTGGCGTATTCGTCCTGGGCGTCGGAAAACACCTGCGGGCTCAGTGCGTCCGACAGGACGTAGCGCTTGGTCAAAAGGTTGCGGAACAGCTCGCTGCGCATATTGCCGATCTTGTCGATCAGTCCGCTGATACGGATCGACAGGTTCTGCGCGCTGGCGA
The DNA here is from genome assembly GCF_059419085.1 of Mesorhizobium sp. GW821-FHT07A06. Taxonomy (NCBI): domain Bacteria; kingdom Pseudomonadati; phylum Pseudomonadota; class Alphaproteobacteria; order Hyphomicrobiales; family Phyllobacteriaceae; genus Mesorhizobium; species Mesorhizobium sp. GW821-FHT07A06. The sequence continues at coordinate 290,595 of NZ_JBWKRC010000002.1, forward strand.
CGACCGCGTTGATCTCGGCCTTTTCCGACGCCAGTGCCTGGCGCTCGCCGGTCACGATGTCGGGCTCCTGCGGCTGGCCCGCGGCCGGCGGCGGGCCTAGCACTTCGATGCGATTGTTGATTTCGGTCAGTCGCGGACGGAACGCCAGCGCACTGGTCAATGCCGCCCGCGACAAATCCTCCAGTTGCAGGCGGATATCCACGAGCGAGGAATCGTCGTCACCGTCCTGCTGTATTTTCTTCTCGAGATCGTCGGTCTTGGCCGTCAGGCCCTGGATGACCTTCTGTTGATCGGTGATCAATCCGGCGGAGCCTTGACCAAGCGCCTGCGCCATCGCCTCGAACGAAGGCGGCGCCGAAATAACCAGCGCGAGGATCAGAACGAGGCGGAGCAATCTCAAAGGCATGACGTATTGGCGACTCACGGGCGGCAAAGGCATTCAAAAAGCCTGTCCTTGATAAAGACGGCCATATCTTGGGGCAAGCCGTCGCATCCGATCGCGCTTGGATCGCGATCCGAGCGTCGGCCAGTCGAAAGGCAATGGCGCAATATTGGCTTTGCGGATACGGCCTGCTCTATAGTCTGCCGCATCGCCCGAACCGGATGACAATGATGGCAGAGTACTCGGCCTTTTCGCTGCTTGCGAACGCGCTCAAGGGAAACAAGGACTGGAAGCCGGCCTGGCGCAAGCCCGACCCGAAGGCTTCCTACGATGTCATCATCATCGGCGGCGGCGGCCATGGGCTCGCCACCGCCTACTATCTGGCCAAGGAACATGGCATCACCAATGTCGCCGTGCTCGAAAAGGGCTGGCTCGGCTCCGGCAATGTCGGCCGCAACACCACGGCCGTGCGCTCGAACTACCTGCTGCCCGCCAACACCCGCTTCTACGAACATTCGATGAAGCTGTGGGAGGGCTTGTCGCACGAGCTCAACTACAATGTCATGTTCTCGCAGCGCGGCTGCCTGAACCTGGCGCACACCCCTGCCCAGTACGACGACTATGCAAGGCGCGGCAACGCCATGCGCCATCTCGGCGTCGACGCCGAACTGATGACGCCCGCCGAAATCAAGCGCCTGATACCGGCGCTCGACATTTCCGGCGATGCACGATTTCCGGTGGTCGGCGGCCTGATGCAGCGGCGTGCCGGCACCGCCCGTCACGACGCGGTGGCCTGGGGCTATGCGCGCGGCGCCGATCGGCGTGGCGTCGACATCATCGAGAATTGCGAGGTTACGGGCTTCCTGCGCGATGGCGACCGCGTCACCGGCGTCACCACGTCACGCGGCGATATCCGCGCCAGGAAAGTGGCGGTCGCGGTGGCCGGCAGCACCGGGCGCGTCATGCAGTTGGCCGGCATCGAGACGATGCCGATCGAAAGCCATGTGCTGCAGGCCTTCGTGACGGAATCGCTGAAACCCTTCATAGACACCGTGGTGACCTTCGGCATGGGCCATTTCTACATGTCACAGTCCGACAAGGGCGGCCTTGTCTATGGCGGTGACATCGACGGCTACAACAGCTATGCCCAGCGCGGCAACCTGCCCATCGTCGATGAGGTGATGAGCGAGATGCTGGCGCTGTTCCCGGGCCTTGCCCGTGTACGCATGCTGCGCTCCTGGGGCGGCGTATGCGACATGTCGATGGACGGCTCGCCGATCATCACCACGGGGCCCCTGCCCGGCATGTACCTCAACTGCGGCTGGTGCTATGGCGGCTTCAAGGCGACGCCGGCTTCCGGCTGGACCTTCGCCTGGACCATCGCCAAGGATGAGCCGCACGATTTCAACGCGCCGTTCACCCTCGACCGCTTCCACCGCGGCCTCGTCATCGACGACAAGGGCCAGGGCGCGAACCCGCGGCTCCATTAGGAAACATCCCGTGCTCATCACTTGCCCCTATTGCGGCCCGCGCGACGTCATCGAGTTCACCTACCAAGGTGACGGCAACCGCGAACGTCCAGACCCCGCCTCGCAGAATTTCGAGGCCTGGAACGCCTATGTCTATGACCGGCTGAACCCGGCAGGCGACCACAATGAGATCTGGCAGCATTCCGGCGGCTGCCGCGCGCATCTCAGGGTCGTGCGCAACACGCTGACGCATGAGATTTCGAGCGTCGCCTTCGTGCGCGGCGATCATGTCTCGACCGCGCGCCGCAAGGCGGAGGACAAGGCATGAGCCCGCGCCGCACCGACACTGGCGGCCGCGTCGACCGGCTGAAGACGATCCGTTTCACGTTCGACGGCGTCGCCTACACCGGCCATGCCGGTGACACGCTGGCGTCCGCGCTGCTGGCCAAGGGCGTCACGCTTTTCGGGCGCTCGTTCAAGTACCATCGCCCGCGCGGCCTGCTGACGGCCGGTGTGGAGGAACCCAACGCGCTGGTGACGGTGCTGAAGGGCGAGGTGCGCGAACCCAATATCCCGGCGACCATGGTCGAGATCCACGATGGGCTTGTGGCGATCAGCCAGAACCGCTTCCCGTCGCTCGCCTGGGACATCAATGCCGTCAACCAGCTCGGCGGCAAGATCCTGTCCGCCGGCTTCTACTACAAGACCTTCATGGGTCCGGTGATCGGTCCGCTCAAGGGCACGCGTTTCTGGATGTTCTGCGAGCACTTCATCCGCCGCGCCGCCGGTCTCGGCAGCGCCGGATCGGTGAAGGATCCGGCCCGCTATGAGCGCATGAACGCCTTTTGCGACGTGCTGGTGGTCGGCTCCGGCCCCGCCGGCCTGATGGCCGCCAAGGCCGCCGCCGATCAGGGAGCGCGCGTCATGCTGGCCGATCTCGAGCCGCGTTTCGGCGGCTCGACCAACTGGTCCGAGGAAACCATCGATGGCGCGCCGGCCGCCGATTGGGCGCGCCGCACCGTCACTCAGCTCGAAGGCCGCGACAATGTCCGGCTTTTGCCGCGCACCACGGTCTGGGGCTACTACGACAACAATACACTTGCCGCGCTCGAGCGGGTCAGCGACCACAAGGAACAGCCCGCCAAGGGCGAGCCGCGCCATCGTTATTGGGCAATCCGTGCCAAATCCGTGGTGCTGGCAACCGGCGCTTTCGAACGGCCGCTGGTCTTCCCGGGCAACGACAGGCCAGGCGTGATGCTGGCCCATGCCGCCGAGCGCTACGCCAACGAGTTCGGCGTGCTGCCGGGTGAACGGATCGCCCTGTTCACCAACAATGACAGCGCCTATCGCGCGGCCGTTGCCCTGAAAAATGCGGGGGCGGCAATCGTCGCCGTCGTCGACGTCCGGTCCGAGCTTTCGGCCGAGATGCGCAAGCTGGCCACCGAGGCCGAAGCCGAGATCCTTGCCGGCCACGCCGTCGTCGCCACCGAGGGCGGCAAGGCGCTTTCCGGCTTCAAGGTCCAGCGTTTCGACATGGTCACCGGAGCCCTCACCGGCGATGAGCGAAGCATCCATGCCGACTGCCTGCTGATGTCGGGCGGCTGGTCGCCGACCATCCATCTGGCCAGCCAGGCCGGTGCCAAAGCGGAATGGAATGCCGCACGGCAAGCCTTCCTGCCGCCAAAACCGACACAGAAATGGATCGGGGCCGGCGCCTTCACCGGCAGTTTTTCGACGGTCGAGGCGATCGCCGAAGGCCGCGCCGCCGGTCTTGCCGCCGCGGGTGGAACAGGCACGCCCGCGGCGTTGCCCACTGTGGAAGCAGTGGCCGGCGACCCCGATCCGGCGCCCGTCTTCGAAATCAGGGCCAAGGGCAAGAGCTTCGTCGACTTCCAGCATGACGTGACGGCCGAGGACGTAAGGCTGGCGCACCGCGAAGGCTTCGTCTCGGTCGAGCACCTGAAGCGCTACACAACGCTTGGCATGGCGACCGACCAGGGCAAGAGCTCCAACATTCCCGGCCTTGCCATCATGGCCGAGGCGCTGGGCAAGCCGATCCCGGAAGTCGGCACGACACGCTTCCGGCCGCCCTTCGCGCCGGTGTCGATCGGCTCGCTTGCGGCCGAGCGCTTCGGCGACCTGAAGCCTGAGCGGCTGACGCCGATGCATGACTGGCACCTCGACAATGGCGCGACCATGTACTCCGCCGGCCTCTGGTACCGGCCGATGATCTACGGGCTTTCAGGCGAAACGGTCGAGCAGGCCTATGTGCGCGAGGCCAGGGCGACGCGTGAAAGCGCCGGCATCGTCGATGTCTCGACGCTGGGCAAGATCGCCGTGCAGGGCCCCGACGCCGCCGCCTTCCTCGACCGCGTCTACACCAACATGTTTTCGACGCTCGCCGTCGGCAAGGCGCGCTACGGGCTGATGCTGCGCGAGGACGGGTTTGCCTTTGACGACGGCACCACCTGGCGGCTCGGCGAACAGGATTTCCTGATGACCACCACGACGGCCAACGCCGGCAAGGTGATGCAGCATCTGGAATATTTCCTCGACGTGATCTGGCCGGAGCTGAAAGTCCATGTCACTTCGGTGACCGACGAATGGGCGGGCGCCGCGATCGGCGGACCGAAGGCCAGGCAGATCCTGGCCTCCTGTGTCACCGGCACCGCCGTCGACAATGCGACCCTGCCCTTCATGGGCATCGTCCGCGGCGAGATAGCAGGCGTTCCGGTGATGATTTGCCGCCTGTCTTTCTCCGGTGAGATGGCCTTCGAGGTCTATTGCGGTGCCGGCCATGGCACCCATGTCTGGGAGGCGCTGATCGACGCCGGCAAGCCGTTCGGGCTGGTCACCTACGGGCTCGAGGCACTGGGCACGATGCGCATCGAGAAAGGCCATGTCACCGGCGCCGAGATCGACGGCCGCACCACGGCGCGCGACCTGCATCTCGACTGGATGCTGTCGAAGAAGAAGCCGTTCATCGGCTCGGCCATGATGGACCGCGAAGGCCTCATCGCGTCCGACCGTCTGGAACTGGTCGGCCTGATCGCGCTGGACAACCGGCCGCTCAATGGCGGCGCGCACATTGTCGAGACGTTGGACGAGGCCAATCCACACGGCTCGATCGGCCACATCACCGCCTGCTGCTATTCACCGGCGCTCGGCAAGCATATCGCGCTGGCGCTGGTCGAGGGCGGCAAGGCGCGGCACGGCACGCGTGCCCATGTCTCCGATCCGTTGCGCAACCGCTTCGGGCCGGTCGAGATCGTCTCCAACCATTTCTACGATCCGGAAGGGACCCGCATGCATGGTTGAGCGCCAATCCCCCCTCGAGCCGGAGTTTCATGTCGGCTCGCACGGTAATTTCGAACATGGCGTCGAGATCCTCCTGACCGAAACGCGGCCGGGTTCGATCGTGCAGCTCGCCGCCTGGCCGGGAGAGGAGAAGAAGTTGATCGCGGCCATCCGCACCGTCACCGGGCTTGCATTGCCCGATGGCGCCGGCGGCGGCCTGAGCGACGGCGTGAAATCGGTGTTCGGCTTCGCACCGGGAAAATTCACCGTGGCCGACGAAGCCGAAGGCTTGGCCGCTTCCTTTGCCAAGGCGGTGACACCGGCCATCGGCACCGTGACGGACCTGTCGCATGGCCGCACCGCCATCCGCATCGCCGGACCGAAAGCGGAGTGGGTGCTGGCGAAATTCTTCGCCATCGACTTCGCGCTGCCGGCCTTCCCCATCGGCGCGGGCCGCTCGACCAGCCATCACGACGTCTTTGCCCAGATCCAGCGCACCAGCGCCGACCAGTTCGACATCTATGTCTTCCGCTCCTTCGCGCGTTCGTTCTGGAAGGCGCTTTGCCATGCCAGCGAGGAAGTCGGCTACGAGGTGCAATAAGTCCACCTCGCCCGGTGTCGACTACGATTGCTGCGCGACGGCGCGCCATTCGGTGTTCTGCAGCACAACCCGGTAGCCGTCGCAATCCTCGAAGGTAACGCCATGCCTGTCCCAATAGGGATTGAAAGACGGAACTGTGGCATAGCCGTGGTCCTTCATGCGCTGGATGGCGGCTTCCCAGGCGTCGCTATCCGGCATGTAGAAGACGACCAGGTTGTCTGCCGTGGGCGCCTTGCCGGCATCGTGGCCATGCGCGTGGGTGAATTCGAAATGATAGGCGTCGCCGGGCTGCCCGAGCATAACGCCATCGAAGCCATCGTGGTCGCTGAAGCGAAACAGCTCCTGGAGACCGATACCATCCCGGTAGAAGCGGGCTACCTCGGCGAGATCGTTCGTTGGCCGCGCCACGCGCAGAACGGGATGAGCTTTCATTTGCTGTCTCCTTTTTGGACCGGATTGAAATCGGACTGGGCCGCCCGTGGCGCAATCGCGCTTGCCCATTGCGTCACGACGAGCCCGCCGATGATCAGTGCAAATCCGGCAAACCGAGCAATGTTTACCGGCCGATGGGCAAAGCTCATCAAGGCGAAATGATCGATGACCAGCGACGCGACCATTTGACCCGCAACGACGGCGACGATGAAGCTCGCGGCACCGAGTTTCGGCGCCAGAAGCAATGCGGCGGTGATGTAGACCACGCCTGCCGCACCGCCGATCCAGATCCACCACGGACCTTTGAGCGCCATCCCGACGGTCGGAACCGGCACCCTGAAAGCGATCATGACCGGAACGATCAGCACAACGCTAACACCCAGCGAGACCAAGGTTGCCCAGAGCGGATGACCGAGCAGGCGGCCAAGCATCGCGTTCGCCCCTGCCTGGAACGGGACGACCGCCCCGGCCAGCAAGGCGGCGATCAGAAAGGAAAAACTGCTGGGCATGATCTTATCTCCATATCGATCATGCCGAATTAGGTCATCAACCTTGCGTATGGAAATTCCATTTTCATACGCATAGTATGCATCAAATGAATGATCTCGCTGGTATCGATCTGAACCTGCTCGTCGTGCTGGAGGCCTTGCTGGCCGAACGCCACGTCTCGCGGGCGGCAATCCGGTTGAACAAAAGCCAGCCCGCCGTCAGCCATGCGCTTGCCAGGCTGCGCCACCTTATCGACGACCCGCTCCTGGTCAGGCGGCAAGGTGGCCTCGAGCCGACGGCACGCGCCATGGAAATCGCGCCGGCTCTCACCGAGGCGCTCGATCGCATGCGGCACCTTCTGGCACCGGCCGGCTTCGACCCGGCAAGGGAGCGCCGGACGTTTCGGCTCGCCATGTCGGACTATGGCGCCGCGGTCATCCTGCCGGCCCTTCTGCCGCTCATGCGGGCGCGGGCACCGAATGTCGACCTCGTGGTCAGCCAGGCGAGCCGCGAAGTGATGGTTTCGCAAATCATCGACGGCGAGATCGATCTTGCCTTTGGTGTTTTTCCGGGCTTGGACCGATCCGTGCGCTCGCATCGGCTGTTCGACGAGCACTTTGCCTGTCTCGCCGATACCGCAAGCCTTGGCGGCAGGCAAACGATGGATCTTGCTACCTATCTGGAGCGGCCGCACGCCCTGGTCGATTTGCGGCCCGAGCGTCAGAGCGAGGTCGACAAGGCCCTGGCCGAATTGGGTCACAAGCGGCGGCTGTGTCTCGTCCTCCCGCATTGGGGCGTGGCGCCACGCCTGATCGCCGGCACCGACCTGGTGCTTACAGTCGCCAGCCGGATACTGCCGGCGCCCGGCGATGGGCTCTGCGTCTTCGCTCCACCTTTCGAAGTTCCGGCCTTTCAATTCACGCAAATCTGGCACAAGCGACGCGATGGCGATCCGGCGCACCAATGGTTGCGGTCGCGGCTTCAGCATCTGCTTGACGGTTGAACGGTAGAGCGGCGTAAGGAGCGCTCTGGCATCAACGCCAAGGCGTTCTGCCGCTAGAGAATCCTGCCGCAGGCGCCCATGATGAACCACGCGGCCGCCCAAACGGTCCAAGGGGTACAAATCCCGTCTTAAGAGTCGGCACAGTCGTTTGGTTCGAACATCCCCATGACCGCAGAAATATCCGCCGGCGCCACGGATCGCGCCGATGTGTCGGCCAGAGCCTTGCTTCTGCTGCCGCTGACGGTCGCTTGCGGCGTGTTCATGACCAGCCTCGACCAGAATGTCGTGGTGACGGCGCTGCCCGGCATCGGCGAAAGCCTCGCTCGCCCGCCCAGCCAGCTTGGCCTCTTGATCACCGTCTATGTCGCCAGCCTGATCATCTCGATGCCGCTCGGCGGCTGGGCGGCCGACCGCTTCGGCCTGCGCAACGTCTACTGCTTTGCCTTGCTGGTGTTCGCCACCTCATCGGCGCTCTGCGGCCTGTCGAACGACATCTGGACGCTGGTCGGCGCCCGCGCGCTGCAGGGATTTGGCGGCGCGCTGATGGGCACGCTCGGCCAGGTCGTCATCCTGTCGAGCTTTCCGCGCAACCGGACGCTGAAGATCAACATGTATATCTCGGTGGCCAGCCAGACCGGACCACTGGTCGGGCCGCTCGTCGGTGGCGCGCTGACCACCTACATTTCCTGGCGCTGGATCTTCTTCATCAATGTGCCGTTCGCGCTGGCGGCGGCGATCCTTGCCGCCTCACTGTTCCCGACAGTGACCAAGCCGGTGCGCACGCGCTTCGACTTTCCAGGCTTCCTGCTCGTCGGCAGCGGCATGGTCCTGCTTGTCTTCGGCATGGACTCGCTTGCCGCCAAGGATGCCGCCGGCGGCATGATCGCCGGCGAACTGGCGCTGGCTGTCGTCATCCTGTCGATTGCCTCGCTCTACTGCCTGCGCGTGGCCAATCCCCTGCTCGACCTCAAGCTGCTGCGAATCCGCACCTTCCGCATCTCGTTTCTCACCGGCGGCGGCCTGGACACGATCGGGCTCAGTTCCGTCGCCTTCCTGCTGCCGCTGATGTTCCAGCTCGGCTTCGGCATGAGCGCGGTGCAGGCGGGATCGCTGACCTTCGTTGCCGCGCTCGGCTCGGTGGTCATGCGTTTCTTCATGCCACGCGTTCTCAACCGGTTCGGGTTTCGCCGCGTATTGGTCTTCAACACGCCTGTTGTGGCGGCGATGGTCGCGGGCTTCGCCTTGATGCAGGCCACGACGCCGGTCTGGATCGTGCTTGGCTACATCTTTGTTTTCGGCGTCTTCCGCTCCATCCAGTGGGCCTCGACCGGAAACCTCGCCTATTCCGACATCGCCCCCGAACAGCTGGCCCGCTTCAGCGCCCTTTATTACATCCTCTGGCAGCTGGCGGTGGCCATCAGCGTCGGCCTTGCGGCGGCCATGCTGTCGTTCCTGGCCGGCGGCGGCCCTGCCGTGACCAATGATTTCCGGATCCTGTTCGCGATCGAAGGCGCCATCACGCTCTGCGCGCTGCTCGCCTACCTCAAGCTGACGCCGCAGGACGGCGCCCATGTCAGCGGGCACGGCATGCAGATGAATACGGAATAGCCGACGGCCAAGTCTTTTCGGCGGCGCTCTATTCGCTGAACGTCACCCACTCTTCGAGCGGCACGCGGTCGGTGCGGAAGGCGTTTTCCGGCTTGGAGGTGTCTTCGTAACCAAGCGCCATGCCGCAGACGACAATCTCCTCGTCGGGAATGTTGAGTACTGGCCGGATCTGCCGGTGATAGGGCGCGAAGGCCGCCTGCGGGCACGTGTGCAGGCCCCGGCCCCGCGCCGCGACCATGATGTTCTGCAGGAACATGCCGTAGTCGATCCACGAGCCCTGGTTGAGCCGGCGATCGATGGTGAAGATCATGCCGACCGGCGCGTCGAAGAAGACGAAGTTACGGTCATGCTGGGCGCGCATCTTGTCCACCTCCCGGCGGCCTATCCCGAGCGCGCCGTAGAGGCCAAAACCGTTCGCACGGCGGCGGGTAAGATACGGCTCGAAGAACTGGGTGGGATAGTAGCGATACTCGTCCCAGTCGGCCTTTTCGGCGCGGATGCCGGAATTCAGGATGGCATCGGAGATCTGCTGCTTGGTCTCGCCCTTGGTGACGTAGACCCGCCACGGCTGCATGTTGGTGCCGGACGGCGCGCGCGCCGCAACCGCCAGAATGTCCCGGATGGTGTCGTCGTCGATCATGTCGGGCAGGAATGCGCGCACGGAACGGCGCGACATGATCGCCTCGTCGACGATCTCGGCATCCCCCGCGATTCGAGCCTTCTTTTCCAGCATGGGCCGTCCCTTAGCCTTTTTGTCGATCGGACGTCCCCACTCGCCGCTCGCGGCGGAGCCTTTGCATGAACCGCCAAAATCCTGCAAGCAAATCTTGAGCATCGGTGAAAATCCACTTGATTTTTTCATGAGCTTGATTTCTCATGAAATTCGGGATGAAATTTTCACAAAGAGAGCGTTTTGCCCTCCACTACCGCACGAACATTGCAGGGACCTGACGAACGCGTTCTGGCCGGCGACATCAGGGCGCTGCGTCGCGCGCGCGGGCTGACGCTGGCTGAGATCGCGCTGAAACTTGGCCGCTCGGTCGGCTGGGTCAGCCAGGTCGAGCGTGGCCTGTCGACGCCATCGCTGAGCGATCTCAGGGCCTTCGCCGAGCTGTTCGGCGTGCCGATCAGCCTGTTCTTCAGCCACGACGTGCCTGTCGAGAGCGAACGCGGCGTGGTCGTGCGCGCCGGCCGGCGCCGCACGCTTGGCACCAGCGAGACCGGCCTGGTGGAAGAACTCCTGTCGCCCGATCTCGGTGGCAGCTTCGAGATGGTGCGCTCGATCTTCGCGGCGGGCGCGGAGATGAAGACCGAGCAACTGCGACCGACCGAGGAAGCAGGCTATATCGCCTCGGGTATTTTCGAAATCGAGATAGCGGGCGTCTGGCACCGGCTCGGCGAAGGCGATTCCTTCCGCTTCGAAGGCAAGCCCTATCGCTGGCGCAATCCGGGCACCGAGCCCGCAGTGATCATCTGGGTGGTTTCACCACCCGTATACTAAGTTCAGTTTGGGAGAAGAACATGGCGGGTTTGCCGAGCACGGCACGCGTGGTGATCATCGGAGGTGGCGTCGTCGGCACCTCCTCGCTCTATCATCTGGCCAAGGCGGGTTGGACCGATTGCGTGCTTCTGGAGAAGAACGAGCTGACCTCCGGCTCGACCTGGCATGCCGCCGGCAATGTACCGACCTTCTCCTCGTCATGGTCGCTGATGAACATGCAGCGCTATTCGACCGAGCTTTACCGGGGCCTGGCCGACGCTGTCGACTATCCCATGAACTATCACGTCACCGGTTCCCTGCGTCTCGCCCACTCGAAGGAGCGCATGCAGGAGTTCCAGCGCGCCAAGGGCATGGGCCGCTACCAGGGCATGGACATCGACGTGGTCGGTGTCGACGAGATCAAGCGCCGCTATCCCTTCATCGAGACGCACGATCTGGAAGGCGCGCTCTACGACCCGAGCGACGGCGACATCGACCCGGCGCAGTTGACCCAGGCGTTGGCCAAGGGCGCGCGCGACATGGGCGCCAAGATCATCCGGTTCTGCCCTGTTACCGGCGTGCGCCGTGAGAAGGACGAATGGGTGGTTGCCACGCCGCAAGGCGAGATCCGCTGCGAAATCGTCGTCAACGCCGCCGGCTACCGCGCCGCCGAAGTGGGCAAAATGTTCGGCCGCGAAGTGCCGATGATGGTAATGAGCCATCAGTATATCCTCTTCGAGGAGATCCCCGAACTCGCCGCGTGGTCGAAGGAACAGGGCAGGAAGCTGCCCCTGCTGCGCGACGTCGATACCTCCTACTATCTGCGCCAGGAGAAGGCCGGCATGAATCTCGGTCCCTATGAGCGCAATTGCCGCGCGCATTGGGCCACCCCCAACGATCCGATGCCGGAGGACTTTTCCTTCCAACTCTTCCCCGACGATCTCGACCGGCTGGAACATTACCTGGCCGATGCCGTCGCCCGCGTGCCGATCCTTGGCACCGCCGGCCTGTCCAAGGTCATCAACGGCCCGATCCCCTATGCGCCGGACGGCAACCCGCTGATCGGCCCGATGCCCGGTGTGCCCAACGCCTTCGAGGCCTGCGTCTTCACCTTCGGCATCGCCCAGGGCGGCGGCGCCGGCAAGGTGCTGGCCGAATGGGTCACGCAAGGCCAGACCGAATGGGACATGTGGTCCTGCGACCCGCGCCGCTTCACATCCTTTGCCTCGGCGCCGGACTATTGCGTCGCCAAGGGCCTGGAAATCTACGGCAATGAATACGCCATCCAGTTCCCGCGCCATGCCTGGCCGGAAGGCCGTGACAGGAAACTGTCGCCGATCCACGACCGCACCAAGGCGCTCGGCGGCCGCTTCGACGCCTACAATGGCTGGGAACGCGCCACATGGTACGCGCAGCCCGGCGACGACATTTCCGAGGAGGCGACGCTGACCTTCCGGCGCGACGGGCCTTGGCAACACCGCGTGCGCGAGGAGTGCCTGGCGGTGCGCGACGCCGCCGGCATACTCGACCTGCCGGGGTTCTCACGCTTCAACCTGGAAGGCCCCGGTGCCGCCGAATGGCTGAGCCTGCAGGTCACCGGACTGGTGCCCAGGCCCGGCCGCATCGGGCTGGTCTATTTCGCCGACGACAAGGGCCGCATCGTCACCGAAATGTCGGTGGTGCGCCATGGCGAGGACCAGATGACGCTGATCACCGCGGCCGTCGCGCAATGGCATGATTTCGAGTGGCTGAAATCGCGCATGCCTGGGGATGCGGCCTTCACGCTGACCGACCGCACCGAGGACTATTCCACCCAGATCCTGGCCGGCCCCAACTCGCGCAAGATTCTCGCCGATGTCTGCGACGCCGACCTCGCCTTGCCGTGGCTGACACACCAGGAAGCAGAAATAGCCGGTCGCTGGGTGAAGCTGGTGCGCGTCTCCTTCGCCGGCGAACTCGGCTGGGAAATCCACACCAAGGTCGGCGACACATCAGCCATCTTCGACGCCATCTGGGCGGCCGGCCAGAAGCATGGTCTGAAGCCGTTCGGCATGTACGCGCTGGATTCGCTCCGGCTCGAGAAGGGCTACCGAACCTGGAAGGGCGATCTGTCGACCGACTATTCGATCCTGCAAGGCGGCCTCGAGCGCTTCGTCAAATGGGAAAAGCCCGACTTCCGTGGCAAGGCCGCCCTGCAGAACGAAAAGCAGCAAGGCGTGAAGAAGCGTTTCGTCACGCTGGTCGTCGAAGATCCCGGCGATTGCGACGCGCCCTACATGTCGACGCTCTGGCACGGCGGCCAGATCGTCGGCGAGACCACGTCGGGCGGCTGGGGCCATCGCATCGACAAGTCCATCGCGCTCGGCATGTTGCGCATGGATTTGACCGAGCCCGGCACATCGGTCGAGGTCGAAATCTTCGGCGACCGTTTCAAGGCGGTCGTGCAGAAGGATGAACCTTTGTGGGATCCGAAGAACGAAAGACTGAGAGCGTGAAGAAAGTCATCCTCACCGACGGTGGTATGGGCCAGGAACTGGTCCGGCGCAGCAAATCGGAGCCGACGCCATTGTGGTCGGCCAGGGTGCTGATCGACGAACCCGATCTGGTGCGCGACCTGCATGCCGAATTCATCCGTGCCGGCGCCCGGGTCATCACCATCAATACCTATTCGGCGACACCCGAACGCCTGGCGCGCGAGGGCGCTGATGACCTGTTCAAGCCCCTGCAGAAACGTGGCATCGAACTGGCCAGGCAGGCTCGCGACGCAGCCGGCGACGCAGCGATCGCCGGCTGCCTGTCGCCGCTTTTCGGCAGCTACGCCCCGGCGCTAACCATCTCTTACCAGGAGACGCTCGAGATCTACCGCCGCATCGTTGCCGAGCAGGCGGACGGCATCGATCTCTTCCTGTGCGAGACCATGGCTTCGGCCGATGAAGCGCGCGCGGCCGTCACCGCGGCTTCGGAGAGTGGCAAGCCCGTCTGGGTGTCGTGGACGCTCGCCGATCACGGCGCGCCACGGCTGCGCAGCGGCGAAACAATAGCCGCCGCGGCCAGCGCGCTCGATGGCCTGCCGATAGCGGCGCGGCTGCTCAACTGCTGCCGCCCGGAAGCGATCGCCGCCGCCTTGCCTGAACTGATCGATCTCGGCGGCCCGGTCGGCGCCTATGCCAACGGCTTCACCTCCACGGAGGCGCTCAAGCACGGCGGCACCGTCGATGTGCTGCACGCCCGCCACGACCTCGGCCCGGACGCCTATGCCGAGCAGGCGATCGGCTGGGTGGAGGCAGGTGCCGAAATCGTCGGCGGCTGCTGTGAAGTCGGGCCACCGCACATTGCCGCGCTGCGCGACCGTCTGCGGCAGGATGGTTACGAAATTTCGGGAGTTTTGCATGCCTAGACCATCGTCGCGCATTTCCGGCATTGTCCCGTCGGGCAAGGATGGCTGGGAAGTCCATTCCGCCGCCTGGGCCCGCAAGGAAGCCGGCGAGGACATCATCATGCTGTCGGTCGGCGACCATGATTTCGACACGCCCTCCCAAACGATCGAGGCTTGCGTCGCCGCGGTCCGCGGCAGCAACCATCACTACACGCCGCTGCCCGGCCTGCCGCGCCTGCGCCAGGCGATGGCGGCAGCCTCCAGCGCCTGCACCGGCGTCGAGACGACACCGGACCAGGTGATCGCGACGCCTGGCGGCCAGGCGGCCCTCTACGCGGCCGTGCAGGCCGTGCTCGACCAGGGCGACCATGCCATCGTCGTTGCTCCCTACTACGCCACCTACCCCAACACGTTCAGTGCCGCGGGTGCCGGTTTCACCGTCGTCGAGACGCCGGCCGAGGATGGTTTCCAGCCGCATGTCGACATGATCCGCGCCGCACTCAAGCCCAACACGCGCGCCATCCTGATCAACACGCCGAACAACCCCACCGGTGCGGTCTATTCGCGAGAGCGGCTCGAACAGCTGGCCGAAATCTGCAGGGAGCACGACCTCTGGCTGCTGTCGGACGAGGTCTACTGGACGCTGGGCGGTGGCGAGCACATCTCGCCGCGCTCATTGCCCGGCATGGCCGAACGCACGCTGGTCATCAACTCCATGTCCAAGAGCCATGGCATGACCGGCTGGCGCATGGGCTGGCTGACCGGTCCTGAAGCGATGATCACGCTGCTCATCAATCTCAATCTGGTGACGACCTATGGCCTCCCGGCCTTCATCTCGGTCGCCTGCGCCGAGGCGCTGGAGAACCACTACGGCGTGAAGGACATCGCCGAGCGCTACGCGGCGCGCCGCACCGTCTTCCTCGACGCCGTGCGTGGCATGAATGACGTCAGCGTGCGCGGCTCCGAAGGCGGCATGTATGTCATGCTCGACATATCCGCGGTCGAACCCGACGACGAGAAATTCGCCTTCGCCTTCCTCGACAAGGAGAAGGTCGGCGTGATGCCGGGCTCCAGCTTCGGCGAAGCCGCTGCTGGCCACATCCGCATCAGCCTCTGCCAGCCGGAGCCCGTGCTGCAAGAAGCGGCAGCCCGGCTGCGCCGTTTTGCTTCCACCTATCGCCGCGAGGCCGCATGACCAAGACCATTCCCACCAAAGCCCGCGCGGTGATCATCGGCGGCGGCGTTTCCGGCTGTTCGGTCGCCTACCATCTGGCCAAGCTCGGCTGGACCGACATCGTGCTTCTGGAGCGCAAGCAGCTGACCTCGGGCACGACATGGCACGCCGCTGGTCTGATCGGCCAGTTGCGCGGCTCGCAGAACATGACGCGGCTGGCGAAATATTCAGCCGACCTCTACGTCAAGCTGGAGGCCGAGACCGAAGTCGGCACCGGCATGCGCCAGGTCGGCTCGATCACCGTGGCGCTGACCGAGGAGCGCAAGCACGAGATCTACCGGCAGGCATCGCTGGCCCGTGCCTTCGATGTCGATGTGCGCGAGATTTCGCCCAAAGAAGTCAAGGAGATGTACCCGCATCTCAACGTGTCCGACGTCGTCGGCGCCGTGCATCTGCCGCTCGACGGCCAGTGCGACCCCGCCAACATCGCCATGGCGCTGGCCAAGGGCGCGCGCCAGCGCGGCGCCACCATCGTCGAGAATGTGAAGGTGACCAAGGTCCACACCAAAGCCGGCCGTGTCACCGGCGTGTCCTGGGCGCAAGGTGAGGACCAGGGCACCATCGAGGCCGACATCGTCGTCAACTGCGCCGGCATGTGGGCCCGGGAACTCGGGCGTCAGAACGGTGTCACCATCCCTCTGCACGCCTGCGAGCATTTCTATCTCGTCACCGAGCCGATCCCCGGCCTCTCCCGCCTGCCGGTGCTGCGCGTTCCCGATGAGTGCGCCTACTACAAGGAAGATGCCGGCAAGATGATGCTCGGCGCTTTCGAGCCGGTGGCCAAGCCATGGGGCATGGACGGCATCCGCGAGGATTTCTGCTTCGACCAGTTGCCCGAGGACATGGACCATTTCGAGCCGATCCTCGAAATGGGCGTCAACCGCATGCCGATGCTGGCGACCGCCGGCATCCACACCTTCTTCAACGGCCCTGAAAGTTTCACGCCGGACGACCGCTATTATCTTGGCGAGGCGCCGGAACTTCGGGGCTACTGGATGGCGACCGGCTACAATTCGATCGGCATCGTCTCTTCGGGCGGCGCCGGCATGGCGCTGGCGCAGTGGATCAACGACGGCGAAGCACCCTTCGACCTCTGGGAAGTCGACATCCGCCGCGCCCAGCCCTTCCAGAAGAACCGCCGCTATCTCAAGGAGCGTGTCTCCGAAACGCTCGGCCTGCTCTATGCCGACCATTTCCCCTACCGGCAGATGGCGACATCGCGCAACGTCAGGCGCTCGCCCCTGCATGAGCATTTGAAAGCGCGCGGCGCGGTTTTCGGCGAGGTCGCCGGCTGGGAGCGCGCCAACTGGTTCGCCCGCGAAGGCCAGGAACGCGAATACCGGTATTCCTGGAAGCGGCAGAACTGGTTCGACAACCAGCGCGACGAGCACCTGGCCGTCCGCAACAAGGTCGGCCTGTTCGACATGACCTCGTTCGGCAAGATCCGTGTCGAGGGCCGCGATGCCTGTGCCTTCCTGCAAAAACTGTGCGCCAACGACATGGGCGTGGCGCCGGGCAAGATCGTCTACACGCAAATGCTCAACCAGCGCGGCGGCATCGAGAGCGATCTCACCGTCTCGCGCCTGTCGGATACGGCCTATTTCCTCGTCGTCCCCGGTGCCACGCTGCAGCGCGATCTGGCCTGGTTGCGCCGGCATGTCGGCGAGGAATTCGTGGTCATCACGGATGTCACCGCGGCCGAAAGCGTGCTCTGCCTGATGGGCCCGGATGCGCGAAAGCTGATCCAGAAAGTCAGCCCCAACGATTTCTCCAACGAGAACAATCCGTTCGGCACGTTCCAGGAGATCGAGATCGGCATGGGCCTCGCCCGCGCCCACCGCGTCACCTATGTCGGCGAACTCGGCTGGGAGCTCTATGTCTCGACCGACCAGGCCGCCCATGTCTTCGAGGCGATCGACGAGGCCGGCGCCGATGCCGGCCTGAAGCTCTGCGGCCTGCACACGCTCGATTCCTGTCGTATCGAGAAAGCCTTCCGGCATTTCGGCCACGACATCACCGATGAGGACAATGTGCTGGAAGCCGGCCTCGGCTTCGCGGTGAAGGCGGCCAAGGGCGAGTTCATCGGCCGCGATGCCGTGCTGAAGAAGAAGGATGCCGGCCTGTCACGCCGGCTGGTCCAGTTTCGCCTGAAGGACCCACAGCCCCTGCTCTTCCACAACGAAGCGATCCTGCGCGACGGCAAGATCGTCGGCCCGATCACGTCAGGCAATTACGGCCACCATCTCGGCGGAGCCATCGGACTGGGTTATGTGCCGTGCCCGGGCGAGAGCGAGGCCGATATGCTGGCTTCATCCTATGAGATAGAAATCGCCGGCGAGCGTTTCGCGGCGGAGGCATCGCTGAAGCCGATGTATGATCCGAAGGCGGAACGGGTGAAGATGTAGCGCCTTCCTTCGCCCCGTTTACGGGGAGAAGGTGCCCGAAGGGCGGATGAGGGGCAGCGCCAGCATTCGAAAGCTCGCACTGCCCCTCGTTTGGCTGCCGCCATCTAATTCCTCAAAACCGCTCCAGCTTTGCCCGCACCTTCGCCAGAAACGCCGCTCTCGTTGCCGGCGTCGAGGCATCCATCAGATAATGCGCCAGGAAAAACGTCTTGCAGCGTGTCGCGCACAGCGCCCGCATGCCGCGCAGCAAGGTCTTGCGTCCGGGCTGCCCGACGACGACGCTCCACCAGGTCGGCGCGCCGCAGGTGGTGATGACGCCGACCTTGGTGACATGCCTCATCAGCGATGTGATCCGCCCCTTGCCCGCCGGCAGCTTGAAGGCGACATCGGTCGCCCACACCCGGTCAAGCCAGCCCTTGAGCATCGCCGGCAGCCCGTACCACCAGGTCGGATAGACGAACAGGATCGCGTCGGCCCAGGCGAGCAGTTCGAAATGCGGCTTCAGCGCGGGATCGCGCGGCGCCTGGTCATTGTAGGTGCGCCGCTCGTCACAACCCATCACCGGATCGAATTTCTCGGCGTAGAGATCGAGCAGCCGCACCTCCCAGCCCCTTGCCTTCAGCACATCAAGAGCGGTGTCGCGGATCGCTGCGCAAAAACTCTCCGGCACAGGATGGCAGTAGACCACGAGGACCCGCATCAGAACGCATCCATGCTCGCCGCAACCTTCGTCATGAAGGATTTCCGTGTTTCGTCGGTCGACAGGTTCATCGCGTAATGCGCGAGATAAGTCACCGGCGCGCCGGGCTTTACCGTCGCGCGCAGCATACGCTTGATCAGCCTGCGCGGCGGATCGCCCATCAGCACCGCGCGGAACCGGGTGCCGCCATAGGTGGTGACGGCGGCGACCTTACGGACGTTGTGCAGCGACGGCTGCACTTTGCCGTCGACCAGCTTGAACGACACTCCAGGCAGGAACACACGATCGAAGAAGCCCTTCAGGATCGCCGGAAATCCGTAGTTCCACACCGGATAGGAAAGCACCAGCGCATCGGCCCGCAGCAGACGTTCGACATAGGGTGCCGCGGGGTCCGCGGAGCCGCGCTGCTCGTGGTAGTCCAGCCTCTCCTGGCGCGTCAGCCTTGGATCGAAATTCTCGGCGTAGAGGTCGCAATCATCGATCGTATGGCCCGCCGCCATCAGCCGCTCGACGACCAACCGGTGCAGGCCGGCATTGAAGCTGGTCTCGACCGGATGGGCATAGAGGACGAGGATGTTCATCAGCCTGCCTTTTGCAGCCCCCTGAACAGGAAGGTTCGCCCCGAACGATAGTCGTAGTCCGGATTTTCCCAAGCGATCATCTTGCCGGGATTGAGCAGGCCTTGCGGGTCGGTCTCGCGCTTGAAGGCGAGCTGCACGGCATCCGTCTGCTTCATGCCGCCCTCCTCCAGCGTATAGCGGTGCGGGTTGAAGATCGGGCAGCCATTCTCCTCATGCAGCCGCACGATCTCGTCGAGCCGCGCCTCCGTGGTGAACTTCACCAATGGCAGGCCGAAACAGGTGATGTTGCCGTCCAGCCGCACGAATTCGAGATGCGAGAACACTTCGCCCGGAAACATCGTATCCATCTTCTCGACCAGCGCCAACTGGTTGGGAAAGGGATAGAGCGATTGCAGATAGGTGATGTCGGGATCGACACGCAGTGCCCTGAGCGTGGTGTGGTTCCAGGCCAGCTCGTAGGCCGGCGGAAGGCCTTTTTTCTCATCCGGCGTCGCTGTGGCCGCGTTGAAGATCACCACACCGCCGACGCGCCGGGTGAAGGCAAGGAAAGCATCCAGTCCATGCTGCGCCACCATGACGACGCAGATGCTTTGCCCTTCCCTGAAAAACTTCTGATGCCGCTTGAAATAGAGCTGCGGCACGGGTGCGGCGATCGGGGTGATCAGCTTGGTCAGGATGCCGTCCTGGCAGGCCAGCGCATTGCCGTAGCGCGCCGCGTCCATGAAGGCATCGAAGCCGACAATGACATCGACCCAGTCATAGGCCGCGGTCAGCGGCATCTCGACCTCCGTGATGATGCCATTGGTGCCGTAGGCGTGGGTCACCTTGTGCAAATCCTCGCCGGTGAGCTCGAGCACTTTCGGTTCGGCCTCCATCGTCACCACGCGCAGGCGCAGCACATTGCCGAAATCGCGCAACCCGCCGAAATTGATCGAGCCAACGCCGCCCGAACCGCCGGCGATGAAGCCGCCGATCGAAGCGGTGTTGTAGGTGGAGGGCGAGAGCCTGAGTTCCTGGCCGGAATGCGCCCGTGTCGCCTTGTCGATGTCGGCCAGCACCGCGCCCGGCCCGGTCACCACGCGCCCCGGCGCGATCGACTTGATCTCGTTCATCTCAGCGAGGTTGAGCACGACACCGCCCGACAGCGGCATTGCCTGCCCATAATTGCCGGTGCCGCTGCCGCGCGGCGTCACCGGCACGCCATGCCGATGACAGGCGGCGAGTACGCGGATCAGTTCGGCCTCATTCTTCGGCGTCACGATCAGGTCGCCTGTGACATGGTCGAGCTGTTGCTTCAGCACCGGGCTGTACCAATAGAAGTCGCGGCTCTTCTGCTGGACGATGGCCGGATTGTCGTCGAGCTTTATCCCGTCAAGATCACGTTTGAGCGCCGAAACGTCCATCATTCCACCATCAGTTCGTCGAGCTCGGCATAGTCGGGCAATTGCCGGTCGATCGCGCGTCCGGCGCGCACGACGATGCGATCCGATTCGGGCCGCGACAGCAATTCCGTCCAGCTACGACCTTTGAACAGAATGAAATCGGCATCGCCGCCGGCGGCAAGCGTGCCTAGACCATCAAGCCGCATCACCTTGGCCGGCGTCGCGGCGACCGCTTTCGGCCAGTCGGCGACCGGATGATCGAAATGCAGGATGCGCGTCGCCATGCGATAGACCTCCAGCATGTCGAGGTCGCCATAGGCATGGAAGGGATCGCGTGTGTTGTCGGAAGCGACCGCTACCGGAATGCCCCTCGCCTTCATCTCATGCAGCAGCGTGACGCCGCGCCAGCGCGGCGTGGTGGCGTCGCCACGCCGGTCCTGCAGATAGAGATTGCACATCGGCAGAGAAACGATCGCCAACCCGGCCTTCGCCACCTTGTCCAGCGTGTCCAGAACCTCGAGATCGGGCTGCCGTGCCAGGGAGCAGCAATGGCCGACGAGGATATTGCCCTCGAAGCCGCTCCAAAGCGCTGCCTCGGCGATCTTCTTCAGCGAGATGGCGGCAATGTCGTCGGTCTCGTCGGCATGGAAATCGAGGTCGAGCCCGTGCTTGATCGCCTGCGCGAAGACATGGTCGAGCAGCTCTTCCAGGTCCGGCACCATATAGGTGACGACGCCGAGCACGCCCTTGGCGGCGGCAACCCGCTTCGCCAGCCTGTCGAACCATTTCTTGTCGCGCACGCCCTCGATGCCGAGCAGGCAGGCGCCCTGCAACTCGATGCGGCCGCGCCATGTTTCGCGCATCGTCTCGAACACAGGCCAGGAGATTTCCTCCTGCGGCGCGACGCTGTCGAGATGGGTGCGCAGCGCCCTGGTGCCATGCGCGTAGGCCGAGCGCAGCGAAAAATCCATGCGCCGCGCCACGTCCTGCGCGCTCCAGCGCGCGACGCGGTCGGCGCCGGTGGCGTTCAACGCTCCCATGAAGGTGCCGTCGGGATTGGGTTTTCGCGGCCAGATATGGCCCTTGTCGATATGCGTATGGCAGTCGACGAAACAGGGCAAGATGATGCGGCCGTGAAGGTCGATCGCATCGGCAGGCGCCTTTGATCGGCCATGCGCGGTGATACCGGAAATCTTGTCGTCAGCGACGGAAATATCGGCGAGCGCAAAGCCGTCGCTGTCGAAGGCAGCGGCAAGTCCGGGCGTCAGTGACGCATGAACGCGAGCGTTGGCGAGATGGTATGAACCTGTGTTCGGAATCAAGGGCCTACCGCTCCTGCTTCAGCGCGCTTTCGTGCCAGCGCCGCAGAATGAGATGTGAGATCAGCGACAGCACGAGGAAGATCAGGATCCCGGTCAGCGAGATCAGGAACAGCGCCGCGAACAGCCTTGGCGCGTTCAGCCGGTAGCCGGCCTCGATGATGCGCGAGGCAAGCCCCGACGACTGGCCGGTGGCGCCGGCGACGAACTCGGCCACCACGGCGCCGATCAGCGACAGGCCGCCGGCGATCTTCAAGCCACCGAGGAAATACGGCATTGCCGCCGGCAGCCTGAGATAGCGCAGCTGTTGCCAGCGCGTCGCGCCGTTGAGCTTGAACAGGTCGCGCAGATTGCGGTCGACGGAATTGAGGCCAAGCGTGGTGTTGGACAGGATCGGGAAGAAGGCGACGATCCAAGCGCAGAGCAGAAGCTTGGTCGTCTGGTTGTTCACATAGATATTGATCAGCGGGAAGATCGCCACGATCGGCGTCACCTGCAGCACGATGGCAAAGGGGAAGAACGACATCTCCACCCATTTCGACTGCGCGAACAGGACCGACAGGCCAACACCGCCGATGACGGCCAGGGCCAGGCTGAGAAAGGTGATACGCAAGGTGACCAGCAGCGAGGAGAACAGCAGGCCGGCATCGCTGTAGAGCGTCTGCAGCACCACGCCGGGGCGCGGCAGGATATATTGCGGGATCTCGTTCCAGACGCAGATGCGGTCCCACAACCAGATCGCCAGGATCATGATCGCCAGCGGCAGTACCCAACGGCCGACCCGCTCTAGCCGCTCCTGGCGCACACGGCGCGCTTCCTCCGGGTCGAGTTTCAACGTGCCGTCAATGGCCGTCATGATGCGCGCCCGCTGTTGAATTGATGGCATTGACCAGCACGTCCGAGGCTTGCCGGCAAAGCGCCGCATAGTCCGGCGAGGTGCGAAACGCCTCGTCGCGCGGATAGGGAGCCTCGATGGCAAGTTCGTCGAACACCCGGCCCGGCCGCGCCGCCATCACGACGACGCGGTTGGAAAGGAACACGCTCTCAAAGACGCTGTGGGTGACGAAGACGACGGTGAAGCGTTCGTCCTGCCAAAGCTCCAGCAGATCGTTGTTGAGCTTGAAGCGGGTGATCTCGTCGAGCGCCGCGAACGGTTCGTCCATCAAAAGCACGCGTGGCTTGGTCACCATGGCCCGCGCGATGGACACACGCATCTTCATGCCACCGGACAGTTCGCGCGGCACGGCGTGCTCGAAGCCGGTCAGGTGAACCCGCGCCAGCATCTCATTTATCGCAGGGGCAGCCTTGGCTCGGGAAATGCCTTTCAGCCTCAGCGGCAGCCAGACATTGTCGAAGACGCTGGCCCAGGGCAGCAATGTCGGCTCCTGGAAGACGAAGCCGATATTGGCGCGGTCGAGCGAACCGCCGCCGCGCCAGTCGAGCACGCCGGAGGTCGGCGTCGACAGGCCGGCGATCAGCCGCAGCGCCGTCGACTTGCCGCAGCCGGACGGCCCGAGCAGGCTGAGGAAATCGCCTTCCCGGATCGTCAGGCCGACATCGCTCAACGCCGTCACGCCATTGGAAAAGACCTTGCCGACGCCGCGCAGCGCCAGCAAGGTCGGAGCGATATCCAAGGCCGGCGCTTGCGCCACCTTTTCCCCTATCATGCCGGGCTGGCCTATTTCTTCAGCTCGAGCCCGACACCCTTGTTGACGAAGGCCAGCGTGTAGGCCTTCGTGATGTCGATGCCGTCAGGCGTGACCTTGGCCTTGACCATCTTGTCGTAGAAGCTCTTGATCCGCGCATCGGTCATGGCGCCGATGCCGAGCTTTTCGGTGTCGCCGGAATCGGCAAGCCCGAACTTCTTCATCTGCTCGATCGAGAAGGCGATCTGCTCATCCGTCATGTCAGGATTGTCTTTCTTGATCATGTCGTTGGCGGCCTTGTTGTCGCCGTAGAGGTACTTGTACCAGCCCTTGGCGGAGCCATCGACGAAACACTGGACCACTTCCGGTTTCTTGTCGATCGTGTCCTGCATCACCTCGATCGTCGTCGAGTAGGTGTCCCAGCCATAGTCGGCGAGCAGAAACTGGTTGGGCACGAAGCCGCCTTCCTTCTTGACCGCGAACGGCTCCGACGTGACGTAGCCCTGCTGGATCGACTTCTTGTTGGCGAGGAAGGGAGCGGTGTTGTAGGTGTAGGGTGCGCGCTTGGCGGCGTCGAAGCCAAGCGCCGTGACCATCCACTGGAAGAAGGTCTGCACGCCTTCGTCGCCCAGAATGTACTGGTCGGCGTTCTTCAGGTCTTCCCATTTGTCCAAGCCCTCGCCGGGATGGGACATGATAACCTGCGGGTCCTTCTGGAAATCGGCGGCCACGACGCGCATCGGAATGCCTTGCTGGACGGCATCGAAGGCCGACAGCAGGTTGCCCCCCATGTAGAAATCGATCTTGCCTGCCAGCAGCATCGGCCGGCCGCTGACCTGCGGGCCGCCCTGCATGATGGTGACGTCGAGGCCGCAAGCGGCATAGGTGCCGTCCGCCACTGCCTGGTAATATCCGCCATGCTCCGGCTCGGCCAGCCAATTGGTGCCGAAGGTCACTTTTTCGTTCGCCGCGGCCCCCAGTGTGCTGGCGGCAAGCAAGGCCACCACCGCCACCGAGGTCTTCTGTTTTGCGTACATCGACAACCATCCTTTGTTTGCTCCGGCGCGCCACGCGCCAGGCTCGACACCAGAGATTCAAGAAGCAAGACACATGCCACCGGCGTCTCGCGCCGGGACCCGCCCGCCTGCACCACAGCCATCTGCGAAAGCCGGAAAGGTCGTGCTGCACCGGAGGCATCGTGCCTATTTTTTGAACGCCTGTCCACAATCGCACCGGCGACATCCCAAGCCATCTTGAAGCTGTAGTGAATACGGCCTTAGGCTGACGGCATCCAGGAGATTGCCATGTTCAGATTCCTCACCCCCAAGTCGATCAAGCCTCCCTTTGCCCGCTACAGCCACGGCGTCGAAGTGCCCGCCGGCAAGCGGCTGGTGCTGTGCTCGGGCCAGGTCGCCATCACGGCGGACGATCAGATTCCCGAGGATGCCAGCGCCCAGGCCGAGCTCTGCTTCCGCAACATCGAGGCGATCCTTGGAGAGGCCGGGCTGGGCCTTGGGGATATCGTGCGCATCAACGCCTACGTCACCGACCGCGCGCATCTGCGGCCCTATATGGATATCCGCGACCGGCTGTTTTCAAGCCCGGCGCCGGCTTCGACCCTGATGATCGTTTCCGGCTTTGCCCGGCCCGAATTCAAGGTCGAGGTCGAAGCCGTCGCCGCCGGGTAAGAAGCGCCAGTGAAACCCTACGAATCGACAGTCCAATAGTCTAAAGTCACGCGAAGTTGGCGCTGCCCCTCATCCGCCTGCCGGCACCTTCTCCCCGTATGGAGACGGGGAGAAGGGAACCGCTCCGACGATCTCCCCCGTTCTTCACGGGGAGAGAGTAAGGATGAGGGGCAGCGCCGGCGCCAGATCAATTCCGTCGAGGCACAAAATGAACGAGACAAAAAGACGTGTGTGGTGGGGTGACTACCGGACGACGGAATACGCCTCGATCGATCCGGAGGCGACGATCGCCGTTCTGCCGGTGGCGGCGATCGAGCAGCACGGCCCGCATCTGCCCGTCTCGACCGATACCTCGATCATGAACGGCATGCTCGACACGGTGATCGCCCGCCTGCCCGGCGATCTGGACATCCGCATCCTGCCGGTTCAGGCGGTCGGCAAGTCGAACGAGCATCTGCACGCGCCGGGCACGCTCACTTTGCCGGCAAGGACGCTGGTCGAGGCCTGGACCGAACTTGGCGTATCGATCGCGCGCGCCGGCGTGCGCAAGCTCATCGTCGTCAATTCGCATGGCGGCAATGAAGAGATCATGGGCATCATCACGCGCGAATTGCGGGTGCGCGAAAGGATGCTGGCGGTGAAGACGAGCTGGCAGCGTTTTGGGCGGCCTGCCGGCATGTATACCGAACTCGAGGATCGTCACGGAATCCATGGCGGCGATGTCGAGACCTCGCTGATGCTGCATTTCCGGCCGGATCTCGTCGACATGGCCAAGGCCGAGAATTTCGTTTCCAACGTCGCCAGGGCCGAGAAGGAATTCTCGCTGCTGCGCCATACGGGCACCCACGCCTTTGCGTGGATCGCCGGCGATCTCAACCCGAACGGCGTGGTCGGCGATGCCAGCATCGCGACATCGGAAAAAGGCCGGCTGACAGCGGAACATCAAGCCGACGGGTTCATCAGCCTGCTCAGGGATGTGCGCAAGGCAAAGCTCGCCGATTGGCTGAAGTAGCCGCCTAGCCACAATTGCGCCTCCGCAAAAACGCTCCCGCATATGAGATTTGCCAAAATAGATCATACTGGACGGGATATGGAGGCCGACATGGCAACAATGAACGTATCATTGCCCGATCCGATGAAGGATTGGGTTGAGGCGCAAACCGAAACGGGTCGCTACGCCAACGCGAGCGACTATGTGCGCGATTTGATCCGTCGGGATCAGGAGCGCAACGACAACATTGCCGCCATGCAGCGCTTTGTCGACGACGGCTTGAAGAGTGGCATTGGCAATCGATCCAGGGACGCGCTTTTTACGGAGGCGGTCAAACGCGCTGGAAAGCCACCCGGCAACGGGTAATGGGATTTCGCCTTTCTTTAGCTGCGGAAGAGGACATCGTCGGTATTGCCGAGCAAGGGGTGCGCCTGTTCGGCGCTGTGCAGGCCAGACAGTATCATGACGAGTTATTCGCGATCTTCGACCTGATCGCTGCCAGTCCCCGAATGGCGCGGGAGCGGCTTGAATTGTCGCCACCAATGCGTATCCATCCCTTCAAGGCCCATCTGTCGTCTACCAGATCGAAGCCGACGGCGACGTGTTCATTGTCCGGGTACGCCACGGGCAAGAAGATTGGGCGAGTGAAGGCACTCGATAATCCTACAGCGGTATATGGACACAGCTAGCTGTCGATCTTCAGCGCGAACGGCGTTCCTTCAAAGGCATCCGCGCCACGCCCGATTGACTGGACCGCCTCGATCATGCGGCCGTTGCGCTCAAGCAGCGCATCGGCCACGGCAATCAAGCGCGGATTGGGTGTCGCCGAGGGCGACAGTGTCCGCAGCGTCCGGGCCAGTTCGACCTCGTCGCGCTTCGGCGCGAGCGCGGCTGCGATGATGTAGGCCGAAGCCGTCGAACGGCTGATGCCGGCATAGCAATGCACGACCATGGGCTTCACACGGTCCCAGCGGCGCGCGAAATCGAGCAGGTTGCGCACATGCTCCTCGCCCGGCATGGTCATGCCGTCCTGAGCCACTTCGATATCGTGCATGACCAGGTGCAGATGATTTTCCCGCGATATTGACGCCGGACGCGTCACATCCGTTCCGACGGAGAGCAGCGACAGCATGCGCTCGGCACCGGTCCTGGCCACCGTTTCCTCGATCTTCGACAGCGAACAAACATGGATCATGGT
Source organism: Mesorhizobium sp. GW821-FHT07A06 (assembly GCF_059419085.1). NCBI lineage: Bacteria > Pseudomonadati > Pseudomonadota > Alphaproteobacteria > Hyphomicrobiales > Phyllobacteriaceae > Mesorhizobium > Mesorhizobium sp. GW821-FHT07A06. The sequence goes on from NZ_JBWKRC010000002.1 coordinate 317,876, forward strand.
GTTAAACCCCTTAATCGATCCTCGCGCCGCGCCGCCCAATCGGCAAGGGCCGATTCGAGCCGCTGCCATTCCTCCTGACTCCCCGGCAGGCCGGCGCGCAGGACATGCGGCCGGCCGGAGAAATGCCGAAGCAGGACGCCACGCTCGCCAAGCGCCGAAAACAAGCCGGCGGCATCCGGCAGGCTGAGATAGCGGAACAGCGTGGTGCCGCCCGCGACAGGCACGCCGAAACGGTCGAACAATGAGTCGAGCCGCGCCGCTGCCTCCGCCAGGGAGGCCCGCATCGTTTCCTGCCAGCCGATATCGGCAAGCGCGCGGATGCCGTATTCCAGCGCCGGGCCGGCAACAGCCCATGGCCCGAATTGCGTTTCCAGCGCTTCCACCGTCGCTGCATCCGAAAGCGCGAAGCCAAGCCGCAAGCCGGCCAGGCCGAAGAACTTGCCGAACGAACGCAGCACGACGATGCCGCCTTGATCGACATCACCGGCGAGGCTGTGCTGGCGCGGGCCGACATCCATGAACGCTTCGTCGACGACCAGCAGCCCGCCTTTTGCACGCAGCCCGGCGGCCAGCGCCAGCAGCCGGTCGCGCTCGATGACGCGACCGTCGGGATTGTTGGGATTGACGATGACGGCAAGGTCGGCCTGCGCCAGCGCCGCGAAATCGCTGACTTCGCTCACCTCGTGACCGGCGATCGCCGCGGCACGCGCATGTTCGGCATAGGTCGGCCCCAGCACGAACGCCTTGCCGGGCCTGACCCGCGACGCCACGCGTGGCAACAGGATCTGCGTACCGGGCGCAGCGACGACGTTGGCCGGCGACGGCGCGCCGTAGGTCCTAGCCGCTATCTCTGTCAGCTCACGCGCCCGCCCGGCTTCCGGCAATCGCCACAGCGAGGTGGCGGGCAGGTCGAAAAGCGGGTAGGAGAGCGGATTGATACCGGTAGAGAGGTCGACGAAAGGCAATACGGCGTTGGGGAAAAGCACCCTCGCCCGGCCGAGACTTCCACCATGGTCCACCGCTCCTTCAAGAAGCTTCATGTCAGTCCTGATCGCTTTCCTGTCATTGGCCGTCGAATTCGCCCTCGGTTACCCGGATTGGCTGTTTCGCGCCATCGGCCATCCGGTGACGTGGTTCGGCAGGCTGATATCCTTTCTCGATCGCAGGCTCAACCGCGCCACTGATCCCGACGCATTGCGTCGTCAACGCGGTGTCCAGGCACTTCTCGTCATCGTGCTGGTGCCGGCGGTGATCGGCCTTTGCGTACAGCTTGTCCTGCTCTGGTTCGTTCCCCTGGGACTGGTCGTTGCCGCCCTTCTGGCGACATCGCTTCTGTCGCAGAAGAGCCTTTACGAACATGTCGAATCCGTCGCCGACGCGCTCGATACAGGCGGGCTGGCCATGGGCCGTGTCGCCGTCTCGCGAATCGTTGGCCGCGATCCCGAGGCGCTCGACCGCGCCGCCGTCTGCCGTGCGGCGATCGAAAGCCTGGCGGAGAATTTTTCCGACGGCATCGTCGCTCCCGCCTTCTGGACCGGTGTCGGCGGGCTGGCCGGCGGCGCCGCCTACAAGGCCGCCAACACCGCCGATTCGATGATCGGCCATCGCACCCCGCGCCACGAGGCTTTCGGCTGGGCGGCGGCGCGCTTCGATGACTGGATCAACCTGCCGGCTTCTCGGCTGACGGCGCTGCTGATCGTGCTGGCGGCTTTCCTGGTCGGGGACGCTGATCCCCGCAGCGCCTGGCATGCGGTGTGGCGCGACGCGAAAAAACACCGCTCGCCCAACGCCGGCTGGCCGGAAGCGGCCATGGCCGGCGCGCTCGGTCTGGCATTGGCCGGGCCGCGCAGCTATGGCGGCGTGCTGGTCGACGATGTCTTCATGGGTGAAGGCGGCCGCCGCGACGTCGACAGCGGCGACATCAGGCGGGCGCTGAGACTCTACCGCGTCGCCGACTATCTGCTGATCGCGCTGTTCGGCTTGGTCTCGGTGATCGCGGTTCTGGCGTTCTAGAACTCGATCCCCTGCTGGGCTTTCACGCCTGCCGAAAAGTGGTGCTTGGTCACGCCCATCTCGGTGACCAGGTCGGCCGCTTCGACCAGCGCCGGTTTGGCGTTGCGGCCTGTGACGACGACATGCAGGTCCTCGCGACGAGCCTTCAACGCAGCAACCACCGTGTCGAGATCGAGATAGTCGTAGCGCAGCGCTATGTTGAGCTCGTCGAGCACCACAAGGCTGATGGAGGGATCGGCGATCAGCTCCAGCGCCTTGGCCCAGGCGGCTTCCGCCGCCGCGATATCGCGCTTCAGATCCTGCGTTTCCCAGGTGAAGCCCTCGCCCATCGCGTGCCAGACGACGCGGTCGCCGAAGGCAGCGAAAGCATCCTTCTCGCCCGTGTGCCACTTGCCCTTGATGAACTGGACGACGCCGACCCGCTTGCCATAGCCAAGCATCCGCAGCGCCAAGCCGAAGGCGGCTGTCGTCTTGCCCTTGCCAGGGCCGGTGTTGACGATCAGCAGTCCTTTCTCGACCGTCTTGCTCGCCACCTCGGCGTCCTGCACCGCCTTGCGTTTGGCCATCTTGGCGCGGTGGCGCTCTTCGTCCCGGTCTTCGTTGGTCTTGCCGTCGATATCGGTCATCTCATTTCACCTTGAGCGGCAGCCCCGCCACCATCAGCAGCACCGTATGGGCGATCGCCGCGATCTGCTGGTTGAGCCGGCCGGCCTCATCACGAAAACGGCGCGCCAGTGCGTTGTCCGGCACGATGCCCTGCCCGACTTCGTTGGATACCACGAACCACGGCCCGCGCGGCCGCGACAACACATCCGCCAGCCCCCGGCATTCAAGCCCCAGGTCGTGGTCTGCCAGCATGTGATTGGTCAGCCACAGCGTCAGGCAGTCGATCAGCACCGGGCGGCTATCGGGCAAAGCCTCGAGCGCGCCGGCAAGGTCGAACGGCGCATCGATGGTGGCCCAGCCCGCCCCGCGTCGCGACCGGTGCAGCGCTATGCGCTCGCGCATCTCGTCGTCATAGGCTTGCGCGGTGGCGATATAGGCCCACGGCGAGGGCAACGCCGTCGCCAGGGTTTCGGCGTGCGCGCTCTTTCCCGAGCGCGCACCACCGATGATGAAGGTCAGCTTGCCGCGATCAGGCAAAGCTGTCGCGCAGGCTGTTCGCGGTGCCGGTGAAGCGTCCGCGCACAACGCCGACGACAGCGCCAAGCACCAGCCAGAACACCAGATTGGTCAGCGTCACCGCCACCACGAACTGGTGGTGCAGGCCTTCCGGGATCGGTGTCTCGAAGCTGTCGGGCTGCGGCGCCCCGACGATATGCGGCGCCACGATCAGCAGCACCGCAAGGATGGCAAGCGGCAGCGACTTGCGGAACGCGATCAGGCCAAGCCCGATGGCGGTCGCGATCACCGTCGCCACCCACCAGATCTGGCGCTGCGTGAGGTCGGCCGCCGGCATGGCCGGCAGTTCCGGCGGCAGGCCGAGGCCGGGCGCCAGTGTGAACACGGCAAAGCCGGCCAGGCCCCAGAACACGCCCTGGCGCCAGTTGCCGATGCCGCCGGCGAATTCCGAAACAGCGACCAGGATCAGCGCGAAGCCGATGCCGGTGACGACGTTGGACACCACGTTGAAGGCAAAACGTTCGAAGCCGTCGGCCGGCGCCCAGCCCTCGTCCTCGGCCGGAGCTGCCGCTGCGGCCGGAGCCGGGGCGGCGGCGCTCATGGCATTCGATGCCGCTGGCGCGGCGGAACTCATTGCGTTGCCGCTGGCGGCATCAGCCGAGGCCGCGGGTGCCGCGGCATGGTCATGGCTGTGGCCGCCTTCGGCCTGTTCGTAGACTTCCGCCTTGAGGATCAGCGGCACGGTGGCATAGGCCTGCATGCAGGCGAGAACGACGCCGGCCACGAGCCCCGCGATCGCCGCGATGAACACGACGTTGCGAAACAGATTCATGATGTCAGGTCCTCGTCAGTGGCAGGGAAACGCCATCGAATGCCGGTTGTCATGACCGGCATTGTGGACCGCATCGATATGCGAGAAGCCGACGAAGCCGATGATGAAGGTGCCGAGCAGCGCGGCGAGCGCCAGCTGCATGAAGCGCGACTGCGAGGAGACGGAAGCGCCGAGGGAGACGGAAGCGGTAGTCATGTCTTGTCCTTTCACCCTCCACCCGAGGGCATCGAAGTCAGTTTCCTGTCGCCGGCAGGTCTCCTGGCTCACGGATCAGCGCCCTTCCCCACCTTCCCGAAGACAAATCTTCAGTGGCATATGGAGAGGACTACCGCACACAGTTGCGGGGGCAGCAACGGCATTGGGCAACAAGTCAGCCCGCACCGCATTCCCTCTTGGCTCCAAAATGGAACCGACGACATCAGCGACTATAGGCAGAATCACCGCCTCCGGCAAACCAAATTCCGCCGGTAACCAGCGCGATTACGCCATGCCGGCAACATCAGCGGTCATCGGCGCCACAATTGACAATTATGCTGGCCGGGTGTCGGCTGGCCACTTCACAGGAAGCCAGCCATGCAGCCCATTGCCAGCGAGCGCGATCCCTATAACGGCCTGACCCAGGCCGAACCCACCCTGCCCTCATCGGCCTATTGGGACGCAGCGGCCTATCAACTGGACCTCGATGCCATCTGGTACAAGAACTGGCTGCTGGTCTGCCGCGAGGCCGATCTGGCCCAGCCGCTGGCCTTTCGCCGATTCCGCATCGGCACGCAGGACATCATCGTTCTGCGCGACGACACCGGCGCGTTGCGTGCCTTCCACAACACGTGCCGGCATCGCGGCTCGCAGCTTTGCCAGGAGAGCGAGGGCCGGCTGAAGGCGCGGCTGATCACCTGCCCCTATCATGCCTGGTCCTATTCGCTGCGCGGCGACCTCGTGCGCGTGCCGTCGAAATCATTGCCGGATGGCTTCGACAAGGCCGACCATTCGCTCTATCGCGTCGCACTCTCCGTATGGCGCGGCTTCGTGTTCATCAATTTGCAGGAAGATGCGGACGGCACGGCGCAGGCATCCTTCGACCCAGCCTCCGGCAATCTCGGCAACTGGCCTTTGGAAAAGCTGGTGGCGGGCCATGTGCTGCGCAAGGTGATGCACTGCAACTGGAAGATCTTTTGGGAGAACTTCAACGAGTGCCTGCATTGTCCGGGCGTCCACAAGGACCTGTCGCGGCTGGTGCCGATCTATGGCCGCGGCCTGATGAGCCGGCATGACGACCCCGAATGGACCCGCCACGCCGACAATGACGCGCCGGAGTTTTCCGGTGGCCTGCGGGCGGGCGCCGAAACCTGGTCTAGCGACGGCAAGACCCATGGGCCGGTCTTCTCGGGATTGACGCCAGCCGAACGCGCCGCCGGCCAGACCTACGCCACCAGCCTGCCCTCGATGTTCATCGTCGGCCATGTCGACTATGTCAGGACAGTTCGGCTGGTACCGCTCGGGCCGGAACAGACGGAACTTGTCGCCGAATGGCTGTTCGCGCCCGAGGCGCTGGCCGCGACCGACATCGACAACATCATCGCCTTCGGCACACAGGTGCTGGAGGAGGATGCGGCGATCTGCGAGGTCAATCAGAAAGGCCTGCGTTCGATGCGCCACGCCGCCGGCGTGCTGATGCCCGAGGAATATGAACTGCACCGCTTCCACAACTGGGTGCGCGAGCGCCATGCGGCACTTTCACCGTGATCCTCACAGCGACTTCGGCAGGTAGCGCCAGGTCACGAAGCCGCACGCCGCCGCCAGCAGGCTGAGCGTGACGAATACCGAGCCCAGTCCGAAGAAGGCCAGCACCACCGAATAGACCAGCGGCGGCGTCAGTTCGGAAAAATCGAGATAGGTGCGGTAGACCGCAGCCATCTGCGGCCGTTCATAAGATCGCACAGAACGCATGAAGGCGGTCGAGCCCAGGGCATCGAGCGCGATGGTGAAGAACGCGCCACCAAGCAGGAAAGCGCCGGTCAACAACGGTGCGGTCGCTCCCACCGTGCCCGCGGCCAGCAGCATGGCCGACATGGCGAAATAGGCAAATGTCATGGTGCGCCGGCCGCCAAAGCGTTTTCCGGCCTTGCCCCAGAAGATCGCCATGAACAAAAGCGCATTGCCGGCCGAAACAAGGAGGCCGCCGGCAATATCGCCCTGGCCGGTGATCACCATGAACAGCGGCCCATAGACGAAGAACGTCGTCCAGAAGCAGGAGCGGCCGAAGGCGATCAGCCAGGCGAGCCTCAATCTGGGCTGCGCGACGAAGCGGCCGATATTGGCGAGCGGATTGGCCGGCCGGGTCCTGCCGGGCCGGATCGACTGGTTGTCGCCCAGCCGATAGGTCCAGAACAGCGCCAGCAAGGCCAGCGCGAACACCGCCACCGCTCCATGCGCCGCATAGATGCCGAAGCGTGTATACAGGAAGATGCCGAGCGTCGGCCCGCCGGTCCAGGCCAGCATCGACCACGCCATGCGCAGCGATTCGGCCTGCATGAAGTCGGTCTTGCGTATGTGGTCCATGATGTAGAGATTGAGCGTGATCGACAGCGCGCTGGCGCCCATCACCCGGCACAGCATCCCGGCCAATTGCCCGGCAAGCGTATGGGTGACGAAGAACAGCGAGCCGATGGCGAGCAGGCAGGCGCCCGCCGTATAGACCCAGCGCCGGGCAAAGCGGCGGATCAGCATCGGCATGAACAAGGTCACCGACAGGCCGAGCAGCGCCACGATGGTATAGAGGATCGAAACGATCTGCTCGTTGTGCAGGATCTCGTAGGCCTGGATCGGGATGACGCTCGACACCGTGGCTCGGGCAAAGGACTCCACCGCGTAGAGCGAGGCGAAGGTGCGCGCATCCGCGGCCTTGAGGGCCGGGAGCCAGATCGGATGGCGCACATGGGTGGACATTGCTTCCCCAAAAGCAGAATCACCGGCCAAATCTGCCTTGGCCACTTCCGGGCGATTAAGAGGAAACCGACGCATATCCGGCAAAAAGCGAAGTCGGTCAAAGACTTCCCGGCGCTGGCCTAAAGCGGCGCCTGATGCAAGAGACATCGCCCATGCCGCTGCTCGCGGCCTTCTTCTGTCCCGTCCAACCGTGATAGTCCTCAAGCGGGGCTGAATCAGATCGCGAGACCATGACCATCCATACGCCGACCGTACCCGTTCCGGAGCCATCCCGGCGCATCGTCGCCATCGACATCGTGCGCGGCATCGCGCTGCTGGCCATGGCGAGCTACCATTTCACCTGGGACCTGGAATTCTTCGGCTACACCGACCCGGGCCTCACGGCCTTCGGCTGGTGGAAGATCTATGCGCGCTGCATCGCCTCGACCTTCCTGTTCCTGGTCGGCGTCAGCCTGTACCTTGCCCATGGCCGGCAAATCCGCTGGAACGGCTTCTGGAAGCGGTTCGCCATGGTTGCCGGAGCGGCGATCGCCATTTCGGTCGTCACGCGGATCGCCACGCCTGACGGCTTCATCTTCTTCGGCATCCTCCACCAGATCGCGCTCGCCAGCCTGCTCGGCCTTGCCTTCCTGCGGCTGCCCGCGCTGCTGACGCTTGTCATTGCCGCGCTCGTCATCGCGGCGCCCATCTATCTGCGCTTCGAGGCTCTGGATCATCCCTGGCTGTGGTGGATCGGCCTGTCGGCGATCAATCCGCGATCCAACGACTATGTGCCGCTGTTTCCATGGTTCGGCGCGGTGCTTGTCGGCATCGCAGTGGCGAAACTCGCCTCCGCATCCGGCATGCGAGCCCGCCTTGCGCACCTCAAACCCGGACGCTGGGCCAACCCGCTGGTCTTCATCGGCCGCCACAGCCTCGCCTTCTACCTGATCCACCAGCCGCTGCTGATCGGCTGCGTCTGGCTGTTCTCGCAAGTGATGCCGGCCCAGGTCGAAACCCCGCAGGTCAATTTCCTCAAAACCTGCCAGCGCTCGTGCGAGCAGACGCGCAACGCGACCTTCTGTTCGAGCTATTGCGGCTGCATGCTGACGACGCTCGAGGGCGAAGCATCTCTTGATCGGCTCGAGAACAACGACCAGACTGCGGAGTTCAGGGCGCATCTGGGCGATCTGGCCGGCAGCTGCACGGCCCAGACCGAAGACAAGATGGATGAGGGAGGAACGCAATGACCGAAACCCTGCCGAAGCCCGGGGTGATCCCGTGGCCGCCGGTTATCTACACCGCGGCGATCGCCGTCAGCGTCATCCTCGGCATGCTCTACCCCCTGCCGTGGATCGGCGATCTCCTGGGCGACCTCCTGTTCGCGGCGGGCTGGGTGGCATTGTTCGGCGTCGCCGTACTCTGGTTCACCGCCATCCGCACCATGATGCGGGCCAGGACAACGCTCAATCCCAATGCCGTGCCCGACCATCTCGTCACGACGGGCCCTTTCGGCGTCACCCGCAACCCGATGTATCTGGCCAACACACTGCTGTTGATCGGCGTCGCCTTTGTCACGGGGATAGCCTGGTTCCTGCTCTTTGCCTTCATCGCCGCCTTCCTCACCCAGAAGCTGGCGATCGAGGGCGAGGAAAAGATACTGGCGGCGAAATTCGGCAAGAAATACCGCGACTACGCGAAGCGGGTGCGGCGCTGGATTTGAGCTTCGGAGCCGAAGCTGCCTGTCACGCAAGCAGTTTGGCCAGCACCTCATTGTTCAAGGCGTAGCCGACACCTGGCACCTGCGAGAGCGCGACATTGCCGTCATCGCCGATCGAGAACGTCTCGAGGAAAACCGATCCGTAAGGGGTGTCGAAATCGCCGTCGTAATATTCGGCATAGATGCCGTTCGGGATTGCGCCGATCAGCGGCAGATGGATGTGCTGTGGTCCGTGCGCGGCAATGGCGGCGCCTTGCGCCTGTGCGAGCGCGGAAACCTTCATGAACTCCGTAACCCCGCCCATCCAGCGAGCATCCGGCTGGACAATGCCTACCACGCCGGTTGCCATCAAATCGCGAAAGCCGTGGACACGGTACTCCTGCTCTCCTGCGGCGATGGGGATCGACGTCTGCATACCGACCCTTGAGAACCCGGCATAATCCTCCGGCCCGACCGGCTCCTCGAACCAGGCAATGTCGAAGGCCTCTACCCGTCTGGCAAATTGAATGGCCTCATGGGCGCGATAGGCACAGTTTGCATCGATCATCAGCTTGATGTCAGGCCCGAGCGCCGCGCGAACGGCGCCGACGCGGGCCGCATCCTCGACATGTGAGAGCCGCCCTACCTTCATTTTGACGGCCTTCGCGCCCTTCTCGACATAGCCGGTCATTTCAGCCTGCAGATCCCGCAGCGTCTTGTCGGAACTGTAGTAGCCACCCGCTATGTAGATGGGCACGCGATCGCGATAACCGCCGACCAGCCGGTGCAGCGGCAGACCTGCAAGCTTCGCCTTGATGTCCCACAACGCCATGTCGATCGGGGCAAGGGCCGCGGTCTCGAAGCCGCGCCGTCCATACATCTTGCTGTCTGAAAGCATTGCCCAGATCCGTTCGGTCATCGTTGGATCCACGCCTATGATCCGCCTGCAGAATTCTTCCCTGAACTGCCTTTCTCCCGGTGAGCCGCTGCCGATGCCGACGCCGGTGAAACCATCATCGGTTATGATGGTGACCACGCCCATCTGCATATCGGTCCAGGTATGCTTGCCATTGGAGACCGGCACGGGCCGCGGCCATCGATAGTATTTCGCTTCGGCACTAAGGATTTTCATGAGGTAAAGCCCGTCTCAATGCTCGACATTTGAACCGTCGACATGCTGCCGCATCGCGATATCGATCGTCCCTCTTGGAAAACGGCCGCGCACATTGTCCGACAGGCCGATACCCAGCCCCGGGCCGACCGGAACTGGAACATATCCGCCCTCTTGATGCGGTATCGCGTCAACCAGCGCGCGCCCGACCAACTCGGTTGAGCAGACGCCGTCGAGATAGAGCGACGTCGGATACTCGCAGATCAGAAGATTTGGAATGGCGGCGCAAAGGTGCAGGCTTGCCATGGTCGCAACCGGCGAGAAAGTGTTGTGCGGGACGACGGCGATATCGAATGCCTGGGCAAGGGCCGCCACCCGCATCGCTCCCGTGAAGCCACCGCACAGGCCGATGCACGGCCGCAAATAGGACGCCGCCCCCGACATGCAGAGCTGCCTAAAGTCATCGAGGCTGTAGACGCGCTCGCCGGTGGCCACGGGGACAGGCACATTGGCCTGCACGCGGGCCATGGCATCAATCGAATCCGGACGTATGGGGTCCTCATAGAACAACGGACTGGCGTCGCGGATCGCATGGCCGAACGCTATCGCTTGCGCCGGGTTCAGCCGGCGATGGACATCGATGCACAGGTCAACATCGAGGCCGACCGCCTCGCGGATGGCGAAGACGAGGCTTGTGGCGGCTTCCATCGCGCGGGCAAAGCTGACGGAAAGCGGCGTGCTTGCGTCATCCAGGAACGGATTGACGTGGCCGATCGCGCTATAGCCGGCATCGCGCAACGAGAGGCAGGACTGGATCAACTCGTCGGCGGTGTTGCCACGCGCTTGCCCATAGATGCGTATCCTGTCGCGCAGCGGACCGCCGAGCAGGCTGCAAACAGGTCGGTCGAGACGCTTGCCCTTGATGTCCCACAGCGCGATGTCGATGGCGGAAATCGCGGCCGTGATGATGGCGCCGTCATAGCTGCCGAAACGATGCAGCGTATCCCAGTGATGTGCGATGCAATCGGCATCCTTGCCGATGAGATACCGACCGAACTTCTCGATCGTCGCGGCGGTCGCCTCGATGTGCGCCCAGGCTCCTGCCTCGCCTAGGCCCACCAGCCCGTCATCGGTTTCGATTTCGACAAACAGATATTTGTCGACCGACAACGGCTCGACCCGTCGGATTGAAGAGCTCTGCATGTCCAGCTTTCATGTACAAATGGTTTGGGGGGGCAACATCGAGAGGTAGCCGACAGGTCGCGGGCCGCGTCCTGTCGAAGCGTTATGAGTGGCTGGGATCGATGGCGTGCCAGCACGCCATCGGAAATCCGTCACGCCCGTTTGAAATAGTTAAAATTCCAGTCATTGCCGTTCGGCATGATGGCCGGGACGATGGCCTTGGAGTGGCCGTAGGTGACCACTTCGTTGGTCAGCCAGACGAAGGCGGCCGACTGATCCATGATCTTCTGCATGTCACGGATTTGTGCCATGCGCGCGTCGTGGTCCATGTTGGCCGAGCTCGCCTTGTGCAGCGCGTCGTATTCGGGGCTCGACCAACGCTGCCAGTTCCAGTCACCGATCTGATTCGTCTGGAAGAAGCGGGTGTTGAAATTTGCGTCGACATGGGCGTTGAAGCGCAGGATGAACAGTTCGAGCGCCTTGCCGCTCTCGCCCTTGCCGGACGACCAGTAGGACGCGCCCTCGCGCTGGTCGATCTGCAGGTCGATGCCGATTTCCTGCAGCTGCGCCTGGGCCACCAGGGCCATGTTCTGGAATGCCGGCTCGTTGAGGATGGTGATCTTGAACGACAGGTTGGACTGCCCGGCTTCGGCAAGCAGGTTCTTGGCCCTGTCGACATCGCGTTTGTAAACCGGCGCGTCGGGCCAGTTGCCATCGACACTGTCAGGCAGCATGGCGTTCAGCCGTTTGGCCTGCCCTTCATAGCCTGCGTCGACCATCTGATCGACATCCAGACCGTAGCGCAGGGCCTGGCGGACCCTGATGTCATTGAGTGGCGCATGCTCCACATTCATGCCCAGCCAGACGAACCGTTGTCCCGGCATGGTCAGCACCTTGATGTCGGGCAATTGCGCCAGTGCGGGATCGGCGCCGATCGCCAGTTCCGTGAAGTCGATTTCGCCCGAGCGCAGCGCCAGCTCGGCTGTCTTGGGATTGGCAACCAGCTGCACCGTGCAGGTCGGGAAATCCGGGTGGCGGCGGCTGTACTCCGGGTTCTCGGCCAGGATGACGCGCTGGCCAGGCTCGAAGGATTGAACCTTGTAAGGTCCCGACCCTACCGGATGCTGGCGATGCTTGAGCCCCAGCGCCTCGACCGCCTTGCGCGAGACAATGACGCCGGAGCCGCCGGCCAATGCCACGTTCCAAAGCGCGGGCGATGGTTCGGACAGAATCAGCCGCCCCGAATATTTGTCGTCGACCTTGACCTCTACGAGGCTCGCCCAATCATCCTTGTAAGCGGAGATCTTGCCGTCGGCGTCAGGCTTGGCATAGCGCTCGAAGGTGAACTTGACGTCGTCGGTGGTCATCTCGCCATAGCCGTCGGTGAACATCTGCCCCGGTTTCAGCTTGAAATGGATCTCTGTTGGCGAGACCTGCTCGATGCTTTCGGCAGCGTCGAGCTCCCATTCGTAGATGTTGGGCTTGAAGGCGATCAGTTTCTGGAAAATGCTGCGGATGACGTTGCCGTCGACCTGACCGGTCCGGTAGTGCGGATCGAGCACTTCCGCGCTCTTGGAGACGCGCAGCACAAGGTTCATCTTGCCTTGCGCAAATACCGGCCTTGCGCCAGCAAGCAGCAGCGCGGCGGTAGCCGCCGATGCCGACAACAGCGATCTTCTGGTCATTACAGGGTGGCAGGCCATGGATCTTACCTCCGGATGGTGGATTGCGAAAACAGCTCAGGCGAGAGACAACGAATAGGGGAAATGGCAGCGCACCGACCGGTTCTCGGGCAAGCGCTGCAAGGGTGGCGGATCGGTCTTGCAACGCGTCTTGGCCGCGGGGCAGCGGGTATGAAAGCGGCATCCCCCCGGCGGGTTGATGGCGCTCGGAATTTCGCCTTGCAGGATGATCGGCTGGACGGCCGGGATCGGCCCGTGGGCCGCGCTGGTCGACAGAAGCGCGGCTGAATAGGGATGCGCCGGCTTGCGAAACAGCGCCTCGGTTTCGCCATCCTCGACGATCTGGCCCAGATACATCACCATGACGCGATCGGTGACGCGGCGGATGACGCGCAGATCATGGCTGATCATCAGGTAGGTTAGCGACAGCTCTTTCTGGATTTCGATCAGCATGTTCAGCAGCCCGCCCTGGACGGAGACATCGAGACCGGCTGTCGGCTCGTCGGCGACGACGATGCGCGGCCTCAGCGCCAGCGCGCGCACGATCGCCAGGCGCCGGGCCTGGCCGCCCGACACTTCATGCGGGTAGCGGTCGTAGATCGACTTCGAAAGCCCGAGCCTGGTCGTCAGCGTCTCGATCCGGTTCCATGTTTCCTCGACGGGCAGATCGTGGATGGTGATGACTTCGCGAAGCAGGTTCCTGACCCGCATGCGTGGCGAGAGCGAAGCGACGGCATCCTGCATGATCAGCTGCACGGTGCGCCGGAACAGGCGTGCGTCCTTGGCGAGATAATCCGACACCGGCCGGTCGAAGACCGTCAGTTCTCCGCCACTTGGCGTCCGTAGCCCGACCAGCAGCCGGCACAATGTCGATTTGCCCGATCCGGATTCACCAACCAGGCCAACGCGCCCGCCCGGATCGACACTGAAGGAAATATCGTCCAGGGATTTGACCGTGCCATAGTGAGCGGACACTTCGTCGAGGGAGATGGCCGTCACGCGATCTCTCCCACCCGATGGCAAGCGACCTTGCGCAATGCATCCAGATCGCGAAGCGGCGGCGACGCCCGCAAGCATTCATCCGCCACATAGCCGCAGCGCGAGGCGAAGATGCAGCCTTCGCCAGGCCCCGCCGGGTCCGGCACCTCGCCAGGAATGAACACTAGCGGCGCGTCACTGGTCTGGTTGTCGATCATGCAGGCCATGAGCGCACGCGTGTACGGATGTGCCGGCGCGGCCGCGATCGCCGCGGTGTCGCCGACTTCGACCACCGTTCCGCCATACATCACGCAAATGCGCTCGCACAGCCGCGCCACGAGACCGAGATGGTGCGAGATGAACAGGATCGATCCTGACAGCTTGGTCCTGAGCTCACCAAGCAAGGCAACGATCTGCGCCTCGATTGTTGCATCGAGCGCTGTCGTCGGCTCGTCGGCGATCAGAAGATCGGGTTCGGCCAGCAATGCCATGGCAATCAAGACGCGCTGCCGCATGCCGCCCGACAGGTCGCCTGGATGGCTGGCGAGCCGCAGTGCAGGGTCGGCGATGCCGACTGCCTCCAGCGCACGCAGGGCACGAGCGGCGGCATCGGCGCGGCCGATGGCGGACGAGCGTCGGCGGATGACGTCGATGAGATGCCGTTCCACCGAGAAGAGGGGATTGAGAGCCGTCATCGGATCCTGGAAGACCATGGCGATGCGGGTTCCCCGCAAAGCCCGCATGCCGGCCTCATCCAGCTCCAGCAGGTTCACTCCGTCGAGTACTATCTCGCCGCTCAGCCTGGTCGTATTGGCAGGCAGCAGCCTGATGATAGCGTTGGCAAGACTGGACTTGCCCGATCCCGACTCGCCGACGATGCCCATTATGCAGCCGCGCGGAATGTCGAGATCGATACCCCTGAGGATGCGGGCATCACCGCGGCTGGTGGATGCGGACAGTTCCAGGTTGCGTATTTTGACGAGAGGTTTGTCCAACAGTCCGATCCATGGCGAAGGGCGCGATCCGACTGCCGGCGGCGCCTCGCTGATTGCGAAGCCAGACCACCATCTGCCCTCCCTTCGACATCGGAAAACTTCTGGAGATCGCTTGAAAATGCAAATTCGAAAACACCATGACGGTATGGGGAATCGCCATGGCCGCTTTCGCCGCCCTATTGCTATCCTGCAGCAATCAGAAAATTGCCGACGTCTGCAAGGGTGGAAGGGTAATCATGGATCGGGCCTATATCGTTCGTCGCGTCCTGACGGCGGCGACGTCGATCTTCAGCGCCATGCTGCTGTTGTTTTGTCTGTCGAGCGCCATTCCCGGTGACCCCGCGACCGTGCTGCTCGGCCCGCAAGCGAGCCCGGAATATGCTCGCCAGTTCATCGCCGAGATGGGATTCGATAAACCGATATACGAGCGTCTGTTCCTGTTTTTCATGCATGTCCTCAGCGGGAATCTTGGTACCGATGTCATTACCGGCAGACCTGTCACGGCGATCGTGCTTGGAGTATTGCCGTGCACCATCTATTTGGCGCTGGCATCGATCGTGATCGCGGTAGCGGCAGGCATTCCACTT
Source organism: Mesorhizobium sp. GW821-FHT07A06 (assembly GCF_059419085.1). NCBI lineage: Bacteria > Pseudomonadati > Pseudomonadota > Alphaproteobacteria > Hyphomicrobiales > Phyllobacteriaceae > Mesorhizobium > Mesorhizobium sp. GW821-FHT07A06. The sequence goes on from NZ_JBWKRC010000002.1 coordinate 333,002, forward strand.
GGAATTTTTGCCGCCACCCATAGGGGGACGCGGGCCGACACCATCCTCGCCACCGTCTCGATCGTGTTCGTCTCGATGCCGAGCTTCATTCTCGGGATCATCTTTCTTGTCATCTTTTCCGTATGGCTGAACTGGCTGCCGATCCTGGGCGGCGGCGAAGGTTTTCTGGATCAGGTCCAGCGCCTTGTCCTGCCGGGCGTCGTGCTGTCGCTCGGCTATATCGGGATGATCGCCCGGCTTGTCCGCGTCTCGATGCTCGAGGTTCTCGGCGAAAGCTACATCAGGACCTCGCGGGCATTCGGCATTTCACCCGCGCGTATTGTCAGCACCTATGCCTTGCGCAACGCCATGCTGCCGACACTGGCCACGCTTGGCATGATCGTGGGCCGCCTGCTTGGCGGCGCTGTGCTGATCGAGATCCTGTTTGCGCGCCAGGGTCTCGGGACGACGCTCTACGATGCGATCGTCAGCCGCAACTATCCGGTCATGCAGGGCGTGGTTTTCGTGGTCGTGGTGATTTTCGTCGTTGTCCAATTCATCGTCGAACTCGGCTATGCCCTGATCGATCCGCGCATCGGCAAGGCGACGCGCTGATGACCGTCGCACTGAGCGAAGTCACCTCACCCAGCCGATCCGGCATGCGCGCTGCCGCGGCTATCGTGCGGGAGATCATATCGACCCCGGGAGGTGCGATCGGTTTCGCGATCGTCCTTGTAATACTGGCTTGTGCGGCATTCGCGCCCTTGATCGCCACCCACAATCCCGATGCACTCGATATCGCGCATCGTTTCGCGACGCCGTCGTCGACGCATTTCTTCGGCACTGACCAGCTCGGTCGCGATGTCTTCAGCCGGCAAATCTACGGTTCACGCATCGCCATGCTCGTCGCCCTTTCGGCTATTCTGACCGGGCTCATCGCCGGAGTCGTCCTCGGTGTGGCCGCCGCCTACACCACGCCTTTGATCGAGCGTCTGATCATGACGGCCTTCGACGCTGTGTCTTCCTTCCCAAGCATCATCCTGGCGCTGGCACTGGTCGCGGTGATGGGGCCATCGCTGCCCATGGTCGTGCTGATCGTGGCCGTCACGCTGGTCCCGCAATTCGGCCGCGTCGTGCGCGCGCAGGTGCTGTCCGTCATTCATTCGACCTTCATCAAGGCCGAACTCGTGCTCGGCGCGACGAAATCCCGGATCCTGGCCTTCCACGTCATTCCGAATGTACTTGCTCCCGTAGTCGTGCTGGCCGCCATGGAAGTGCCGGTGGTGATTGCGCTCGAGGCCGGACTTTCCTTTCTCGGCCTCGGCATTCGGCCTCCACTCGCCAGCTGGGGCAGCCTGCTGCAGGACGGCTACCAGAACATGTCGAAAGGCTACACGCCGGTGGTCGTGGCCTGTCTGGTGCTGGCGGTCGCCACGCTCGGCTTTACGCTTTGCGGCGAAGCGCTGCGCGACGCCATCGATCCACGTTCGCGTCGGCGCGCCTAAACTCTCGCTTTGGAATTCTTCCTGCAAATCCGGTCCGCCTCTGGATGGCAAGTGCTTGGGCCGCACTTGCCATCCAGAGGTCGCATTGTTTTAAATGACGTCGGATTTTCCGGATGATGACACGGCTGGACGGGCCATGCTGGGAAACCGCGGGTCGGTAGCTGGAGGCCGATCGTGCAGGCGAAGCTCGACAGAGGGCATCAAGGACAGCCTCATGAGACGTTTCAACATTTCGACCACGATGGTTCGCAGCTTTCTGGAAATTGCCAACCAGGGCAACGTGACGCGCGCCGCCAGCCGGCTCAACAGCACCCAGTCGACGCTCAGCCATCAGATCCAGAAGCTGGAAACCGAGCTCGATGCCAGGCTCTTCGATCGCAAGAACAATGCGATGGAGAAGACGCCTGACGGCGACTATTTCCACCTGCAGGCCAACAAGATCGTCCAGATACTCGACGAGATCGATCTTTATTTCCGACCGCGGCGGACGTCCAAATCCATTTCCATCGGCATCGTGAACGACTGCTTCAAGCCCGGCATCATCAGCACGATCAACGCCTTCAACCGCGCCTTTCCGGACGTCACTGTGGAATTCAGGACCGAGTCGTCAGCGAAGCTTGCGAAACGCGTCAGGGATGGCGAGGTCGAGATGGCGATCGTGCGCGATCTTTCGGAGACGCCGGAAGCCGGCGAGATTCTATGGTCCGAACCACTCATCTGGGCCGGCGGCCCTGCCTACAAGCATGGTAGCGATGGTCCATTGCCGCTTGTTTTCTTCCCGGACCCCTGCGTCTACCGGCGATATGCGCTGGACACACTGGAGGCGCATAATGTGCCGTACAAAATCGTGTCCGACAGCGGATCGTGGACGCTCTTCGAAAGGGCATTGCGCTCAGGCGTCGGCATATCGCTGGTCACATCGGACGTCTGCAAGGTTTGCGGGGTGGATATTATCGATCCGAGATTGCCGCCGGCACCTGTCGCCCATGCCTGCCTGATCACTGGCAAATTCAGCAACAAGACGGCAGCGCGTGACCTTGTCGAGCGCCTGAGAGGCATGGCATTTGCCTGATATGCCCATATCGAGCAAACGCCTGCCAACCCATCCCGATTCCCTCGGATGAAACCGGCCACTCAGGTGTTGACGCCAAGCTCCACGAGCCGCTCGACGCAGGATTCCTCGGCCTGGTCGAGTTCGGCCAATGTCTCTTCGAGGTCGCGGCGCTTTTGCCTCAGATCCTCGCGCTTTTCCTCGATGCGCTTGATCATAAGCTTGAGCTGCCCGACCTCGCCCGGCGGCTCCTTGTACATCTGGATGATTTCGCGGATCTCGTTGATCGAGAAGCCAAGCCTTTTGCCGCGCATGATCTGCCGGATGAGATGGCGGTCGGAGGGACGAAACAGCCGCGTGCGGCCACGCCGCACCGGCTGCACCAGGCCTTCGTCCTCATAGAAACGCAGCGTCCGCGTCGACACGTCGAATTCGCGGGTCAGTTCGGTGATCGAATAATATTCCCGCATTGTCACTCCAAGTCGGAATTCCGGGCGACCGCCACGCGGCGCCGCCTTCTGTCCGAACCAAACCCTCGGCCGCCGGAATCGACATGGCCCCCAAGCGAGCCTCGCACGGCATTTACGTAAAAGTCAATTGAGGCGACTACCTCACGCCGAACCACCAACTTGCAAGGCCAAGGAAAGCGAAAAAGCCGACGCAGTCGGTGACGGTGGTGACGAAAACCGCCGACGCCACGGCCGGGTCGATCTTGAACCGGTCGAGCAGCAGCGGGATCAGGATGCCGGCAAGTGCGGCCGCGAACATATTGATGATCATCGCCGCTCCGATGATCCCGCCCAGATTGGGATCGCGAAACCAGACGGCGGCGACGATGCCAATCAGAACGGCAAAGACGATGCCGTTGATGAAGCCCACCCCCATTTCGCGGCGGATGATACGGGCGGCATTGTAGATGTCGAGGTCCTTCGTCGCCAGCGCCCGCACGGTGACGGTCATGGTCTGCGAACCGGCATTGCCCCCCATGCCGGCCACGATCGGCATCAGCACCGCGAGCGCCACGATCCGCTCGATCGTGTGGTCGAACAGGCCGATCACCGACGCCGCCAGAAATGCCGTGACAAGGTTGACCAGCAGCCAGGGAACGCGCGAACGCGAGGTGGCAAACACCGTGTCGGAGAGTTCCTCGTCGCCGACGCCGCCCATGCGCAGCAGATCTTCCTCCGCTTCCTGCTGGATGACGTCGACGACATCGTCGATGGTCAGCACGCCGACCAGCCGCTCATTCTCGTCGACGACCGCGGCTGACAAGAGATCGTACTGCTCGAACTCCCGCGCCGCCTCTTCCTGGTCCATGGTGGCCGGAATGGCGTGGCGCGTCTCGTGCATGACGTCCTCGACCTTGACCGCGCGCTTGGTGCGCAGGATCTGGTCGAGGTCGATGGCCCCCAACAGCTTGAAGGTCGGATCGATGACGAAGATCTGGCTGAAGCGCTCAGGCAGGTTCTTGTCCTCGCGCATGTAGTCGATGGTCTGGCCGATGGTCCAGAACGGCGGCACCGCGACGAACTCGGTCTGCATGCGCCGCCCGGCGGTCTCTTCGGGATAGTCGAGCGAGCGGCGCAGCCTGATCCGCTCGGTAAACGGCAGCTGCGACAGGATCTCGTCCTGGTCTTCCTTTTCGAGATCTTCGAGAATGTAGACCGCGTCGTCGGAATCGAGTTCCTGCACCGCCTGCGCGATCTGTGCATTGGGCAGGTGATCGACGATCTCCATGCGGATCGCCTCGTCGACCTCGGTCAGCGCGGAAAAGTCGAAATCGGCGCCCAGCAACTCGACCAGGGCCTGCCGCTGTTCGGGATGCAACGCCTCGATCAGGTCGCCGAGCTCCGATTGGTGCAGATGGTCGACTTCATGCTTGAGGGTCAGCGTATCGCGATCGGCGATCGCGGCCCCGATCTGGGCAAGGAAGGACGGAAGGACCGCACCGTCCTCGCCATAGATATCGGCCCGGGCATCGTCAGCCGCCTTGGCGGAGGTCGTCTGCTTGTCCTCCACCACCGCCTCCCGCCATCCCGGAAAAATTGTGCCTTCAGGTCTAGAGCATCGGCCCCTAAAGCGGAAACCGGTTTCGCGGAAACCCGATGCATCTCGCGTACAGACGCGATTCGATCCGAGAACTTATCGCTCTAAGGCACGGAATATCAAACGAAACGCCTGCTCCACGTCGCCCGGTGAGTGTATCGCGGATGCCAGGCCTGGCAATGCCTATCCATCAAGAACCAGCCAATCCCGGCTTCAGACGGCGCGACAGCCGATGTCGCTGGGGAAAGAGCACCCCGGCGCGATTGGGGCAGAATTGTCATGATACGGGTCCAGGCCTGAAGCCTGACCTGTGAGTTGCGGCATTACCAGCCCAGGACAAAAACGGCCCTTGAACAGCAAGCCCGGGAAAACGAGCAAGGCAGTTGGCGACCGGCGCATGCGCATTGTCGTCGCCGAGCGCAATCCATTCGTCATATCGGCGCTGCGCGAAATGCTCGAATGCGACGGCCGCTTCGAATTGTTGAGCACCGTGCAGAGCGGCAGGCAGTTCCTGGACCTGGCGGCAAAGGGTGGGTTCGACGTCGCTGTCATCGGCTGGAAGCTCGCCGACATGGACGGCGCCGATGTGCTGGCCGAGGTCCAGAGCCGCAAGCTCGACGTGCGCATCACCGTCTTTTCCAACGACCATGATATCGGCATCCTGAAGCAATGCGTGCGGCTCGGCGCCCAAGGCTACTGTTTCCAGTTCGACGACCCAGCCATCATCTTCGACACGATCCTGGCGGTCGCGCATGGACGCATCTGCATCCCCTATATCGACATCAACAAGGTCAACGACACGCCGCTCGCGCAGCTCACCGTGCGCGAACGCGAGCTGCTGGCGGTGCTTTCCGATGGCTGGACCAATCTGCAGATCGCCACGCGGACCGGCATTTCCGAGAACACGGTGAAGTATCACCTCAAGAATCTCTACGACAAGCTCGACGTCCGTAACCGGGCGATGGCCGTCGCGCTCTATGCCCGAGAGAGACGTACCCAGAAGCAGCCTTTCGGGTAGGCTGACCGGGTAGGCCCGCCCCACCCGCGCGCGGCGAGATCTTACCCGCCAAGGTGTTGTTGGCTTTAGCCGTCGAAACGAAACTCCCCCCACCGCTTTGCTGGATCAGGAGGAGTTCGCATCATGGCCGGTTTCACCCATCTTTTCATTCCCGGGCCGACCAACATCCCCGAACAGGTCCGGCAGGCGATGAACCTGCCGATGGAGGACATGCGCGCCGCGTCCTTCCCCGATCTCACCTTGCCGCTGTTCGAGGACATCAAACGCGTTTTCAAGAACGAGACCGGCCGCGTCTTCATCTACCCGTCCTCCGGCACCGGCGCCTGGGAAGCAGCGATGACCAATGTCCTCAGCCCCGGCGACCGCGTGCTGATGTCGCGCTTCGGCCAGTTCTCGCATCTGTGGGTCGACATGGCCGAGCGCCTCGGCTTCGAGGTCGACGTGATCGACTGCGAATGGGGAACCGGCGTGCCGCTCGAGCTCTACGCGGAGCGGCTGAAGGCCGACAAGACGCACCGCATCAAGGCCGTCTTCTGCACGCAGAACGAGACAGCGACCGGCGTGACCAGCGATGTCGCCGGCTGCCGCGCCGCGCTTGACGACGCAAACCACCCTGCCCTGCTGTTCGTCGACGGCGTATCGTCGATCGGCTCGATCGACTTCCGGCAGGAAGAATGGGGCGTCGACTGCGCCGTCAGCGGCTCGCAGAAGGGCTTCATGCTGCCCGCCGGTCTTGGCTTCCTGTCGGTGAGCAAGAAGGCGCTCGTCGCTTCGAGGAGCGCCACCCACCGGCGCTGCTTCTTCTCCTTCGAGGACATGATCCGCGCCAACGACGCCGGCTACTTCCCTTATACGCCGGCGACGCAGCTGCTGCGCGGCCTGCGCGCTTCGCTCGACCTGATCGCCGAGGAAGGGCTGGAGAACATCTTTGCCCGCCATCATCGCCTCGCCGAAGGCGTGCGCAAGGCGGTCGATGCCTGGGGCCTGAAACTCTGCGCCAAGGCGCCGAAATGGCATTCCGACACGGTGAGCGCCATTCTGGTGCCTGAAGGCATCGACAGCGGCGACGTCGTCAAGCGCGCCTACCGCACCTACCAGACTTCGCTCGGCGGCGGCCTCAACAAGGTGATGGGCAAGGTCTTCCGCATCGGCCATCTCGGCTGGCTGAACGAGGTGATGGTGCTCGCCTCGCTTTCGGCGGCCGAAATGGCGCTGCTCGATTGCGGCGTGCGGCTGGCCCCTGGCTCCGGCGTCGGCGCCGCCATCCAGCATTTCCGCGCCTCGGCCGCCGTGCCGGTCGCCGAAGCCGCCTGAGGGACCAGACGATGAGCCACACCATCAACCACCTCAGGAAATTGAGACTCCAGCGCAGCGAGCTGGCGGTTCCCGGCTCCAGCCCGGAGATCATCGACAAGGCAGCCAACAGCGCCGCCGACTTCGTCTTCCTCGACATCGAGGACGCGGTCGCACCGCCCGACAAGGAACGCGCCCGCAAGAACATCATCCAGGCGCTCAACGACATCGACTGGCGCGCCAAGGGCAAGACCGTCTCGGTGCGCATCAATGGGCTGGACACCCACTACATGTACCGCGACGTCGTCGACGTGATGGAACAGGCCGGCGACCGGCTGGACACCATTCTGGTGCCGAAGGTCGGCGTGCCGGCCGATCTCTACATGGTCGAGGCCATGGTCAACCAGATCGAGATGGCCAAGGGTTTCAAGACCCGTGTCGGCTTGGAAGCCCTGATCGAGACCGCGCTCGGCATGGCCAATGTCGAGGCGATTGCCGCGACGCCTGGCCGGCTGGAAGCCATGCATTTCGGCGTTGCCGACTATGCGGCGAGCTGCAAGGCGCGCACCGTCAATATTGGCGGCCTCAATCCCGATTATCCCGGCGACCAGTGGCATTTCGCGCTATCGCGGATGACCATCGCCTGCCGGGCCTATGGCTTGCGCGCCATCGACGGACCGTTCGGCGATTTCTCCGATCCGGAGGGTTACATCGCCGGTGCCAAGCGCGCGGCGGCACTCGGCATCGAAGGCAAATGGGCGATCCACCCCTCGCAGATCGCGCTCGCCAACGACGTCTTCTCGCCGCCGGAAAAGGAAGTCGCGCGGGCCAGGCGCATCCTCGAGGTGCTCAAAGAGGCCGAGGCCCTGGGAAAAGGCGCCGCCGCACTCGACGGCAAGATGATCGACGCCGCCTCTGAACGCATGGCGCGCAATGTTCTGGTGGTCAACGAGGCCATCGAACGCGCCGGCCAACTAACTGGCTAACGACCGCGCCACGTATTGACGATTCAGGGAGGACAACAATGGACATCCACGAATATCAGGCCAAGGAACTGCTCGCCCGGCACGGCGTGCATGTGCCGCGCGGCGGGCTGGCTTACAGCCCCGAACAGGCGACCTACCGGGCGCGCGAGATCGGCGGCGGCAAATGGGTCTTGAAGGCGCAGGTTCACTCAGGCGCCCGCGGCAAGGCCGGCGGCATAAAACTCTGCGCCAATGACGAGGAGATCTCCAGCGCCGCTGAAGCGATGCTCGGGCGCAAGCTGGTGACCCAGCAGACCGGCCCGCGCGGCAAGCTGATCTCCAGGCTCTATCTCGAGGAAGCGGTCGATATCGCGCAGGAGCTCTATGTCGGCTTCGTCCTCGACCGCAAGGAAGAGCGCGTGATGATCGTGGCCTCGGCCGCCGGCGGCATGGAAATCGAGGACATCGTCGAGAAGGCCCCTGATTCCATCCTGCGCACCTCGGTCGATCCCGGCGTCGGCATGCAGCGTTTCCAGGCCCGCGAGATCGCCTTTGGGCTGGGCCTCGATCATGACCTGATCGGCAAGGCGACCGAGACCATCTTCAGCTGCTACCAGGTGTTCCGCGACTACGACGCCTCGATGCTGGAGATCAATCCGCTGGTGGTGACGCGCGACGGCAATCTGATCGCGCTCGACGCCAAGATGTCGTTCGACGAGAACGCGCTGTTCCGCCGCCCGGAAATCTCCGAACTGCGCGACAAGAGCCAGGAAGACCCGCGCGAAACCTTCGCCAGCGACCGTGGCCTCTCCTATGTCGGCCTCGACGGCAACATCGGCTGCATCATCAATGGCGCGGGGCTCGCCATGGCGACCATGGACATGATCAAGATCGCCGGCGGCGAGCCTGCCAATTTCCTCGATATTGGCGGCGGGGCGTCGCCGGAGCGGGTGGCGAAATCCTTCCGCGCCGTGCTCGGCGACAAGAATGTCGAGACCATCCTGGTCAACATCTTCGCCGGCATCAACCGCTGCGACTGGGTCGCGGAGGGCGTCATCAAGGCGATACGCGAGGTCGGCGTCACCGTACCGCTGGTGGTGCGGCTCTCCGGCACCAAGGCCGAGGAAGGACGCCGCATCCTGGCCGATTCCGGCGAGGCGGTGATCGTCGCCGACACACTTGCCGAAGCCGCCGAAAAAGCCGTCGCCGCCTGGCGCGCGGCCGCCAAGAAAAAAGCAGCCTAGAGTCGGATGATTTCAGGTCGATTCGACTTGAAATCTGAATCCGTCTCTAAAATCAAACAGATAGAGCATGATGTCGCCCGAAAACCTCTTCACACTTTTCGGCATCATGCTCTAGGGAGGTCGAAAAAATGGCAATCCTGCTCAACCGCAGCACCCGGGTCATCGTCCAGGGTTTCACCGGCAAGATCGGCAGCTTCCATGCCGAGGACATGAAGCGATACGGCACCAAGCTTGTCGGCGGCGTCACCCCCGGCAAGGGCGGCCAGACGCATCTCGGCCTGCCCGTCTTCAACACCGTCAAGGGCGCGGTGCGCGAAACCCGCGCCGAGGCGAGCATCGTCTTCGTGCCGCCGCCCTTCGCCGCCGATTCGATCATGGAGGCCGCCGATGCTGGCATAAAACTCTGCGTCTGCATCACCGACGGCATCCCCTCGCAGGACATGATGCAGGTCAAGCGCTACATGCGCCGCTACCGCTTCGAGGATCGCATGCGGCTGATCGGCCCGAACTGCGCCGGCGTCATCACGCCCGGGCAAGCACTGATGGGCATCATGCCAGGCTCTATCTACCTGCCCGGCCGCGTCGGCATTGTCGGCCGCTCCGGCACGCTCGGCTACGAAGCGGCCTCGCAGATGAAGGCGCTCGGCATCGGCGTGTCGACCAGCGTCGGCATCGGCGGCGACCCGATCAACGGCTCCTCCTTCAAGGACATGCTGAAACTCTTCGAGCAGGACGACGACACCGACGCCGTGGTGATGATCGGTGAGATCGGCGGACCGCAGGAAGCCGAAGCCGCGATCTGGGCGCGCGACAACATGCGCAAGCCCCTGATCGCCTACATTGCCGGCCTCTCCGCTCCGAAAGGCCGCCGCATGGGCCACGCCGGCGCCATCATCTCGGCCTTCGGCGAGTCGGCGCAGGAGAAGGTCGAAATCCTGAAGGAGGCAGGCGTCATCATCGTGCCGACGCCGTCGACGTTTGGCGAAGTGGTGGCCGATACGCTGGCGCGGATGAAGAAGGCGGCGTGATCTCAAGAAATCTGGGCAGTCGCTCGCCAGACATTTTTGCGGGAGGAACATTGATGTCCGGCACATCGAGGATCTGATCGACGAGACCCCTGACCTATCTGCGCAACGACGTATCGACGGAAAGCTGCAGCGGGCCGATATTGCCAGCGTGCTGCAAACCGTCTGCGCCGAATTCTCCGATGTCGGGTTCGCGGTTTCCTATTCCGGACAGATCCAGGGCCACGGCGGCAGCATCGAGTTGCACGACAACCAGCCAACCGGCCTCGTCGTTACCGTCGATCTGCCGAACGAACCAAACGTCCAGCCGCTACAGAGCGGCGCCGCACTCGGGCCCGATGATCGCAGGATTGCCGGAGGTGATTTCACGAGATCCGAAGGCCCGCTTCGGGAAATATTGGTGCGGTCGAGAAGACTCGAACTTCCACGGGTTGCCCCACAGCGACCTCAACGCTGCGCGTCTACCAATTCCGCCACGACCGCACGTGGTAGGAGCCGGAACCGACCGGCTCGCGGCGTGTAGCAAATCGTTTCCGGCGAAACAAGTGCGCCGCACGCAATAATCTCAGGCGATTGGCATAACGGTCCACAGGATTGGAATGAAGGGCCGGAACTGGACGTTTCCAGCGATTGACGCCATATGGAGACGGATGCATGCCGCCCGAAGTGCAAGCGGATCGCCACGGCATAAGTGAAAAACGAAAAGCCATGACAGAACGCAGCCAGATCGCCACGTCGTTCCTGCCGCTCCCCGGTTCAGCACCGGTCGAGTGGCGCATCGAGCCTGGCCTTACCCCCTATCCCGATGCGCTTGCCTTCATGGAGGCGCGTGCCGAGGCGATACGCGGCGGGGCCGCCGGCGAAATGGTCTGGCTGGTCGAACATCCGCCGCTCTACACCGCCGGCACCAGTGCGCGCGTCGAGGACCTGATCGATCCCGACCGGTTCCCGGTCTTTTCGGCCGGTCGCGGCGGCGAATACACTTATCATGGGCCGGGCCAGCGGGTAGCTTATGTCATGCTGGACCTGAAACGGCGGCGCGAGGATGTGCGCGCCTTCGTCGCCGCGCTCGAACAGTGGATCATCGGCACGCTCGCCGCCTTCAACGTGCGCGGCGAACGCCGCGAGGACCGGGTCGGCGTCTGGGTGGTGCGACCCGATCGCACTGCCTTGCCGGACGGTTCGCCGGTCGAGGACAAGATCGCGGCGATAGGTATCCGGCTGCGGCGCTGGGTGAGTTTTCACGGCATCGCCATCAATGTCGAACCGGATCTCGACCATTTCAGCGGCATCGTGCCCTGCGGCGTGCAGGACCACGGTGTCACCAGCCTCGTCGACCTCGGCCTTCCCATTGGCATGGCCGACCTCGATCTGGCGCTGAAATCAGCCTTCGAGGATGTTTTCGGTCCCGCCGTGGCTGCGCCCGCCGAGCCAGTCCGAAGGACTGGTTGAACCTTTCGGGTTCAACATGGTTCAAAGCAACTGCGCCGACGCCCACAGCACGCCGCAGCCATGGATGACGAACACCGCCAACAGCGCACCAGCGATGGCGAAGCGGTCGACCGTGCGGATCGGTTCCAGCTCGTGGCGTGGCTTCACTCCGCTGCCCATGGTCAGCAGGCTGAGGATTGAAAAGACGGCTCCCGCCGCGAGCAGGAAGCCGGAGGAAAAGCCGGCCCGCCACCCCACCGCCAGGAAAGCCGAGAGCAGGAAGAACGAGGCCAGCGCCAGTGCGATCGGCCCCGGACAGATCTGGCGCAACACCTGGCCGCCGTCGAACTTCCACACCGGCACCAGATTGGCGATGTTGAACAAGGCGGCGCAGCCCGCCAGCGCCGCCAGCAGCGCGGCCGCGGCCTTGTGCCCCTCGCCGCCCGCAAGCGCGCTGGCGGCAATGACGATCGGCACCAGGAAGGCGGAGAAGCCCGCCCCCATCAGCGCCACGAAGGCCACTTCGAAACGGCTGTTGTAAGGCCTGCCGCCAATGGCGACCCCGCCGAGCAGCGGGATGAAGATCATCCGCGCCTTGCGGTGGCCCATCAGCCGGAACGCCGCCATATGGCCGAGTTCATGCAGGGCCACGACCGAGGTAAGGATCGAGGCGAGCGCCAGCCCGCCGAGGTGGAGCCCGAAGAACGGCCACAGCATCAATGCCGACAGCACGGCAAACCCAACCTGGCTGAGCGGATGCTCGAACCAGCCGCCCTTGCGATACTGACCGGTTAGCGCCCAGCGTTGCAGCTTGGACAGCTCGCGGCGCATGGCGAAGTAACGGAACACCAGAAAGGCAACGCCGCGGTAGCGATCCGTCTGGCTGAGCGTCACCCGCGTGCCACCGTCTTCGGAGACGAGTTCGGCGGTTTCGCGATAGTCTTTCCAGAACGAGGCGTCGAGCGCGGTATCCTCGACGACACGCATCGAGAAGCGGCTGCCTTCGACGACATCGTCAAACCGTGCCCTGCGTTCGATCGGCTTGCCGTCGCGGCCCTCCCACGACAGCATGATGCGGGACACGCTCTCCCCGTCCAGCGGCTGCGCCGACAGGATCTCGCCGGACCAGCCGGCATCGCTGCCAAGCGGCCACAGCGCCTGCCAGAGGCGCTGGCGGTCCGTCGCAATCAAGCGGCTCATCCTGACCGTGCGCAAACCAAGCGGCGCGGTCATCAAGAGAAAGATCAGCCCGAGATTGCTGGCCACGAGAATGGCCGTGACGATGGGCGACACCTGGACGTTGCTCCTGCCTTGAGGCGCATCCTAGCGTCGAGGCGGCAAGAAAGGTTTAACGGAGGAGCGGTCCGCTTGACGGCGGAAACAGCAGCGATCAACGCCGCCAGGTCACATGGCGCCGATCCAGATCGCCATGGAAATGAGGAATGTGCTCATGCAAACCAGTGAGATGACATCCTGAACCAGATCGGTCATAACTCTCTCCTGTTGTTGATATGTTCGCAATTTGTTCTAATTTTGTTTCAAAGTCAACGAGCAGAATCCAACCGCATCCGAAATCTCCGGCGATCGGATTGGCAGGGTTAAGAAAAGGTTGACGCTGCGGGAACTATACCGAGTGATGAACGTGGGCCAACACGAAGGCGCCAATAAAGCTGACCGCTGGCGAAAACGCATGAGACAAGGCCGCCGGTGGCGCCTCTCGCGCAACTTTGTAACCTGGCTGCTGATCCTGGTGATGATCGCGATCTCTTCCACCCTGATCGCACGGAATGCTCACTGGCGGTTCTGAGCCCGGGTGACCTTCGGAGAGGCCAGAATCCCCGACGGCAACCTGCATTCGCGGAAATCTCGCCGGAGCTTGTCCAGGTTGGCCCCACTCCCGCGGCGAACATCGACGTGCCCTACAGCGGCACGACCTTGCCGTCGGCGAGCGTGACGCGCCGGTCCATGCGCGATGCCAGTTCGTGATTGTGGGTGGCGATCAGCGCGGCCAGACCCGACTGCCGCACCAGCGCCTCCAGGGCTTCGAACACATAGGAGGCGGTGACCGGATCGAGATTGCCAGTCGGCTCGTCGGCTAGCAGCACCAGCGGCGCATTGGCAACGGCACGCGCGATGGCGACGCGCTGCTGCTCACCGCCGGACAATTCGGCCGGCCGGTGCGAGGCGCGCTTGCCGATCTGCATGTAATCGAGCAGCTGAGCGGCGCGCTCGGCCGCTTCCTTGCGCGGCAGGCCCTTGATCAGCTGCGGCATCATGATGTTTTCCAGCGCGGAAAACTCGGGCAGCAGATGATGGAACTGGTAGACGAAGCCGACATCGTTGCGTCGGATCGACGTGCGCTCGTCGTCGGACAGCCGACCGCAGGCCCGTCCGGACAGGATCACGTCGCCGGCATCGGGGCGCTCCAGCAGGCCGGCCGTATGCAGCAGCGTCGACTTGCCGGTGCCCGACGGCGCAACCAGCGCTACCATCTCGCCGCGCCGCAGCGAGAAATCGGCTCCGTTCAGGATGGTGAGCTTGCGCGGCCCCTGGACATAGTGCCGCTCGACGCTCTTCAGCTCGATAATGACCTCGGCCACTACTCGTACCTCAAGGCTTCGACCGGATCGAGGCGGGCGGCCCGCCACGCCGGAAACACGGTCGCCAGGAACGACAGGCCGAGCGCCATGATGATGACATAGGTGGTCTCGCGCGGATCCATCTTCGCCGGCAGCTGGCTGAGGAAGTAGAGCTCCGGATTGAACAGCACCTTGCCGGTCATCCAGGAGAAGAACTGCCGGATCGATTCGATGTTGGTGCAGATCAGCACCCCGAGCAGCACGCCAGCGAGCGTGCCGGTGACGCCGATCGCCGCGCCGGTCATCAGGAAAATGCGCAAGATCGCGCCGCGCGAGGCGCCCATGGTGCGCAGGATGGCGATATCGTGCCCCTTGTCCTTCACCAGCATGATCAGCCCGGAAATGATGTTGAGCGCCGCCACCAGCACGATCAGCGTCAGGATCATGAACATGACGTTGCGCTCGACCTGCAGGGCGGAAAAAAAGGTCTCGTTGCGCTGGCGCCAGTCGACGATGTCGATGGGCCGTTGCGCCGCCTCCTCCACCTTCGGCTTCAGCGCGTCGACATTGTCGGGATTGTCGACATAGATCTCGATCGTCTGCGCGCGTCCATCCATGTTGAAATAGAGCTGCGCTTCCGAGAACGGCATGTAGACGATGGAGCTGTCATATTCCGACATGCCGACTTCGAAGATCGCCGCGATCTTGTAGCCCTTCATGCGCGGCGTGGTGCCCAGCGGCGTCACGTCACCATCGGGCGAGATCAAGGTGATGGTATCGCCGAGCGTCAACCCGAGATTCTCGGCCATGCGCTTGCCGATGGCGACGCCTTCGCCCGAGTCGAAATCGGCGAGCGTGCCTTGTTTGACGTTGCTGGCGACGATGGCGATCTTGCCGAGATCCTCTCCGCGTATGCCGCGCACCAGCGCGCCGGTGCCGCCACCGACATTGCCTTGCGCCAGCACCTGGCCGTCGATCAGCGGGATGGCGTATTTGATACCGGGCACGCCGTTGATGCGGCCGGCGACCTGGGCGTAATCCTCGAGCGGCGAATCAAGCGGCTGCACGATCAGATGGCCGTTGACGCCGAGGATGCGGGTCAAAAGCTCGGCCCGGAACCCGTTCATCACGGCCATGACGACGATCAGCGTCGCCACCCCCAGCATGATGCCGAGGAAGGAGATCGAGGCGATGACCGAGATCACCGTCTCCTTGCGCCGCGAGCGCAAATAGCGCCACGCCACCGTGCGTTCGAAGATGGAGAAAGGGCCGGCGCCCGCCGATCTTGCCGCAGCCGCCTCGCTCATGCGGCGGCACCGAAGCGTTTTTTGGCATCGGCGATCGGCAGCGTCACCCGCTCGCCGGTCTTGCGATTCTTGATCTCGACCTCGCCGGCGGCCACGCCGCGCGGCCCGACGATCACCTGCCAGGGCAGGCCGATCAGGTCGGCTGTGGCGAACTTGCCGCCCGGTCGCTGGTCGGTGTCGTCATAGAGCACATCCTTGCCGCTGGCTGCGAAGGCGGCATGGAGCTCGTCACAGACGCGGTCGCAGTCGGCGTCGCCCACCTTCATGTTGATCAGACCGATGTCGAACGGCGCCACGGCGTCCGGCCAGATGATGCCGTTCTCGTCATGGCTGGCTTCGATGATCGCCGCGACAAGCCGCGACGGGCCGATGCCGTAGGAGCCGCCGGAGACGAAATGATCCTTGCCGTCAGGCCCGGTCACCTTGGCGCCCATAGGCTTCGAATATTTGTCGCCGAAATGGAAGATGTGGCCAACCTCGATGCCCCGAGCCGAGACCCGGTCCGCTTCGCCGAGCTTGTCCCACGCCGCCTCATCATGCATCTCGTCGGTGGCGGCGTAAGGCGTCGTCCAGGTTTTGACGATGTCCGATATCTCGGCGTTATTGGCGAAGTCGGTGTTTTCGCCAGGCACCTGGAGCGACAGATAATCGCGATCGCAATAGACCTGGCTCTCGCCGGTGTCCGCCAGGATGATAAATTCGTGGCTGAGATCGCCACCGATCGGCCCGGTGTCGGCGCGCATCGGGATTGCCTGAAGGCCCATGCGCGTGAAGGTCCTGAGATAGGACACGAACATCCTGTTGTAGGCCGCCCTCGCGCCTTCGAAGTTGAGGTCGAAGGAATAGGCGTCCTTCATCAGGAATTCGCGTGAGCGCATGACGCCGAAGCGCGGCCGCACCTCGTCACGGAACTTCCATTGGATGTGGTAGAGATTGAGCGGCAGGTCCTTGTAGGACTTGACGTAGGCGCGGACGATCTCGGTGACCACTTCCTCATTGGTCGGGCCGTAGAGCATGTCGCGGTCCTGGCGATCCTTGATGCGCAGCATCTCCTTGCCGTAGTCGTCATAGCGGCCGCTTTCGCGCCACAGATCGGCCGACTGGATGGTCGGCATCAGGATCTCCAGCGCGCCGGCGCGGTTCTGCTCCTCGCGGATGATCTGGCAAACCTTGTCCAGCACCCGCTTGCCGAGTGGCAGCCAGGAAAAACTGCCCTGCCCCTGCTGGCGGATCATGCCGGCACGCAGCATCAGCCGGTGCGAGACGATCTCGGCCTCACGCGGATTTTCTTTGAGGATAGGCAGGAAATAGCGCGACAAACGCATGGACTGGTCCGTGAATGAGAATGGTCGCGCCAGAATCGGTGCGACGCAGGCTTGCTTGACCCGGCTTCATAGCCATTTCATGGCGGAATGGAAACCCGGCCATCGCGGCACATCAGCGCGTTGCGGCCCGGAAACCTCCGGTTTCCGGGCCAAGCCGCGCGGGCAGTTCAGCCACCGAACCTCTTGGCGTTCGGCCTCGAATTCTTTGCGCACGTCAATTCAAAACATGCCGCAACAGCTCCTCTTTGCCTTACTGGTCGTTTCGAAAGCAAGGCATGCCATACTATTGTGCAGTGCAGCACGAGAATGCCTGTTTCGAGGCAAAATTCTTCGTGACATTTTCATTCGGCTTAGGCTAGTGTGCCGCGATAACCGAGAGGGCGGAGAAAAATCTGCCCTCCTACGCGGTCAAAGTCTTGGGAGGATGCGATCTAGGCGCGGTTACTCGCTGCCGCCGGAAACCGGAAACAGATCGGACGCGTTTAATTGCAAGGCCTCGTGCCTTGCATTTTTTTTGTGCAATCATCTGGTTAGCGCGGCGAGTTGCCAGGCTACTTTACCCTGCGTCAGCAAGCATGGAGCCGCCAAGCATGGCGACGTCCCGATCCCTTCCGCTGCGGCTCGTACGGTATCGAAGCGCCCTAGCCGGGTGCTCTATTTTGCCGGTGTCTGGCCGAAATCCGGCACGATGTGCGGGATGTCGTTGAGGCTGTATCCCAGGCCATGCGTCAGGCCATAAAAAATGCCCATCAGGATCGCCGTGGCGATGGTGGTGCGGATGACCGCACGCAGCATGTGCGGGCCACGCGGCGCGCTTGGAACCGTGCCCAGCGTCACGTCATGATCGTCGTCCTGTGTCCTGACGCTGAACGGCAGGACGGCGAACAGCACCACCCACCACGTCGCGAAAAACAGGGCGGTGAACGAAACCCAGCTCATGATTGCTCCAGTTCGATCAGCGTGCCGAAGAAATCCTTCGGATGCAGGAACAGCACCGGCTTGCCATGGGCACCGGTCTTCGGGTTGCCGTCGCCCAGCACGCGAGCGCCAGCGGCCTTGAGCTGATCACGCGCGGCCAGGATGTCGTCGACCTCGTAGCAGAGGTGGTGCATGCCGCCGGACGGGTTCTTCGCAAGGAACGCCGCGATTGGCGAGCATTCGCCCAAGGGCTCCAGCAATTCGATCTTGGTGTTGCCGACATTGACGAACACCACCGTGACGCCATGCTCCGGCAAAGCCTGCGGCTCCGTCACTTCGGCGCCCAGCGTGTTGCGGTAGGCGGCAACCGCCGCCGCCAGATCCGGCACCGCAAGCGCGACATGGTTCAACCGTCCAAGCATGGAATGCTCCGTATCAGGGCAGTGTGGCAATAGGGAAGACGGATCAGAGCTGACCGCATTCCTACTGCCCCCTCCCTTCATCTCGTAACAAACACCGTCACCAGCGGCTTCTTGCCCCAGGCTTCGTTGGCCGCACTGCGCACCGCGCGCCGCACGGCCTCCTGCACGAGGTCCAGGTCTTTCCGGCGCTGACGGGGAATCGAGTCGACCGCGCCGACCGCCGCATCGATCATCAGGTCTTCGAGCGTCTCGCCGCTGGCATCGGCCTCGGCGACGCCGATGGCGACCAGGTCGGGATCGCCGGCCAGCTCATATTTGTCGTCCAGCACGACATTGACCGCGACATGGCCGGCAAAGGACAATTTGCGCCGGTCGCGGATGCCCATCGCCTGGTCGGTACCGATCAGCTTGCCGTCCTTGTAGATGCGGCCGAACGGCACCTGGTCGATGATGGTGGCGGGACCGGGGGCGAGCCTCAGCATATCGCCGTCGCGCACCTGCGCCACCTGGCCGATGCCGGAGGTCGACATCAGCGATCCCTGCGCCACCAGATGCGCCGCCTCGCCGTGCACGGGAACGCCGATCTGTGGGCGCACCCATTCATACATCTTGCGCAGCTCGCTGCGCCGGGGGTGGCCGGAGACATGCACCAGCGCGTCGCCGTCCTCGATGATCTTGATGCCGAGATCGATAAGGCGGTTCTTGATCTCGAGGATCGCCTTTTCATTGCCGGGAATGGTGCGCGAGGAAAACACCACCGTGTCACCCGCCGTCAGCGATACCGATTTCATCTCGTCGCGCGACAGTTTTGCAAGTGCCGCCAGCGGCTCGCCTTGGCTGCCGGTACAGATGATGACCAGGTTTTCGCGCGGAATGAAGCCGAAATCCTCCTCGGCGATGAACTCCGGAAGGCCGTCCATATAGCCGAGTTCGTCGGCGACATCGATGACGCGCTTCAGCGAACGGCCAAGCACCAGGCATTGGCGGCCGGCATCGCGTGCCGCCCTGGCGATGGAAACGATGCGCCCGACATTGGAGGAGAAGGTGGTCACGGCGACGCGGCCCTTGGCGGCCTGGATGACGCCCTTCAGCCCCTCGCCGACGGCGACTTCCGAAGGCGATTCGCCTTCGCGCAGCGCATTGGTCGAATCGCAGATCAGCGCCAGCACGCCCTTGTCGCCATAGGCGCGGAAACGCGCCTCGTCGGTCTTGGGTCCGATCGTCGGCTCCGGATCGATCTTCCAGTCGCCGGTGTGGATGACGGTACCGGCTGGCGTGGTGATGGCCAGCGACATCGGCTCGGGGATGGAGTGCGCCACCGAGATGGCTTCGATCTCGAACGGGCCGACGGTGAATTTCTCGCCAGCCCGGTAGATCGTCAGCGGGATCTTGGCCGCCCCCTGCTCGCCCTGGCGCTTGGCTTCCAGCAGCCCGGCGCTGAACGGCGTCATCCATACGGGCGCTTTCAGCTTCGGCCAGATGTCGAGCAGCGCACCATAATGATCCTCATGCGCGTGTGTGATGATGATGCCGCGCAGATTGGCGAGGTTCTCCTCTATGAAGCGCGTGTCGGGCAGGATCAGGTCGACGCCCGGATGCGCCGCGTCCGGAAAGGTGACACCGACATCGATGACAATCCATTCGCGCGCGCTCGGGGGGCCGTAGCCGTAGAGGGCGAAGTTCATACCGATCTCGCCGACGCCGCCGAGCGGCACGAAGACGAGTTCGGCGTTTTCCGCTTTCGCCATGATTTTTCCCTTCCTGGCCCTCAGGCCAAGCCGTTAAAGCAATTCCAGGAAAAGCGTCTAACGATTTTCCGTCCGGAATTGCGCAAGGACAAACTATACCCCGGCGGAAGCCACCGCGCCGAAATGCACATCGCCGGCAGCGATCGTCAGAACCGCCCCTTCATCGTCGCGGATCACGAAACGGCAATCCTCGTCAATGGTCTCGAACACCCCACGCACCACATTACCGTCAATTCTGACAGCAACCTCGCCGCCGAGTCCCGCCGCGCGCGCCAGCCAGCGTCTCCTGATGGCTGAAAGTCCGCGCCCCTCATCCCACAGGCGGGCATTCTCGCTCCAGGCATCCGACAGCGCCAGGAACAGCGTTTCGGCATCGCATGTCGCGCCGAGCGCTTGGAGTGATGTCGCGGGATACGGCAAATCCGTGGGATGCGCCACCACATTGACGCCGATGCCCACCGCCACGGCGAAACGGCCGCCGTCCAGCATCGCCGACTCCAGCAGGATGCCGGCCAGCTTGGCGCCGGAGGCCAGAACGTCGTTCGGCCATTTCAACTCGAAACGGTTTTGTCCCTGGCTTGCGCCATCAAGTCCGATGGCGATGCGGCCTTTCGGCACCACGGCATCCAGTGCATCGGCGAGCGACAGACCGGCGACGAAACCCAACGTCGCGGCAAGGCGAAGTTCACCGCCGGTGATGACAAGCAGGGTCGCTGCCAGATTGCCTTCGGGCGAGACCCAGGCGCGGCCGCGCCGGCCACGCCCGCTTTCCTGCTTTTTGGAAACGACCCACAGCTTGCCCGGGTCACCTGCCCGGGCGTGGTCCAGCGCCACCGTATTGGTGGAGCCGACGCTGTCATGGGCCTCGAGCCGGAAGCCTTCCGACGCCGAGGTTGGAGCCAGCCGAAATGCCATCCCGTCAGAAAAATGTCTTGGCGGCGGCTTCGGCATAGGTGCCGATCGGCCCGCCGATCAGCACATAGAACAGCACGAAGGCGCCGGAGACGCCGAGCACGAGGCGCAATTCGCTGGCCATGGGGACGAAGCCGCCGACCGGTTCGTCGAACCACATGATCTTGATGATGCGCAGATAGTAGTAAGCGCCCACCACCGAGGCCAGCACGCCGATGATCGCCAGCGCGTAGAGGTTGGCGTTGATGGCGGCGAGGAAGACGTACCACTTCCCCCAGAAGCCGGCGAGCGGCGGGATGCCGGCCAGCGAGAACATCAGGATGGTCAGGATGGTCGCCATGACCGGGTTGGTCGAGGCTAGGCCGGCCAGGTCGCTGATCTGTTCGACATTGCCTTCCTTGCGCCGCATGGCGAGGATGAAGGCGAAGGTGCCCAGCGTCATCACCAGGTAGATCAGCATGTAGATGGCGACGCCACGCACGCCGGCCTGGCTGTTGGCGGCAAGGCCGACCAGCGCGTAGCCCATATGGCCGATCGAGGAATAGGCCATCAGCCGCTTGATGTTGGTCTGGCCGATCGCGGCAAAGGCGCCGAGCGCCATCGAGGCGATCGAGATGAAGACGATGATCTGCTGCCAGTCGGCGGCGATCGGCTTGAACGCGCCCATGGTGACGCGCACGATCAGCGCCATCGCCGCCATCTTGGGGGCCGCCGCCAGGAACGCGGTCACCGGTGTCGGCGCGCCTTCATAGACGTCGGGCGTCCACATGTGGAACGGCACCGCCGAGATCTTGAAGGCAAGGCCGGCCAGCACGAAGACCAGACCGAAGACGAGGCCCAGCTGGCGCTCGCCGCTGCCCAGCGCCGTGGCGATTTCCTGGAAGCCGGTGTTGCCGGTATAGCCATAGACCAGGCTGATGCCATACAGCAGCATGCCCGACGACAGCGCGCCGAGGACGAAGTATTTCAGGCCGGCCTCGGTCGAACGCAGATTGTCGCGGTTGATCGCCGCCAGCACGTAGATCGCCAGTGACTGCAGCTCGAGGCCGAGATAGAGCCCGATCATGCCGTTGGCCGAGATCATCAGCATCATGCCCAGCGTGCACAGCAGGATCAGCACCGGATACTCGAACTTGTCGAAACGCTCCGCCTTGGCAAAGCGCATCGACATGATCAGCGTCACCGCCGAGCCGACCAGCGACAGCACCTTCATGAAGCGAGCGAAGGGATCCTGGATGAAGGCATTGCCATAGGCGTTGCCCTGCCCGGTCCGGAAGATCAGCCAGACGCCTGCGATAACCAGAACGGCGACCGCAAGGCCGCTCACCGTATTGGCGGTGTTGGAGCGCGAATAGGCCCCGACCATCAGCAGCGCGAGCGCGCCGATGGCAAGGATCAGCTCGGGCGTCGAGAGCGACAGGCTGGAGAGAAGGTCCGGCGTCATGGTTCGCAAAACCCCTGGGTCAGTTCGCCGCCGCGGTCTGCGCGGCGCCGATGGATGCGGTGACATTGGTGACGAGCGACTTGACCGATTGGGCCGTCGCGTCGAAGACGGGAGCGGGATAGACGCCGAAGAAGATGACCAGCACGACCAGCGGGTAGATGATGACCTTCTCGCGCGCCGAAAGATCGAGCAACCCCTTCAGGCTGTCCTTGGTCAGCGCGCCGAAGATCACCCGGCGGTAGAGCCACAGCGCGTAGGCCGCCGACAGGATGACGCCGGTAGCGGCGAAGAATGCCACCCACGTGTTGACCCGGAACACGCCCAGCATGGTCAGGAACTCGCCGATGAAGCCTGATGTGCCCGGCAGGCCGACATTGGCCATGGTGAAGATCAGGAACACGGTGGCGTATTTCGGCATGTTGTTGACCAGGCCGCCATAGGCATCGATCTCACGCGTGTGCATGCGGTCGTAGATGACGCCGACGCACAGGAACAGCGCGCCCGAGACGAGGCCGTGGCTGAGCATCTGGAAGATCGCGCCCTGAACGCCTTCCTGGTTCATGGCGAAGATGCCCATGGTGACGAAGCCCATATGGGCAACCGACGAATAGGCGATCAGCTTCTTCATGTCCTCCTGCATCAGCGCCACCAGCGAGGTGTAGATGATGGCGACGACCGAGAGCGTGAAGACCAGCGGCGCGAACATTTCGGATGCCAGCGGGAACATCGGCAGGGAGAAGCGCAGGAAGCCGTACCCGCCCATTTTCAGGAGAATACCGGCCAGGATGACCGAACCGGCGGTTGGCGCCTCGACGTGTGCATCCGGCAGCCAGGTGTGCACCGGCCACATCGGCATCTTCACTGCGAAGGATGCGAAGAAGGCGAGCCATAGCCAGGTCTGCATGTTGGCCGGGAAGTTGTGGGTCAACAGCGTCGGGATGTCGGTGGTGCCGGACTGATAGAACATCGCCATGATGGCGAGCAGCATCAGCACCGAGCCGGCGAGCGTGTAGAGGAAGAACTTGAACGAGGCGTAGACGCGCCGCTTGCCGCCCCAGACGCCGATGATGATGAACATCGGGATCAGGCCGGCCTCGAAGAAGACGTAGAACAGCACGATATCGAGCGCGCAGAACACGCCGATCATCAGCGTCTCGAGCAGCAGGAAGGCGATCATGTAGGCCTTGACGCGCTTCTCGATCGATTCCCACGACGCCAGGATGCACAGCGGCATCAGGAAGGTCGTCAGGATGACGAACAGCATCGAAATGCCGTCGACGCCCATGTGGTAGGAGATGCCGGAGTCGAGCCACGCGACCTTTTCGACGAACTGGAAGCCCGCCTGCGAATTGTCGAAGCCGGTCCAGATGAACAGCGAGATGATGAACGTGAACGTCGTGGTCAACAGCGCAATGGCGCGGATGTTGCGGCGTGCGTTTTCGCTGTCATCGTTGATGAACAGGATCAGCAGCGCACCAACCAGCGGCAGGAAGGTGACCAGCGAGAGGATTGGCCAGGCGGTCATCAGAGCATCATCCAGGTGACGAGTGCGGCAACGCCGATCAGCATGGCGAAGGCATAATGGTAGAGGTAGCCGGTCTGCAGCTTGACGACGCGGTTGGTGACATCGACGACGCGCGCCGAAATGCCGTCCGGCCCCAGGCCATCGATGATGGTGCCATCACCGGTCTTCCACAGGAAATGGCCGAGGCGCTTGGCCGGCCGCACGAACAGGAAGTCGTAGAGCTCGTCGAAATACCACTTGTTGAGCAGGAAGGCATAGAGCCCGCGATGCCGCGCGGCGAGATTGACGGGCATTTCCGGCGAGCGGATGTAGAACTTCCAGGCCAGCGCGAAACCGATCAGCATGGCGATGAAGGGCGAGAGCTCGACCCACAGCGGCAGTTCATGGATCTCGTGCAGGATGTGGTTGTCCGGCAGCGTGAACAGCGAAGCCTTCCAGAACTCGGCATAGCCTTCGCCGATGAACGAATTGTGGAAGATGATGCCGGCAAACAGCGCGCCGGCGGCCAGCACGAACAACGGCACCAGCATCACCGGCGGCGATTCATGCACATGGTGCATCACCTCGTGGCTCGCCCGCGGCTTGCCGTGGAAGGTCATGAAGATCAGCCGCCAGGAATAGAAGGAGGTGAAGCACGCGGCGATGACCAGCAGCACGAAGGCAAGGCCGGCGACCGAATTGTGGCCGGCAAAGGCGCTCTCGATGATGGCGTCCTTGGAGAAGAAACCGGCTGTGCCGATGACGGTCACCGGAATGCCGACGCCGGTCAGCGCCAGCGTGCCGATCACCATCATCCAGTAGGTTGTCGGGATCAGTGACCGCAGGCCGCCCATCTTGCGCATGTCCTGCTCGTCGGAGACGGCGTGGATGACCGAGCCCGAACCGAGGAACAGCAGCGCCTTGAAAAAGGCGTGCGTGAACAGGTGGAAGATCGCCGCGCCATAGGCGCCGACGCCGAGCGCCACGAACATGTAGCCGAGCTGCGAGCAGGTCGAATAGGCGATGACACGCTTGATGTCGTTCTGGACCAGGCCGACGGTCGCCGCGAAGAAGGCGGTGAAGGCGCCGATGAAGGTCACCACCGTCAGCGCCGAATGCGACAGCTCGAACAGGGGCGACAACCGCGCCAGCATGAACACGCCCGCCGTCACCATGGTGGCGGCGTGGATCAGCGCGGAGACCGGCGTCGGGCCTTCCATGGCGTCCGGCAGCCAGGTGTGCAGCGGCACCTGCGCCGACTTGCCCATGGCGCCCATGAACAGGAGCAGGCAGACGACGGTCATTGCCGACTGCTTGTCCAGAGCATGGCCGAGGAAGGTCAGCACGGCGGCACCTTGCGGGGCGCCTTCAGCCGGAATGAACGTTGCCGCGTTGGCGAAGATGGTGCCGAGATTGACCGAGCCGAACAGCACGAAGACGCCGAAGATGCCGAGCGCGAAGCCGAAATCGCCGACGCGGTTGACAACGAAGGCCTTGATGGCCGCGGCATTGGCCGAGGGCTTCTTGTACCAGAAGCCGATCAGCAGGTAGGACGCCAGGCCGACCCCTTCCCAGCCGAAGAACATCTGCACCAGATTGTCCGCCGTCACCAGCATCAGCATGGCGAAGGTGAACAGCGACAGATAGGCGAAGAAGCGCGGCCGGTTCGGATCGTGGTGCATGTAGCCGATCGAATAGATGTGGACCAGCGCCGACACGGTGTTGACCACCACCAGCATCACCACCGTCAGCGTGTCGATGCGCAGCGCCCAGGAGACGTCCAGCCCGCCGGACTGGATCCAGTGCAGCACCGGCACGGTGAACACCTCGCCATGGCCGAAGCCGACGCTGAAGAAGGCAACCCACGACAGAACAGCCGAAATCACCAGGAAGCCGGAGGTGATGTATTCGGACGCCTTGGCGCCGAGCGACGTGCCGAACAGGCCGACGATCAGGAAGCCGAGCAGTGGAAGGAAGACGATGGCCTGATACATGGTGGTTCCGTCAACCCTTCATCATGTTCACGTCTTCGACCGCGATCGAGCCGCGGTTGCGGAAGAAGACGACGAGAATGGCAAGTCCGATCGCCGCCTCGGCCGCCGCGACCGTCAGCACGAACAGTGCGAACACCTGGCCGACCAGATCGCCGAGCGCCGCCGAGAAGGCGACAAAGTTGATGTTGACCGCAAGCAGGATCAGCTCGACCGACATCAGGATGACGATGACGTTCTTGCGGTTCAGGAAGATACCGAACACGCCGAGCGTGAACAGGATCGCCGATACGGTCAGATAATGTGCGATGCCGACGACCATCTCAGACTCCTTCGCCCGACTTGACCTTGCGGATTTCCATGCCGGTGGCCGGCGTGCGGCCGACCTGGGCTGCGATCGACTGCCGCTTGACCCCTTCCTTGTGGCGCAGCGTCAGCACGATGGCGCCGATCATGGCGACCAGCAGGATGAGGCCCGAAATCTGGAAGTAGTAGAGGTAGTCGGTATAGAGGATGTCGCCGAGCGCGGCCGTGTTGGAGCGCGTGGCGAGATCCGGAATGGGTTTCGAGATCGTCGAGGCGAGCTGCGGCGCGAAGGTGTAGCCGCCCAGCACGACGATCAGTTCCGCTGCCAGAATCAGCCCTACGAAGGCGCCGATCGGCGCGTACTGCAGCGCGCCGCTCTTCAGTTCGGCGAAATCGACGTCGAGCATCATGACGACGAACAGGAACAGCACCATGACCGCGCCGACATAGACGACGAGCAGGATCATCGCCAGGAACTCGGCGCCGGTCAGCATGAACAGGCCGGCGGCGTTGAAGAAGGTCAGGATCAGGAACAGCACCGAATGCACGGGGTTGCGCGACGAAATGACCATGAACGCCGACGCCACGGCGACAAAGGCGAAGAGGTAGAAAAAGGCCGCCTCTAGTCCACTCAGCATTGGGGTTCCCCCGGGTTCCTGTCCGAGCACGACGCTTGCGTCCTGCCCGATCTTGCTTGCCACCGCCTCCGGTCGGCAAGTTTCGTTGTGTCCTTAGACGAGGCCCCTCGCCCCGTCCATGCGTCAAATATCAGCGGTAGGGCGAGTCCAGCGAGATGTTGCGCGCCAGTTCGCGCTCCCACCGGTCGCCATTCGCCAACAGCTTGTCCTTGTCGTAGTAAAGTTCCTCGCGCGTCTCCGTCGCGAACTCGAAATTCGGCCCCTCGACGATGGCGTCGACCGGGCAGGCTTCCTGGCAGAAGCCGCAATAGATGCACTTCACCATGTCGATGTCGTAACGCACCGTGCGGCGCGTGCCGTCATTGCGGCGCGGGCCGGCCTCGATGGTGATGGCCTGCGCCGGGCAGATCGCCTCGCACAATTTGCAGGCGATGCAGCGTTCCTCGCCGTTGGGATAGCGGCGCAGCGCGTGCTCGCCACGGAAGCGCGGGCTGGTCGGCCCCTTCTCGTGCGGATAGTTGATCGTCTCCTTCGGCGCGAAGAACTGGCGCATCGACAGGAAGAAGGCGCTGACGAAATCCTGCAGCAACAGCGATTTTGCGGCCTGGGAAAGAGCGGACATCACGCAAACCCCGTGATCTTGAGGAAGGCTGCGGTGGCGACCACCATGAACAGCGAGATCGGCAGGAACACTTTCCAGCCCAGCCGCATCAACTGGTCGTAGCGGTAGCGCGGCACGAAGGCCTTCACCATGGAGATGCCGAAGAAGACGAAGCAGACTTTCAGCACGAACCAGATGACGCCGGGCACCCAGGTGAAGGGCGCGAAGTCGAAGGGCGGCAGCCAGCCGCCGAGGAACAGGATGGTGGCCAGCGCGCACATCAGCACGATGGCGACATACTCGCCGAGGAAGAACAGCAGGAACGGCGTCGACGAATATTCGACCATGTGGCCGGCGACCAGTTCCGATTCGGCTTCGACCAGGTCGAAGGGTGGCCGGTTCGTCTCGGCCAGCGCCGAGATGAAGAAGATGATGAACATCGGGAACAGGGCCAGCCAGTTCCAGTCGAGGAAGGTGTTGGGCAGGCCAAGCCTCGTGCCAAGCCCGCCCTGCTGCGACAGCACGATATCGCTGAGGTTGAGCGAGCCGGCTGTCAGCAGCACGGTGACGATGACGAACCCGATCGAGACTTCGTAGGACACCATCTGCGCGGCCGAGCGCAGCGCGCCGAGGAACGGATATTTCGAGTTGGACGCCCAGCCGCCCATGATCACGCCATAGACCTCGAGCGAGGAGATGGCGAAGACATAGAGGATGCCGACATTGACGTTGGCGATCGCCCAGCCCTGGTTGACTGGAATGACCGCCCAGGCCGAGATCGCCAGCACGGCCGACACCAGCGGCGCCAAAAGGAATACGCCCTTGTTGGCGCCTGACGGGATGACCGGTTCCTTGAAGACGAATTTCAACAGATCGGCGAAAGCCTGCAGCGTGCCCCAGGGGCCGACCACGTTCGGGCCACGGCGCAGCTGCACCGCCGCCCAGATCTTGCGGTCGGCGTAGAGGATATACGCGACGAAGACCAGCAGCACGACGATCAGCACGACTGACTTCAAGAGGATCAGCAGCGCCGGCAGCACGTAGAAGGAGAAGAAGGTTTCCATGCTTATTCCGCCGCCTGCTTGAAGCCGCTCTTGGCCAGTGCCGAGCATTCAGCCATCACGGCCGACGCCCGCGCGATCGGGTTGGTCAGGTAGAAATCCTTGACCGGCGACGTGAAGGTGCCCTTGTTCAGCCGCCCGCCGAGCTTCGCCACGCCGGCGATGTCCTCGGCATTGCCGGCCGCGACCTGGTCGATGCGGGCCAGATGCGGGTATTCGCCATAGAGCTTCGCCCGCAGCTGCGGCAGCGAATCGAACGGCAGTTTCTTGCCCAGAACGTCGGACAGCGCCCGCAGGATCGCCCAGTCCTCGCGCGCGTCGCCTGGCGCGAAGCCGGCGCGGTTGGTCTGCTGCACGCGCCCTTCGGTGTTGACGTAGGTGGCCGACTTTTCGGTGTAGGCCGCGGCCGGCAGGATGACATTGGCGCGGTGGGCGCCCGCATCGCCATGCGTGCCGATATAGACGACGAAGGCGCCGCCGGTTTTGCCCATGTCGATCTCGTCGGCGCCGAGCAGGAACAGCACGTCCGTTTCGCCCAGCATGCCGGCAACGTCCTTGCCGCCCTCGCCCGGCACGAAGCCGAGATCGAGGCCGCCGACGCGCGCCGCCGCATTGTGCAGCACGGCAAAGCCGTTCCAGTCGGCGCGAGCGGCGTTTACGGCCGTGGCGAGCTTGGCCGCCTGGCCGAGCACCGCCGCGCCATCGGCGCGCGCCAGTGCGCCCTGGCCGACGATGATCAGCGGGTGCGTCGCCTTCTTCAGCGTCTGGAAGAACTTGCCATTGCCGTCGGCCAGATCCTTGAGCGAATCCGGACCGGCACCCAGCAATTCGTAGTCATAGCGCGTGTCGCCGACATCGCCGATGACGCCGACCGGCAGGTTGCCGACCCGCCAGCGCTTGCGGATGCGGGCATTGAGCACGGAGGCTTCGAAGCGCGGATTGGCGCCGATGATCAGCACCGCGTCGGCCTGCTCGATGCCTTCGATGGTCGGGTTGAAGATATAGCTGGCGCGTCCGAGCGACGGGTCGAGCGCGGCGCCATCCTGGCGGCAGTCGATGTTCTTCGAGCCTAGCGAAGCCATCAGGAGCTTCAGGGCGTAGATCTCTTCGACCGCCGCGAGATCGCCGGCAATGGCACCGATCTTCTCGGGCGTCGTCTTCGATACCGCATCCTTGATCGCCGCGAACGCGTCCGCCCAGCTTGCCGGAACCAGCTTGCCGTCCTTGCGCGCATAAGGGCGGTCGAGGCGCTGCGTGCGCAGGCCGTCCCAGATGAAGCGGGTCTTGTCGGAAATCCACTCCTCATTCACCTGCTCGTTGACGCGCGGCAGGATGCGCATCACTTCGCGGCCACGGCTATCGATGCGGATCGCCGAGCCGACCGCATCCATCACGTCGATGGATTCGGTCTTGGTCAGCTCCCACGGCCGCGCCTGGAAGGCGAAGGGCTTGGAAGTCAAAGCGCCGACCGGGCAGAGATCGATGACATTGCCCTGCAGCTCGGAGGTCATCGCCTGTTCGAGATAGGTGGTGATTTCGGCGTCCTCGCCGCGGCCGATCAGGCCGAGCTCGGAAATGCCGGCAACCTCGGTGGTGAAGCGGACGCAGCGCGTGCAGTGGATGCAACGGTTCATCACCGTCTTGACCAGCGGGCCGATATACTTGTCTTCGACCGCCCGCTTGTTCTCGTGATAGCGCGAGGAATCGACGCCGAAGGCCATCGCCTGGTCCTGCAGGTCGCACTCGCCGCCCTGGTCGCAGATCGGGCAGTCCAGCGGATGGTTGATCAGCAGGAATTCCATCACGCCTTCCCGGGCCTTCTTGACCATCGGCGTGTTGGTGAAGATTTCCGGCGGCTCGCCATTGGGGCCGGGGCGCAGGTCGCGCACGCCCATGGCGCAGGAGGCCTGCGGCTTGGGTGGCCCGCCTTTCACCTCGATCAGGCACATGCGGCAATTGCCGGCGATCGACAGCCGCTCGTGGAAGCAGAAGCGCGGCACTTCCGCGCCCGCGTCTTCCGCCGCCTGCAGCAGCGTGTAGTGGTCGGGTACAGTGATCTCTTTCCCGTCGACCTTGAGCTTTGCCATTCGCTTCAAACCCCTGCGGATTTCCCGCAATCTCATTTTCCGGGCGCGACAGACGCAGCGCCCGACATTTCGTTCACTTCTTCGCGGCCAGCGCCGCCGCCTGGGCAGTCCAGTCGTCGCGGCCGATGCGGCCGTTGAACGACAGATAATCGTCGACCCAGGCGATCTCTTGCGGCGACCAGGCGGCGATCTGGGCATATGTCCAGATGCCAAGCCCGTTCAGCACCTTCTCCAGCTTCGGGCCGATGCCCGATATCGCCTTGAGGTTGGAGGGTCTCGCAGGCCTGTCCATGGTCTTGGGCTGCCTGAAATCTTCGGGCAGCAGCACATCCGCGGGCTCGCCGGTTGCCGGAGCGGCATTCACCGCGGGCGCCGTGGTGGCGGCTTCCTTGGCGGCGATGTCGGTGACCTCCTGCGCAAAGGACTGCGCCTCGGCAATCAGCGTCTTCGCCGTCGCCCGCGCCTTGATGGACGATGAGTTCGCGTCCTCGAGCTGCTCGATGCGTGCCTCGAAATCCTCGATCAGCGGCTGCATGAGCCGCTGCGATGCCTCGGCGGCTCCCGAAAGCGCGCCCATCCAGACGCCGAACGCATGGTTGGCGAGCCCGATGCCGAGCGCCGACATCGCCGCCGCACCCGCGACAGGGTGCACGAAAAGGTTGACGGCGCTGGCCATCTCCTTCGGCATCATCCTGGTCAGGTCCTGGTTCATCTTCTCGAGCTGGTCCAAATTGGGCATCAATGGGTTGGGTGTCGAATACGGCGCCATAGAATTCTCCTGGTCGTTTCTTCGCTCGCCCCGCCCCGTTATTCTCGCTTCGGGCTCTCGCCCGCGGTCACAAACTCTATTCCGCCGCCACCATCACTGGCTCGGCTCGGTGCGCGTTGCGCGAAAACTCGTCGATGCGCCGCTCCACCTCGCCGCGGAAATGCCGCATCAGGCCTTGGATCGGCCACGCGGCCGCGTCGCCCAGCGCGCAGATCGTGTGGCCCTCGACCTGCTTGGTGACGTCGAGCAGCATGTCGATCTCGCGCTTCTGCGCCTCGCCGCGCACCAGCCGCTCCATCACCCGCCACATCCAGCCGGTGCCTTCGCGGCACGGCGTGCACTGGCCGCAGCTCTCGTGCTTGTAGAAGTACGACAGCCTCGCGATCGCCTTCACAACGTCGGTCGACTTGTCCATGACGATGACGGCGGCCGTGCCGAGGCCTGATTTGAGGTCGCGCAGCGCATCGAAATCCATCGGCGTGTCGATGATCTGCTCGGCCGGCACCAGCGGCACCGAGGCGCCGCCTGGAATGACCGCAAGGAGATTGTCCCAGCCGCCCCGAATGCCGCCGCAATGCGTCTCGATCAGCTCGCGGAACGGGATCGACATCGCCTCTTCGACGGTGCACGGATTGTTGACGTGGCCGGAGATGCAGAAGAGCTTGGTGCCGACATTGTTGGGTCGGCCGAAGGACGAGAACCAGGCCGCGCCCCGGCGCAGGATGGTCGGCGCCACCGCGATCGATTCGACGTTGTTGACGGTGGTCGGACAGCCGTAGAGGCCGACATTGGCCGGGAATGGCGGCTTCAGCCTGGGCTGGCCCTTCTTGCCTTCGAGGCTTTCCAGCAGCGCGGTTTCCTCGCCGCAGATATAGGCGCCGGCGCCGTGATGCATGTAGACGTCGAAGTCGTAGCCGGATGTGTTGTTCTTGCCGATCAGCTTGGCCTCATAGGCCTCTTCGATGGCCCGCTGCAGCGCCTCGCGCTCGCGGATGAACTCGCCGCGCACATAGATGTAGGCGGCGACCGCGCCCATGGCGAAGCCGGCGAGCAGCGCCCCCTCGACCAGCGTGTGCGGGTCGTTGCGCAGGATGTCGCGGTCCTTGCAGGTACCGGGCTCGGATTCATCGGCATTGATGACGAGGTAGCTCGGCCGGCCGTCGCTCTGCTTGGGCATGAACGACCATTTGAGGCCCGTCGGGAAGCCGGCGCCGCCACGGCCGCGCAGGCCCGACGCCTTCATCTCGTTGACGATCCACTCACGTCCCTTGGCGACGATGCCGGGCGTGTTGTCCCAGGCGCCGCGCGCCATCGCGCCGGCCAGCGACTTGTCGAAGAGGCCGTAGATGTTGGTGAAGATGCGGTCTTTGTCCTGAAGCATTTTTCGTCCCTCAGACCGGCTTCTTGCCGAAAACGCGGATGTATTCGGCGACGCCGCCCTTGGCGAGCGCCTTGGCCTGCTTGACCCAGTCGTCGCGGTCGATGCGGCCGTGGAAGGAAAGATAGCCGTCCACCCACTCGCGCTCCGCCTTCTTCCACGACGCGACCTGCGCGAAGGTGAAGATGCCCAGCGTATGCAGGATGCCCTCGATCCTCGGGCCGACGCCGGAGATCAGCTTGAGGTCGTCGACCGCGGCCGGCCTGTCGATGCCGGCCGGACGGTTCTTGTCGTCCAGCGACGGTTTCGCCGGCTTGGCGGCCGGTACCTTGGCTTCCGGCGCCTTGAAGGCCGTGGCCGGCTCGGCCTTGGCCTTCGGACCATTGCGCTGCTTGGCAACCTGCTCGACCTCGGGCGCTGCCTTGTTGGCGTTGGCGGCCGAGTGCAGCGGCGCCGAAACGCTCGCCGCCTTCTCCGCCGCAGGCGCTACCTTGTTCGCCGAAGGCGTCTTCAAGGCCGGGCTGGTTTCGGGCGCGTCGGTCTTCGGCTTGCCGGCATTGGAGGGCGCGACGGGCGCGGCAGCGGGTGCCGGAACGGGCTCGGCAATGATCGCGTCGGGTGCCGCCTTGGCGGCCTTCGCGGCCTCCCTCGCCTCCCTGTCACGGGTAGACTTGAGGATCGCCTTTTCGCTCTTCAGCGTTGTCAGACCAGAGGCCGGCTCCGAGCCGGTGCGGCCGTTCTGCGGCCCGGGCGCTACCGAAGCGCCCTTGCCCGCATCGTAAAGATCGATGATTTCGGCCAGCCGTTCCGGCGTCAGGTCCTCGAACGTGTCCTTGAAGATCATCACCATCGGCGCGTTGACGCAGGCGCCGAGGCACTCGACCTCTTCCCACGACAAGGTGCCCTTGTCGTTGGTGTGGAACTGGTCGTGATGGATCCGCGAGCGGCAGACATCCATCAGCGCTTCCGAGCCGCGCAGCATGCAGGGCGTGGTGCCGCAGACCTGGATATGCGCACGCGTGCCGACCGGATTGAGCTGGTACTGCGTGTAGAAGGTCGCGACCTCGAGCCCGCGGATGCGGGGCATGCCGAGCATGTCGGAAATCGTCTCGATCGCCGCCTTGGTGACCCAGCCTTCCTGCTCCTGCGCGATCATCAGCAAGGGAATGATCGCCGACTGCTCGCGGCCCTTCGGGTACTTCTTGATCCATTGCTTCGCCGCTGCCGCGTTCGCCTTGTTGAAGGCGAAGGACGCTGGCTGGACGCTGGCTTCTGCGAGACGGCGGACTGACATTTAGCGATCGACCTCACCAAACACGATGTCGAGGGAGCCGAGAACGGCGGTGACGTCGGCCAGCATGTGGCCGCGGCAGAGGAAATCCATGGCCTGCAGATGCGCGAAACCGGGCGCGCGCAGCTTGCAGCGGTAGGGCTTGTTGGAACCGTCGGAGACCAGATAGACGCCGAACTCGCCCTTCGGCGCCTCGACCGCCGCGTAAACCTCGCCGGCCGGCACACGATAGCCCTCGGTGTAGAGCTTGAAGTGATGGATCAGCGCTTCCATCGAGCGCTTCATCGCCTGACGCTTCGGCGGCACCACCTTGCCGTCGAGGTTCGAGACCGGGCCGGTGCTTTCCTTGCCGAGCAAGAGGTCGACGCACTGGCGCATGATACGGGCCGACTGGCGCATTTCTTCCATGCGCACGAGATAACGGTCGTAGCAGTCGCCGTTCTTGCCGATCGGAATGTCGAAGTCCATTTCCGAATAGCATTCGTAAGGCTGCGACTTGCGCAAATCCCAAGGCGCGCCCGAACCGCGCACCATGACGCCGGAAAAGCCCCAGGCCCAGGCATCGGCCAGCGAAACGATGCCGATATCGACATTGCGCTGCTTGAAGATGCGGTTGCCGGTCAGCAGCTTGTCGAGATCATCGATCGACTTGAGGAACGGGTCGATCCACTTGCCGATGTCCTCGACCAGTTGGCGCGGTAGATCCTGATGGACGCCGCCGGGGCGGAAATAGGCGGCATGCATGCGCGAGCCGGAGGCGCGTTCATAGAACACCATCAGCTTTTCGCGCTCGACGAAGCCCCACAGTGGCGGCGTCAGCGCGCCAACGTCCATGGCCTGCGTCGTCACATTGAGGATGTGCGACATGATGCGGCCGATTTCGCAATAGAGCACGCGGATCAGCTGGCCGCGCCTCGGCACCTCGATACCGAGCAGGCGCTCGGCGGCGAGCGCGAAGGCATGCTCCTGGTTCATCGGCGCGCAATAATCGAGCCGGTCGAGATAGGGCACCGCCTGAAGATAGGTCTTGGCCTCGATCAGCTTTTCCGTGCCGCGATGCAAGAGCCCGATATGCGGATCGACGCGATCGACGACTTCGCCGTCCAGCTCCAGCACGAGGCGCAAAACGCCGTGCGCCGCAGGATGTTGCGGACCGAAGTTGATGTTGAAATTGCGGACGGAGGTCTCAGCCATTGTGGCGCCTCAATTCGTCTTGGCTTTTTCGTCGCCCGGCAGGACGTAATCCGTCCCCTCCCACGGCGAGAGAAAATCGAAATTGCGGAATTCCTGCTTGAGCTCGACCGGCTCGTAGATGACGCGCTTGGCTTCGTCGTCGTAGCGAACCTCGACGAAGCCGGTCAGCGGGAAATCCTTGCGCAGCGGATGGCCTTCGAAACCGTAGTCGGTCAACAGGCGGCGCAGGTCGGGATGGCCCGAGAACAGCACGCCATAGAGATCGTAGGTCTCGCGCTCGAACCAGTCGGCGCCGGGATAGACGCCGGTGATCGACGGCACCATTGTCTCCTCGTCGGCCTGCACCTTGACGCGGATGCGGACATTCTGCTTCGGCGACAACAGATGGTAGACAACGTCGAAGCGCTTGGCCCGCGACGGATAATCAGCCCCACAGACATCGATGATCGAGATGAACTGGCAGCGCGCATCGTCGCGCAGGAAGGTAACCACTTCGATGAGGTCGCGCGGTTCGACATGGATGGTGAGCTCGCCATAGGCGAGCACCGCGTCATTGACACGACCGATCAGCTTTTCGCCGAGATAGGTCGACAGTTCGCTCAGGGATGCTGCCATGGATTTACCGTTCGATCGTGCCGGTGCGGCGGATCTTCTTCTGCAGGAGAAGAATGCCGTAGAGCAAAGCTTCGGCGCTCGGCGGGCAGCCGGGCACATAGATGTCGACCGGCACGACGCGGTCGCAGCCGCGCACCACCGAATAGGAATAGTGGTAGTAACCGCCGCCATTGGCGCAGGAGCCCATCGAGATGACGTAGCGAGGCTCCGGCATCTGGTCGTAGACCTTGCGCAGCGCCGGCGCCATCTTGTTGGTCAGCGTGCCGGCGACGATCATGATGTCGGACTGGCGCGGAGACGCGCGCGGCGCGACACCGAACCGCTCCGAGTCGTAGCGCGGCATCGAGGTGTGGATCATCTCGACCGCGCAGCACGCCAGACCAAAGGTCATGAACATCAGCGAGCCGCTGCGCGCCCAGGTGATCAGCGCCTCGGTCGAGGTGACCAGAAAGCCCTTGTCGGCAAGCTCATTGTTGATCTCGAGGAAGAAGGGATCGTCCTCCCCCACCGGCCTGCCGGTGTTGGGATCGATGATGCCCTTCGGCTTCGGCGCGACGAGGGTGCCTGAACTGTCGTTCAATCCCATTCCAGCGCTCCTTTTTTCCATTCATAGGCAAAGCCGATGGTCAGCACTGCCAAAAACACCATCATCGACCAGAAGCCGAGCATGCCGATCTTCGAGAAGGACACGGCCCAGGGGAACAGGAAGGCCACTTCCAGGTCGAAGATGATGAACAGGATCGACACCAGGTAGAAACGGATGTCGAATTTCATGCGGGCATCGTCGAACGAGTTGAAACCGCACTCGTAGGCGGACAGCTTTTCGGGATCGGGATTGCGGTAGGCCACCAGGAACGGGGCGGCCAGCAGCGCCAGGCCGACGACCAGTGCCACGCCTATGAACAGGACGATAGGCAGGTACGAACTGAGAAGTGCGTTCATGCAGCGGCTTTCCGTTGGCGCCAATCCACGTTGATTACAGCACCGGACCTTATTGCGGAAGCGTGACAGTTTAACCGCTGAACCGTTTTAAGGGCCTATGCTGCAACGCGGCGAGGGTTAGCGCAGCACTTCCAGCGAAGCAAGTCAAACCTTGTTCAAAACGCCGACCTGGACGGCATATCCGGAGAAACTGGTCCGATCCGCTCCTGTTTGATTTCCTTCGCTTTTTACTCCACTTTTCTCTCCTGACATGGTTGCCGCCAAAACCCTGCTAGCATGGGTTGGAATCACCACGCAGGTTCCGCAAAACTGGACGCCGGTTTTGCGACAAGAAGCTGCCCAGACAAAGACCGACCCACAGCCGAAGCCCCTCAGAGTGATGCCTGCATGAAGGAAAAGATCTCTCTTGCCGCGGCCCGCCGCATTGCACTCGCCGCTCAAGGGTTTCTCGATCCGCGCCCAAATGGCACACCCGACCGCCGTCATCTCGCCCGTGTGCTGTCCCGCACCGGCCTGCTGCAGATCGATTCCGTCAGCGCGGTGGTGCGCGCTCATTATATGCCGCTCTATTCGCGCCTGGGCCCCTACCCGCTCGCTTTGCTCGACAATGCCGCCGTGACGCGCAAGCGCACTGTGTTCGAATACTGGGCGCACGAGGCCTCGTTCCTGCCGGTCGAAACCTATCCGCTGATGCGCTGGCGCATGCAGCGGGCCGAGCAAGGCGATGAAATGTATCTGGGGCTGGCCAAATGGGGCCGCGAACACGCCGCCTATATAGAAGACATCTACCGCGCGGTCGTCGAGCGCGGCCCGATCGCCGCTTCGGCGCTCGAAGGCCAGAAAGGTTCGGGCGGCTGGTGGGGCTGGAGCCATGCCAAGCACGCCTTCGAATGGCTGTTCTGGGCCGGGCGCATCACCACGGCGCACCGTCGCGGCTTCGAGCGCTTCTATGATTTGCCGGAGCGCGTGCTGCCGCAGGCGATCCTCGATCTGCCGGTGCCCCCGGCCGAGGACGCGCATCGCGAATTGCTGCGCATTTCCGCCCGCGCCCATGGCGTGGCGACGTCAGGCGACCTGCGCGACTATTTCCGGCTGTCGCCGGCCGATATGAAGGGCCGGCTGGAGGAACTGGTCGAGTTGGGCGAATTGCTGCCGGTGCGCGTCGAAGGCTGGGACAAGCCGGCCTACCTTCACAAGGACGCGCGCCTGCCCCGGAAAATCGAGGCCCGCGCGCTGTTGGCGCCGTTCGACCCGGTCGTCTTCGAGCGCTCGCGTTCGGAGCGGCTGTTCGATTTCCGCTACCGCATCGAAATCTACACGCCGGCTGAAAAGCGCCAATACGGCTATTACGTCCTCCCCTTCCTGCTCGGCGACCGGATCGTCGCGCGCGTCGACCTCAAGGCGGACCGGCCAGCGAGCGTCCTGCGCGTCCATGCCGCCTACCCTGAGCCCGGCGCCCCGCCTGAAACCGCCGCGCAGCTTTTCGAGGAATTGAAGCGGATGCAGGGCTGGCTTGGCCTTGAACGCATGGACGTGACGCCGGCAGGCGATCTGGGCCCGGCGCTGGCCGACATCGCCATGTTGTAAGCTCGCGTTGACACCGCTGCCTGCAAAAGCCTAAATCCCGTCCAGACGGTCCCTTGCCCGCAACGGCAGGGGCTAAGAGGGAATGCGGTGCGAGGTGAAAGATCTCAAATCCGCGGCTGTCCCCGCAACTGTAAGCGATGAGCCTAGGCCGAAAGCCACTGGGAATTCCCGGGAAGGCGGCACCCAAGGCGATGACCCGCGAGCCAGGAGACCTGCCGTCTGCGACAAGAGAATCCGATCGCCCGGCGGGTTTCCGGGCAAGGAGCCCGGCTTTTTGGACCAGAACGGCAGTTTTTCGGCTGGCACAGCGGACAATTCGTCCGCCGACAGCGAAGCCTTGGCCGGCGTCACGGTCATCGTCTGCGCCTCCTGTCGCGACGAGACCGGCTCGGACGCCCATCCCCGCGCCGGCGAACTGCTGGCCGAGGACACGCGCCACGCCGCGGCCGATGACAACATCCGCGTCCGCACCGTCGAATGCCTCGGCAATTGCAAGCGCCGGCTGAGCGCCGCCATCCTGCGCGACGGCTGCTGGAGTTATGTGTTCGGCGACCTGACCGCGGCCAGCGGCGCCGACCTCGTCACCGGCGCCAAACTCTTCGCCACCTCGACGGACGGCCTCATTCCATGGCGTGGCCGGCCCGATTCCCTCAAGCGCGGCCTCGTGGCCCGCATTCCTCCCCTCGACCTGTTGAAGGATTGATCATGAGCGCCCCAAATTCGACCGGCAATCTCTCCCGCGTCCCCTGCACCGTCGTCACCGGCTTCCTGGGCGCCGGCAAGACGACGCTGGTTCGCCATCTCCTGGAAAACGCTGGCGGCAAGCGCATTGCCATCATCGTCAACGAGTTCGGCGACATCGGCATCGACGGCGAAATCCTGAAAGGCTGCGGCATCGACACCTGCCCCGAGGAGAACATCGTCGAACTGGCCAATGGCTGCATCTGCTGCACCGTGGCCGACGATTTCGTGCCGGCGCTGGACCAGATCCTGT
This sequence comes from Mesorhizobium sp. GW821-FHT07A06, assembly GCF_059419085.1. Taxonomy (NCBI): domain Bacteria; kingdom Pseudomonadati; phylum Pseudomonadota; class Alphaproteobacteria; order Hyphomicrobiales; family Phyllobacteriaceae; genus Mesorhizobium; species Mesorhizobium sp. GW821-FHT07A06. The sequence goes on from NZ_JBWKRC010000002.1 coordinate 372,172, forward strand.
CGCTGACGCCGAAGATCGACCACATCCTGATCGAAACCTCGGGCCTCGCTTTGCCCAAGCCGCTGGTCCAGGCGTTCCAGTGGCCGACGGTGAAGAGCCGCGTGACGGTCGATGGCGTGATCGCCGTGGTCGACGGCCCTGCTTTGGCCGAAGGCCGCGTCGCCAACGACATGGACGCCTTGCAAGCGCAGCGCGCCGGGGATGAGAGCCTCGACCATGACGACCCGGTCGAGGAAGTGTTCGAGGATCAGATCGCCTGCGCGGACCTGATCATCCTGTCGAAGAGCGACCTGATGGACGCCGCCGGTTCGGCCCGGGCCAACGCCATCGTCAACGAACATTCCGCCCGCGCCGTGAAGATCGTGCCGACCTCGCACGGCAAGGTCGACCCTTCCATACTGCTCGGGCTCGGTCTCGCCGTCGAGGACGATATCGAGAACCGCAAATCCCATCATGACGGCGCTTTCGACCACGAGCACGACGACTTCGACACCTTCATCGTCGACATCCCTTCGATCGCCAATCCGGACGAGCTGGCAAGGCGCGTCGCCACTGTCGCCGAAGAAGAAAATGTGTTGCGTGTGAAAGGTTTCGTCGAGGTCGGCGGCAAGCCGATGCGGCTCCTCCTGCAGGCCGTCGGCCCGCGCGTCAATCATTACTATGACCGCGCCTGGACGGCCGAGGACGACCGCCGCTCGCGCCTGGTCGTCATCGGCCTCAAGGGGCTGAACCGCCCGGCAATCGAGCGTATACTCGCCGGCTGATTTTCAGACACGGGCCGCGATGCATATCCTCACCACGACCTCCGCCTCGCTCGACGACCTCGCCGAGCCGGTCGATCTGCGGCAGACGCCGGCGGATATCGTGGCGCTGTCCTTCACCGACAGCGATCTTGCCGGGCTGGCGGCGGCGTGGAAGGCCGATGCCGGCCGCCTGCCCTCGATGCGGCTGGCGGCATTGCGCGACCTTCGCCATCCCATGTCCGTCGACCTCTGGGTCGACGGCGTCGCCCGCCACGCCAAGATCATCCTGGTGCGCATCCTCGGCGGCCACGATTGGTGGCGCTATGGCTGCGACCAGTTGGCCTCGATCGCCCGCGAGCGCGGCATAAAACTGGCGCTGCTTCCCGGTGAAAGCCACGACGAGGATCTCAGGCTGATCGAAGCCTCGACGCTGCCGCGCCAGGAATTGGACGCGCTGCTCGGCTATTTCCGCGAAGGCGGCCCGGCCAATATGAGCGCGCTGGTGCAGAGGCTGGCGCGGCTGGCGGGCCAGGATGCGGCCGTTGTTGAGCCGGTGGCAGTGCCAAAAGCCGGCTACTACGAGCCCACACGCGGCGTCGTCCCCCTCCCCCTCGAGGGGAGGGTCCGGCCGCAGGCTGGGAGTGGGGTCCTCTCCACAGCGCGCCGACGCTCTGAAGTGCGCCGACCTCAAGAAACGCCACACCCGGTCGTACCGGCCGCATCCGACCCTGCGGGCCACCCGCCCCTCAAGGGGGAGGGAAAGGTCGTGCCGATCCTGTTCTACCGTTCGATGCTTCTGGCTGCCGATGTTGCGCCGATCGATGCTCTTTTCGAAGCGCTGCGCCAACGCGGCATGCTCCCGGTCCCCATCTTCGTCTCCAGCCTGAAAGACCCGGCGTCACTGGCCTTTGTGGAAACCGCGTTCGCCGTACTGAAGCCCGCCGCCATCCTCACCGCGACCGCCTTCGCGTCAGGCGCCGAGCCCGGCGTCGAAACCCTGTTCGACCGTGCCGGTGTGCCCGTCTTCCAGGCCATCGTCGCCACCACCCGCCGCGACGTCTGGGAAAACAACCAGCGCGGCCTGGCGCCCGCCGACCTCGCCATGCATGTCGTGCTGCCAGAACTGGACGGCCGCATCCTCGCCGGCGCGATTTCCTTCAAGGGCGAAAGCGATGTCGATCCGGCACTCGGCCACCGTGCCTTCGTCAACCGGCCGGAGCCGGATCGCGTGGCGCAGGTGGCCGACCGCGTCGCGGCCTTCATCAAGCTGCGGGAGACGCCTCGAGCCGAGCGCAGGCTGGCTATCCTGATCCCCGACTATCCCAGTGCTCCCGGCCGTACCGGCTATGCTGTCGGCCTCGATGTGCCGTCGAGCGTGCTGGCCATGCTGCATGACCTGAAGGGACAGGGCTATGCCGTTGAAGGGATTCCGCAAACGCCGCGCGCGCTGCTGGATTTGCTGGAAGTCAGCGATACTGGATTGACGTTAGACAACTATATTGCCTTCTCGACAGAGTTGCCGATTGCGGCAATCGCAGGGGTCGAAGGCGCTTGGGGCAAGGCAGAAGACGAGGCAGGGTTGCGCCAGGCGCACAGACCTTCACAAACGATCTCAGCAAGCTTCCCCTTCCGCGCCGCCACCTTCGGCAACATTACTGTCGCCCTCGCCCCCGACCGCGGCCGCTCCGCCGACCGCCGCGCCGACTATCACGACCCGACGCTCCCCCCGCGCCACGCCCTGATCGCGTTTGGCCGGTGGCTGCGCAAATCCCTCGGCGTCCATGCGCTCATCCATGTCGGCGCGCACGGCACGCTGGAATGGCTGCCGGGCAAGACGGTTGCACTCTCGCAAAGCTGCTTTCCCGAGATCGTCACCGGTCCCTTGCCCGTCATCTACCCCTTCATCGTCTCCAACCCAGGCGAAGCAGCGCAAGCCAAGCGGCGCATCGCCGCCGTCACGCTCGGCCATTTGCCGCCGCCGCTGGCCGGCGCGGGACTGGACGACGACCAGCACAAACTCGAACGCCTGGTTGACGAATATGCCCAGGCAGATGGCCTCGACCGCCGCCGCCGCGACCGCCTGGCAAAGCTGATCGTCGACACCGCGCAAAAGACCGGCCTCGCCGCCGAAGCCGGCGTCGCCAGAACCGACGCGCCCGACGAGGCGCTGCGCCGCATCGACGCCTGGCTCTGCGACCTCAAGGACTTCGCCATCAAGGATGGGTTGCATATCTACGGCCGCGCGCCCGATGGTGAGCCTGACGCCATGCGCCGCCAAAGTGCCGAGGCTGAAAGGTCGGCGCTGCTCGCCGCGCTCGATGGCCGCCACGTCAAGGCCGGACCGGCCGGCGCGCCCGCGCGGGGGCGCTCCGATGTTTTGCCCACCGGCCGCAACCTGTTCACGTCGGATCCACGCACCATGCCGACACCGACCGCCTATGACCTGGGCAAGGCGGCGGCGGAAGAGGTCGTGCGCGGCTATATGCAAACGCATGGCGACTGGCCGCGCTCTCTGGTGATCGACCTCTGGGGCTCGGCCTCGCTGCGCACCGGCGGCGAGGAAATCGCGCAAGGCCTGGCGCTGATGGGCTGCCGGCCGCAATGGGATGCCGCCACCGGCCGCATCACCGGCATCGAGGTGCTGCCGCCGGCAACGCTCGGCCGCCCGCGCGTCGATGTCACCTGGCGCATATCGGGCCTGTTCCGCGACATGTTCCCGACCCAGATCGCGCTGATCGACGCCGCCGCCAATGCCGTCGCCGCGCGCGACGAGGAGGATTCGGAAAACCCGCTCGCGGCCCGGACCCGAGCGGATGGCAAGATCAGCCCACGCATTTTCGGCACCTCGCCCGGCACTTACGGCGCCGGCGTCGAGGACCTCCTGTCGAGCGGCGACTGGGCAGCGCGCGAAGAAATCGGCCGCGCCTATCTCGACGCCACCTCGCATGCCTATGGCGGTGCCGGCGGCGAAGGCGTCTCGGTGCCCGGCGCGTTCGAAACCCGCATCGCCGAAGCCGATCTTCTGGTCCACACCGGCGACGACCCCGGCCGCGACATTCTCGAAGGCTCCGCCGACGTCGCCTTCATCGGCGGCTTTTCGGCAGCACTTGCAGCGCTCGGCCGGAATGCCGACGTCATCGTCCTCGACACGACAGACCCGCAAAAGCCGAAGCCGCGTTCGGTCGGCGAGGCCGTCTCGCGGGTGGTACGCGCCCGCGCCGTCAATGCGCGTTTCATCGCCGGACAGATGCGGCACGGCCCGCGCGGCGCCTCCGAATTCGCCGAGACGGTCGACCGGCTGGTCGGCTTCGCCGAGACCACCCATGCCATTTCGGGCGCGCTGATCGAGGCCGTGCACGACGCCTATGTTGGCGACGCGGAAGTTCGCGCCTTCATCCTGCGCGAAAACCCGGCCGCCGCGAAGGTCATCGCCGAGCGTTTTCTCTCCGCGCGACGGCGCGGCCTCTGGCATCCCTTGCGCAATTCCATCGACGACGATCTCGCGGCGCTGATTGCCGAGGCAGAGGTGCTGGGAGTGGCGGCATGAACGCCTTCTCGCGCCGGGGCGCCTGTCCGGCCCTGTCGGCACCAATGCAGACCGGCGATGGGCTGCTGGTGCGGCTCAACCCGGTTGCCGGAGCCCCATCTTTTGAAGGATTGACGCCGAAGCTCTTGATCGAGCTGGCGGACTCCGCCCAGCGGCACGGCAACGGCATCATGGAGGTGACGGCGCGGGGTAGTCTGCAGATACGCGGCCTTACAGCGGAGACCGCAGCACTGCTGGCGGCGGAGGTCGATGCGCTGGGCATTGCGGTGCGGACCGGCGTGCCGGTGGAGACCAGTCCGTTGGCGGGCATCGATCCTCGCGAGATCGCCGATCCGCGACCGCTGGCGGAGCGGGTCAGGGTGGCGGTCGAGGACGCTGGGCTGACGCAACGGCTGGGGCCGAAGATGTCGGTGATTGTCGACGGTGGCGGACAACTGACGATGGATGCGGTGACGGCCGATGTGCGGCTGAAGGCGATGCGAGCCGACAACGACATCGTCTGGAGCGTATCGGTTGCCGGTGACGGCCGAAACGCGAAGGTGCTGGCAACAGTCGATGCGGATGCCGCTAGAGACATAGCCGTCGCTACGCTCAGGATGGTCGCTGAAAAGGGCCGCGAAGCGCATGCGAGGGATTTGTCGGAGAGGCAATTGGTATCTCTCGCAGGCTGGCATTCTGTGGCGCCCCCCTCTGTCCTGCCGGACATCTCCCCCACAAGGGGGGAGATTGCTCATTCGTGCTCGGCCTCGCCCATTTCCAACGCCGAAACGGCTCAGCACACGTCCGCTTTCGCAAGAACAACGCCGCCGGCAGGGCAGCCGATCTCCCCCCTCGTGGGGGAGATGTCCGGCAAGACAGAGGGAGGCGCCTCGCGCAAACCTATCGGCCTTTTCCCGTTGGCCGGTGACACTTTCGCCATCGGCATCGCTCTTCCCTATGGCAGCATGCCTGCTGACAAAATAATCGCCCTCACGCAAAGCGCCCTCACGCTGGGCACCACCGAAATCCGCCTCGCCCCGGGCCGCGCCTTGCTCTTCCTCGGCCAACCACAGTCAGCGAACCATCGCCTCCAGCAAGCCGCCGCCGCCCTCGACTTCGTCACCTCCCACACCGATCCGCGCACCCGCATCGCTGCCTGCCCCGGCACGCCGGCCTGCGCCTCCGGCCGCATCGCCACGCGTGACATCGCCGAGACGATCGCCGCCGAAAACGCGGACATTCTCGACTTCACCCTGCACATTTCCGGCTGCGCCAAGGGCTGTGCGCATCCCGGCCCGGCGGCGCTCACGATCATCGGCGGCGAAAATGGAGCCGGACTTGTCGTGAACGCGACGGCAAAGGCTCTTCCTGCCGGCTACAGGCCGGGCTATGACGCCGCGCGCGGCTTCAGTCGCGTCGCGGCGGTGATCCGCAGCGAACGATTTCAGGACGAGACCGCCGCTGCTTGCCTGACAAGGCTTGGGCCGGCGGCAATCGCCGAGACTTACCGACAGGCCCAAACTAAAAAACGGAAATGAGCATGGCCGCCTACGACTACATCCACGACGGCACGGCGATCTACGAGCGCTCCTTCGCCATTATCCGCGCCGAGGCCGACCTCAAACGCTTCTCCGAAGCCGAGGCCGATGTCGCCATCCGCATGATCCATGCCTGCGGCCAGGTCGAAGCATCAAGCCATTTCGTTTTCTCGCCTGATTTCGTCACCGCCGCGCGCCAGGCACTCGCCGCCGGCGCGCCGATCTTCTGCGATGCCGAAATGGTCTCGCATGGCGTCACCCGCGCCCGACTGCCGGCCGGCAACGAAGTGATCTGCACGCTGCGCGATCCGCGCACGCACGACATCGCCAGAGCGATCGGCAACACCCGTTCGGCCGCCGCGATCGACCTGTGGGGCGAGCGCATGGCCGGTTCGGTCGTCGCCATCGGCAATGCGCCGACCGCACTGTTCTATCTCCTGGAAAAATTGCGCGACGGCGCGCCGAAGCCGGCGGCCATCATCGGCATGCCGGTTGGCTTCGTCGGTGCCGCCGAATCCAAGGATGCATTGGCCGAGAATTCCTATGGCGTGCCCTATGCCATCGTGCGTGGCCGGCTTGGCGGCAGCGCCATGACGGCCGCCGCGCTCAATTCATTGGCGAGGCCCGGCCTGTGAACGCGCTCCCCAAAGGCCGACTTGTCGGCGTCGGCACGGGTCCCGGCGATCCAGAACTGTTGACACTGAAGGCCGCGCGCGCCCTGGCCGAGGCCGATGTCGTCGCCTACTTCGCCAAGCGAGGCAACAACAGCAACGCGCGCGCCATCGTCGAGGCACGCTTCCGACCAGATATGCTGGAACTGCCGCTGCTCTATCCCGTGACCACCGAGATCGACAAGGATCACGACGATTACCGATCGCAGATCACCGGCTTCTACGAGGAGTCGGCCGAAAAGGTCGCCGAACACCTCGACGCCGGCAGGATGGTTGCCGTGTTGTCCGAAGGCGACCCGCTGTTCTACGGATCCTACATGCATCTGCATGTCCGCCTCGCCCATCGCTTCGCGACCGAAGTCATTCCAGGCGTCACCGCAATGTCCGGCTGCTGGTCGCAGACCGGTGTGCCGATCGTCCAGGGCGACGACGTGTTGACGGTTTTGCCCGGGACGATGAGCGAGTTCGAGCTGACGCGTCGCCTGGCCGACACCGATGCCGCCGTCATCATGAAGGTCGGCCGCAACCTTCCCAAGATCAGGCGGGCGCTCGAAGCCACCGGCAAGCTGACGCGCGCCGTCTATGTCGAGCGCGGCACCATGGCCGGCAGCGTCTCGATGAAGCTCGCCGACAAGCAGGACGACAAGGCCCCCTATTTCGCCATCGTACTGGTCGCCGGCTGGTCCGGCCGGCCAGGGGCATTGGGAGCACAGGCATGAGCGGCCGCCTCACCGTGATCGGCCTCGGGCCCGGCAATGCCGATCAGGTCACGCCGCAAGCAAGCCGCGCCGTGGCCGAGGCGAAGTTCTTCTATGGCTACAAGCCCTATCTCGACCGGCTGGACCTGCGCCCGGACCAGACTCGCGTTGCCTCCGACAACCGTGAGGAACTCGCCCGCTCCAAGGACGCCTTGACCAAGGCCGCGGAAGGCCACGACGTCGCCGTGGTTTCCGGCGGTGATCCCGGCGTCTTTGCCATGGCGGCCGCGGTTTGCGAGGCAATCGAGGCCGGCCCGGCTGAATGGCGGGCTGTCGACGTTGCCGTGGTGCCCGGCGTCACCGCCATGCTGGCGGTCGCCGCCCGCATCGGCGCACCGCTCGGCCATGATTTCTGCGCCATCTCACTGTCCGACAATTTGAAGCCGTGGGACCTGATCGAACTGCGCCTGCTGGCGGCGGCCGGCGCAGGCTTCGTCATCGCGCTCTACAACCCCATCAGCAAGGCCCGCCCCTGGCAGCTTGGCCGCGCTTTCGAATGCCTGACCGCGATCCTGCCCGGCACCACGCCGGTCATCTTCGGCCGCGCCGCCGGCCGTCCGGACGAGCGCATCGAGGTTTATCTGCTGGCCGACGTCGATGCGCAAAAGGCCGACATGGCGACCTGCATCATCATCGGGTCGCCGGAAACCCGGATCATCAAGCGCGCGGACAAGCCGGCGCTGGTCTACACGCCGCGTTCGGCATCGGGTTCGACAAAATGATCGGCCCCGAATTGGTTGACAATCGCGGCCAGCGCTTCGACGGTTTCAGCCGAAGGCACCTCCGGCAACATTGGCCTGCGGACCATGATCACCTCGACACCAAGCGCCCGCGCGGCGGCAATCTTGCCGTAAGTGGCGGCGCCGCCGCTGTTCTTGGACACGACACCGTCGATGCTGTGTCTTTCCAGCAGAGCACGCTCGTCAGCTTCGCGGAACGGACCGCGCGCCAGCAGGTAGTCGGCGTCGGGCACGGCGAGCTTCGGCTCGACCGGATCGACGCTGCGGATGAGGTAATGGTGCTGGGGCGCGACTTCGAAGGCCGCCACCTCCTGTCGGCCAAGCGCCAGGAAGACGCGGCGCGGTGCCGGTCCAAGTGCCTGCACGGCATCGGTGACGCTTTCGACCTCAGTCCAGCGGTCGCCTTCGATGGGCTCCCAGCCCGGACGGCGCAGAGCCAAGATCGGCACGCCGGCCGCTCGCGCCGCTTGCGCGGCATTGGCGGAGATTCGCGCCGCATAGGGATGCGTGGCGTCGATCAGCAGGTCGGTGCTTGTCTCCTCGAGGTAGGCTGCCAGCCCATCGGCGCCGCCAAACCCTCCGGTTCGCACGGGCACGCCTTGCGTTACGGGGCTTTCGGTGCGACCAGCCAGCGACAACGTGACCGAAGCACGAGCCGCCAGCTTTCCGGCCAGTTGCCGGGCTTCCGTGGTGCCGCCGAGGATCAGGATACGGTGGGTCATCATGCCTGCTGAAAGTCCGCACGGGGCCGACTATACGTCGAAATGGCTGACGGTGATCGGCATCAGCGAGGACGGTTTAGCGGGTCTCGGTGACGAGGCCAAGCAGCGGATCGCCGACGCGTCGTTCATCTTCGGCGGCAAGCGCCATCTGGCGCTGGTCGCGTCCTTCGCCAAGGGCGAGCCGCGCCCCTGGCCGGTGCCCTTCGATGCCGGGATGGCTGACGTGCTGGCGCTGGCGGGCCGCAAAGTCTGCGTGCTCGCCTCCGGCGATCCTTTTTTCCATGGCGTCGGCGCCACCCTCGCCCGCAAGGTCGAGCCGCGTGAGATGCATGTCATCCCGGCGCCGTCGGCCGTCTCGCTGGCCGCCGCCCGCCTTGGCTGGGCACTGCAGGACATCGAGACCGTCTCGCTGCATGGCCGGCCGCTCGACCTGATCCGGCCGCTGCTGCAGCCCAATGCGCGCATCCTGGCGCTGACATCGGACGGCGACGCGCCGGCGGCAATTGCCCGCCTGCTCACAGAACTCGATTTCGGCGCATCGCGGCTGACGGTCCTGGAGGCTTTGGCCGGGCCGAACGAGAAACAGCGCGTGGCACGCGCCGATGCCTTCGACCTCGAAAACGTCAATCCGCTCAACGTGCTGGCCGTCGAAATTGATTCGAACCCGCAAGGCCGTGTTCTGCCACTCACGGTTGGCCTTGCCGATCATCTGTTCGACCATGACGGCCAGATCACCAAGCGCGAAATCCGCGCTGTCACCTTGTCGACACTGGCGCCCAGGCGCGGCGAGTTGCTGTGGGACATCGGCGCCGGCTCCGGCTCGATCGGCATCGAGTGGATGCTCGCCCACCCCTTGATGCGCGCCATCGCCATCGAGGCCGACCCGGGCCGCGCCGCTCGCATCCGCCGCAATGCAGCCGCCTGCGGCGTTCCGGGCCTGGTGGTGGTGGAAGGCAACGCGCCAAAGGCGCTTGCCGGGCTGGAGATGCCGGACGCTGTCTTCATCGGCGGCGGGGGCAGCGACACCGGTGTCTTGAACACCGCCATCAAGGCGCTGCGCCCCGGTGGCCGTCTGGTCGCCAATGCGGTGACACTGGAGATGGAAACGCTGCTTCTCGCCCAGCACCTGAAGCTGGGCGGCGATCTTACCCGGATAGACATTTCGCGCGCCTCGCCGGTCGGTTCGATGCAGGCATGGCGGCCAGCCATGCCAGTCACGCAATGGAACTGGGTGAAGCCATGATGGTCGCGGGCATCGGCAGCCGCAAAGGCGTTGGCGTCGAGGATGTGCTTGCCGCGATTGAAACCGCGATCGAAACGCATGGGTTGGCAATGACGGCGCTTTCGGCACTGGCCACCGCGGCGCTCAAGAAGGATGAAGACGCGATCGCCGCCGCTGGCCGCTCGCTGAACCTCCCGGTTGTCATCGTCGATGACGCAGCGCTTCAAGCCGCCTCGCCAGGCACGCTCAGCCATTCCAGCCTCTCGCGGGAACTGGCCGGCACGCCCTCGGTTTCCGAAGCGGCGGCCCTCGCCGTTGCCGGGGCCGGTGCGAAACTGCTTGGCCCTCGCACCGTGCTTGGCCCGGTCACCTGCGCCATCGCCATCAGCGGAGACGCGCCATGACCGTTCATTTCATCGGTGCCGGTCCGGGTGCCGCCGACCTCATCACGCTGCGCGGTGCCAAGCTCCTGGCAAGCTGTCCGGTCTGCCTGCATGCCGGCTCCATCGTCGCACCCGAATTGCTGCAGCATTGCGCGCCCGGGACCAAACTGATCGACACCGCGCCGATGTCGCTCGATGAGATAGAGGCCGCCTATGTCGAGGCCCACAAGGCCGGCCATGATGTAGCGCGGCTGCATTCCGGCGACCTGTCGGTTTGGAGTGCGGTCGCCGAGCAGATCCGCCGGCTGGAAAAACACGGCATCCCTTACACGCTGACGCCGGGCGTCCCTTCCTTCGCCGCGGCCGCGGCGGCGCTGCGCCGCGAGTTGACCATTCCCGAACTGGCGCAAAGCCTGGTGCTGACCCGCATCTCCGGCCGCGCCTCGAAAATGCCGCCCGGCGAAACGCTGGCCGGCTTCGGCCGCACCGGCGCCACGCTGGCCATCCATCTTGCCATCCACGCCATCGACCGTGTCGTCGCCGAATTGACGCCGCATTATGGCGGCGATTGTCCGGTGGCGATCGTCTTCCGGGCCTCGTGGCCGGATGAGCGCGTGCTGACGGGGACGCTGGAAACGATCGAGGCGCAACTGGCCGCCGATCCGATGGAGCGTACGGCGATCATCTTCGTCGGCCGCTCGCTTGCGGCGGAAGGCTTTGGCGAGAGTTCATTGTACGACGCCCACTATCAGCGGCGTTTTCGCGGACGGGACGGATTGTGAGCGGCAGCACCAGGAACACAGGCGAACACGCCACGCTCGAACAGGCGCTTGCCCGGCTGAACTTCAAGCCGCGTTCGCTGGAACCGGGCCATGTCTGGCTGGCCGGCGCCGGCCCCGGCGACCCCGGCTGCCTGACCCTGGAAGTCCTGGCGGCCTTGGCCGAGGCGGATGCGCTGGTCTATGATGCGCTGGTCTCACCCGATGTCGTGGCGGTGGCATCGGCAGCCGAACTGTTCTACGCCGGCAAACGCGGCGGCCAGCCTTCGATGAAGCAGGACGATATCACCGCTCTTCTGGTTCGGCTGGCGCGCGAAGGCCGCCGCGTCGTCAGGCTGAAAGGCGGCGATCCCTATATTTTCGGCCGTGGCGGCGAAGAGGCCCTGGCGCTCGCGCGCGAAGCTATCCCTTTCCGGGTTTTGCCCGGCCTGACATCCGGCCTCAGCGCGCTGGCCGCAACCGGCATCCCGGCCACCATGCGCGGCATCAACAAGGCGGTGATCCTGGCGACCGGCCACGCCGCCGGCACCGACGACGACATCGACTGGGCGGCAATCGCCCGCACCGGCCAGCCGGTTGTCGTCTATATGGGCATGGCGAACCTGCCGCTGATCGCGGCAGCGCTGCTCGACGGCGGGCTGGCGCCCTCGACGCCGGCGGCGGTGATCGTCGCCGCGACGACACCGCGGGAGCGAACCGTCGTCGCCACGCTCGCCACCATTGCCGAGGAAGTGGCCGCCGCCGGCCTTGCCTCGCCGGCACTGATCGTCGTCGGTGGCATCGTCGCCATGCGCGCCGCATTGGCGGGCAAGGCATGACGGCCCGCGCCATCATCATCGGCGCCCCGCGCTCCGGCTCGGGCAAGACCAGCGTCACCATCGGCATTCTGCGCGCGCTCACCCGACGCGGGCTGAAGGTGCGGGGCGCCAAATCCGGACCCGACTATATAGATCCTGGTTTCCACACGGCCGCCACGGGCCTGTCCGGCGTCAATCTCGACAGCTGGGCGATGCCGCCATCGCTGCTCAACGCCCTCGCCGCACAAGCGGCTGACGATACTGATTTTGTCATCCTCGAAAGCGCCATGGGCCTGTTCGACGGCATTCCGGCCGCGCGGGGGCGGACCGGTTCGGCGGCCGATCTCGCCCGGCTCTACGGCCTGCCGGTGCTGCTTGTGCTCGACGTGTCCGGCCAGTCGACCACCGCGGCGGCCGTCGCCAAGGGTTTTGCCACTTACGATCCGGATGTGCGCATGGCCGGCGTCGTGCTCAACCGGCTGGGCAGCGAGCGCCACCGCCGGCTCTCCGGCGATGCGATCGAGGCGATCGGCCTGCCTGTCGTCGGCGCCATCTTGCGCGACCCCACCCTGAACCTGCCCGAGCGGCACCTCGGTCTCGTCCAGGCCGGCGAGTATGATGATCTGATGGCGCATCTCGACCGCCTTGCCGACATGGCGGAGAAGTCGCTCGACCTCGACGCGGTCATGGCGCTGGCAACGCCCCTCACCCCGGCGGAAGGCGGCTTCGACGAGGCGCTGCAGCCGCCCGGGCAGCGGATAGCCCTTGCGGAAGATGCCGCCTTCACCTTCCTCTACCCGCATGTCGCCAGCTATTGGCGCAAGGCGGGCGCGGAAATCGTTCCGTTCTCGCCGCTGGGCGACGAAGCGCCCGACGAGGATTGTGACGTCTGCTGGCTTCCCGGCGGCTATCCCGAGCTTCACGCCGGCCGGCTCGCGGCGTCGGAGACTTTCAAGGCCGGAATGGCGCGCTTCGCCGCGACCAAGCCCGTGCATGGCGAGTGCGGCGGCTTCATGGTGCTTGGCCAGGCGCTGGAAGATGCCTCGGGCGAAACGCACGGAATGCTTGGCCTGCTTGGCCATTCCACCAGTTTTGCAAGGCGGAAGATGAACCTTGGCTACCGCGAGGCGCGACTGCGCGCTGATTGCCCGCTGGGGGTGCAGGGCGCGTTGATCCGGGGCCACGAATTCCACTATGCGCAGATGACGGCAACCGGCAATGACGAGCCGCTGGCCGACCTCGCCGATGGTCAGGGCAATCCGATCGGCGCCTCCGGCTATCGGCGCGGCCATGTCAGCGGCACCTTCTTCCATGCGATAGCGAGGGGCGGCGCATGAAGCTCCCGAATTTGACCCTTTCGCCTCGGCAAATCCTCGACGACATGGCGCTCTGCCTGGTCTTCTTCACCCGCCTGCCTCTGCCCATCCTCGATTTTCGCGGCCGCGGCCTTGCCGCCGCGATCTGGGCGGCGCCGGTCGCCGGCCTCGTCGTCGGCCTGATCGGCGCCATCGTCTTTGCCACGGCGGAACGGTTTGGCCTTGCCATGGGCCCGGCGGCCGCCCTTGCCCTTGTTTCAACCGTTATCACCACCGGCTGCCTGCACGAGGACGGGCTGTCCGACGTCGCCGACGGCTTTGGCGGCGGTAAATCGCGCGGCCGCAAGCTGGACATCATGCGCGACAGCCGCATTGGTGCCTATGGCGCGGCAGCCCTGACCCTGTCGTTGCTGATCCGCTGGAACGTGCTTTCGGAATTCGTCGACCCCACGCAGGCCCTCTTCGCTCTCGTGGCTGCCCACGCCTCTTCGCGCGGTGTGCTTGGCGCGTTCATGCACCTGTTGCCGCCGGCACGGTCCGATGGCCTGTCGGCGGGTGCCGGTACGGTCTCGCAGGAAATCGCCATCGCCGGCGCCGTGCTTGGCGCGATCCCGCTTCTTCTCCTCGGGCTCGGCGGCGCCATCGCCGCGCTCATCCTGCTCGGCCTGCTGTTTGCCGCCTTCCATGCCCTTTGCCTCAACCAGATCGGTGGCCAGACCGGCGACACGATCGGCGCCTTGCAACAGGTCAGCGAAGTCGCGGTGCTTCTTGTCGCTTCCGTCGCGCTCTCTTGATCCCCTTGGCCTGATTCCACTTGATTCCTTTCCGGAGACCTTGCCCCCATGCCCTTCAAATCTCTTGATGAATTGCGCGCCGCCTGCCTCGATCTCCCGGCTGGCAGCGATTCCGCAGCAAAAGCCGTTGCCCGCCGCCAAGACACGCTGACCAAGCCGCAAGGCAGCCTCGGCCGGCTGGAGACCATCGCCGCATGGCTGGCGCGCTGGCAGGGCCGCGACATGCCGAAACTCGACCGCGTGAAAGTGTTCGTCTTCGCCGGCAATCACGGCGTCACCGCACAAGGTGTGTCGGCCTACCCATCGGAAGTCACCGTGCAGATGGTGGCGAACTTCGCCGGCGGCGGGGCCGCCATCAACCAGCTCGCCCGCATCGCCGGCGCCGAACTCGATGTCATCCCGCTCGACCTCGACCATCCGACGGGCGATTTCACGCAAGTGCCGGCAATGGACGAGAAAGCCTTCCTCGCCGCCGTCTCGGCCGGCTACGACGCGGTGACGAAAGATCTCGACCTGATCTGCTTCGGCGAAATGGGCATCGGCAACACCACGCCGGCGGCCGCCATCTCGGCCGCCCTGTTCGGCGGCGGCGCCGAAAAATGGACCGGGCGCGGCACCGGCGTCGACGATGCCGGCCTGAAGCGCAAGGTGGTCGCCATCGAGGCCGGCCTCAAGCGCCACGCCGCCACCCTCGCCGATCCGCTGGGCGTTGCCGCCGCCCTTGGTGGCCGCGAACTCGCCGCCATCTTCGGCGCCACGCTCGCCGCCCGCCATCTCGGCATACCCGTGCTGCTCGACGGCTTCGTCTGCACCGCCGCCGCGGCCCCGCTGGCAAGGCTGCACCCGACGGGGCTCGCGCACACGATCGCGGCTCATGTCTCGGCCGAATCGGGCCATCGCGGGCTGCTCGAAGCCCTCAGCCTGCCGCCATTGCTCGATCTCGGCATGAGGCTCGGCGAAGGCTCCGGCGCCTGCCTCGCCGTCAACATCGTGCGCTCGGCACTGGAGTGTCATGCGAGAATGGCGAGCTTTGCCGAGGCTGGGGTCTCGGAGAAGTAGCTTCGGACTTCTACGGTTGGGTCCGTGAAGCCGGTCCCGTCACCGGCAGGAGTGGCATCTTCCTGCTACGGCGATTCTCGAATAGATCTGGCGGATGAAAAAACTCCATCCCGCTGCCGCTGCTGTGGCTATTGCCGTTGTGCTTGCCATTGTGCTTCGGCGCGATGGATACTCCAGCCACGGCCCGACACCGCGATTTTCGTTGTTTCCTGGTTTCTTCTGGTGGCTCATCAGCGATTTCTCGGGCGGGAAAGGCGGAACTGACGCTAGCGAAGCTGAAAGCGCAGAAAAGAACATTGCTTTTCGGTTCGGCCGATTTCTAAGCCGCATTTTTGCACGCAATTAGATCATCATGAGCACGAAATAGCGTTGCTGGTTGAAAAGCCGCAGCACTTGGCCCGAGACGCGCCACACGCGTCTCGCTTTTCAGGGTCTTTCCACCAAGTCTTCTAGGAATTTGGTGGGTGCGCACAGGATTGAACTGTGGACCCGCTGATTAAGAGTCAGCTGCTCTACCAACTGAGCTACGCACCCACTCGGCCGGCAAAAACCGGCGTTGGCGGGCATATAGCCGCCACCATCGGCCATGTCTAGCCCTGCCGGAATCATTTCCCGACAAATCGACCAACCCTCGATGCGATCAGACGAAAAGCTTGCCCTCCGCCACCTTCACCGCGTTGCCGCCAATGCGCGCCGAGGCCAGTTTTCCACCTTGCACGGTCAGTTCCAGGCGGATGCGCGATGGCCGGCCCATCTCCAGCCCCTGCTCGATCCACAACTGTGAAATGCCGTCCGTCGGGCCGTCGAAATGCATGATGGCGCCGGCGAAGGCGGCCGCTGCAGAACCGGTCGCCGGATCCTCATAGGACGGCGTGCCGGGCACGATCATGCGGACATGAAAGGCGCTTTCGTGGTTCACCGTCTCGCGGCAATAGACATAGGGGCTGGCGAAGGCCCATTCGCTCTTGCGCGGCGCCAGCTCCGACCAGGCCTGGTTGTCCAGCCGGATGCGGCCCGCCGCCTCGAGATTGGCGACCGGAATGGTCACATAGGGCACGCCGGCCGACCAGAACGAGACGCGGTGATTCTCGAAGCCGATCTCGTGCGGCGCCAGGCCAAGGGCTGCCCCGATCGCTTCCGGATCGGCCTCGAGCTTCAGCGGTTCCGGCAGTTTCGCCAGATCGAACTCGGCGAAGGTGTTGCCATCGTGCGTGCTGACGGCGCAGCGCACCGGGCCGATGTTCTCTTCCAGCACGAAGATGCCGGCACCGCCTTCGCCGGCCAGTTCGGCAAGCGCGATTGCCGATCCAACCGTCGGATGGCCGGCGAACGGCATTTCGTAGTCGGGCGTGAAGATGCGGATGCGGTTCTTGTGCTTGGGGTTGTCCGGCGGCAGCACAAAGACCGATTCGGACAGGTTGAATTCGCGCGCGATGGCCTGCATCGCCGCCGTGTTCAGACCTTTGCAATCCAACACCACGGCCAGCGGGTTTCCGGCCAGTCGCTCGGTCGTAAACACATCGTAAAGCAAGTAACTCCGGGTTTGCATTCCTGCCTCAATCCCAACATGGGCGAAATTTAATTTGATATTTGAACCGGTAGGCCTGATCTGTGCACAGATAGGGACATACGCATCATAGGGGTCCGACGTGGACCAGATTGTCAATCTGCCAAAGACGGAATCGGATTCCGCCATCGAGACGGCGCTTGGGCTCGACCGACAGGGTCTGCGCAAGACGCGCCGGCGTGGTTGGCTCTATGCGCTACTGACCCTGATCGTGCTTGCCGCCGGTCTTGGCCTCTATCAATGGTATGCGGCCACGCCCGCCAGGATCGATTACACCACCGTGCCGGCCGCCAAGGCCGATCTGACCGTCCAGGTTTCGGCGACGGGCACGCTGCAGCCGCTCACCCAGGTCGATATTTCCAGCCAGCTTTCCGGCATCATACGCTCGGTCTCGGTCAACGAGAACCAGCAGGTGAAGAAGGGCGACGTGCTGGCGGCCCTCGACACCGCCAAGCTGCAGGTCCAGATCGAACGGGCCGAGGCTTCCGCGAAAGTGGCGGCCGCCAATGTCGAGGACGCCACGGTGACGCTGGCCGAAAACGAAAGCGCGCTGGTGCGCGCGGCCGCCTTGACCAAGCGTGGCATGGCGACCGACCAATCGCTCGAGGCGGCAACCGCGACGCGCGACCGCTCCAAGGCGGCGCTTGACAGCGCCCAGGCCAATCTCGCCATCGCCAATGCGGATCTCAAATCGCAGCAGACCGACCTTGCCAACAGCACCATCTATGCCCCGATCGACGGCATCGTGCTGACGCGCTCGGTCGACCCCGGCCAGACGGTCGCCTCCTCGCTGCAGGCGCCGGTGCTGTTCGTCATCGCCGCCGATTTGCGTAACATGGAACTGGTGGCGGCGGTCGACGAGGCCGACATCGGCGCCGTCAAGACAGGCCAGCATGCCCGTTTCACCGTCGATGCCTTCCCCGACCGGCCGTTCGATGCCGAGATCCGCGACATCTCCTATGCCTCGGTCACGACAGACGGCGTCGTCACCTACAATGCGCGGCTCGAGGTCGACAACAACGAGCTGCTGCTGCGGCCCGGCATGACCGCCACCGTTTCCGTCGTCACAAGGGAGGCCAAGGGCGTGCTTACCGTGCCCTCCTCCGCCTTCCGCTACCGCCCGGCGCAGCAGGCCGCGCGTGGCTGGAGCCTCAGCGACCTGTTCACCGGCCGCATGGGTCGTCCGGGCGGCAACCGCCAGCGCCAGGCGACGACCCCGACCGATGGCTCGCGCACGCTGTATGTGCTGGAGAACGGCCGGCCGCATCCGGTCAACGTCAAGATCGGCTCGACCGATGGCGAACTGACCGAGATCACCTCCGGCCTGGACGAAGGCGCGCAGGTCATCACCGCCTCGCAGCCGCGGAGCTGACGGCCGTGGCCGCTAGCGCGACGCTCATCACCTTCGACAAGGTCTGGAAGAGCTATGGCCAGGGCGAAGCCAAGGTCCATGCGCTGGCCGGAGTCGACCTTGCCATCAGGCGCGGCGAATTCGTCGCCATCATGGGGCCGTCCGGCTCCGGCAAATCGACGGCGATGAACATCATCGGCTGCCTCGACACGCCGACGGCCGGAACCTACTCCTTCATGGGCGTCGACGCCGGCCGGCTCGACCGCAACCGCCGCGCCATGCTGCGCAACCTCTATGTCGGCTTCGTCTTCCAGGGCTACAATCTGCTGGCGCGCACCACGGCCGCCGAAAACGTCGAACTGCCGCTAATCTATCGCGGCGTCGCCGCCCGCGAGCGGCGCGACCTTGCCATGCAAGCACTCGCCCAGGTCGGCCTGGTCGGTCGCGAGCATCATACGCCGGCGGAACTTTCCGGCGGCCAGCAGCAGCGCGTGGCGATCGCGCGTGCCATCGTCACCCGCCCGACGCTGCTCGTCGCCGACGAACCGACCGGCAACCTCGATACCGCCCGCACGCATGAGATCATGGAACTGCTGACGAAGCTCAACAAGGAGCTCGGCCTGACCGTCACCATGGTCACGCATGAGGCCGACGTCGCCGAATATGCCGAGCGCACCATCCGCTTCCTCGACGGCCACGTCGCCTCGGACACCATGAATGTCGAGGTGGCCTGATCATGATCTGGGAAACCGTCCGCCTCTCGCTGCGCTCGATCCGCCGCAACGTACTGCGCTCGTTCCTGACGTTGCTCGGCATCGTCATCGGTGTCGCCGCCGTCATTGCGATGCTGACCATCGGCTCCGGCACCACGCAGAAGGTCAAGGCCGACATCTCCAAGCTCGGCAGCAACCTGCTGGTCGTCCGTGCCGGTCGCCCGGCCGGTCCCGGCGGCCCGGGCGGGCTCGACCAGGTGGTGCGGCCACTGGCGGAGAAGGACCTTGCCGCACTGGTCGCGCATCTGACCGGCGCGCGCGCCATCTCGCCGGCCTCGCAGAAGCAGGTCCGCGTCATCTTCGGCACCGAAAGCCTGACCTCCGGTGTCACCGGCACCGACAGCGCCTATCTCGACGCACGCGACTGGAAGCTGGTGTCCGGCCGCCCGTTCAGCGATTCCGAAACCCGCTCGGGCACCGGCGTCTGCCTGATCGGCGAGACGGTGCGCCAGCAGTTCTTTGGCGCCGGCGACCCGGAGGGCGAGATCATCCGCGTCAACCGCACCTCCTGCAAGATCATCGGCCTGCTCGAGCCCAAGGGCTATACGGGCTTCGGACAGGATCAGGACAATG
The DNA here is from genome assembly GCF_059419085.1 of Mesorhizobium sp. GW821-FHT07A06. Classification (NCBI taxonomy): domain Bacteria; kingdom Pseudomonadati; phylum Pseudomonadota; class Alphaproteobacteria; order Hyphomicrobiales; family Phyllobacteriaceae; genus Mesorhizobium; species Mesorhizobium sp. GW821-FHT07A06. The sequence goes on from NZ_JBWKRC010000002.1 coordinate 391,484, forward strand.
TGGTGCTGATGCCGCTGCACGCCTATCAGCGCCGCATCGCCGGCAACCGCGACATCGACAACATCTACATCGCCGCCGACGACCGCACGCCGACCAGCGAATTGCAGCCGCGTGTCGAGGACATCTTGCGCGACGCGCGCCGGATCACGCCCGACCGTGAGAGTGATTTCGCCATCCGTGACATGACGCAGATCGCCGACGCCATGGCCAGCGCCACCACCACCATGACCGGCATGCTCGGCGCCGTCGCCGGCGTCAGCCTGCTGGTCGGCGGCATCGGCATCATGAACATCATGCTGGTCTCGGTCACGGAACGCACCCGCGAGATCGGCATCAGGCTCGCCATCGGCGCGCACGAGAAACATATCCTCATCCAGTTCCTGGTCGAGGCGACGGTGCTGTCGCTGCTCGGCGGCATCATCGGCATCCTGATCGGCCTGGCACTGGCCGGCCTCGCCTCGCTGACGCTGACGATACCCTTTGCGCCGAGCCCGGCCGTCATTCTGCTCGCCGTCGGCTTTTCGGCGCTGATCGGCATGGTGTTCGGCTTCTTCCCGGCAATGCGCGGCGCCAGGCTCGATCCGATCGACGCGCTACGGCACGAATAGGCAGCAGCTTCAACGGCTATCCCCAACCCTGGGGCGCTTGCCTGCGCGGCCGGGCACACGCCGCGCCGACAAGGCCTGTGAAAAACCGGGCAAGCTACACGTTGGCCGGGTCCGTCGTCCTGCCGATCACCCATTTCATCGTCAGTCCCTGCACGATGATCGAGAAGGTCACCACCGCGTAGGTCGCGGCAGCAGCACGGGTTTGGCCGCGCTGTCCGGCAAGGACAGCGCCAGCGCCACCGAAACGCCGCCGCGCAGGCCACCCCAGGTCAACACGGGAACAGATCCCGACGAGAAGGTCTGGCGTATCGCCAGCAGCGAGATCGGAATCAAGACGGAGACAAATCTAGCTGTTGGCGAAATGCCACTCGATCAGCGGCTTCATGTGCGGCGACAGCCCCTCCGGCAGGTCGGCGGCGTGACGGATGATCACCGGTCCTTCGATCTCCGGATCGGTTTCGGCGGCAACGAAGGCCGAGATCCGGCGCGCGACCTCATCGGCCGGCTCATCGACATGATAGCGGCGGAAGATCGCCGTTCCGCTTGCCGTCGACAGGGCGTGCCAGCGCACGCCGCGTCTGGCATCCGTCAGGTCGATACCGGTCTCTTCGCGCACCTCGCGGATCATGTTGAAATCGACATCGACCATCCCGTCGTGGAAATCGACAGGCTCGAACGAGCCGGCGGCGAAATAGACACGGCCGGCATTGACCGTCCGCGGCCCCATGCGGATCGCCACCAGCGCATTGTCGCCCGCCACCAGCACGGCATGGGCATAGGCGTGCTCGGCGCCGGAATTCTCCGGCCGCTTCCGCCAGAGCATGAAGGTGGAGTAGTTGACCGCATGGCAGCGGCCGACGAGGCGGTTGTCGCGCCAGGCAAGTTGCGACAGCAGCACCACCGTGCCGTCGAACAGCGCGGGATTGGCTGCCATCTCGCGCTGCCAGTTCTCGGCGATCGCCGCCGCATTATCCCTGGCGAAAGGATGCGGGCCGGGGTCGAGCCGGACGTCGACGGCATCGACCGCCAGGATGACATTGCGCGGCAGGTCGAAACTCATGCCAATCAAGCCCCAGTCCCTTTATCAAGCCATGTCCAGCGTGATCGCCACCGGGCAATGGTCGGACGCTTTCGGCCGGTCCCAGCCGGCACGCGGGAAGCGCTCGACCTCCTGGCCCGCCGGAAAGATCGTGCGCCAGGGCTGGCCGTTGCGGATGATGTCGGGAACGGCGGTGGCATTCTTCGCCGCCAGTCCCCTGGAGAGCAGGATGTAGTCGAGCTGGCAAAGATGCCGCTCTTCAGGCCCGCGTGTGTGATAGAAGGTCCAGCGGTTCATTTCCGGCCGCCGCTCGACGACATTTTCGCAGAAGCCGCCAGCCGTCAGCACGTCGATGCAGGACTGGTTCTCGTCAACCACCTCGAAACGGTAGCCGTCGACATCGTCGCCGGCGATCTTCACGCGCTGCCGGTAATCGTTCATGTCGCCGCAGATCGCCCAGCGCTTGTCGGCGGCATGGTCGCCACCGAAGCGCTCCTCGATGATCCGGCGCACGGCCAGCGCCTCGGCCATGCGCACCGGCATCGTCGCCTCGCGTCCGTCAAGCCCGTTGCGCGCCGGACCCATCGACTTGAAATGCACGAGATAAAGCGTCAGCGGCAGGCCGCCCACGGTGATGTCGACTTCCAGGCAGTCGCGCCGGAAAATGCGTTCATTGGCCTGGCTGCCGAGGGCCGCCAGTTCCGGCGTATGCAGCCCGAACTGCTCGTAGGTGACATAGGCATGGCTGGTCATGCGCACGAATTCGATCGGCTGTCCCTGCGCGGTCTCGTTGCGCATCATCACGGCGACGTCGATGCCGCGCGAATCATTGCCTGATGTGGTGTATTTCTGCCGGTAGCCCTGCCCCACCATCTTGAACAGGTAGCCATATTCGAAGGCCTTCAGCGCCTCGATATTGTCGACCTCCTGCATGCAGATGATGTCGGCCCGGGTGGCGGCGATCGCCAACGCCGAGAGCTGGCGCGTGTCGTCGGACTGCGCGATGGCGCGGGCCTGTTCCAGCATCTTGTACTCGGCCTCGCTCTGGATATCGAACAGCGCCAGCGTCCGATCCTCGTTGAGCTGGTTGCGGTAGCCGGAAAAATCGAACCTGTTCATCAGGTTCTCGACATTGAAGGTGGCAAGGCGCAGCGACATGCCCTGACCTTTGCCTGCAAGAGCGCCAGAAAACAAGATCGCAGGACCACAAGCAGGGATCGGTTGGTCCTGACGGCATTCGCGCCATGGTTGACGGAACCTTTCCGTTCATCCGCCGTTCAGACGCTAACATCCACATTGGGCCCATTCCCAGGGTAGGCGTGGGGCTGTATCTCTTGGAGAGTGCAATGAACTCGCTCTTTTCTTCCACCATCAAGTCCGGGCTGATAGCCCTTGGCATCGTCTCCGGCATCACGGCGCCGTCCGCCGCCGGACCGATCCTGCAGCCGGACCTGTCGCTTCCCACGAGCACCGCGGCGCCGACGGTCACGCCGGTTCGCGACAGCTGGGCCGGCGGCAACAACAATAACCGTGGCTTCAACGATGACTGGCGCTGGCGCCGGTCGGGCCATTGGAACGGAAACCGGCACTGGAATGGTGGCGGCAACTGGAACGGCGGCGACAACTGGCGCTGGCGCCATGGCCGCCGCCACTACCACGGCGGCTACTATGATGACGGCGCCGCCGCGGTCCTTGGCCTGGGCCTGGGGCTCGGCCTTGGCAGCATGTACAACAACTACAACAACTACGATTACTATGCGCCGCCGCCGCGCCGCTATTATCGCGCCGGACGGCTTTCCAACGCCCATGTGCAATGGTGCTACAACCGCTACCGGTCGTATCGCGCCTGGGACAACACGTTCCAGCCCTATAACGGTCCCCGCCAGCAGTGCTGGTCGCCCTATAGGTAAGTTGGCTGGACGATCCGGAAATGAAAAACGGCGCCTCACGGCGCCGTTTTTATTGTCGAGCGTGGATTTCGCTCAGGTCTTGGCCTTGTCGACGTTCTTCGAGATCCCCGCGCGCCCGCAGGGCGAAGCCCGAGGACGCGCAAAGGCAAGAAACGTGGATCGGCTCAGTTCTTGGCCTTGTCGACCAGCTTGTTCTTGGAAATCCACGGCATCATCGCGCGCAGCTTGGCGCCGACTTCCTCGATCTGGTGGCTGTCATTCATGCGGCGGATACCCTTGAAGCGCGACAGGCCGGCACGGTATTCCTGCATCCATTCCGACGTGAACTTGCCGGTCTGGATGTCCTTCAGCACGCGCTTCATCTCGGCCTTGGTCTCGGCGGTGATGATGCGCGGGCCCGAGACATACTCGCCCCATTCGGCGGTGTTCGAGATCGAGTAGTTCATGTTGGCGATGCCGCCTTCATAGATCAGGTCGACGATCAGCTTCACTTCGTGCAGGCACTCGAAATAGGCCATTTCAGGCGCGTAGCCGGCTTCCACCAGCGTCTCGAAGCCGGCGCGGATCAGTTCGACCAGGCCGCCGCACAGCACGACCTGCTCGCCGAACAGGTCGGTCTCGCATTCCTCGCGGAAATTGGTCTCGATGATGCCCGAACGGCCGCCACCGACGCCGCAGGCGTAGGAGAGCGCCAGGTCGAGCGCATTGCCCGAAGCGTCCTGGTTGACGGCGACCAGGCACGGCACGCCGCCGCCCTTCTGGTATTCGCCGCGCACCGTGTGGCCCGGGCCCTTCGGCGCGATCATGACGACGTCGACGGTCGACTTCGGCTCGATCAGGCCGAAATGCACGTTGAGGCCGTGCGCGAAGGCGATCGCCGCACCGTCGCGGATGTTCGGCGCGATCTCGTTCTTGTAGATGTCGGCCTGCAGCTCGTCGGGCGTCGCCATCATCATCAGGTCGGCCCATTTGGCGGCGTCCGCGACGCTCATCACCTTGAGCCCGTCGGCCTCCACCTTCTTGGCGGTCGCCGAACCGGCCTTGAGGCCGATGGCGATTTCCTTGGCGCCGGAATCCTTGAGGTTGAGCGCATGCGCCCGGCCCTGGCTGCCATAGCCGATGATGGCGACCTTCTTGCCCTTGATCAGGTTGAGATCGGCATCACGATCGTAATAAACACGCATTTTGTCTTCCTTCCCGTTTTATAAATCAGAGGCCTTGCGGCCGGTTTTTGCTCCATGAAGAGCGAGAAACTGCTGCGTCGCCCGCGCGGCATCGCCGCCGATCGCCGCCTCAGTCAATTCCAGCCGGTCGCCTAGCAGCAGACGGATCTGCACGTCGCGGGCGACCAGCCCGAAAAAGGTACGGAACGCCGTCTCGGCATCCGTGAATTCCAAAAGCCCGGCCTGGCGCCCCGCCTCGAGCACCGGCTTCAGCCGCTTCGCCAGCGCGAAACGGCCGTTTTCCAGCACAACAGCGCCGAGATTGTCCTTGCCCGACCCGGCATGACCGACCGCCACCCGGTTGAGCGCGATCGAGGTGTCGCTGGAGATCACCTTGAGCCAGTCGGAGGCGAAGCGCTCGAGGCTTGCCGTCAGCGAGGCAAGGTCGAGCCCCTTGCCGTCGACGGAAGCCACGCGCACCTTGGAGGCCTGCCACTGCACGGTCGCCGTCAGCAGCCCGTCACGGTCGCCAAACCACTTGTACAGCGTTTCCTTGGAGCAACTGGCCCGCCGCGCCACGGCGGTCATGGTCAGATGATCGCCCTCCTCGACCAGCAGCCGCAACGCCGCATCCAGAACGGCCTTCTGCCGCTCCGTCAGCGCCTGGCTGTTGTCGATGTCGGCGTTTGCCAGCAACACGCTTTGTTCCTGTTCACAGGTAGAGGCCTTGGGGTCACCCGGAAGCCGTACCGTACGTTACGGTTCGGCATATTGCGCAATCCGATGCTCGGCGCAAGGGGATATGACGAAAATATCCGCTAGTATCCGCGAAACGCGCGCGGCGCCCATGCTCAATCGCCGGCAGGCGGATGACGCAGCCGGCCAAGCAGGGCCGACACCGTTTTCAGCTCGTCCGGTGAGAGCCTGGCGCCAACCAGTTCGGCGATCGACCGCCCGTAAACGGCCCACATCCGGCGGCGCGTCTCGCGCCCCTTGGCTGTGATGCGGATGGTCTGGCCGCGGCCATCGTCCGCCACCGGCAGCTTCTCGACCTGGCCGTCGGCCTCAAGCCGCGCCAGTAGCCGCGAAATGTTGTACTGCGCAAACAGGGTGCGCTCGATCAATTGAAATGGCCGCAAGCCCCCCTCGCCCGCCTCGGCCAGCTCATGCAGCACATCGTACCAGGCAAGCGGCGGCAGGCCGCCCTCTTTCAGGGCGTCTTCGGCACGCTCCACCAATTGGCGCGAAACACGCATCAGGCGAGCCCAGGCCTTGATGGCCTCCGGCGAAGGCGTGGCTTTCTCGGTCATGGCCTACCTTTAGGCGATAGATGCAAATGCATCAAGCTTGACGATCAATGCATATGCATCTACATAGATGCAATTGCATTGACTATCGAAAGGCAAATAATGTCCGACAAACTCGTTCTCGTCAGCCATCCTCTGTGCCCCTATGTCCAACGCGCCGCGATCTCGCTGGCCGAGAAAGGCGTGCCGTTCGAACGCGTCGACATCGACCTCGCCGACAAGCCTGTGTGGTTCAAGGCGATCTCGCCGCTCGGCAAGGTGCCGCTGCTGCGCGTTCAGCAAGATGGCAAGGAGACTATGGTCTTCGAATCCGCGGTCATCCTCGAATTCCTGGAGGAAACGCAGGCCGGCGCTCTCCACCCGGCCGATCCCTACGCCCGTGCCCGGCACCGTGCCTGGATCGAATACGGCTCGGCCATCCTCAACGCCATCGGTCGCTTCTATTCAGCCCCGGCCGAAGCCGGCTTCCTTGCCGAATCCGGTGCGCTATCCGCCATGTTTGAGCGCCTCGAAGCCGAACTCGCTGACAACGCCGACCGGAGCGGCCCATGGTTCGCCGGCAACCGGTTCTCGCTCGTCGATGCGGTGTACGGGCCGATTTTCAGATACCTAGACGCTTTCGACCGGATCGGCGATTTCGGCATCCTGGACGGCAAGCCGCGCGTCCAGGCCTGGCGGAAAGCCTTGAATGATCGACCGTCGATCAGGAACGCCGTGGCGCCGGACTATCCGCAACGCCTGCATGCCTTCCTGCAAGCGAAGGGATCTTTCCTGTCGAGCCTCATCCGCCGAAGCGATGCAGCCGGATCATTTGCGTTGGCGCGATCCGCGTGAGCGCCCGCGAGCAATCCCTCGCCTTGAGCGGCCTCAGTTCTCGAACATGACAAAGGCGGCCCAGACCCTCGGATCCTGGGCGCCCGGTATCTTGCCTGCGCGGGCATCGCGGCGGGTCTGGCGAAGTGCTTCCGGATAGGTCTGTCCGTCGGCAAGATAACGGTAGAACCCGACCATGAAGGCGGCGGTACCGGCGTCGTCCACCGGCCACAGCGTCAGCAACGAGCGCTTGGCGCCGGCGATGTTGATTGCCGTCGGCAGGCCACGCAAGCCACCGACGAATGTCTCCTGGCCTCGCGCCGTCTCACAAGCGGACAGGACAAGCAGGTCGAGCCCCGACAGATCCCAGCTCATCAGCTCCATGCCATAGAGCCGGCCGTCATCATCGTCACGTTTCATCGACTGCCGGTCTCCGGCTTGCGACAGCACGACCTGGCTCTGCCAAAGGGCGTTCACGCCGCCCACCCCGCCCTCTTTCTCGTCACGATAAGCGCCGTGGGTGGCCAGATGCGCGACCGTCGCCTGCTCCATAGCCTCGCGCAGCGTCCGCTCCCTGGCCGCCGTTCCGGTCAGCATATGGACCGAATAGTCATCGGCGCGCAGGATCGAGGCGATCGCATCCACCTCCTTGCGGGTGCCCGGCAACGGCTCCGCCCCCTTTTCGGGACCTCGCGCATAGTCCAACCCGCCGGCCAGCAGGGCTCTGCCGGTCCTGGGAAGACTCTGGCCGACGCCGGCGTTCAGCAGCGATTCCGGCCGCGTCAGCATGCGCACGGCGAAGCGGTCATCAAGCGTCGCGCCCTTGCCGTCCTGCAGCAGGGGGAACGGCACCGAAAACAGTTTGCCGTCCGGCACCACGAAGAGCGTGTCGGCGCCACCGAGCGACGGCTCCAGCGGTCCGATCAGACCGGCATAAAGCCCGGTGAATGTGGCGTTCAGGTCGACCAACGTCACGGCACCGCGCTCCTGCGCGGAACGCGTCGACCTCAGGTTTGCCATGCGTGTTTCGCGAGCGGCCGGGATGAGCCTGCGCGGATCGCCGAGATCGTAGAGGCGCGGCTGCTGGTCCTTGCGCGTGACGATCGCATAGAGGCGCTCGTCTTCCAGCGGTTCGGCGCTCTCCCGATCCGCCCGCCACTTGCGGGTGATGAAGTAATCGATCAGCGCCTGGTTTGGCTTCAGCAGGGTGCCGGCAGAAGGTAGCGGCTTGTCCACCAGGCCCTGGCTGAAACTGTACTTGGCCATGGCTTTGGCGATGGCCTTCTGGTACGCCGCCTCAACCTGGTCGGGCTGCACCGCACCCGGATCATCGGAACTGTCACCACTGGAAGCCGCCTCCTGATAGGCCAGGGACAGCCGGATCCCGGCCTCGATCAAGTGCCGTGTCTCCAGATCGTTCGGATCGATCAGGCGGTATAGCCTGCGCAACAGGTCGCGTTTTTTATTTTCAAGCGTCGGCCAGCGGCGCACGGCTTCAGCAAACGCCGGCACCACCGACGCATTGTCCTTTGCGAGGCGCGCATAGTCGTAGAGCATGTCGTCGGCCAGGGCGCGGCTCGCCTCGGCAACGACGGGATTGCCTGATGTGCTCACCTGGAACCAATTCCAACGCAGCATGTCATCGTCGAGAGCAGCGAAATCGGCGGCCGCGGCGGCAGGATTCCTCCTTGCCTTGAGATTGGCCATCGCCTGGCGCGCGGCAAATGTCAGCGGATGCACCACCCCGTAAGTCGATCCGGCGACGCTATAGGCCCGTTCGAGTTGGGCCATGCTGCTTTCGGTGTCGCCCACGGCAGTGAAATGCGCGGCCAGCAGGTTGGCGATCTTGATTGCCAGTATCTCGGGATAGTTCGGGTCGGTGGTCAGTTGCCGCAACTGTGCCAGCGTTGGCTGATCGAGCGGCTGCACACCAGAGAGCACCCTGGTATAGAGCACCCAAGCATCGGCCTGTTCGACCAGATTGCCTTCCTGCTTGAGAACGACGGCAATGTCCCGGTTCTGCTGGAAGTGGCGCAAGGCCTCGTCGTATTTGCCAAGGTCCAGATAGTCCTGCGCGGTGTTGTTGGCGCTGACCAGAACGTTGAAGTGGTCCGGGCCGTAGTAGCCGATCCGCTTCTCCAGAACGGCCAGATCATAGTGCAAGGCGCGTGTCGGAGCTCCCATCTGGCGCAGCATGTCGGCCAGATTGTTCTGCAGTTTCCAGATGAAACGATCATCGGTACCGGTTACCTGCTCGGCCAACTTCAGATTGCGCTGCTCGATGTTGATGGCTGAAGCGATCTGACCGAACGCCGCGACCCCGGTCGCCAACACGTCGTTGGCATACAGGAGTTCCTGCGACTCCTTGCCGTGATAGTGGGCGTACAAGTTGGTGGCTGTCGCGCACATTGACACGAAGCCCTGATAATCCTTCTCCGCCTGCTTCAGCATTGCGTAGTTGAGATAAAAGTCGGCGCGCTTGGCGACATCCTGCCGCATGGCCCTCGTCTTCAGCCCCTCGGCAAAAATCTCCTCGGCTTCGTCGAGGATCTGGTTGTTGAGGAAAGTCGCGCCCGCGTTCGAGTAACTCTCCACGGTGAATTCGTAGAGGTCGCTTCTGGCGGTGGCGAGCAGCGCTGCCCGCAATTGCGCATAGCCTTCGTCGAAGCGTCCCGCGTCCATCATCAGTCTGTAGGCAGCGTCGATGCGGGCGGCCAGCGCGGCCTGGCCGTCCGATGGGTGCTGTTGGCCCGGCTGGCTTGTCGTCTGGGCGTATGCCTTCGGCATAGACAGCGCGACGATCAACATCGCCAGCATCGAAGCCGCAACGCGCATCAGGCCTCTCGGACCTCGGGCTATGGACATCACTGTGTTCACGCGGATCGGCTTGGCGAAAACTCTATGATGCAGTCGTACCATGACCTGGATTTTGTCCGAAATCCCATCGCGCTTCCCTCAGCCCTGCCCGCCTGAACGGATCGATCACCGTGCCGGCGACCATCGAAGCCAGAAGCCGCGGCGCCGGCGGGATCTTTGCGATGGTCGCCACCAGCCTGTCGCGGATGAAGGGCAGCGCCACGGAATCCGATTGGTAGAACGGCGTGAACGCCAGCGACAGCGCCTGGAACACACGCACGTGCCAGCGCCGCGCCTTGGCATAGGCCTCAAGTGCTGCCTCGACGCTCCGCGTGCGTGCCAGCGCATGGCTGAGCGCCGCCGCGTCGAGCAGCGCCATGTTGGCTCCTTGCCCAAGCTGCGGGCTGGTCGAATGCGCGGCATCGCCGATGACGGCCAATCTTCGGCCGACCGGAAGCTTCATCGTGTGGTGGCCGTAGCGGGCCAGCGACAATTGGTCGAAACTGTCGATCTGGCGGGTGAACGCCTCGCTTTGCGGCCACAGCCGCACCACCCTCTCCTTCCAGGCGTCGAGGCCGGCAGCGCGCACCGCGTCGGCATCATCAGGCTTCAGGCTCCAGAAGAAGGCCGCCATTTTTTCGGCGCCGGGCTCCGGCCGGCCGATCGGCAGCACGCCGATCATCACGCTGGCCTTGTCGTAGCGCTGCAAGAGCGCGTGCTCGTCAAACCCTTCGCCGCGCCAGCCGAGCGATGCCCAGAACGCGCCATAGCTGAGCGGCCGTGGCGCACCTGCATTGGCCACGCTCTGCCGCAGTTTCGAGCGTGAGCCGCTGGCGTCGACGATTAGATCGAACGGCCCTGCCCGTCGTCCATTGCCACAGATCAGCGTCGCCCGTTCGCCGGCCTCCATGGTCTCGATCTCGACGCTGGTCTCGATGACGATCGCCTCGCGCCGGGCGGCGCGAAAAAGCGTACCGAACAGGGCCGCCCGGTGCACCGCCAGCCCAAAACGGCGGCCGCGGTGGGCATCATAGCGAACGTCGAGCACGGTGCGGCCGGTCGAGGCATCGGCGCCATGCAGCCGGTCGATCCGAGCGCCAAGCGCCGTGATATCGTCGAGCAGGCCGAGATCGGCCAGAACCGTCAAGCCGGTCGGCTGCAGGATCAGCCCGGAGCCGACCGGCTTCGGCTTCTCGAAGCGCTCGAAGATGGTGACCCTGTGCCCTGCCCGCTTGAGATAAAGCGCCATGGCCAGCCCCGCCGGGCCGGCGCCTGCAATTGCGATGTCGTAGGAAATGCTGATGCCCCCAAGCCGAACTGGCCGGGACAATCCTTCAGCCGCTGTGCGAAATCAAGTCGCGGCGCCGGCCCTGTCCGGCTGTTCAAGCCTGTGTTGCGTCGAAGCCGGCCCGTGCCGCGCGCACCGCATCATGGTTGAATTCGGCCCACTGCAACAAATGCTGCAATGCATCGAACATCGAGCGCCCGAGATCGGTGAGGCTATATTCGACGCTCGGCGGCTTGGTCGGGAACACTTCGCGATGCACATAGCCGTCGCGCTGCAGATCGTAGAGCGTCTGGGTCAGCATGCGCTGCGAGATGTCGGGAACCAGCCGCCGCAACTCGCCGAAGCGATAAGGCTGCTCGGCCAGCGCCGCCATCAACAGCGAACTCCACTTGCCGTTAAGCCCCTGGATGACGTCTCGGACCGGGCAATCGGCGAGATTGCCGCCGCCGGTCATGGCTTTGTAGATGTCGAGTTTGGATTTCAGATTGATGATCTTGCTGTCCACGGCTGGTTCCCTGCCTGTGCCTACCTCCCCAAAAACTGCCTTCTTTACGGCACCGGGTCAATTCCTATTTTAGTGCTGGTCTCTTTTTGAGACCAGCAACCGAACCGCCTTTCGGCGCAATGTCAGGATCCTCCATGACCGCAACCCTTCTCGTCACCGGCGCTTCCGGCCAGCTCGGCCGCAGCGTCATCAACCACCTGCTGGACACATTCAAGGTACCGGCGGCCCGGATCATCGCCACCACGCGCACGCCCGCCAACCTTGCGGATCTTGCAGCGCGCGGGGTCACCGTCCGCCAGGCGGACTTCGATGACACGGCATCGCTGCCAAAGACCTTCGAAGGCGCCGACCGGGCGCTCATCATCTCGACCAACGAGTTGGCGATCCAGGGAAAGCGTCGCGAGCAGCAACTGGCGGCGGTCGCCGCTGCCGGAAAAGCCGGTGTCAAGCATCTGCTCTACACCTCCTTGCCCAACACTGAGCCGGGCTCGCCGGTCCTCTTCGCGCCTGACCACTACGATACCGAGCAGGCGATCAAGGCGAGCGGCATCCCCTACACGATCTTCCGCAATGGCTGGTACGACGAGAACCTCTTCATGGCGGTGCCGCAGATCCTCGCATCGGGCCAATGGTATACGTCCGCGGGCGACGGCGCCATTTCCTATGGAGCGCGCGACGATCTCGCCGCGGCCATAGCCGCGGGGCTGGCCTCGCAAACCGTTGACAGCAAGACCTACACGCTGACCGGCCCCAAGGCCTATACGACAGCCGAAGTCGCCGCGCTTGTCACCGAAGCTACCGGCAAGCCGATCCAGGTCGTCCAGCTCTCCGATGAAGCACTGACGGAGGGCATGAAGGCCGCAGGGCTTCCCGAGCCGATCGCCAAGCTTCTGGTGTCATTCGACGCCGCCACGCGCGCCGGCGGCCTTGGCATGGTGACGGATTCGGTCGAGACGCTTTCCGGTCGAAAGTCGGTATCGCTGAAGCAGTTCCTGGAAGCCAACAAAGCCGCGCTGGCTGGTTGAAACCAGAGCGGTGGGAGGTCACCCTCCCGCCGCGCTACTTCGATGTCTTGAGCAGGCCGAGCCGGACCAGGCTCTCACCGGTGGCGGCCAGCGCGTCTTCGCGCGAGCGCGGCGCCCAGCCGAGCACACGCACCGCCTTGGCGTTGGTGGCATTCTTGACCTTGCCCAGTTCCGTAACCAGTTGCGCGGCTTCGGCGTTGAACAATCCGACGATCCGCACCAGCCAGTCGGGAAGCTGCCTCGTCGAGACGCGCGACGCCGCGTCGCCGAGCCGCGCCTTCACGGTCTGCGCGATTTCCCGCACGGTCATGAAGTCGCCTGATACCGCGAGGAAGCGCTCGCCCTTGGCGGCTGGATTGGTCATGGCACGCACATGCAGGTCCGCCACGTCGCGTGCGTCGACCACGCCGAAGGACAGACGCGGCAACCCCGGCATGGCGCCGTTCATCATCCGCTGGACAAATTCGGTGGAGGTCGAATGGTCGGCGCCGAGAACCGGTCCGAAGATGCCGACCGGGTTGACGACCGCCAACTCCAGCCTGCCGCCCTCGGCAGCGATGAAATCCCAGGCCGCGCGCTCGGCAAGCGTCTTCGACTTCACATAGGCGCTGACCTTGGCCGTCGGATCGGTCCAGTTCTCCTCGGTGAACGGCCCGGGCGGCATCTTGCCATAGCCGATGGCCGCGAAGGACGAGGTCAGCACGACACGTTTGACGCCAGCATCCCGCGCCGCCCGCAGCACCCGCAGCGCACCCTCGCGAGCCGGGATGATCAGATCGTCCTCTTGCTTGGGCACGCCCGGCGGAAATGGCGAGGCGACATGGAGCACGTAGTCGCAACCGGCGACGGCTTGCGGCCAGCCTGCGTCGCTCGTGAGGTCGGCGATGGCGAAGGACAGCCTGTCGCCTGGCTCGATGCCGCCGGCCTTGAGCATGGCCAGCACATCGGCTTTCCGCTTGGAGCTGCGCACCGTCGTGCGTACGCGGTAGCCGCCCTTCAGGAGTTCAAGGATGCAATGGGCGCCGAGGAAACCCGATCCGCCGGTGACAAGCACCAATTCGCCGCTCATGCCCGCCCTCCACCAGCTTAGGTCGAGGCGATCAAGGTCGTCAGATCGCCACCTGCGTACCGATTTCCACCACGCGTCCGGTCGGGATCTGGAAATATTCGGTGGCGTCGGCGGCCGTGCGCGCCAGACCGATGAACAGCCGGTCCTGCCACACCGGCATGCCGGAATTGGGCGAGGCCTTGAGCGACCGGCGCGACAGGAAGAAGGATGTCGTCATGATGTCGAACTTCCAGCCCTGCTTGCGGCAGATCGCCAGCGCCCGCGGAATATTGGGCTGTTCCATGTAGCCGAACGTCAGTGTCACCCGCATGAACAGTTCGTTGACCGTCTCCATCTTGACCCGGTCGCTATCGGGCACCACCGGCTGCGGCGCCGTCACCACCGAAAGGATGACGTTCTGCTCATGCAGCACCTTGTAGTGCTTCAGGCTGTGCATGAGCGCTGTCGGCGCGCTGAGCGGATCGCTGGTCAGGAACACCGCGGTGCCGGACACCAGCTGCGGCTTCTTCTTCAACAGATTGCCGGCGAGGAAATCGAGCGGGATCTCGTTACGGCGGGTCTTGTCGAACAGGTAGCGGCTGCCGCGCACCCAGGTCCACATGGCTGTGACAATGGTGAAGGCCACCGCCAGCGAGGCCCAGCCGCCCTCGAACACCTTGACGATGTTGGAAGCGAAGAAGCCGATGTCGATTAAGGCAAACAGTGCGGTCAGCGGGATTGCCACCCTCAGCCGCCATTTCCAGATACGCGTCATGACGACATAGAGCAGTACCGTCGTCACCAGCATGTTGCCGGTCACCGAGATGCCATAAGCGGAGGCGAGCTTGCTGGACTCGCCGAACCCGACCACCAGCAGCATCACCACCAGCGCCAGCAAGAGGTTGACGCGCGGCATGTAGATCTGGCCGGACTGTTTTTCCGACGTATGCAGGATTTCGAGCCGCGGCAGCATGTTGAGCTGCACCGCCTGCCTGGTCAGCGAGAAGGCACCCGAAATCACCGCCTGGCTGGCGATGACCGTCGCGGCGGTCGCCAGCACCACCATCGGGATAAGCATCCAGCCTTCGTTCATCTCGAAGAACGGATGGCCGACCACCCCGTTCTTGGCCAGCACAAAGGCGCCCTGCCCGGCATAGTTGAGCAGCAGGCAAGGGAACACGATCGACAGCCAGGCCAGCACGATCGGCTTGCGGCCGAAATGGCCGAGATCGGCATAGAGAGCCTCGGCGCCGGTGACAGCGAGGAAGATGGCACCGATGGTGACGAAGGCGACATCTGGCGAATGAATCAGGAAGGCGACGATATAGTGCGGGCTGATCGCCCACAGGATCTCCGGATCGGCGATGATGTGCTTGAGCCCGGACAGGCCGATAGCCAGGAACCAGACTGCGGTCACCGGACCGAAGACCAGTCCCACACCGCCCGTGCCAAACCGTTGCACCGCGAACACCATGGCAAGAATCACCAGTGTCAGCGGCACGACATAGGGCTGGAAGGTGGGGGTAACGACGTTCATGCCCTCGACCGCCGACAGCACCGAAATCGCCGGCGTGATGACGGCGTCGCCGAAGAACAGCGAGGCGCCGACGATGCCGACGCCCAGGATCACCGCCGAGCGCTTCGGGAAACTGCCGCGCGCCAGCGCCATCAGCGACAGCACGCCGCCCTCGCCGCGATTGTCGGCGCGCAGCACGAACATGATGTATTTTATGGTGACGATGATCGTCAGCGACCAGATGATAAGCGACAGCACGCCCAATATATCGCCACGCTCCGCGACCTGACCGCCCGAAGACGCCACCAGGGCCTCGCGAAAGGCGTAGATCGGGCTGGTGCCGATATCGCCATAGACAACGCCGAGCGCGCCCAGCATCAGCACCTTGGTGCTGTGCTGCTCGATTTCCGGATGGCTCGATTGTTCGACGGGTTCTGCCTCACTACCAGTATTGGCAAGGGCCATGGACGACACTCCGATAAGCGCGCGGTGCTCTACGCTTGCTGCGATGCAATATCAAGTACCGTCACGTTATGGCTGCCATGCCTGGTGCGCGAGGCTGCCATCATTACCACCCACAGGCCCTGAGAAACCGACCCACCGTGCCGGCCATGCCATACTCCAACGCGTCGGCTGTCAACCCATGTCCGATTGACACTTCGGCCAATGCCGGAATGCGCCTCGCCAGAGCGGGCAGATTGCCCACCGTCAGATCGTGCCCGGCATTGACCTGGAGACCGGTGGCGGATGCCGCATCGGCTGTTTTCCCCAATCTTTCCAGCTCGTTGGCCGCCTTTGCGGAATCGGAATGGCAGCTGCCATAGGGACCGGTATAGAGCTCGATCCGGTCGGCACCGGTATCGCGCGCGGCCGCAATGCCGGCGGGATCCGCATCGGAGAACAGCGACACCCTGAAACCACCCTTCTTCAGGCGCCTGACGATTGGTGTCAGGAACGCCGCGTCGGCGGCGAAGTTCCAGCCATGGTCGGAGGTTGCCTGTGCCGGCTCATCGGGAACCAGCGTCACCTGTTCGGGCTGATGCTTTTCCACAAGCGCCAGGAAATCCTCGCTCGGATAGCCCTCGATGTTGAATTCAGCCTGCGGGAACTCGTCGTCGATCAGCGCCCGGATCTCCGGCAGGTCGGAATGCCGCGTGTGACGCTCGTCGGGACGCGGATGGACGGTCAGCCCATGCGCTCCGGCGGCAAGGGCGAGCCGGCCGATGCCGATCACGCTGGGCCACGGCAAGTCGCGCCGGTTGCGCAGCATGGCGATGGCGTTGAGGTTGACGGAAAGCTTTGCGGGCATGGGCTGGTGTCCGTGAAACAGGCGGGTTAGCGGCG
This sequence comes from Mesorhizobium sp. GW821-FHT07A06, assembly GCF_059419085.1. Classification (NCBI taxonomy): domain Bacteria; kingdom Pseudomonadati; phylum Pseudomonadota; class Alphaproteobacteria; order Hyphomicrobiales; family Phyllobacteriaceae; genus Mesorhizobium; species Mesorhizobium sp. GW821-FHT07A06. The sequence goes on from NZ_JBWKRC010000002.1 coordinate 407,906, forward strand.
CGCCGCGGCCATCCGTTCAGCCTGGGCGCACTTGAGACCGGGCATCTATAGCGTCTTTGGCGGGAACAGATAGGGCTTTCCAGTGTTCCAGAAGACCAACTCTCTTCCAAAGGAGGCCTCGCCGTGAATTTCCTGCAATCCGTGCCGGCGATCCGTCGCATCGACACCGGTCGCGACGACCTGTTCGCAATCGATGTGGTCGGGCATGTCTCGGCGGCCGATGCGGAAAACCTGTTTGGCCTGCTGGAAGCGGCCTACGCGCTCCATCAGCGAATCGACGTGGCTGTGCGCATGGTCGATCATGACGGCGTCGACTGGGCCGACATCTCCGAAGAGACCCTCAAACTGGGCGCCCTCCATGCACTGGAGCATATAGGCCGCTGCGCGGCGATCGGCGCACCGGACTGGACGCCGGACGCACGGCAGGCCTTGCCCGCGTCGTCACCCATCGAATTCAGGCATTTCAAGGCCGAGGACGAAGACGAGGCCTGGAAATGGCTCGGTGTCCGGCAAGTCGGCGTGCGGGAAAAGCCCTCGTCGTAGCTACCTGACGATGGTCAGCCGCTCGGCGGCCCGGGTGATAGCGGTATAGAGCCAGCGCTGGCGGGTTTCCTTGAAGGCCCAGCTCTCGTCGAACAGCACGATCTCGTTCCACTGCGAGCCCTGCGCCTTGTGCACGGTCAGCGCATAGCCATAGTCGAAATCATCAAAGCGCTTCTTCTGCTGCCAGGGGATATCGGCGTCGGGATCCTCGAACGCCGCCTTGAGCAGCTTGATCTTGGCGACGCCACGGTCCGGATCGTCCTCTTCGGGCGAAACCAGAAGGTTGATACCGGGCTTCACCGTCTCGCGCGACGAGGTCATCACCTTCCACAGCGAGCCATTGAGCAGCCCCTTGGCGGGATCGTTGCGCAGGCACACGAGCTTGTCGCCGGCCTGCGGATAGTCGGCATTGAAGCCTTTGAGCTCGCGCAGGCGCTGGTTGTAGCGGCGACGCGTGCGGTTGGTGCCGACCAGCACCTGGTCGGCCCTCAGCACCAGTTCCTGGTTGACGTCTTCCTTGCCGATCACCTGCGCCGTGCCATAGTCGCCGCGCATGAATTCGCGGCCTTCGCGCACGTCGAGCGCCAAGCGCAGGATCGGATTGTCACGCGCCTGCCGGTGGATTTCGGTGAGCAGGAAGTCGGGTTCGTGATCGGTGAAGAAGCCGCCGCCCGAAATCGGCGGCAACTGGCCGGGGTCGCCCAGTACCAGGATCGGCGTCCCGAAACTCATGAGGTCGCGGCCGAGCTGCTCGTCGACCATCGAGCATTCGTCGATGACCACCAGCTTGGCGCGCGAGATCGGGCTCTGCCGGTTGAGCGAGAAGGTCGGCGACATCGAGGTCTTGCCGGTGACCTCGTCCTCGACCGATTCCTCGCCCTTGGGCCTGTAGATCAACGAATGGATGGTACGGGCATTGACCGCCCCCTTGGAGCGCAGCACCTGGGCCGCCTTGCCGGTGAAGGCGGCGAACTGCACCTGGCCGTCGACATGTTCGGCAAAATAGCGTGCCAGCGTCGTCTTGCCGGTGCCGGCATAGCCGAACAGCCGGAACAGCTGCGGCTTGCCGGCTTGCAGCCAGCGGGCAACCGCCTGCAGCGCCTCGTCCTGTTGGGGTGAGAATTCCATCAGTGCGACAGACCGGATTCGCAAGCGAAACACAAGACAGCCGCCAATCGACTGCCGTCAATGACGCACCGAGCGCCTCCGACAGCTGAGGCTATCAGGCGCACACAAGAACGTAAAGAGAACAAAAAGACAGACGCCCGGCCATCGTTGCTGTCAGCCGAGGGCAATCAAGGCTGTGCCGGCGAAGGCGAGCACGAGGATTTGGGGCGGTCCTGGACATCCGCTCACGTCGCGGATTGGAACTCCGGATCGTTCTCGAGCAGGATCGGCCTGCCGTGGGGCGTGGCGTGCGCGGCGCGCTCCCAGGCTCGGGCCATCGCGTCGACATCGGATCTGGCGGCCAGTCCCTTCGACGCCAGCAGCCGCTCCAGCGCTGCCAGCCAATGCTCGTAATAATCGTGTCCGTCCGTCGCGGCGCCCGGCTTCTTCACCTCGGCCGACAGCGCCTGTGCCCATTCGCCCCACGAAAACAGGCCCTTGTCGTGCAGCGCCACCGTCATGGCGAACGCCTCGGCCTGCCAAGGCTCGGCGAAAACCGGCGCGTCGAGGCCAACGGGCAAATCGGCGGCGGTCCCGTCAGGCCGGCTCAAGATAGCTCTCCCAGGCGTCGATCGAGACGACAAGCGTCGGATCGGCGCCCTCGCCCCAGATCTCCGTGCCGTCGAAAACCACCGTATAGACCCATTGCGGGTTCTCGCCTCGCCCGTGCGCGTTGGTGTCGGGAAAGACGAAGCCGTCGCGCACCGCCTCGATCCTGCCCAGCTTGCCGCGCGCATAGCGCGGCAGCCGTGTGTGACCGGTGGGGTTGAAATTCTTCGTCCGCACCTGCTGGCCGGCCTTGAACCGCGCCGGCGAGGCAACGGGCCGGTCGCAGGGACCACCCTTGGCCAGCACCGCCGGCACGTTTTCGGCCTTCAGCACCCGCTTCGGGATCGCCGCCGCATCGATCGCCTCGCCGGCCGCGAGATCGCGCTCGCTGACGAAGCCATGGCGCTTGAGCAGGGTCTCCAGCGCCTTTATCCAGATCTGATAGTAGCTGGAGGAATAGTAATCGGCCGGATGCAGCGATTCGCGCGCATGCCGGCTCTCATCGATATTCCAGGCTCCCATGGCGCCGGCGCAAAGCGTGACGCCGAGCGCCCGCCTCTCCCAGGCCGCGTGGAAATAGGGCTCGTCCTTTTCGGGCGCGACCGGCCCGAACCCCATCTGTCCGCCAAGATCCTGGGGCCCGTTCATGCCGGCCCTTTCGCCAGGGCAGTGCCGATCATTGCATCGCGGCTCACCAGATCGGCCAATTGCTCCTCGCTCCAGCCCTCGGTACCGCCCGGCCGCATCGGCACCACGAGATAGCGCAGTTCCGCCGTTGAATCCCAGACGCGTATCTTGGTTGCGGCCGGCAACGTCAGGCCGAATTCCTCCAGCACGCCGCGCGGATCGATCACCGCGCGCGACCGATAGGGCGGAGCCTTGTACCAGACCGGCGGCAGGCCAAGTACCGACCATGGATAGCACGAGCACAGCGTGCAGACGACGAGGTTGTGGTGTCGCCAGTGTTGAACACCGCCTGCATGTGCTCGCCCTGGCGGCCGGTATAGCTCAGCGATTCAATCGCCGCCGTCGCGTCGCGCTTCAGCCAGTCGGCATAGGCGGGATCGTTCCACGCCTTGGCCACGACCCTCGCGCCGTTGCGCGGGCCGATCTTGGTCTCGTAGGTATCGACGATGACGTCGATCGCGGCCGGATCGATCAGCCCCTTGCGGGTCAGGATGGTTTCCAGCGCACGCACGCGCGCCGCGAACGGGTCGAGCTCATTGTCGTGGTCATGATCATGGGACATGGCCACAAACTACGGTTCCGATCCGCCGGCGGCAAGCGCCACGGCTTGGGCAAGCTTTTATCCAGGCCATCAGGCAGCTATTCGGCCGCTGTCTTCTGCGGCTCCGCCCGGATGTCGTCATTGGTGCCGAACAATGAAGGCTGGTCGCCATTGTCGACCACCTTCAGTTCAGCCTTGCGCTTCGGCATGAGCCCGACCAGCCAGCCGGAGAAATTCTCCATGTAGACGTAGATCACCGGCGTCACGAACAGGGTCAGCGCCTGCGAAGCCAGCAGGCCGCCGACAACGGCAACGCCCAGCGGCTGGCGCAGCTCGGCGCTGGCGCCGGTGCCGAGCGCGATCGGGAACGTCCCCATCAGCGCCGCCAGCGTCGTCATCATGATCGGCCTGAAACGCATCAGGCAGGCCTTGTGAATGGACTCCTTGGCCGACATGCCCTCTCGTCGCAATTCAAGCGCGACGTCGACCATCATGATGCCGTTCTTCTTGACGATGCCGATCAGCATCAGGATGCCGATCACCGCTATGACGGACAGATCCATGCCGGCGAAGCGCAGGGCAACCACCGCTCCGAGCACAGCCGATGGCAGGCCGGTGAGGATGGTGAGCGGATGGATGAAGCTCTCGTAGAGAATACCCAGCACGATATAGATGGTCAGGATCGCGCCGCCGACCAGAAGCCCTTGGTTGGCCAGTGAATCCTGGAAGGTCTTGGCGGTGCCGGCAAAGGTGGTCGAGATCTCCGTCGGCATGCCGATCTGCTCTTTGAGCGCGTTGATGCGGGTCACGCTGTCACCCAGCGCCACGCCTTGCGGCAAATTGTAGGAGATGGTCACGGCGGGAAGCTGGCCGAGCTGGTTGACGGTCAGGGCGCCGGCCGTGCGGTCGACCCGGGCGAAAGCGCCAAGCGGAACCAGGGAGCCGCTCGCCGTCCGCATCTGGATGGCAAGCATCCGCTCGGGCGACCATTCGATCTTGGGATCGAGCTCGGTGATGACCTCGTAGCTGTCGGCCGAACCGAAGATCGTCGAAACCTGGTCGGTGCCGAACCCGCCATAGAGCGCGGTGCGCAGCGTGTCGGTGTCGATGCCGAGCTGGGCGGCCTTGTCGCGATCCACCACCAGCGATGCTTGCAGCGCATTGTTTTGCAGGTCGCTGGTGACGTCGGTGAACGTCGCGTGGTCGGCCGCCATGGCGTCGTTCAGCTTCTGCGCCCACGTATCGGTCAGGCCGGTATCGAGGCCCTGAACCACGAGTTGGTAGGCGCTGGCCGACGAACGCGACCCCAGCCTCAGATTTTGCACCGGCTGCATGTAGGTCTCGATGCCCGCCACGCCGGCCAGTTGCTTGCGCAGATCCGAAAGCACCTTCTCGATATTGGGACGCTGGTCCTTGCCCTTGAGCTGGACGAAGAGCTGCCCCTGGTTGAGCGCATTGTTGCCGCTGCCCGCCGACCACGCCACGTGATCGACATAGGGCGAATGCGAGAAGACGCTGGCCACCTGGCCCTGCAGCTTGGCCATGGCGTCGAACGAGATGTCCTGGCGCGCGATGGTCGTCACCGATATCTGGCCGATATCCTCCTGCGGGAAGAAGCCCTTGGGCGAGATCTGGATCAGCCAAACCGACGCCGCGGCCGTGCCCACGAAGACGAGAAACACCAGGAAGGTGTGCCGCAGGCAGAAGGTCAGAACCCGGTCGTAGCCACGCGTGACGATATCCCGCTTATGGCCAGCGCCATGCTTGTCGCGATCGGCCTTCGTGACCGATAGCAGCCGCGAGCACAGCATCGGCGTCAGCGTCAGCGACACGAACATCGACGCCAGGATGGCGACGGTCACCACGACGGCGAACTCGTTGAAGATGCGCCCGATCACGCCGCCCATCAGGAGCACAGGGATGAACACCGCCACCAGCGAGATCGAGATCGAGATGATGGTGAAGCCGATTTCGCGCGCGCCCTTGAGTGAGGCATCGAAGGCCGACAACCCATCCTCTTCCATGTGCCGGAAGATGTTTTCCAGCATCACGATGGCATCGTCGACGACGAGGCCCACGGCAAGCGTCAGGCCCATCAGCGATATGTTGTCGATGGAGAATCCGAACAGGAACATCGCGCCAAGCGTGGCGATCAGCGAGATCGGCACCGCCACTGCCGGGATGATGGTCGCCGTCACCCGACGCAGGAACACGAAGATAACCATGACCACCAGCGCGATGGTCAACAGCAGCGTGAACTGGACGTCGTCGACGGCCTGGCGGATCGACGTCGAACGGTCGTTCAGCAGCTTGATCTGCGCGGCGGCCGGCATCTGGTCCTGGAAGGACGGCAACATCGCCTTGACCTTGTCGACGACGTCGACGGTGTTGGCATCGGGCTGGCGCTGCACGGCCATGATGATCGCGCGGGTACCATCGTACCAGCTCGCCGTCGTCGTGGTCTGCACCGAATCGACGACACGGGTTACCTCGCCCAGCCGCACCGGGTGGCCGTTCTTGGTGGCGATGATGAGGTTGGAGAAGCCGGCGGCATCGGTGAGCTGTGTGTTGGCGGTGATGGTCAGCTGCTGCTTGTTGTTCTGCAGCACGCCGAGCGGCGTGTTGCTGTTGGCCGACGCGACCGCCGCCTGCAGCTGGTCGATCGAGATGCCCCGCGCCGCAAGCGCTGTCGGATCGATCTGGATGCGCACCGCGTATTTCTGCTGACCGAAGATCGAGACCTGCGCCACACCGTCGATGGTCGACAGCGATGGCGAGATCACGTTCTCGGCGAAGGCGTCGAGCTCGGTCAATGGAACCGTGTCGCTGACCAGCGACATCAAGAGGATCGGCGCGTCGGCCGGATTGACCTTGCGATAGCTCGGCGGCGCCGTCATCTGCGGCGGCAGCGATTTCTGCGTTCGCGCGATCGCCGCCTGCACGTCCGCCGCCGCTGCGTCGATATCCCGGTTAAGCACGAACTGGATGGCGATCGAAGTCTGGCCGAGCGAATTCGTGGTCGAGATCGAATCGATGCCGGCGATGGTGGCGAACTGCTTGATCAGAGGCGTCGCCACCGATGTCGCCATGGTTTCCGGCGACGCGCCCGGCAGTGAAGCCGAGACGTTGACCACCGGAAATTCGGCGCTGGGCAGTGCTGCCACGGGCAGGAACTTGTAAGCAAACAGCCCGCCCAGCACGAGGGCGAACGACATCAGAAGGGTGGCGACGGGCCTGCGGATGCAGAATTCGGAGATCATCGGGCCGCCTCGCCGGCGTTGGTCGCCTCGGCCACCTTGGGCGCGGCCGTCGAGTTGCCCTCATGCACCGCGGCACCATTCTTCAGCCTTGTCTGGCCTTCCGTGACCACTTTCTCGCCGGCTTTCAGCCCCTGGCTGATGGCGCTGTTCTGGCCCTCGGTCAGGGCCACCTGCACCGGCCGCATCTCGACGGTGCTGTCCGGCTTGACCACATAGACGAACGGGCCCTTCTGGCTGGGCTGGACCGCGACGGTCGGAACGGAGGTCATCTGCGGCATGATCCCGGCGTCGAGGACGACATTGACATACTGGCCGGGCCACAGCGACAGATCGGCATTCGGTATGCTCGCCCGCGTCGCGATCGTGCCCGACGCGGTGTCGACACTGGAATCGACGAAATCGAGCGTGCCCTTGCCGATCGGCGTCGGGTCGCCGTCCTTGGTCAACGTCACCGCGCCTTGCTGCGGATTGGCAAGCGCCTTGTGCAACAGCGCAAGGTTGCTTTCCGGCAGATTGAAGTTGACCTGCAACGGGTCCATCTGGGTGATCGTCACCAGCGGTGTTGCCGTACTGCTGTTGCCATTGCTGACCGTGACGAGATCGCCGACCGACACGTTGACGGCGCCCAGCCGACCCGAGATCGGGGCTGTGATCGTGGCAAAGCCAAGCTGGACGTTGTCGGCATCGATCGTCGCCTTGTCGGCATCCACGGTCGCGGCCGCCCCCTTCTGCGCGGCAATGGCCTGATCATAGGTCTGCTGGGTACCAGCCTGCTTGGCGACAAGATCCTTGGCGCGCTGAAGATCGGAATTCGAGCTGGCGAGCAACGCCTGGTCCTTGGCAAGTGCCGCTTGGTCCTTGGCGAGTTGCGCCTTCAGCGAGCGGTCATCGAGCGAGAACAGCGTGTCGCCCGCCTTCACCATCTGCCCGTCCTTGATATCGATCGACACGATCTGGCTGGAGACCCTCGCGTTGATGTTGACCACAGCCGGAGAGGAGACGAAGCCGATGGCATAGCGACGGATCGGGAAGTCGGCCGTCGTTGCCGTTGCCGAAACGATCGAGGCCGAACGGGCGCCACCGCCGCCTGATGCCTGCTTGTCCCCTGCCGCCGGCTCGTCGGTTGCCGATTTGCCCGCAACGGCGACCGGCTTTACGCCGACCAGTTGCTCAACCTTGCCCAGCGTATCGGGAGACAGATAGAGCCAGGCCCCGCCGGCACAGGCGACGGCAAGCAATGAAAGAATGACTTTTCCACGTATCGTCAAAGCACCCTCTCCGTCCGACACGCCGTTGCCAGGTGGTCGTATCATAGCTCGTTCACGGCTGATTGCCGCGATTTAGCCGAATAGATAGGACAGGCATTTGTCGGAAAAGGGCCAAAACACGGCATTACGAAGATTTAATGTGCACTGCACAATAGGTGAGCAGCCGGTCGCCGCCACAGGGGGGCGAGGCTCGTCGAACCGTCGGGACCCCTATTTCAGCATCGGCCACAGCGTCGCCGCCAGCAGCACGCCCATGGCGATGTTGAACCATTTCAACCGTACCGGGTCCGACAGAAATCCACGCAACGCCGTGCCGAATCCTGCCCACACCGAGACGCTGGGCAGGTTGACCACGGCGAAGGCGAACGAGATCAGCGCTACCGAGATGAAGGGGTGGTCGGGGTTCGTGTAGACAGCCATGGCGGTGATCGCCATCACCCAGGCCTTGGGATTGACCCACTGGAATGCCGCCGCATCGATGAAGCGCATCGGCCGCGCTTCCGCCTCACCCTTGCCGCTCAGTGAGCGCGACGTGGCGATCTTCCATGCGAGGTAGAGCAGATAGGCGGCGCCAGCGACCTTGAGGACATTGTGCAGCGCCGGAAACGCCGTCAGCACCGCGCCAAGGCCGAAACCCACGGCCAGCAACAGGACGAGAAAACCGATGCTGATGCCCAGCATGTGCGGGATCGTCCTGGTGATGCCGAAATTGACGCCGGAGGCCAAGAGCATGAGGTTGTTCGGCCCCGGCGTGATCGAGGTCACGAAGGCATAGACGAGCAGTGCGAGGAATGCGTCGAGTGACATCGGGTCCACAAGGTCAGCAATGCTGACATAGATAGCGAACACGTCAGACGCAACCGCAATCCTTTGGTCCAGCAGTCGCCGGCCATGTCGATCGTAACTCAGCCCGCCGAACCCGGGACGCCTTCATCTGACGTGAGACGGCGCCGGCAGCCGGTTGTCGGCGACAGTCATGGCCGGCTGCCCGCCGCGCAGGCGGCGCAACCCCTTCCGTCTTGGAGTATTTTCCGGAAGTTTCACGCTGTGCGCGAGACCAAGGCCGGCAAGAACCCGGATGAAGATCCAGCCGAGGTCGATCTGTCCCCGTTCAAGACCAAGCCTGGCGGATTCGGGGAATGCGTGATGGTTGCCGTGAAAACTCTCCCCGAACGTCACCAAACCGAAACGCGGCAGATTGTAGCCCTGCACCGCCACGCCATCGACACACCATCCCTGGTCGCCGCTCCGATGCGCGAAATGCCCGACCAGCCAATGTCCTGTGAGGGACATGGAAACACGCACCGCGATGCCCCAGACCACCCAGCTCCAGCCGCCAAGCAGCAGGAAGGCAATGGCCCATGGCAGCTGCTGCAGCATCCAGGTGCGCTCGAGGAATTTGTAGAACCGGTCATTCCGGATCGACGGCTCGATGACGAAGTCAGGCGGATTGCGCAAGGCGACCACGCAATGCATCTGCCAGAAGGCGTCGATGAAAAAGGGCTGGCGGTGGGCATGCAGGTCGTGGCAGGCCGTCTGCCGCTGCGCCCAGTCGCGGATATCGTGCGCATGGATCATTCCGAACGGGCCGGCCATGCCGACCAGCACGCCGAGATAGACCAGCGCGTGTTCGATCCAGATATGAACCTTGAACGAGCGATGGATGAGCAGGCGATGCATCCCGACCGAGTGTCCGGCGCAGATCGTCACCGCTGTCGTTACCACGAACAGCGCAAGGGCGCTCCAGCTGAAGGTGAGCGGCCCGAACACGATGGCAACGACAGTCATCGCGCCGACCCAGATCGACTTGGCCGGCATCCAGACAACCCTGCCATCGCGCGCGTCGCTGTCTTGTCGAGAAATCATTCTGCCCGTGGATATGGTCTTCATCGGGAACCCCTCCCTCGCATGAACATTTTCCGAACCACAGCCTTGCCTTTCGGCGCCTCGCGCCATATTTAGGCAGTAAGCTAATCATCTATTATGCTCGGATTAGGTATTTAGGCAATAGTCTAAATGATGTCCGGAAAATTCCGACAAGCGTCTCCATGGCGCCTGTGATTACGAGGTCGCAAAGTGGTCGAGAAAACTGAACAGGCATCGGACGCTGAGGCCGGCATCGGCGCCAGCGGCGCGATACAGCGCGTGTTCGAGGCGCTCTCTTCGGCACCCCGGCGCAGGATTCTGGCCTATCTCGCCCATTCCTCGCTGACCGCGGGCGAGATCGCGGCGCGCTTCGACATGTCGAAGCCATCGATCTCGCAGCACCTGAACATTCTGGAGACGGCAGGCCTCATCGCCAGGGAGCGGCAGGGACAGTTCATCCACTACTCGCTGGTCGAGAACAACCTGGTGAACACCCTGAACGGCTTCGTTCAGGATGTCTGCCCCGTGTCACGTCCACTGAAAAGGGAAAGCAAGGCCCTGGCCAGCGGCAAAAGCGAGGTCCCGCCGGCAAAACCCCAGGACTGAGCCGACGCCGACGTGACGGGCCTTACATGCCTTGCGGGCCGCGGTTCATCGCCGCCACGCCGGTGCGGCAGATCTCGACCAGGCCGAGCGGCTTCATGATGGCGATGAACTGGTCGAGCTTCGAGCCCTTGCCGGTGATCTCGAAGATGAAATGCTCGGTGTTGGCGTCGATGACGCTGGCGCGGAAGGCGTCCGCCAGGCGCAGCGCCTCGACGCGAGCCTCGCCGGAACCGGCTACCTTGACCAGCGCCAGTTCCCGCTCCAGCGGCCGCTCCTGCCCAAGCTCGTGCGAGCGGACAGTCAGATCGACCACACGGTGTACCGGCACGATGCGCTCGAGCTGGTTCTTGATCTGCTCCATCACATGTGGCGTGCCGCGCGTCACGATGGTGATGCGCGACAGGTGCTTCTCATGTTCGGTCTCGGAGACGGTCAGGCTCTCGATGTTGTAGCCGCGTCCGGAAAACAGGCCGATGACCCGGGCGAGCACGCCGGGCTCGTTGTCGACCAGCACGGAGAGCGTATGGATCTCCGGCCGCTCCGTTTCCTTGGCGATGAAGTAGGCGGAGCCGGTCGGTTGAAGGTGCTGTGCGTTCATGACATGGATCTCAAATTCTTGATCTGATTATTGTTTTCGCACGGCTTCTTTCGACAAGCCCTGCCTTGGCTCGTCGATTACACCAGTTCCCGGCCCTTGGCGTCGATGGCATTCGCCACCGCCTCGTCGGTGGCCTCGTCCGGCAACAGCATCTCGTTATGCGCCTTGCCTGACGGGATCATCGGGAAGCAATTGGCAAGCGTCGCCACGCGGCAGTCGAACAGCACCGGCTTCCTGACCGAGATCATCTCCTTGATGGCATCGTCCAGCTCGTCCGGCTTCTCGCAGCGAATGCCGTGGCCGCCATAGGCCTCGGCCAGCTTGACGAAGTCCGGCATCGCCTCGGTGTAGGAATGCGACAGCCGGTTGCCATGCAGCAACTGCTGCCATTGGCGCACCATGCCCATGTACTGGTTGTTGAGGATGAAGATCTTGATCGGCGCGTCGTGCTGCACGGCCGCACTCATCTCCTGCATCGTCATCTGCACCGAAGCGTCGCCGGCAATGTCGACGACCAGCGCGTCGGGATGGGCGATCTGCACGCCGAGCGCCGCCGGCAGGCCGTAACCCATCGTGCCCAGCCCGCCTGACGTCATCCAGCGGTTCGGCTTGTCGAAATGATAGTGCTGCGCCGCCCACATCTGGTGCTGGCCGACCTCGGTGGTGATGTAGGTGTCCATGTCCTTGGTCAGTTCGTAGAGCCGCTGGATGGCGTATTGCGGCATGATCACGTCGTTGTTCATCTTGAACGCCAGTGAATCGCGCGCGCGCCATTTGGCGATCTGCTCCCACCAGGGATAGAGCGCCTTCTTGTCGGCCTTGGCGGTTGCCCGCCACAACCGCACCATATCCTCCAGCACCCGGCCGACGTCGCCGATGATCGGCACTTCGGTGTGCACGTTCTTGTTGATCGACGACGGATCGATGTCGATGTGGATCTTGCGTGAATTCGGCGAGAACGCGTTGAGCCGGCCGGTGATACGGTCGTCGAAGCGCGCGCCGATGCAGATCATCACGTCGCAATCATGCATGGCCATGTTGGCTTCGTAGGTGCCGTGCATGCCGAGCATGCCCAGCCAGTTCTTGCCCGACGCCGGATAGGCGCCGAGCCCCATCAGCGTCGAGGTGATCGGGAAACCGGTGAGGTCGACCAGCTCGCGCAACAGGTGGCTCGCTTCCGGACCGGAATTGATCACGCCGCCGCCGCTGTAGATGATCGGCCTTTTGGCATTGGCCATCAGATCGACCGCCGCCTTGACCTTCTCCAGATCACCCTGGACCTTTGGCTGGTAGCTGGTGCGCGGCGCGATCTGCGGCGGGACGTAGAACCCCTTGGCGAACTGCACGTCCTTCGGAATGTCGACCACCACCGGACCAGGCCGGCCGGTCGTCGCGACATGGAAGGCCTCATGGATGGTCGCCGCGAGTTCATTGACGTCCTTCACCAGCCAGTTGTGCTTGGTGCAGGGCCGCGTGATGCCGACCGTATCGCACTCCTGGAACGCATCGGAACCGATGAGCGAGGTCGGCACCTGCCCCGTCAGGCAGACCAGCGGGATCGAATCCATCAGCGCGTCCTGCAGCGGCGTCACCGCATTGGTGGCACCGGGGCCGGAAGTCACCAGCATGACGCCGGCCTTGCCGGTCGAGCGTGCATAGCCCTCGGCCGCATGGCCCGCGCCTTGTTCGTGCCGCACCAGAATGTGCTCGACCTCGTCTTGCTGGAAAATCTCGTCATAGATCGGAAGGACCGCGCCGCCCGGATAGCCGAAGACGTGCTTGACGCCATTGTCCTTCAGCGCCTGCACCACCATTTCGGCGCCCGTCATTTCACGTCGCCCGTTCTGTCCATTGCTCATCGGTCTGGTCCCGTACTGTCCGCCATCTGGCGATTGCTGGTCGTTTAGTCGTGTTTCAGGCAATAAAAAAGGCCCCCGAGGGAGCCTGTGTGTGCGCATGGGAGGATTTCGCCCGGCGGTTACACCGCCTTGCCCACGCGCCTTCCTACGAGAATGAGTGCCTTTTTCATGGTGGCGAACCATAAAGGTGGAGTCGCGGGCTCGTCAATGGGGGATAATGCGAATTCACTCGCCTGTGAGATCGGCCCCGTCTCGCGATAACGCGATAAGCCACGCGCTACCATAGTACAGTTGAGCCCATGCGGCCGTCGCACCACTATGCCAGGCTAAACGTTGCCTTGGGAGGAGGACGCGTGGCTGGCGAACGGGAGCATATCCGGGAAATAGAGCAGGTCCTGTCCGGCAGGACATCGGCCCGCGACGATGTCGTGGTCAAGTCCTGGCTACGCTGTGTGGACACCCACCGGCTCGACCCGGCCCGGCCGACGGAAGCCTATATCGTCCCCGATACCCAGTTGCGCGAACATCGCGAACAGTCCGAGCGGCTGATCGCGATCGCCCGCAGCGGCCTGGAAACCCTCTTCAAGCAGGTGGCGGGCCAGAACTATGTGCTGCTGCTGGCAAACGCGAAGGGCGTCACCGTCGACTTCCTCGGTGATCCCCTGTTCATGGACCAGTTGCGCACGGCAGGGCTTTATCTCGGCTCCGAATGGTCGGAAAGCCGCACCGGAACCTGCGGTGTCGGCTCCTGCATCGTCACCGGCGAGGCGATGACGATCCACCAGACCGACCATTTCGACACGACCCACACGCCGCTCTCCTGCACCGCCGCGCCGATCTTCGACACCAATGGCGAGCTCGCCGCTGTGCTCGACATTTCCCTGCTGCGCTCCCCGCAGCCGAAGATCAGCCAGAACCTGGCGCTGCACCTGGTGACGGCTTCCGCGCGGCGCATCGAGCTCGCCAATCTGATGGCCCAGATGCACTCCGAATGGGTGCTGCGTTTTTCCCGTTCGCCGGAATTCCTCGACGTCGACCCCGAGGCGGCCATCGCCCTCGATGCCTCGGGCCGCATCCTTGGCACGACGCGTGGCGGAGCGCTGCTTCTGGCGCAGGCCGGAGGTGTCGACTCGCGGCACTCGCCCTCCCCCATTGGCCAGTCGATCTCGCGCTATCTCGATGTCAGCGTCGACGATCTGCCGAGCCTGACACGCGGCCGCCCGACCGAGGAGCGGCTGGTGTTCGGCCGCAGCGGCAGCGCGCTGTTCGCGCACGCCATCGAACCGCAGCCGACGACCGGACGCCGCGCGCCGGTCGAGGCGGTACCGAAGCCGATCGGCGACCTTTCCGGCGGCGATCCGGCAATGGCCGCCACGCAACTGCGTGCCGCCAAGCTGGCGCGCACGACCATTCCCATCCTGATCCATGGCGAGACCGGCTCCGGCAAGGAGTATCTCGCCCGCGCGATCCACGATTGCGCGCAGCGGCCCGGTCCGTTTGTCGCCATCAACTGCGCGGCCATTCCTGAACATCTGATCGAGAGCGAACTTTTTGGCCATGTCGCCGGTGCTTTTACCGGAGCCGCCGCCAAGGGGCGCAAGGGACTGATCGAGGCCGCCAACGGCGGCACGCTGTTCCTCGACGAGATCGGTGACATGCCCTACCCCCTGCAATCGCGGCTGCTGCGCGTGATCGCCGAACGCGAACTGGTCCCGGTCGGCGGCATCGAGCCGCGACAGGTCGACATCAAGATCATCTCGGCCTCGCACCATGATCTGCGCAAGCTGGTCGAAGAGGGACGTTTCCGCGAGGATCTGTTCTACCGGCTGAACGCGGCCTCGCTGACCTTGCCGGCGCTGCGCGAACGCACCGATTTCGAATGGCTGCTGGACCGGCTGGTGGATCAGCGCGCCCACCTTGCCGGCCGGACAGCCAAGCTCTCGCCCGCGGCGCGCCTGGCGCTGATCCGTCACCGCTGGCCCGGCAACATCCGCGAACTCGTAAACGCCATCGATCTGGCGGTGACGCTTTGCGAGGGCGGGATGATCGAGCCAGCCGACCTGCCCGACTTCGCATTGCCATACCTGACGCCGCTTGCTGCGCCCGCCAGACTGGTTGCCCTGCGCGCTCCGTCGCCCGAGGACGAGCGTGCGGCACTGCTGGATGCTCTCGCGGCCGCTGGCTGGAACATCTCCGAGGCCGCGCGGCGTCTGGGTGTCGACCGCACGACGGTGCATCGCCGCATGAAGCGGCTGCGGCTGGACGCGCCCAATTAGTGTTGCGTCCGCTGTGGCGCGCCATGGCACGCGCAACACCGCCGCAACAGCCCATGACAGCAGAAACCGCTAGATGATGCTGATTTTATTACGATTTCCGACTCAGCAGTACGGTTGGCATGCTGCTTGCTCCGCGTTCCAGGTACCCACATGGAACTTGGAGGAGAAGCCATGACACAGAACGCGGTCAATCTCGCAGCCGCGGCGCGGAGCATGCAGGCCCTGCGCTTTCATGCCGCCAGGGATTTGCGCATCGAGGACATTCCCAGGCCGGCAAGGCCGGGGCCGGGACAGGTTGTTCTCCGCAACAGGTTTGTCGGAATCTGCGGAACCGACCTGCATGAATACAGTTACGGGCCGATCTTCATACCGACGGAGCCGCATCCGTTCACCGGCGCCAGCGGCGTGCAAGTACTTGGGCATGAATTCGGCGGCGTGATCGAGGCCGTCGGCGACGGCGTGACCTCTGTCTCGGTTGGCGACCGCGTGGCGGTGCAGCCGCTGATCATGCCGCGCTCGGGAGACTATTATGCCGCGCGCGGCCTCTACCATCTGTCCGACAAGCTTGCGCTGGCGGGCTTGAGCTGGATCGGCGGCGGCATGGCGGAAGCCGCCTTGCTCAACGACTACAATGTCGAGCGCATTCCAGACGAAATGTCCGATGAGGAAGCCGCATTGGTCGAGCCGACCGCGGTCGCCGTCTATGCCTGCGACCGTGGTGGGGTAAGCGCGGGAAGCTCTGTGCTGGTCACCGGCGCCGGCCCGATCGGCATTCTGACGATGCTGGCCGCGCGCGCCGCGGGCGCAACCCAACTGTTCATCTCGGACCTGAACGACACCAGGCTGGAGATGGCGCGTTCGATCCTGCCTGGCGTGGTGACCCTCAATCCGAAGCGGGACAAGGTGGATGAGGCAGTGCGCGCCGCGAGCGAAGGCGGCGTCGGTTGCGATATCGCCATCGAATGCGTCGGCAACGAACATGCGCTGAAGGCTTGCCTCGCGGCTGTGCGCAAGCAGGGTGTCGTCGTGCAAACCGGCCTGCATCCGCACGAGAACCCGCTCGACTGGTTCCAGGTCACGTTCAAGGACGTCGATATCCGCGGCTCCTGGGCCTATCCAACGCATCTGTGGCCGCGTGTCATCCGTCTCATCAGTTCGGGACAGTTGCCTGCCTCCAAGGTGATCACCAGGCGCATACGTCTTGCGGAGGCGGTGTCCGACGGTTTCGATGCCCTGCTCGATCCCGCCGGAACCCAGCTGAAAATCCTCATCGACCTTTCCTGATCAATTTGACAACCGGAGGAGAAACCATGCTTGAGAGAACCCCCACCACGAAGGCGCAGGCGCTGCTCGACAAGTTCGGCAAGGCGCTTGCGGGCGGCGACATAGACGCGGCCGTCAATTGTTTCCAGGCGGATTGCTACTGGCGCGATCTCGTCACCTTTACCTGGAACCTGAAGACGATGGAGGGCCAGGACGAGGTCCGCGACATGCTGACGGCAACCTTGGCTGAAACCGGACCGAGCGACTGGAAGGTCGCCGAAGGCGAGGAAGCAAGCGAGGCGGACGGTGTCACCACTGCCTGGATCACCTTCGAGACAAGGGCGGCGCGCGGCTTCGGCCTGGTGCGCTTCAAGGGCGACCTCATCTGGACCTTGCTCACCACCATGGCTGAACTGAAGGGACACGAGGAGAAGTCCGGCTTCACCCGACCGCTCGGTGCCAAGCATGGTCACGGCAAGGACAGAAAGTCCTGGCGCGAGGAGCGTGACGACGAGATCGCCGAACTCGGCCGCAGCAGACAGCCCTATGTCGTGATCATCGGCGGCGGCCAGGGCGGCATTGCGCTGGGTGCCCGCCTGCGCCAGCTCGGCGTGTCGGCCATCATCATCGAAAAGAACGAACGCCCGGGCGATTCCTGGCGCAAGCGCTACAAGTCGCTCTGCCTGCATGATCCGGTCTGGTACGACCATCTGCCCTATATCGACTTCCCCAAGAACTGGCCGGTCTTCGCGCCGAAGGACAAGATCGGCGACTGGCTTGAGATGTACACGAAGGTGATGGAGCTGAACTACTGGTCCTCCACAACAGCCAAATCCGCCAGGTACGACGAGAAGGCCAAGGAATGGACCGTCGTCGTAGAGCGCGACGGCGAGGAGATCGTGCTCAAGCCCAAGCAGCTGGTGCTCGCGACAGGCATGTCCGGCAAGGCGAACTGGCCGAAATACAAGGGCCAGGACATCTTCAAGGGCGAACAGCAGCATTCCTCGACCCATCCGGGTCCAGACAAGTACCGCGGCAAGAAGGTCGTGGTCATCGGCTCCAACAACTCCGCCCATGACATATGCGCGGCACTGTGGGAGGGAGGCGCCGACGTCACCATGGTGCAGCGCTCCTCCACCCATATCGTCAGGTCCGACACGCTGATGGATATCGGGCTCGGCGGGCTCTATTCGGAGCAGGCGGTCGAGAACGGCATGACGACGCGCAAGGCCGACCTGATCTTCGCCTCCCTGCCCTACCGCATCATGCACGAGTTCCAGATTCCGCTTTACCAGCAGATGAAGGAACGTGACGCGAAGTTCTACGCGGACCTGGAGAAGGCCGGCTTCCTGCTCGACTGGGGTGATGACGGTTCGGGCCTGTTCATGAAATACCTGCGCCGCGGTTCGGGCTACTATATCGATGTCGGCGCTTGCGATCTCGTCATCGACGGCTCGATCAAGCTCAAGAGCGGTCCAGGTGCCGCGGTGCAGGAATTGACCCAGACCGGCGTCAAATTCGTCGATGGCACCGAATTGCCGGCCGACCTCGTGATCTATGCCACCGGCTATGGCTCGATGAACGGCTGGGCCGCGGACCTCATCTCGCAGGAGGTGGCCGACAAGGTCGGCAAGGTCTGGGGCCTTGGCTCCGACACCGCCAAGGATCCCGGCCCGTGGGAAGGCGAGCAGCGCAACATGTGGAAGCCGACCCAGCAGGAGGCACTGTGGTTCCATGGCGGCAACCTCCACCAGTCGCGCCACTATTCGCAGTATCTGTCGCTGCAGCTGAAAGCACGGCAGGTCGGCTTGCCGACGCCGGTCTATGGGCTGCAACAGGTTCACCACAAGGCCTAGCTGCCTATCCCCAGGAGTCCCCTCCTCTCCTGCGATCAGCAAGGCCGGCCCCGCGCGGCGCTTCCGCCGCGCGGGTGCTTCGTTTCAGCTGGGCGCGATCGGCAATGGGCCGAAAAACGACGCGTCAGGCGAACGCTCGCGACAGGTCTCCGGCCGGAATGCAGCCAGCGCGTTTGCGCCATTGAAGCAGAAACACATGGGCTGTCCTTCCCGGTGATGGACCGCGGTCAGGCGCGATTGGCGAAATCGCGCACGACGCGCTGCAGCAACGGCACATAGTCGCGAAACGCCCGCGTCTTCATGTTCGCGATCTTGCCGCCCTCGTCCCAGATGCGGACCCGCACCGCTTCCTCATGGAACGGGTTCTTGCGGAAGTCGGCCACCTCGTCGGCGCTCATCGGTCCGCCCTGCAGCGACAATGTATGCACCGAAGCCGGCGACAGCTTGGAGAAATAGGTCGGGTCGGTGGCGCACAGATAACGCTTGGCCGCAACGTGCAGCCTCACGCATTCGACGATGACAGGCGGGAAGAACGGCGCCAGCACTTCGCCTCCGGCCTCGTCATGATGCTTGTCCTCGACATCGTCGGGCGAATAGGTGCCGAATTCGCTGGTGTAATGGCCGATGTCGTGCAGCAGCGCGGCTGCCACCAGCGCGTCGGGCGCGCCGTCCTGTTCCGCCAGCCATGCCCCCTGCAGCATGTGCTCGGACATCGTCACCGGCTCGCCGAGGTAGGATTCGGCGCCCCGGCGCTCAAAGATGTCGGCGATAAACTCGACGATGTTGTCGGCGTTCAGATCCCGGCCGCTCATTCCGCCGCCTCCTTGAAGCTGTACTCGATCGCGGCAAGCGTCGACAACAGGCCGTCCTTGTCGGCGTAGCAGCCTTGCAGCCAGCGCTTTCCGGTGCCGGAAAACGCCTTGCGGGCATGCATGACGCGCGTGTTGTCGACGATGAAGGCCTGCCCCGCTTCCAGTTTGAACGTCACCTCGAAAGAGGGATCCTCGATCAGCTGGGCGAACCGGCGATAGGCGCCATAATAGGCATCCATGTCGGCGAACGGCACGTCGACGACAGGCGCCAGCGAGCGGTTGTTGAAGCGGATGCAGATGAGTTCGCCATCCGGCCCGAGTTCGATCATCGGCCGCTTCGCCTGCAGCCGCACACCCGAGGAGCCTGCATATTCGAAGCGTGCCGGACAGGAACTCAACAGCCGGAAGCCGTCGGGGTTTTCAGCCTGCAGCGCGGCCGCGACGGCAAAACCGTCGACCACGCTCGACTCGCCGCCCTCCACCGTATTCTCGATGCACGAGAGGATCTGCAGCGTCGGCACCGGGTCGCGGTAGGGATTGTCGGTGTGTGCCTGAAGCCCGAGATTGGTATAGGCGAGATTGTTCGGGTTGACCTCCGCGCGCACTTCGAACCAGCGGCCGTAATTGGTCTCCCTGATGTAACCGAACAGGTCGGAGACCTTGCACAGCGCGCCGGATTCAGCCGGCAGACCGTCCATCACGGCAAAGCCGTAGGTCCTCACCGCCGAAAGCCATTCGCGCAGGACGCTGCGGCCGTGAAGGGCCGCCGCGTATCTGGCGCGCGGTACCGAATTCTGCATCGTCGCCTTGGTCCAGCGCTGGATGATATCGCCTGTCCAGCCGGGCTCGCGGGGCTCGTCGCGGTCATAGGCGTTTGCGCTCAGCCATTGCGCTGGAAAGCTGACCGTTTTTCCTTCCGGCACGAAGCTGACCTCCAGCGCACCGGCCTTTATGGTGGCCGCGCCAATCCTCGTCTCGGCCGGAATGTCGAGAATCGTGATCAGGCGCTGGCCGTTGCCGGCGCTGCGCGTCTTGTCGTCGAGCGCATTGTCACGCAGCCACATGGCGTGAAAGCGCGCGCGCCTCCCGTCTTGCCAGCCGAGTTCGATTGTCCTGCCTTCGTCGCCAACCAGCGCGTGGGTGAGCATGGGAATGCCGTTCCTGTCCGTTGCGCCCCACGGCCCGATCCGTGAGGTTTCGATTGCATGTTGGCGACAGGAGAGGCATAACTCAAATTATCATTTTTTGGCCAAAGACCATAAATTTGTAATGCCTCAAAAGCCCATTCCCGCTGTGCCCCCGCTCGACTGGCTGCGCAGTTTCGAGGCTGCGGCGCGACTGTCGAATTTCACGGCGGCAGCGGCCGAACTCGGCCTGACCCAGGCCGCCGTCAGCCAGCATATCCGGCTGCTCGAGGAACGATTGAAGACGCGGCTGTTTTCAAGGCTTGCGCGTGGTGTCGCCCTGTCGCCCGAGGGCGCCGCCTACCTGCCCCACATCCAGTCGGCCTTCGCCACCATCTCCAGCAGCACGACGGAACTGTTCGAACCGCGCGCCGTCCAGACCGTCTCGATCCGGGTGCCGATCTCCTTCGCCCTGCTGATACTGGTTCCAGCGCTGCCCGATCTCGCCGAGGCGCTGCCGCGTATCCAACTCGATTTGGTGACGATCCACCGGCCGACCGACTACGATTTGCCGGGCTCCGCGCTCGACATCCGTTTCGGCAACGGATCCTTTCCCGGGCGCGAGGCCGAAAGGCTGACCGCCGAACGCCTTGTGCCGGTGGCAAATCCGGCCCTGGCCGGTGCCGCCGACTGGACATCCCTGCCGCTGCTTCTGGTCGTGGGCGCGCGCGAAATGTGGTCGGAATGGTTCGCGGCGGCCGGACTGGCCGGCCACCCCCAACGGTCGCATCGCTTCGACAGCTTTGTCGCCGCCATGGAAACGGCGAGTTCTGGAGCCGGCGTGCTTCTGGGGTCGCGGCCGCTTGTCGACGCAGCGCTCAAGAGCAGAAGCCTGGTGCCGCTTTCCGATTTCGAGCTCTCCAGTACCTCAGGCCATTTCCTGACCAGGGCCTCGACCGCGCGCCTGACCAGTGCCGAACAGGATTTCCGCCAGTGGCTGCTGAGCTACCTGTCCAGGGAAGCCTCTGCGTGACGGCGTGAGCCATCACGACCCGGCGCCGATCCGCTTCCAGTAGATCAGCGTGCCAGTCAGCCCGCCATGCGGCTTCAGCGCATAGTCCGGAATTTCCCCAGCCAGGGTGAAACCGAGTTTTTCGTAGAGGCCTGACGCGCCCTCTTCCGTCGCCGTATCCAGAACCAGCAGCGTGCGCGCCCTCTCGACGGCGAGACGCTCCGCGGCCCGCATCAGGCGCGTTCCGATGCCCTTGCCCCGGTATTCGACCGATGTCATCAGCTTGGCGATTTCGGCCCGGTGCGGCTGGTTGGGTGGGCAGTCGAGCAGCAAGGTGACAGTGCCGGCCAGGACATGACCGTCCCATGCGCCAAGCACCACCCTTTCGCCTTTTGCCGCCGCCGCCAGCGACCTCTCCCAGAATGCGCTTGCCGCTTCCGGCGCCAGCGGATGCATGAAGCTGACAGAGCCACCGCCGGCAACTGTCGCGACCAGCAGGTCAGCGAGCTTTGCCAGTGTTTCCGCACTGGCGCTCAGGGCACCGATCTCGATGGAATTCATGGCCAGTCCTCTGGAAACGATGAATGGGGTCGATAGCGCGCCGGCATCAGTCGAGATGGCGCACGCGCCGCCGCTTGCGCGCCGCCTTGATGGCGCTGATGCGCTCGGTGTCTTCTTCCTTGAGATGCCGTCCGCGCTCGAGGATCTCGAGTGTGTATTCCTCATAGGTCAGGCCCAGCCGCTCGGCCTTGTCCATGCGCATCAGCATGATTTCGTGGCTTGGCGCCTTCCATGCCTTGGCATGCGCGGCCTGCCAGGCCAGGAAGATAAAGGGATCACCCTTGCCCCATGGCGGCCCCTTGTAGTCGTCAAGAGGCGGCCCCCCATTGTGGGAGCGTTTTGGTCGTCTTGCCATCGTGTCAGCCCCTGACCAGCGCGACAAGATAGTCGGCGCCCGCCCCCAGGGCATGGAAGATGCAGTCCGACGGCGCCCCGAGCGCCAGGCAGTCGCCGGGCTCCAGCCTGTGCACCACATCGCCCTCGGTGAATTCGAGCTGTCCGGAAATCAGCCAGATCTGCTGCTTGATGAAGGCGTAGGAGGCCGCCGGCAGGCTGACCCTGGCGCCCGCGGGCAGATGCACCTTGATCAGTTCGAGCGGCATGTCGCAGGCCGGCGACAAATGCCGCCTGACATAGCCTGTGTCCGGATCGCGCCACACCGGCTGGTCGGCCTCGCGCAGCAGCCCGCCGCCTTGCAATTCCGCCCGGGCGATAAGGGTCGACAGCGTCATGTCGAAGGCCGCCGCAATACGCACCAGAAGGGACGCCGTCGGACTGGTCATGCCGCGTTCGATCGTGCTCAGCATCGCCTTGGAGACACCGGACCGCTCGGCGAGTTCGGCCAGCGACCAGTCCCGCATGGTCCTTTCGGTGTGAATTCGTCTGCCGATAGTCGTAGAAATATCGTTCGCTATATCATCCATTCGTCCATTATAACGAAATTCCGACGATGGAAAAGCGCCCTCTCGTGACAATTTTCAACAGGCGCTTAATCCTCTCTACACCATCCAGCCTCATCCGACCTTAACCCCGCTTCGGTAGGATCCGATCTCCAGGGAAATGGGGATTGGCCTGTCCATGTATGTCGAACGCGAAGCTTCCGTCGGAGAACCGACATCGCAGGAGCGCCGCAACGCAGAGCAGAACGACCGGCGCATCCTGGGCAACGTCGTGCAATGCGACGGCGCGCGCGCCACCATCAGCGCTTATGCCGACGATGTCGACGGTGCGGTCACCGGCCTGTGGACGGTCGGCAAGATGATCTCGATCAATCTGGGCACGACGCGAACCGTCGGCCTGGTCTATGCCATCGGCAAGTCGGACCGTGCCTGGAGCAGTGAGGGCCAGAACGCCATCGAGGTCAGCATCGAGCTGATCGGCGAAGTGCGGGACCCCGCCGAGCCGGGCGCCAAGCCGATATTCGACCGCGGCATCACCACCTATCCGCATATCGGCGCCGTCGCGCACCGGATCCGCAGCCGTGATCTCCAGGCGGTCTACGATCTGGCCGGCCGCCATTCCATCACCATCGGCTCGCTGTCCCAGGACGAAGGGATCGCCGCCAACATCGCGATCGACGACACGCTGGCGCGCCATTTCGCCATTGTCGGCACCACGGGCGTCGGCAAGTCCACCGCTGTCTCGCTGCTGCTGCGCAAATCGATCGCGGCGCGGCCCGACCTGCGCATCCTGATCCTCGACCCGCACAATGAGTTCGCCGGCTCTTTGCCCGAATATTGCGTCAAGGTCGATTCCAAGACTCTCGACCTGCCGTTCTGGATGTTCAAGCTCGAGGAATTCGCCGAAGTGCTGTTCCGTGGCCGTGAGACGGTCCCGGAGGAGATCGACGCTCTGCGCGACCTTATTCCGCTCGCCAAGAACCTCTACCGAAACCCGAATTCAGGCGCCTATCTCAGGCGCGGCAACGATGCGCTGACAGCCGATACGCCGGTGCCTTACCGCATCGCAGACCTGCTCAAGCAGATCGACGAGCGCATGGGGATGCTCGAAAGCAAGAACGACCGTCCGATCCTGAAGTCGCTGAAGACGCGCATCGAATCGGCTGCCGCCGATCCGCGCTACCGCTTCATGTTCAGCTCGCGCCTGATCGAGGACACCATCCACGAGACGATCGGCAACATCTTCCGCGTGCCGCATCACGGCCGCCCGGTGACCTGCTTCGAGATGGCCGGCATGCCCTCCGAAGTGGTCAATTCCGTGTGCTCGGTGCTGGCGCGCCTGGCCTTCGATCTCGCTCTGTGGAGCGAGGGCAAGCTGCAGCTCCTGTTTCTGTGCGAGGAAGCGCATCGTTACATGCCGGCCGATCCGCGTCTCGGCTTCGCGCCGACCCGGCACGCCCTGTCACGCATCGCCAAGGAAGGCCGCAAATATGGCTGCTATCTCGGCGTCGTCACCCAGCGTCCGGGCGAGCTCGACCCGACCATCCTGTCGCAATGCTCGACCTTCTTCGCTATGCGGCTCGCCAACGAGCAGGACCAGGCGATCATCCGCTCGGCCATCGCCGACTCTTCCGCCTCCACGCTTGCCTTCCTGTCGTCCATGGGCCAGCGCGAGGCCATTGCCTTCGGCGAAGGCGTGGCGACGACCATGCGGTTGAAGTTTGAAAAGCTGCCCGCCCACCTGCTGCCCGGTACGGCCAAACGCGAAGAAGCCGAGGCGCCGAAGACCGGCGACGATGTCGATCTGGTGGCGATCGTCGAGCGGCTGCGCAACGTGCCCAAACCGACTCCGCAGGCCATGGCCTTCGCCGAGGTGGTCGATTCCGGCCGCCAGGCCGGCGACCCCGACTATCGAAAGCCGGCGACCGCCCGCGTGCCGTCGGACGACGATTTCGACATGCGCTACGGCCTGAAGCCCGCCACCTTCGGCCTGCGCCCCCAGAACGATTAGGTCTGGTCGCTACGTCCATCTGCCGATACTTCTGAGAATTTACCTCAAGGGATCCAAGTACCTGGCTTCGTTCGCCAGCTTGGATAAATCCCGTCAGGAAATTCGTCAGGCTGAGTCGGTTGGTGTCGACTTCGAGAACCGGAGCGAAGCGGACTTTTGGTCCGTGAGCACCGGAAGCGCAGAAGTCGGCATCAAGCGGCCAGCATCACGAATTTAGTGGCGGGATTTTAGGCGCAGACGCGGTTGCGGCCCTGCCTCTTCGCCTCATAGAGCTGGCGGTCGGCGCGGCGGTAGAACTCCTCCGCCGTTTCCTTCCGGTCCCAGACCGCGAGCCCGACGCTGGTGGTGATCTTGAGCCTGACATTGCCCGAGAGGATCGACATGTTGGCGATGGCCTTGCGGATGCGCTCGGCGAATTTGCCCAGCAGTTCCGCCTCCATATTGGGCGTGACCACGGCAAACTCCTCACCGCCCAATCGAGCCACCACATCGTGGAAGCGTGTCATGTCCTTCAGGCAGCTGGCGACGGCCTTCAGCACCTCGTCGCCGACGTCATGGCCGTGCGTGTCGTTGACCTGCTTGAAATGGTCGAGATCGAGGATCATCAACCCGACCGGCTTCTCGATGCGCCGGAACTCCTCGAGATATTCCTTCAGCGCATCATCGAAATAGCGCCTGTTCTGCATGCCGGTCAGGCCATCCGTCAGGGCGGCGTGCTCGAGCGTTTCGGAGCGGGCGCTGAGCGAAACCGTCATGGCGCGCAGCTTACCTTCTTCCGTCGCCTGTTTGCGGATCAGCGGGTAGATGAAGAAGATGCCGAAAAACAGCGCTGTGGCGAGCAGAACGCCGGTCGCGAACAACAGCTTGTTGAGGTAGATGACCTTGTCCAGGCCCGACTGGGTATGGAGTTCCGTGGCGAAGGATTGCATGAGTCCATAGGCGTGCAGCGTCACCAGACCAGCGGCCAGGATCACGAAAATAAAGACGAAAAAAGCGGATTCCGCCTTATGGAAACGCATCTGCTCCCCAATGGAAAAGTGCCCGTCGACCTTATGGCACGGACCGCCTTACGGAGCGTTAACTCCGACAACCTCGACGGGAACCCTTCCCTCAAGGTCAACTTTTTAAGTTGTATTAGCAACAAGTGTTTGGATCGTGGTTTCGAGATCGTCATCCCGGCGCAATCTTTGCCATTCCGGCCCCAGTTGGTGCCGAAACCAGGTCGCTTGCCGCTTGGCATATTGCCGGGTAGCGATCTTGGCGCGCTCGATCGCTTCGGGAAAGCTGGATAGGCCGGCCATCGCCGCTTGCAGTTCGCGAACGCCGATCGCCTTCATCGCCGGCAGGTCCGGATCGAGGCGAAGGGCTGCAAGTTGCCTGACCTCCTCCAGCGCGCCCTTGTCCAGCATCTGGTCGAAGCGCCTTTCGATGCGATCGACCAGCGCGGCCCGATCCGGCTCGATGACCAGGAAACGGGCCGTCTGCCTGTCGATGAGCGGCCGGCCGCGCTCTGCCTGCCATTCCAGGATCGATCGGCCGGAGGCGTCGAGCACTTCGAGCGCACGCAAGATGCGCTGGCTGTCGGTTGGCTTCAGCTGGATGGCGGCTCTCGAATCCTCGCGCAGCAGCAGCCCGTGCAGCTTGACCGCGCCTTGCTCTTTCAGCTCGTAGCGCCAGCGGTCGCGGATGCGCGGCGGAATATCGGGCATTTCCGAAATGCCTTCGGCCAGCGCGCGAAAATAGAGGCCCGTGCCACCGACGAAGACCGGCCGCCGCGACAGCGCTCCGTCGTCGATGAGTTTCATCACGTCGCGTAGCCACGCGCCGGTCGAATAGGCGGTACCGGGATGGACATGGCCGTAGAGAAAATGCGGCACCCGCGTGAGGTCGGCCGGTTGCGGCCTGGCGGTCAGCACGTCGAGAACCGAATAGCCTTGCATGGAATCGGTGTTGACGATGACGCCACCTGTGCGTTCGGCCAGATCGAGCGCCAGCGCCGACTTGCCGCTGGCGGTCGGCCCGGCTATCAGGATCGCATTCTTCACGCGGCCTTCGCCCGCATCCGCGCCGGAATTCTCGATGCCGCTCATTGCCACGCTTGTTTCCCGTCCCGCTGACCGCGCTCTGTCGGGGTCGCTTGCGAATATGGCCTCGCGGACGGTGGGCGCAAGCACCGTCGTCTGGCTGGCCGAAGGCATTGCCTGCGATCTTGCCTTGCCGCAAGGGGCTGACATCGCCGGGATCACCGACGCCTTGCGCGCCGCATTGGCCGCTGAACCGGTCGACGTGACCGTCCAGCAGGCGGACACGCGTCGCAAGAAAATCCTCATCGCCGACATGGATTCGACCATGATCGACCAGGAATGCATCGACGAACTGGCCGACGAGATCGGTGTCAAGGATCGCGTTGCCACTATTACCGCGCGGTCGATGAACGGCGAGATCGCCTTCGAACCGGCTCTGCGCGAACGCGTCGCGCTGTTGAAGGGGCTCGATGCCGCCGTCGTCGACCGCATCGTCGCCAACCGGCTGACATTGGCCTCGGGCGGCCGCGAACTGGTCCAGACCATGCGCGCCAACGGCGCCTGGACAGCGCTGGTCTCGGGCGGCTTCGAGGTCTTCACCACACGCATCGCGGCGATGCTCGGCTTTCAGGAAAACCGCGCCAACCGCCTGCTCGAACAGGATGGACACTTCACCGGCCTGGTCGGCGAGCCGATCCTGGGTCGCGCCGCCAAGGCCGACGCGCTGCTCGAAATTTCGGCGCGCCTTGGACTGACACCCGCCGACGCCATCGCCGTCGGTGACGGCGCCAACGATCTCGACATGATCCGCCTCGCCGGCACCGGCGTGGCGCTTCATGCCAAGCCAACGGTGGCGGCGCAGGCAAAGGTGCGCATCGACCATGGCGACCTGACGGCCTTGCTCTATTTGCAGGGCTATCGCCAGGAAGAATTTGCGCAATGAAACCAATGCGTACCGAGCGGCTGGTCCTGCGCAACTGGGAAGAGCGCGACCGCGAGCTCTTCCATCGCATCAATTCCGACGAGCGCGTCATGGAATTCTTCCCGTTCCGTCGCGACCGCGCCGCCGCCGACGCCAAGATGGACGAGGTCCGCGCATGGATCGATGAGGATGGCTATGGCTTCGCCGCGGCCGAGATTGCCACCACGGGCGACTGCATCGGCTTTGTCGGACTATCAGGAACCGAGGACATGGACGTCCTGCCGGCCGGCACGATCGAGATCGGCTGGCGGCTGGCTCCGGAATTCTGGGGCAAGGGCTATGTCACCGAGGCCGCCGAGGCATGGCTTGCCTACGGTTTCGAGACGCTTGGTCTCGACGAAATCGTCTCCTTCGCCGTCGCGGAAAACCACCGCTCGACCGCCGTCATGAAACGCCTCGGCATGACGGCCGATCCATCGGCTGACTTCGATCATCCCGGCATTCCCGACAGCCATCCCGCGCTCAAGCGGCATGTGCTCTACCGGCTCGCTCGCGACGGTTGGCAGGCAAGAAAAAAGGCGGCTCGTTAGCCGCCTTTTTGATAGATCGGTGGATTGAAAACTCAATCCATCCGGATCGTCACGAAGCGCAACTCGCCGGTCTTCGACGCCAGCATCAGGAGCGCGTTCTTGCGCCCCTGCTCTTTCAGCGCGCCGATCCTGTCCATGACATCCTTGGGCGTGGCGACCGATTCCTGCGCGATCTCGGTGATCACCTCGCCCGGCTGGATGCCACGCTCCGCGGCGGCCGAGTCCTTGGCCACGTCCGTGATGACGACGCCGGAGACATCAGCGGCGATGCTGAATTTCTTGCGCGTCTCGTCATTGAGCTCGCCCACCGTCATGCCGAGCACCGAGGCGGTCGAAACGGCCGGAGCCTTGTCGCCCTTGTCCTGGTCGGCGGTGCCATTCTCCCCGCTGGCGAGCTTCTCGCCATCCTCGAGCCGGCCGAGCGTCACCTTCACCGTCTGCTCGACGCCCTTGCGCACGATCAGCACGTCGACTGCCTTGCCGACAGGGCTTTCGGCGACGACGCGCGGCAGGTCGCGCATTTCATGAATGTCCTTGCCGTCGAACTTGATGATGACGTCGCCGGCCTGGATGGTGCCGTTGTCGACAGGTCCGCCCTTGATGACGCCGGCCACCAGCGCCCCCTTGGCGGTCGTCATGCCGAGGCTCTCGGCGATGTCGTCCGTCACCGGCTGGATGCGCACGCCGAGCCAGCCGCGCCGCGTCTCGCCAAACTGGCGCAACTGGTCGACGACGCCCGAGGCGAGCTGCGAGGGGATGGAGAAGCCGATGCCGATCGAGCCGCCAGAGGGCGAAATGATCGCGGTGTTGATGCCGATGACCTCGCCGGCGCTGTTGAACAGCGGTCCGCCGGAATTGCCACGGTTGATTGCCGCATCGGTCTGGATGAAATCGTCATAGGGGCCGGAATTGATATCGCGGTTGCGCGCCGAGACGATGCCGACCGTGACCGTGCCGCCGAGGCCGAACGGATTGCCGATCGCCATCACCCAGTCGCCGACGCGCATCTTGGTGGAATCGCCGAACTTCACCGCGGTGAGCTTGTGGCCTTTCGGATCGACCTTGAGCACCGCGACGTCGGTCTTGGTGTCGGTGCCGACCAGCTTTGCCTTCAGCGTCACGCCATCGGAGAAATTGACCTCGATGTCGTCGGCGTCCGCAATCACGTGGTTGTTGGTGACGACGATGCCTTGCTCGGCGTCGATGACGAAACCGGATCCCAGCGACTGCACCTTCTGCGCGCCATTATCCTTGTCGCCGCCGCGGTTCTTGAAGAAATCGTCGAAGAAGTCCTGGAAGGGCGACCCTTCCGGAAGCTGCGGCATCGGCACGGCACCCGGCCCTTCCGTGCCCTTCACCGTCTGCGAGGTCGAGATGTTGACCACCGCGCCGAGCAGGCCTTCCGCGAGGTCTGCCACCGAAGCAGGTCCGTCGGCCGCGAAGGTCGGCGTCACGAAGGACGGGAAGGCGACGGTGCCGACAAGAAGTGCCGCCGTGCCGGCTATGAATGTCCGCCGTGCTGCGCGCAAAAGGAGTGTTGATGTCATCGAGAAGCCTCCCGGTATTTCTGAAAGAGAAAGCGCAACGGCAAAAACACCGCGTTGCGCCATGTTGGCAAAAAATACGGCACGTTTGCGGCTACGACCAGCGGCGGAGGATAAATCCTCCGTATTGCCGAAGATGAAAACCGGTGGTTCTCATCCGCCCCGCACCAGCCAGACGATGCCGACCCCGATGGCGATGGCGACCAGCCCCGCGATCCGCAATGCGTTCTCCGGCATCGACAGCACCTCGCCCGCGAGCTTCCGCGCGAAGCCGGGAAAGCCGCCATAGACCAGGCCCTCTATGACAAGGACCAGGCCTATCGCCGCGAAGAAGTCCTGCACCGGCTATTGCTGGCCGGTGTTGGGTTGTGTCGTCGGCGCGGCGGGTGCCGTCGCCGGTGCGGCCGGTGCCGGCGGCGTCTGTTTCGCCGGCCCTTCCTTGCCGTCGGGATCGCGGAAGTAGCGGAAGAACTCCGAGCTCGGCGACAGCACCATGGTCGTCCCGGTGCTGTCCAGCGCCGTGCCATAGGCGTTCATCGACCGGTAGAAATCGAAGAAGGCCGGGTCGCGCTGATAGGCTTGCGCGAAGGTGGCGCTGCGCTGGGCCTCGCCCTCGCCGCGCAGGATTTCCGATTCCTTCTGCGCCTCGGCGATGATCTCGACAACTTCGCGGTCGGCGCGGGCGCGGATGCGCTGCGCCGCTTCGTTGCCGCGTGCCCTCAGCCTTTCGGCCTCGGCCAGGCGCTCGGCCTTCATGCGGTCGAAGGTCTGTTGCGAGACCTCGGCGGTCAGGTCGGTGCGGCGGATGCGGACATCCTCGATCTGCAGGCCGAGCGAGGTGGCGTCGGGGCGGAGCTGATCGCGCACTTCGCGCATCATCACCGCACGCTCTTCCGAGAGTGCGGCCTCGAAATCGCGCAGACCGTAGACGCGGCGCAAGGCAGCGTCGAGACGGGTCCTGAGCCGCGCCTCGGCCAGTTCGATCTGGCCGGACACCGCGGCACGGAACACGCGCGGATCCGAAATGCGATAGGCGATGAAAGCGTCCACCTCATAGAACTTGCCGCCCGAAACCTGGACGCGGATGTTGTCGAGGTCGAAGCGCAGCACCCGGTTCTCGATCAGCTGCACCGTGTCGGCGTCGAAGAACGAGAACGGCGCCTTGAAGTAGATGCCGGGCTCGGTCTTGACGTCGACGATCTCGCCGAAGCGCAGCACCAGCGCCTGCTGGCGCGCATTGACCACGAAAACCGAGGAATAGATGAGGAACAGAATGACCGCCGCGATGACGACGAAAACGGGGAGACGGTTGCCCATCACTGGTTACCTCCCGTGTTCGCGCCAAGCGCGGCCGGGGCCGGCGCTTTCTGCTGCAATGCCGGCAGCGGTAGGTAGGGGACGACCCCTTGCCCGTTGCCCTGTTCGACGATGACCTTGCTCGAGTCCTTCAGAACCTTCTCCATGGTTTCCAGATAGAGGCGCTTGCGCGTGACATCGGGCGCCTTGGCGTATTCGTCGTAGACCGAGATGAAGCGCTGCGCCTCACCTTCGGCTTCCTGCACCACCCGGTTCTTGTAGGCGGCCGCGTCTTCGCGGACCTGTGCGGCCTCGCCGCGTGCCTGGCCGAGC
Source organism: Mesorhizobium sp. GW821-FHT07A06 (assembly GCF_059419085.1). Taxonomy (NCBI): domain Bacteria; kingdom Pseudomonadati; phylum Pseudomonadota; class Alphaproteobacteria; order Hyphomicrobiales; family Phyllobacteriaceae; genus Mesorhizobium; species Mesorhizobium sp. GW821-FHT07A06. The sequence continues at coordinate 439,373 of NZ_JBWKRC010000002.1, forward strand.
TTCTGGTTGGAATACTGGTTGGCCTGCTCGACGAACTTGTCCTCGTCCTGCTCGGCGCGCTGCACTTCGTCGAAGGCATCGGCCACTTCGCGTGGCGGCGCCGCGTCCTCGATCGAGATGGCGTTCACCTGCAGGCCGGCCTTGTAGCCATCGAGCGTGGTCTGGATGATCTCGCGCACCGAGGCCGCTATGCCCTGGCGGTCGTCACGGAAGATATCCTGCGCCGGCCTGCGGCCGACGGCTTCGCGCATGGCGCTTTCGGCGACCTGCCGCAGCATGCCGTCCGGATCGGAGACGTCGAACAGATAGGCGCGGGGATCGGAGACCTGATAGGCCACCGAAAACTGCACGTTGACGATGTTCTGGTCGCCCGACAGCATCAGGCCGTTGCCGCTGGTGTTGCCGCCGCCAATGTCGACGAGTTGCTCGGAAATCTTGGCCGTCTCGACGGTCTCAAGCGGCCACCAATGGAAATGCAGCCCAGGCTGGGAAAGCTCGGCCTTCGGCTTGCCGAAACGCAGTTCGACCGCGACCTCGTCCGGCTGCACTGTGTAGACCGCCTGGAAAGCCCACAGCACCACCAGCACCGCGGCGATCAGTCCGAAAACGGCCGGACTGGCACCGCCGCCACCGGGCAGAGCGCGCCGCAGCCGGTCCTGGCCGCGGCGAATGATGTCTTCGAGGTCAGGCGGCGAGCCCTGCGGGCCGCTTGGCCCCTTTGGCCCCTGCCCCCAGGGTCCCTGATTGTTACCGCCGCCGCCCCACGGGCCGCCGCCTCCGCCACTCTTGTCGTTCCAGGGCATGAATGTCCTTTCGCTTGGAATTCCCTCAAGCGCCGGAGTTACGGCGCAAATCCAGTGTTGTTCTTCTATAGGGACGCCACGGCGCGCTTTCAACGCGATGCGCCGCCGACATCATCCCTTTTGGCCCGGTAGCGACCCTTTGTCGTCCCTCAATGCACGTTTTGTCTATCAAAGTATCTGGCGGCGGCGCTCGTAAACCGAATAGCGCGTTGCGTGGCTGTCCTTTTCTCCAGCCGGAACCTCCCGCGCACTGACCATGCGCCATATCTCGGGGTCGATCGGCGGAAAATGCGCATCGCCATCGACGGTGGCCAGCACATGGGTGACGTGCAGCCGGTCGGCCAGCGGCAGCGCCTGGGCATAGATCTCCCCGCCGCCGATGACACAGACCTCGTCCACGCCAGCCATGCAGCGTCCGCGCACGGTTGCCAGCTGAATGGCGGCTTCCAGCGTGTGCGCCACCTCGATGCCCTCGGCCCGCCAGGTCTTGTCGCGCGTGACCACGATGTTCAGCCTGCCCGGCAGCGGACGGCCAATGCCTTCATAGGTCTTGCGGCCCATGATGATGGGCTTACCCATCGTGTCGGCCTTGAAACGCTTGAGATCGGTGGAGAGCCGCCAGGGCAACCCGCCGTCCCGCCCGATCACGCCGTTCTCGGCAATGGCGACATAGATGGCGACATGCATCAGTTCGCGTCCCCGCCATTGCTGTTCGACGGTTCGAGCAGCAGGATGTCAATGTCGTGCTCCGGGTAGAAATCGTCCGCCGTCATCTGGAAGGTCGTCGGCCCGACCTTTTTTACGTTGTCGCCGCAGAACGAGACCAGGGCTTTCGCATTGCCCTTGTCGATGGTCAGCTTGAACTTGCCGATGGTGCCCGCCGCCCAGTTGCCGCCCGTGGTCAGGATATAGGCGATGCGGCTTTCGTAGTATTTCGGGTAACCGTCCGGACTGTCCTTCGCCGCCTTGCGCACCGCGTTCTCGAACGTGTCGTCCATGCAGTAGCGGGTCTTGTAGGCGGCGTATGCGCCCTGGAAATAGCCGCCACTGAAGAAGCTGACCGATGACGTGCCGCCGACGCTGGGCTTGTAGCGGTGCGAGACACGGACGTCCTTGTTGGCCGGAAAGGTCGAGCGCCACCAATAGGTCGAGCGCAATTGCCAGAAAGGTGCGTAGGACGGGTTGGTGCCTGGGTCGCTGTCGCCTTCCGGATCCTCGATGATGATGCCGCGATCGACCCAGTCGTCGGCCACCGCCTTCGGCAACTTCGCCAGTGCCGCCTTGGCCGCGTCGCCGAACGGGTTGAACGGCACATTCTGCGCCTTCAGGTCGGCGCTGATGTCGATGCCGAGCGCGAACACCTTCTGCTCGAGTTGCGGCTTTGCCGCGACACCGTCGATCGTCACCTCGAAGCCGAGGAAATTGTCGCTCTGGTTTTCAGGGATTGCCGGCATCTCTTCGGGATCGCCCGAAATGTCCGGCATCGGGAAGGCGACGATCGAATCGACATCCCTATCGGTGTTGTTGTGGAAGACGTAGTCGACCGTCACCTTTTCGGGCGAGATGAAGAGGTCCTCGCTTTGCATCGCGACCGCGTCGCTGCGCGACAGGATCAGGCCGCCTGTGCCGAGTTCGGCAACAGAATCGTTGGCCAAGGCAGGCGCGGCGGAAAGCGCCAGCGCCGCAGTCAGAACACATCGCAACATCGAAGCCCCCTCGGCAAGAATGCCCGATGACCCTAGCCGTTTCAATGCGGCGTTTCAAAGCCCTTCCGCTCGCATGGACACGCAGTGGCGGTCTGGACACGCGGTCTGGACACGCGGGTTGCGATCGGGCAGGAGTTCGCCCATGCGCAAGCTTCTCGTCATCGGCATCGGCGCCGGCAATCCCGACCACATGACCGTGCAGGCCATATCAGGCCTGAACCGCGCCGACGTGCTGTTCATCCCCGACAAGGGCGCGAAAAAGAACGACCTCGCCGACCTGCGGCGCGAGATCTGCGACCGCTTCGTCACCAACCCGAAATCACGCCGGGTCGAGTTCGACGTGCCGGTGCGCGCTGAACCGACATCCTCCTACCGTTCGACCGTCGACGACTGGCACGAAGCCATCGCCGTCCTCTACGAAGCCCTGATCCGCGACGAGATTGCCGAGGACGGATGCGGCGCGTTCCTGATCTGGGGCGATCCCTCGCTCTACGACAGCGCGTTGCGTATTCTCGAGCGGGTGCGCCTGAGAGAGAATGTCGCCTTCGAGCTGGAGGTCATCCCCGGCATCACCGCCATCCAGGCACTTGCCGCCAGTCATAAAACAGCTCTGAACCGCATCGGCGATTCCATTCTGGTCACCACCGGCCGACGGCTGACCGAGGAAGGCCTTGCGGAAAATGCCGGCAGCACCGTCGTCATGCTGGACGGCAAATGCGCCTTCAACACGCTGGCCGACCATGATCTCATCATTCACTGGGGCGCCTATCTCGGCACGCCGGACGAGATTCTTGTCTCGGGCCGCCTGGGCGATGTCGGTGCCGAAATTGAAAAGGTCCGCGAGGAGGCCCGCCGGAAAAAGGGCTGGATCATGGACACCTACCTGCTGCGCAAGCAGGAGTAGTGAGTAGTGAGTAGTGAGTAGTGAAGCCGGCATCATCCCCTACTGACTACTGACTATTCTCTCACCCCGCGTCGATCTCCGCCTGCAGTGCATCCATGTGAGCCGCCGCCGCGGCGGTCGCCGCGCGCTCGATGGCGCGGAACCGGCTGACCACCGCCAGGCCGATGGCCGTCAGCTGCGCGCCGCCGCCCTTGCGGCCGCCGGTCTGCGCCGCAACCAGCGGCTTGCCGAACACCCGGTTCATGTCCTCGACCAGGTCCCAGGCGTGCTTGTAGGACATCTCCATGCCGCGCGCGGCGGCCGAGATCGAGCCGAAGGTGGCGATATGCTCCAGAAGCTCGATCTTGCCCGGACCGATCCGCCCGTCAGGATCGAGATTTATCCGCAAGCTCAGCGATGGCATTTTTGCTCCTCCTCGCTCACGCCCGGTCCCCATAGTAGAAGGTCTTCGCCGATACCGCTATTCCAAAAAGACATAGCGCACTCATCCATCCGCCTCGGCGGGCAGGCCTGCCCCCGTATTCGCCTGGTCGAAGCTCACTGTCTTGACCACCGCGAAAACCTTGCCGCCAAGCCGCAGTTTCAGCGCCTGCCGCGACTGTTCGGTGATGCGGGCCAGCACGGTCGCGCCATGGCAATCGATGCCGACTTCGACCGTCGGTCCCTCGCCCGGACTGATCGCCACAATCGTGCCGGGCAGGATGTTGAGCGCGCTGAGGCCTGTCGGTTTCTCGGTCGCGATCATCACATCGCGGGCACGAATGCGGACACGCACGCGAGCCCCTGTCATCGTCGCAAGGCGCGGCACGCGGATTTCACCGGCGGCCGAGCCGAGCACGGTCATGCCGAACACCTCGTCGTGACGCAGCACCTTCGTGTCCAGCACGGCGCCACCCTCGCCGCGCTCTTCAGCCGGCAACAGGTCGAGCCTTTGCATGACGGCCTCGGTCGGGCCGCTGGCGACGACCTTGCCTTGCGCCAGCATCACCACGTCGCTGGCCAGCCGCGCCACCTCGGCGACCGAATGGCTGACATAGACGATCGGGATTTTCGTCTCGTCGCGCAGCCGCTCGATATAGGGCAGGATCTCGGCCTTGCGCGCCTCGTCGAGCGAGGCCAGCGGCTCGTCCATCAGCAGCAATCCGGGGCTGGCCAGCAGCGCCCGGCCGATCGCCACACGCTGCTTCTCGCCGCCCGACAGCTTTGCCGGGCGCCGCCCGAGCAGCGGGCCGATGCCGAGCAGGTCGACAACGCCATCCATGTCGGCATAGCGCTCCTTTGCCGGCGTGAACCAGCGGCCATAACGCAGATTGCCGGCCACGCTCATGTGCGGGAACAGGCGCGCATCCTGAAACACCATGCCGATGCGGCGCTTGTGCTTCGGCACGAAAATGCCGGCACCTGTGTCGACCAGCACGCGGCCGTCGACCTCGATGCGGCCCTTGTCGGGCCGGATCAGCCCGGCGATCATGTTGATGAGCGTGGTCTTGCCCGAACCGGATGGGCCGAACAGCGCTGTGAGCCGCCCTGAGCTCTCGAAACGGGCCTCGATGGCGAAATCGCCCAGCCGGTGGCTGATGTCGACGATGACGCTCATTCGATGTCCATCCGTCGCCCGACGCGCCGCGCCAGCACCTCCGAGGCGACCAGTGCCGCCATCGAGATGACGATCGAGATCAATGTCAGCCGCAATGCGCCCTCATCGCCGCCCGGCACCTGCGTGAAAGTGTAGATCGCGGACGGCAACGTCTGCGTCTCGCCAGGGATGTTGGAGACGAAGGTGATGGTCGCGCCGAATTCCCCCATCGCCTTGGCAAAGGCCAGGATGGAACCGGCGATCAGCCCTGGCAGGATCAGTGGTAGCGTGATGGTGCCAAACACCCACAAGGGATTGGCGCCAAGCGTGCCCGCCGCCGCCTCCATCTTGCGGTCCACCGCCTCGATCGACAGCCGGATCGCCCGCACCATCAGCGGAAAGCCCATGACGCCGCAGGCAAGTGCCGCACCGGTCCAGCGAAAAGAGAAGACAATGCCGAAATGCTCGGCCAGGAAGGCACCGGCCGGGCCGCGCTTGCCGAAAGTCAAAAGCAGGAGATAGCCGGTCACCACGGGCGGCAGGATCAACGGCAGGTGAACAACGCCGTTGAGCAGCGTCTTGCCCCAGAATTGTCCTCGGGCCAGCAGCAGCGCGATCAATATGCCGGGCGGCAGGCTGGCGAGCATCGCCACAGTCGCCACCTTGACGGACAGCCGGACCGCATTCCATTCGTCGGGAGTGAGGTCCAGCAGCCAGTTCATATTGCGATGTCAGACCCGTCTCAGTTGCTCGGCGTGAGCACGGTGAAGCCCTGTTCCTTGAAAAGCGCGCCGGCCTTGGCGGACTGCAGGCATTTCAGGAAAGCCGGCGTATCCTTGTCCTTTGAATCGGCGGTCTGGGCAACCGGATAGATGATCGGCGGATGCGAATCCTCCGGGAATGTGCCGACCACCTTGACGCCCTTTTCCGCGTGCGCGTCAGTGGCGTAGACGATGCCGAGAGCGGCCTCGCCCGTTGAAACCAGCTTGAGTGCCGCGCGCACATTCTCGGCCTGCGCCACCTTGCCTTCGACCGAGGACCAGACGCCGAGCGATTCCAGTGCCGCCTTGCCATACTTGCCGGCCGGCACCGCCTTGAAATCGCCCATGGCGAGCTTCCCGTCGCCGACCAGCTTGGCGAGGTCAAAACCCTTCTCGATCCTGGCATCGACCGTCGAATCCTTCGGCGCCACCAGCACGATCTCGTTGCCGAGCAGCTTCACCTCGGTGTCCGGCTTGGTCAGCTTCTTGTCGGAGAGATATTTCATCCAGTCGAGATCGGCCGAGATGAAGACGTCGGCCGGTGCCCCGCCCTCGATCTGCTTGGCCAGTGCCGAACTCGCGGCATAGGAGACGGTCGCGGCCTCGCCGACATCAGCCTCGCAGGCCTTGTTCACCGCATCGAGCGCATCCTTGAGGCTGGCCGCAGCGAACACCACGACCTTGTCTTCCGCATGGGCGGCCGGCATCGCCGCCATCAGCGTCGCCGCAAAACCGCCTATGGCGATCGCCCTCAACCCGAAACCTTTGCGCGTCATCGAAAACTCTCCCTGGTTTGAAATCCGTGCGGCTCACGGCCTGCCATCCGATATATCCGCATGAATATAACAAGGGAAGGCCCGGCACCTCGCGAAAACGCCTGTGCGGCGTCGATTGTTCTGGTAGGACGAGCAGGAAACCTGATGCATGTCGCCCAAAAGCGACCTCGGTTTTGAGCGAACGACATGCATGAAAGCAAAGGAGAGCCCGATGAAGGTCAGCGCCCGCAACGTCCTCAAGGGGACGATCACCGAGATCGTCAAGGGAGCCACCACCTCGCATGTCAGGATCGACATTGGCGGCGGCGCCATCGTCACCGCCTCGATCACCAATGAAGCCGTTGCCGACCTCAAGCTCGAAAAGGGCAAGCAGGCCTATGCCGTGGTCAAGGCCTCGGATGTGATGGTCGGCATCGACTGAACCGCTTGCGGCCAGAGACGGTTCGGGAAAACGGGATCCGGCCGAGCGAGGTCGCGATCGAGGCACCGCCGGCGACCGACGCCGGCCTGGTGTTCATCGGCGTCGTCCGCACCCTCTGGGCCTCGCGCGTGGTCACGCCGCGACAGGGCAGTGACGACGGCACGGTCTGCCGCATCGAAATCTTCGATCCCTGAATATCAGCACACTTCAGACCGCGATGGGCGCCTTGATCGAGGCGTCGGCGACATAGTTCTCCAGCCGGAAATCCTCGAAACGGAAGGCGAACAGGTCCTTCACCTCGGGGTTGATCCACATGGTCGGCAGCGCCCTCGGCGTGCGCCGTAATTGTTCGCGCGCCTGTTCGAAATGGTTCGAGTAGAGATGCGCATCACCCAGCGTGTGGACAAAGTCGCCCGGCTTCAGCCCGGTCACCTGCGCCACCATCAGCGTCAGCAGCGCGTAGGACGCGATGTTGAACGGCACGCCGAGGAAGATGTCGGCGGAGCGCTGGTAGAGCTGGCAGGAAAGCCGGCCCTCGGAGACATAGAACTGGAACAGGCAGTGGCACGGCGGCAGTGCCATGGCTTCCACCTCGGCGGGGTTCCATGCAGAGACAATCAATCGCCGCGATTGAGGATTGCGGCGTATCTCCTTGAGAAGGCCCGCGATCTGGTCGATTGAGCCGCCATGGCCATCCGGCCAGGAACGCCATTGCTTGCCATAGACGGGGCCAAGGTCGCCGTTCTCGTCGGCCCATTCGTCCCAGATCGTGACGCCTTGGTCGGTCAGGTACTTGATGTTGGTGTCGCCGGCCAGGAACCACAACAGTTCATGGATGATCGACTTCAGATGCAGCTTCTTTGTCGTGGTGACGGGAAAGCCGCGCGCCAGATCGAAACGCATCTGGTAGCCGAAGACGGAGCGTGTGCCGGTGCCGGTGCGGTCGCCGCGATCGGCACCGTTTTCCAGCACATGCTGCAAGAGGTCGAGATACTGGCGCATCGGTTCCGGCTCGATTCGAGTGTTTGGGCATTATAGCGGCCAGACCGGCGGCCGAACACAGCAAAACGGCGTAAGTAGCGATTGCGAACCACTCTTCCAAACGTTTGCGCCGCCCCTCATTGCGCTGCCGGGCATTTCTCCCCGTATAGTGACGGGGAGAAAGAAGCTGGGCCGCTTCGCCGCGCCATTTCTGCAACGTTGGCGATTGGCAAAAATGGCGACAACAGCGTCCTTCTCCCCGTTCACGGGGAGAAGATGGCGGCAGCCAGATGAGGGGCAGCGCTGACGCGCGATAAAGTGAAAACAAGGCTGGAGCGGCTATTCTGCGGTGTACCAGCCTTCGCAAACTGATGCGCGAGCGTCACAGCGAGCCGAGCTTGCCCAGATCCTTGGCCACCAGATAGTAGAAAGTCACCCGGCTCTTGGTGTTGTCGGCGTGCATGGCCTTGCAGGTCTTTTCGATCGAGGCGTCGGCTTTCGCGCCGTCGCTGATGCCGAGCTTCTTGGCGACCCAGCTCTCCTTGACGCGTTCAAGCTCCTTCGGGTCCGTGCAGGACACCAGCGAGGAATCGCGGTTCCTGAGCGCAATGCCCAGATGCTTGACGATCTTTTCGACAACGTCGGCGCTGGCGCCCGCGTCGTACTTCTTCACGTCTGCAAGATAGTCGGCCATTAAATTTCCCCTCGTCGGCGCCACGGATCCGATCGATGAGGGCTGTGGCGCGCTTCGCAATCCGTGCGCTAGGTCGATAATCCCTCACCGCCCGCAAAGCTTCGGTTGAGACCGCTCCCAAGTCAACCCTTGCCGTCGCAATTTGACACAGGGACAAAGGTCCATTGCGGCCTTTCATTTCAGTCAAACGCCCCCTATATTCGTTTTGTCGGCTTGACCGACTATGGCGATAAATGGGCGATGAAATAAGCCGTTCGGACCCGGGGGCGGTACCCGGCGCCTCCACCAAAAGCCGCTGTTGAAGACAGAGCGGTTTTTGCTGGGGGCGAAATAGGATCGACGAAGGTGTAAAGATCGTACTTTTGCCCGGCATTGTACCACCGTCATCGGGCTAAACTTATAGTTGCCAACGACAACTATGCGGAAGCTCGTCTCGCTGCTTAATGCAGTGCGAACGCTTCAAATCAAGCCCTAGGGGTTCGCACTTCTAGGCGGGGTTCGGAGGTACCTGGCAACAGAAACCTCCACTTCTCCCTCCCTTCAATTTGCGTCACGCAAAATGGTGCTTCCGCTGGCAGCCCCTTCGCATGCCTTCGGCAGCCATGCGTGCGCCCCCTTCTCCATGGATAGGACATTGCAAAACGATTCCGATCGATTCTTCGTGCTGACCGGCGGCCCGGGCTCCGGCAAGACCACCTTGATCGAGGCGCTGAAACAAGCAGGCTTTCCGACAGCGCCGGAGGCCGGACGCGGCATCATCCGCGATCAGGTGGCGATCGGCGGCCCTGCCCTTCCCGGGCGGGATCGAACGCTCTTCGCCGAACTGATGCTTTCCTGGGAGTTGCGCTCCTGGCATGCCGCGCATGCCGAATCCGGTCCGGTCTTCTTCGATCGCGGCGTGCCGGACACGATCGGCTACCTCAGGCTCTGCGGCCTGCCGGTGCCGGATCACGCCGTCAGCGCGGCGCGGAAATTCCGCTATGCGCGCCGTGTCTTCATCGCGCCGCCCTGGCCGGAGATCTTTACGCAGGACAAAGAGCGCAAACAGACGCTCGACGAAGCCAGGCGCACCCATGACTCGGTGGCTGGCGTCTATGCCGAACTGGGGTACGAACTTGTGCCCCTGCCGCTCGTGCCGGTGGAGGAGCGCGTCCGCTTCATCATCGGCGAGGCCGGCCTTCGGGCATAAGGCCCCGTGGGCATGAAAAAGGCCGGGATGAACCCGGCCTTTTTCATGCGTTTGGTTTGCTTATTCCGCCGGCGCCTCGACCGCCTCGTGCGAGCGGCCAAGCGTGACCTTGGCCAGCGTGAACGAAATCACCGCGCAGAGCGTGATGCCGGCGACCATCGGCAGCGGCGTGCCGTCGAAGAACACCCCGGCGACGCCCATGGCGAGCGCGCCGATGGCGAAGTGCAGCGTGCCCATCAAGGCCGAAGCCGTGCCGGCGATCTCGCCATGTTCTTCCATGGCCAGCACCGAGGTGGTCGGGATAACCAGGCCGAGGAAGCCGTAGCCGACGAACAGCAGGGCCGCCATCACATCGAGCCGGTCGATACCCGCCGCCATCACCGCGAACAGCACCACCATCGTCGAGGCATAGCCGGTCACCGCGACGCGCACCACGCGCCGCAGCCCGAAACGCTCGGCCAGCACTCCCGTCAATTGCGACATGCCGATGAAGGCGACCGCATTGATCGAGAAGAACACGCTGTAGACCGAAGGCGACAGCCCGTAATGGTCGATCAGGATGAAGGACGAGCTCGACAGATAGACGAAGAAGCTCGCAATGCCGAAGCCGGCGATCGCCACGAGGCCAAGGAAATTGCGGTCCCCCATCAGGAAGCGGTAGCCGGCAAGCGCGGTTCCGAAGGAAGAACCGACGCGTTCTTCCGCAGGCCGCGTCTCCTTGAGCGAGGTCGCGAGCAGGATGGTGGCAAGGGCCGCCGCGCCGGTCACCGTCCAGAACACGGCACGCCAGCCGAAATTCTCGATGATCTGGCTGCCGGTCAGCGGCGCCAGGATCGGCGACACCGAAAACACCAGCATCAGCAAGGACATCAGCTTGGCCGCCTCATTGCCTGTGTGCAGGTCGCGCACGATCGCGCGCGGCACGGCCATGCCGGCGCTGGCGCCAAGGCCTTGCAGGAAGCGGAAGGCGATCAGCCACTCGATCGTCGGCGCCATTGCCGAACCGATGCCGCCGACCATGAACAGTGCAAGGCCGCCATAGAGCGGCAGCTTGCGGCCGACCATGTCGGAGATCGGCCCGACGACGATCTGGCCGAAACCCATCGACAGAAAGAAGATCAGCAGGCTCATCTGCACGGCGGCCGTGCCGGCGTGCAGATCCGCGCCGATCGACGGCAGAGCGGGAAGATACATGTCGATCGCGAACGGGCCGATGGCGGACAACAGGCCGAGCACGACCGCGATGCGGAGGAATTTGGGACTCATGATATTGGCTTCTTTCGAATCTGGCTGCCGCCGCCAGGCGACGTCTAACCCTAGGACGGTCCATACCGCGAGATTCCGACTCGCCGGGAGCGAATTCTATTCGTCTCCTCGATGCGAAATCTCTTTGCATCCTGTCCAGAAATTTAGACACTCTTGTCCAAATCGTCAATCACCTCTATATAGAATTTCATGAGACCGGGCGTTTCTCCTGACACTTTCCCGCCACGCGGCCACGAGGCCAAGCGCGTATCGATTGTCGACGCCGCCGCCAGCGTGTTCTGCCGCGAGGGCTTCGCCGGCGCCAACATCGACCTGATCGCCGCCGAGGCGGGCGTCTCGCGCCAAACCGTCTACAACCACCACGGCGACAAGGAAAAGCTCTTCATGGCCGTTGTGCGCGACCTCACCGAGCGCTGCAATGTGGGCATCTTCGCCACCATAGCCACCTTTCCCGACCAGCCAGGGGACCTCGAAGCCGATCTGATCGGCTTTGCCGTGCGCCTGAACCAGAACTGCATCTGCAACCGCGACGGAAAATTCCTGCGCAAGCTGATCCAGACCGAAGGTGAGCGCTATCCCGAATTGTTTGCCGAATGGCGCGAGCAAGGCCCGGGCAGGACATGGCCGGCAATCGCCGCCCGCCTCGCCCGCCTCGCCTATGGCGGCCATCTCGTAATCGATGATCCCGACGTCGCGGCGCGCCAGTTCCTCGGCCTCGTCAATGCCGAACTGCAGACCACCTTCATGCTCGGCGGCACACCGCGCGAGGACGAGGTGGTGCAATCGGCGACAAACGGCGTGCGCACCTTCCTGCGCGCTTTCGGCAAGCGGCCCACGGCGGCCAGCGCGAAAAAGCACGCCACGCTGGCTAACGCATAACATTTGCGGTTGCCATGAAGCCGGCTTGCCGATCAAATCGTTGGCAATAGTCCTCGCTTCGACGCGGCGGTGATCTATATGCGGTTTACGCCGCGCTCAAGCTTGATTACAGCTATGCGGACGATTCAACGGAACCCGACCACCACATGGCCGACGACCACATCCGCTACGACATTCTGGCCCAGGAGGCGTTGCGCGGCGTCATGCGCAAGGTCCTGGCCGAGGTCGCACGCACCGGCCTTCCCGGCAACCACCACTTCTTCATTACCTTCCTGACCGGTGCGCCCGGCGTGCGCGTGTCGTCGCGGTTGCGTGAGCGCTATCCCGAGCAGATGACCATCGTCATCCAGTTCCAGTATTGGGACCTGAAGGTGACGGACACCGGCTTCGAGGTCGGCTTGTCCTTCTCCGACGTGCCGGAGAAACTGGAAATCCCATTCTCGGCCGTGCGCGGCTTCTATGATCCCTCGGTCAATTTCGAACTCGAGTTCGACGTTAAGACCGACGCCCAGCCCGATGAGGAACCAGCCGCGCCCGCGCCCGAGCCGCTGACCATCGTCTCCGAGAAGAAGCCGAAGGCCGAGAAGAAGGCCGCCGCCGAAGCGGAGAAGAAGCCCGCCGCGGCTGAAGCCGGCACCAAGGGCGCCGAAGTGGTTTCGCTCGACGCCTTCCGCAAGAAATAGGCTCCCGGGCTCTCGCCATGGCCGACATCGTCAATCTCCGCCAGGCTCGCAAGCAGAGGGCGCGGGACGAGAAGCTGCGCGTCGCCGAACAGAACCGGATCCTGCACGGCCGTTCCAAGGCGGACAAGCAACGCGAACGGCAGGTCGCCGACAAGGCCGAAAAATTTGTCGAAGGCCATCGCCTCGAGCCGTTCGGCAAGGACGAGCAATGAGCGTTCGGCCGTGAGCGTCGTCGAAAAGCGCTCCGTGACCATTCGCGGCCATCGCACCAGCTATTCCCTCGAAAAACCCTTCTACGACGATCTCGTCGCGATCGCGGCGCAGAGAAAGCTGACGCTCGCAGCACTCGTGGCCGAAGTCGACGAGACCCGGCCCCGTGACACCAACCTGTCCTCGGCGCTGAGGCTGTACGTACTGCAGTGGGTGAAGCGCGGACCGATCTAGGCGCTCTCGACCGGGTCCGTCTTTTTCCCGCGCCTGGTGCCGAAGCCAAGCAAGGTTGAACGATCACGCTCCTCGGCCTGTTTTCTGGAGCGCACGCGCATCAGATCCTTCCAGCCGACATAGCCAACCAGCTTTGCGTCCTCGCGCGAGACGACCGGCAGATGCGACACGTTGGCCATCAACAGCTTGTCAGACAGACCTTCCAGATATTCGTCGGGAAAAGCGAGCGTTACCTTGGTTCCGGCGAGCAACTCGCCGAGCGTCGTGGTCCTGTGCGTGCCGGCACGGCGCCAGCGCAGGATCGCCGGCGGATCGATGAGACCGAGCACCTGCCCGTTGTCATCGATCACGGGAAAACTCGGATGGCGTGTCTCAGGCGCGGTCAGGAAGGCCGCCGCGCCATGCAGCGTCATCGTCGCCGGCACGCTCTCGACCTGCGACGTCATCACCTCGCGCACCCTGGTCAGCGCGAACGGATCGACACGATATTCGCGCACGAGGTGGTTCCCTCGCCTGGCGATCTTCTCGGTCAGGATCGAACGCTTCATCAGGAGCACCGTCACGGCATGCGCCGCCGCACAGGCCGCGATCAGCGGCACCAGCACATGCGTGTTGCCGGTCAACTCGACGGCGAAGAAAGTAGCCGTCAGCGGCGCGCGCATCGTGCCACCCATCGTGGCCGCCATGGCCAACAGCGCCCAGAATCCCGGATCCGCCGCGGGCAGTATCCCGGCAAGCACCGCGCCCATCGCGCCACCCATGATCAGCAGTGGCGCCAGCACGCCGCCGGATGTTCCCGAGCCGAGCGCCACCGACCAGATGATCGCCTTGACCACGAGCAGGAGAAGCGCCGCGGTGGCGATCGTGCGTCCATCCAGCATGTCGGCGATGTTGTCGTAGCCGACACCGAGTGCCCGTGGTTCGATCAAGCCGCCGATGCCGACCACCAGGCCGCCGATCATCGGCCACCACATCCAGTGGATCGGCAATTTCTGGAAGGCGTCCTCGCAGGCATAGACCATCTGGGTGAGCAGTCCCGACAACAGGCCGGCGCAGATGCCGACCAGAACCCAGCCGCCGAGCCCGGTGAACGACACCGCCATGCCGCCCTGGAACGGAAAGATCGGCCCGGGCAAATGCAGCACGGTGCGCTCGACCTCGGCCACGATGGCCGCCACCGCCACCGGAATGAAGCTGCGCGGCGTCCATTCGAACAGAAGCAGTTCCACCGCCAGCATGATCGCGGCGATCGGCGTGCCGAACACCGTGGTCATGCCCGCCGCCGCTCCCGCCACCAGCAGCGTCTTGCGCTCATTGTCGGTGACCGGCAGCATCTGCGCGATCAGCGAGCCGATCGCGCCGCCGGTCATGATGATCGGGCCCTCGGCGCCGAAGGGTCCGCCCGAGCCGATCGAAATCGCCGATGACAGCGGCTTCAGGATCGCAACCTTGGCATCGAGCTTCGAGCGCCCGAGTAGGATCGCCTCGATGGCCTCGGGAATGCCGTGGCCACGGATCTTCTCGCTGCCATAGCGTGCCATCAGGCCGATGATCAGTGCGCCTATCACCGGCACCACCACCGCGGCGTAACCGAGCGGCGTGTCCTGCAATTTCAGGTCGTCGAGCGTGAACTGGCCGAAATAGGCGATGTTGGTGGCGAGCCGGATCAGTTTCAAAAGCACGATGCCGGCGAACAACCCCGCCGTGGCGACCACCACGGCTATGGTGGCAATGGTCAAGACCCGCGCGTCGGTGGTGAAATCGCGCAAGTGACCGTTTTCGGAATGATGGGGCTTCATGGCTGGCTTTCTGGCGGCGGCCGGATCTCGGATATGTGGCACGGGCGAAGATGCCAGCCGGCTTTGTCGGCTCGCCATGTATCGTAATACGATATAAATTCAAGCCGGTCTGCACCAAAACCGTTTGAGCCTTTTGCCGGAATGGAACAAATGTCTGGAATGACGCAGCCCGGAAAATCTCGCCCCGCCATCAAACAGTCCGACTACCAGCGGCTGTCCGAGTTCCGCTACCTGATCCGCCGCTTCCTCGAATTCAGCCAGGTGCAGGCGGAAGACGCCGGCCTGACGCCGCGCCAGCACCAGGCCCTGCTGGCGATCAAGGGATTTCCGGGCGGCGGACCGGTGACGGTTGGCGACCTGGCGGAACGCCTGCGCATCCGCCACCACAGTGCCGTCGAACTGGTCAATCGCCTCAGCGAGGCGGGCCTGGTCACACGGGATCAGGACAAGGATGACCACCGCCGTGTACTGCTGCGGCTGACCGAGCGCGCCGACGATTGCCTGGCTGAACTGTCGGCGGCGCATCTCGACGAGCTTTCTCGCATCGAACCCATGCTGCGGCGCCTGCTCGACCAGGGTCGCGAGTGACGCGCAGGCGTCTTGCGCCGGATGGCATGGTGATTTTTTGCGGCGCCCGAATCCTTTGACCTCGCCGCAACGTCCAGGGGATGAAGGCCTCAAAGGGAGAGACGCAATCGAAAGGAAGCCCAGCGATGAAACGTCATCTGATACGCTACAAGACCAAACCCGAACGAGCCGACGAGAATGAGCGGCTGATCAAGGCGGTCTTCCAGGAATTGCATGACAAATCGCCGGACGGCGTTCGCTACATGACCTTGCGATCCGGCGACGGGACTTTCGTCCATCTGGTCGAGACGGAAACCGATGCCCATGCCGAGATCATCACCGGATTGGCCGCATTCGAGGCTTTTCAAAACGGCATCAGGGATCGCTGCAGCGAACGTCCGCAACGCGACGAGATGACCGTGGTGGGCAGCTATCGGATGCTGGATGAGTGACAGGGGCAGACGGCGTCATCGAACGGGAGGCTTATGAACATTCCCATTCCCGGCGAGCAGCATCGGCTCTTTGAGCGCCTGTCTGGGGAATTGCGCCCCAAGCTGCACCGCTATTGTGCCCGCATGACGGGCTCGGTCATCGACGGCGAGGACGTGCTGCAGGAGGCGCTGGCCAAGGCATTCGAGGCGTTGCCCAACGCCGGCCCGATCGCCAATCCGGAAGGCTGGCTGTTTCGCATCGCGCACAATACGGCGCTCGATTTCCTGCGCCGGCGCTCCCGCGAAAAGACCACCGCCGATGAGGACCCCGACATGATCGTCGACCCGGTAAACCCCACCATCGATCGTCAGGCCGCGGCCGCCGGGCTGCATACCTTCATGCGTCTTCCCGTCGCACAGCGAAGCAGCGTCGTCATGATGGACGTCCTGGGCTATTCCCTGCAGGAGATCAGCGCGATGCTCGACACCAGCATTCCTGCAACCAAGGCGGCACTGCATCGCGGCCGCGACCGGCTGCGCCGGATCGCCGACGAACCGGACGACCGCCCTCTTCCCAGGCTGGGCGCCACTGAACGACTGCTGCTCGATGCTTACATCGACCGCTTCAATGCCCGTGATTTCGACGCGGTGCGCGACATGCTGGCGCAAGAGGTGCGGTTGGAACTGGTGGCCAGGACACGGCTCAACGGCCGCAAGGACGTCGGCACCTACTTCAACAACTATTCCCGGGTGCAGGATTGGCGTCTTGTGCCGGGCTTCGTCGAAAACAGGCCGGCAATCCTTGTCCGCGATCCTGGCAACCCAATGGCGCGACCCGCCTATTTCATCCTGCTGGCCTGGCAGGACGGCAAGCTCGCCGCCATCCGCGATTTCCGCCACGCCCGCTACGTTGCCGACGGTGCCGAGTTGTTCGTTCCCTGAGACGATCGCCCTTCGGGAGAGCAACTGGGAAGGCCTGTCCTACTGCCCTACTGCAACGACTTCAGCAGATTGTCGATCGTGAACGGATTGGACTTCGGCTTGGCCGGCGGTGGATTGTCGTTGGCCTCAGGCAGCGGCGCACGCTCGACCTTGGGTGCCTGTTCCGCGGCCTTGCGTTCGGCCTCGAGCCTGGCCTTTTCCCGCGAAGCAACGCGCAGCGCTTCTTCCGCCTTCTGCCGCTCCTGTTCGGCCTGTGCCTTGGCGGCTTCGTCGGCGGCTTGCTGCTCGGCCGCGGCCTTTGCCTTGGCGTCGGCATCGGCCTGGGCTTTCGCCTCTTCGTCGGCCTTCGCCTTCGCCTCCGCTTCAGCCTGGGCCTGGGCGTCAGCCTCCGCTTTCGCCTTGGCGTCCGCCTCGGCTTTCAGCCGCGCCGCTTCCTCCTGCCGGCGCAACTCTTCGGCGGCCTTGTCGCGCGCGTCCTGCAGCGCCGCGTAGTAGCGCACCTCGCGCCGCAGCCTCTGCTTTTCGAGCAGCGCCGCCTGCATCGCCTCGACGCGCTGCTGCTCTCTTTCCAGCGCGCGCTGGGTCAGGAACTGCGCCAGCGGCTCGCTGTCGAACCGCCGCGTGACGGCGCCGAAAGGCCCTTCGGCGGTGAAATTGACGACCGGCTCCGAACCGACCAGTGCCTCGTCGCCTGGCCGATAGGTGATCGCGCCCTTGGCGGAGACCGTGCTGGTGTTGAGATCCGCCGTGATGTCGGTGGACAGGGTCGCCGCGGGATTTTCAAGGCTGATCGGCGGCGCCCGCAGCGTGCCGCCGGCAATCGTGAAGGCGATGTCGGCATCCTTGGCGGCGAAACTGCCATCGGCCGCGATCCCGGGCGCGAAGCCGGCGGTCTTTGCCACGTCGATGTCGCGCCCGATCGCATCCGCCTTGGCCAGGAAGGCGCTGAACGCATCGGGATTGACGCCGGCGATCTGCAAGCTTCTCAGCGTCGCGGTACCGGAGCCGGACAGAGCGGCGATCATCGCATCGACCGACTTGCCGCTGGTCGACAGCGTCGTCGAGAAATCGCCGATGCCGCCAACGCCGGCATCCGGCAACACGTTCGCCAGGTCGGCGCCCGCCAGTTTCATCTGGCCGGTGAAGAGCCCGGTGCCTTCATTGTTCTTCAGCTCGAACAGGCCGGTCAACGCACCACCAAGAAGCTTCGCCTTGAGGTCCGAAACCCGGATGCCTTCCTTGTCGAGCTTGAGCGAAAAGGCGGCGTCATAGGCGGTGGCGAACGGTCCGGCGGCAAGCGCTGATGTCGTCAGGTCGAGGTCGGCCGTGAACGGCAGGCTGGATTTCTGGCTGAAGGGCGAGGACGGCCAAACGCCGCCCTTGTCGCTCGCGCTCTTGTCGGCCCCGTTCTTCTTGTCGACAAGGAAAGCGGAATCGCCGAACAGCGCCACGGCCATCGGATCGAGATCGAGCTCATCGAGCGCCAGCGCGCCGGCCAGATGCGGAACGCCGTCCTTGGTGTCGATATTGACGTCGCCGGAGACCGCCGCTTCGTTGACGGCGCCGCTGACACTGTCCAGCACCAGCAGCCCGTTGCCATAGTCGCCCTGGGCCGAGAGCGACGTCGACATGCCCGCTCCCATGCCCGGCAGGCCGATGCCTGTCGTCATCAGCCAGGGTTCGATGTCGGCGGCATCGAGGTCGATCTTGCCTTTGGCGGTTGGCCCTTGCGGCGTGTCGGCGATCGTCCCTTCGAAGCCGGCCTTGAAATCGTTGCCGACAAGGCTGAAAGTCGTCGCGAGACCGCCGCCAAGCGTGCCTTTGGCCTGGATGTCGGTGTGTGCCTCGCCCAGCATGCCAAGCGGCAGCGCCGGCAGGCCGTAAAGCGCCAGCAGTGCCGTGGCATCCGGGTTCTTGGCGTTGAAGGTCAGCGTCACCGGTGCCTCAAGCAGTCTGTCCAGCGCGCCCTTCCCCGACAGCGAAGCCGAAAAGGCCGAGCCTCCGGCGTTACCCTGCCCGCTTACTGCCAATCCCGTCGTGCCGTCGCCATTGTCGGCGGCGCTCGCCACAAGGTCGACACGGGCATCCTGGAACAGGTCCGGATAAGCGGCGGCACGGCTCGACAGCCCCTTCAGCACCGCACTGTCGGGATAATGCTGCGTGGCAACGTCGATCAGCGGCTTGAGGTCGACAGCGACGACGGAAGCGTCGAGCTTGCCGGTGGGGCTGGCCGGAAAATCCTTGATCCGGCCCGTGGCGCTGATCGAGGCGCCCGCCAGCCCGCCGACCGACAACCGGTCGACTTCAAGCAAACCGTCACGCAGCCTGAGCGCGGTGTCGACCGTGTCGGCGGTCAACCCGCCGGCACTGACCGGCCCGGCCTTGATCTGGAAATCGAGATCGCGGTCGGCGAAGCGGTTGGCCCCCTTGTCGCTGACGAAGATCGAGGCGAAGGCCGCCAGCCCATCGACGTCAAGCTCGCCGCCTTCAAGCCGCATCAGCACCGATGGCCTGGCTTCGTCAGGCTGGCTGGAATCGATGCGTCCGGAAAACTTCGCCTTGCCCAGGATCAGTTCGAGGTCGCTGAAGGCCTGGCGCTTCTCGGAGAGATCGACCTTGGCCTTGAAGCCGGCGGCGGGCAGACGGCGGATCGCCTCGTCGACATCCTTCGACAGCCAGGCGGCAAAACCGGATGGCTGCGCCACAGCCAGCAGCAGCGAGCCGGTGAAGCCGAAATGGTCCTCGACGCTCAGCATGCCATTGGCCTCCAGCGTCGTGCGGCCGGGCAAGGTCGCGGCGAGTGATTTCACCGACCAGCCCCCTTCGACCGGCTCGGCGGAAAGATGGACGTCGCGGACCGTCGTATCGCCGGCCACCACCGCCGGCAGCTTCACCTCGACGGTGCCGGGTATGGTCGGCTTCGGCAGCCCGAGCAGCGCTTGCTCCAGCCCGGCAATGCGCTGTTCGAGCGTCAGGCCGGCCCCGGCCTGGGCGCCGACCGCCTCGTCGAACTGTACCTGCGCGCCATTGGCCTCGATGGCGAAGCTGGGCTTCTGGCCGAGATCGACCGAGGCCTTGCCGTCGGCTGTATAGGGGTTGTCCAGCGGCCCGGTCTCGAAGCGGAATTCGTCGACGCCGAGCTTCTGGTGGTCGAGCGAGAACTTGCCGTTCAGCCGGAAACCCGGATCGGGCTTGCCGGCGCTGACCTTCACCGGCTCGCCATCGTTGCCGCGCAGTTGGGCGCTGTTCTTGTCGGCGCCAGAAATCTTGAACTGGCCGGAATAGACGGCGGCGCCGTTGACGATGCCGGCATTGCCGTCGGTCTCGATGACCAGCGGATAAGCATCGGGATCGGCCTTCAGCCGCAGCCGCATCTGGCCATTGCCTTCGGCCTTGCCGGTCGACGCCGCCACAGTGGTGCGCAACCCGTCCAGCCGCAACGTGCCGTCCATGCGCCATGGGCCGGCCAGCGACTTGGCCGAAATGGTCGAGTTGATTTCGGAAAAGACGTGGCTGCGCCCGCCCGCTGCATGGCGCAGTTCGACCTGCCCCTCCGTCACCGTCAGCTTCTCGATCGAGATCTGGTTGAGATCGAAGGGCGAGGATGGCCGTATCGCCCAGTCGACCGTGCCGTCATTGGCAATATCGATGGTTGCCTTCGGGTGCACCAGCCGCATGTCGAAGATCAGCACCTCGCCGCGCAGGAAGGGTGCCAGTTCCGCATCCATCGAAAACGTCTCGACGGTCATGGCCGGCTGGCCGTTGGGGCCACCGGCGACGGCGACGTTGGAGAACGTCACCGAGGGGAATGGCAACAGCCTGGCCGTGGCGTCGCCCTGCACGGTCACCTTGCGGCCGAGGACGGCGCTTGCCTCGCGCTCGAACTGAGCGCGGTAGCCGGTCCAGTCGACAAAATACGGTCCCACCAGCGCCGCGCACAGCACCAGAACGAACAAGCCACCGAAGATCACGAACAGGCGTGCGAGCATCAGCTCCGAACAGGTTGATTGAAATTCTGCCGCACTCTACCCGCATCCGCGTGTCGATAAAGAGGCAATTCATCCAGTATTGCGTCATCCCGGGCGATCTGAAACAAATCCGGGAAAAGCGGAGATTATCGGATGTCGAGCAAGAATTGGGACCGTGTGCCGATCGATGCGCAGAGCGTCGATGCTCCGCTTTCGCAATCGGCGATTTTCCTCGTCGTCACGGTCGCCGCGGAACAGCCGGCCCTGGCCAAGGTTTGTTCCGTGCTCGGCGAGCTTGACGACCTGGTCAAGACTGTCGGGTTCCGCGACCTCGGCGGCCACCTGTCGTGCATTTCCGGCATCGGCCGCGATCTCTGGGACCGTCTCAGCCCGGGCCGGCGGCCGCTGGAACTGAAACCATTCGCGCCGATCAAGGGAGCGGTCCACTCGGCGCCCTCGACACCGGGGGACCTCCTCTTCCACATCCGGTCCGAACGGCCCGACATGTGCTTCGAGTTCGAGCGTATCCTGCTCGACAGGCTTGGTCCCGATGTGACCGTCGTCGACGAGGTGACGGGCTTCCGCTACTTCGATGCCCGCGACCTGCTCGGCTTCGTCGACGGCACCGCCAACCCGACCGGCCTCGACTTGCCCGCCTCGGCACTCGTGGGCGACGAAGATGGCGACTTTGCCGGCGGCAGCTATGTCGTCGTCCAGAAATATCTGCACGATATGCAGGCCTGGGCGCGCATTCCGACGCCCGAGCAGGAGGCGATCATCGGCCGAACCAAGATCGACAACATCGAGATCGATGATGACGACGCGCCACGCAAATCGCACAAGTCGCTGGCCACGATCGAGGATGCAGACGGCAATGAATACGACATATTGCGCGACAACATGCCGTTCGGCAGGCCCGGGCAGAACGAGTTCGGCACCTACTTCATCGGCTATAGCAGGTACCTCTGGGTCACCGAGAAAATGCTGCAGCGCATGTATGTCGGCGACCCGCCGGGGGCTTACGACCGGCTGCTCGACGTCTCGACACCGCAGACCGGCACGACATTCTTCGCGCCAACCCGTCCCATGCTGCAAACCCTTGTCCAGAACGCGCAGGACCAAATTCCCGCCGCACGGTAAAGCGGCGGGCCGACAGCCATTGTCCGCAGGGACCTCAGCGTGCGTCGCGCTTGGCTTGCGCCACCTTGGCTGCCTTGCGCTGCCGGCCGAGTTCGGCCGGACGGACCAGCTTTGGCGCCCGCTCATTGGCCACGGCCCGCATGCCGTTGTGAGCTGTGCGTGAATTGTGCGCGGGACCATCCGCTGCCGCACCTTGCTTCAAGGCCAGCGCCTTGCGTGCGTTCCCGACCAGGGAAACGCGGGCCGCCAGTTGGCGTCGCCGTTCGGCCTCGCCATTCAGCCGCCGCATGGCCATGGCCAGTACCGCCAGCTTCACCTGCGAGCCACCATCGGACTTTGAAGGTGTAGTGCCTTTCGGCGCACCCTTGCCACGGATCTCGCGCCGACGGCGGTGCGCTTCGGTCTGCGCCTTGTCGCGCCGCTCCCGCAGCAGCTTGACCAGACCGGAAAGGTCGGCGTCGGAAAGGTCCTGCACCGCCGGATGGTGCGACTTTTCCACCAGTTCCCTTTCATCGGCGCTCAGCGCGCGCGCTTCTTCCTTGCGTGAAATGGCCATCACGGTCCTCCTCAGCTGACGTGCCTGTTCTTTCAGGCCGCCTCGGAGCGTCGGCCCGAATGGTGGCGCGGTCAAGACGAGCCTTTTCGTGAGGCCCTACCCCATATCGGGCAATATCTTGCCGGGGTTCATGATGTTTTGCGGGTCCAGCGCCTGCTTGATGGTGCGCATGATGTCGACGCCGTGGCCGAGTTCGCGGCGCAGGAAGCCGATCTTGCCCTGGCCAATGCCGTGCTCGCCGGTGCAGGTGCCATCCATGGCGATCGCCCGCAGATTGAGCCGCGCGACGAACTTTTCCGACAGCGCGATCTCGTTCGGGTCGTTCACATCCATCAGCACCAGCACGTGGAAATTGCCGTCGCCGGCATGGCCGACGATCGGCGCGATCAGGCCCATCTCGGCGATGTCGGCTTCGGTTTCGGTGACACATTCGGCAAAGCGCGAGATCGGCACGCACACGTCGGTCGACAGGCCCTTGGCGCCCGGCCGCAGCGTCAGCGACGACCAGTAGGCATCGTGCCTGGCCTTCCACAGTTTGGTGCGCTCCTCGGCAACGCTGGTCCACAGGAACGGGCCGCCGCCATTTTCCTCGGCGATCATGCCGAACGTCTCGGCTTGCTCGGCTACGCTGGCGTCGCTGCCATGGAACTCGACGAACAGGCACGGGCTCTCGGGATAGTCGAGCTTGGAATAATTCTTCATCGCCCGCATCTGCAACCCGTTGACCAGTTCGATGCGCGCCACCGGAATACCCATCTGGATCGTCGCGATGACGGCGTTGCAGGCCGCCTCTACGCTCGGGAACGGACAGACGCCGCCCGAGATTGCCTGCGGAATGCCTTGCAGCTTCAATGTCAGCGAAGTGATGATGCCGAGTGTGCCTTCCGAGCCGACCAGCAGCCTGGTCAAATCGTAGCCGGCCGAACTCTTTTTGGCCCGCTTGCCGGTCGTCACCGTCTCGCCGTCCGCCATGACCGCCGTCAGCGACAGCACGTTCTCGCGCATCGTGCCGTAGCGCACCGCATTGGTGCCGGAAGCCCGCGTCGCCGCCATGCCGCCAAGCGAGGCATTGGCGCCCGGATCGATCGGAAAGAACAGGCCGGTGTCGCGCAGATGCCGGTTCAGATCCTCGCGTGTCACGCCAGGCTCGACCGTGCAGTCGAGATCTTGCGGGTTGACCGAAAGAATACGGTTCATGCGCGACATGTCGACCGAGATGCCGCCGCCCGGCGCGTTGGTGTGGCCTTCCAGCGAGGAGCCGACACCGAAGGCGATGACCGGCACGCGATGCGCCGCGCAGGCGCGCACGATCTCCTGCACCTCGGCCGTCGTCTCCGGGAAAGCGACGCCGTCGGGCGCCTGCGTCGGGATATAGGTGGTGGTGTGCGCGTGCTGCGAGCGGATGGCCTGCCCCGTCTGGAAGCGCTCGCCCAGCTGTTGCTTGAGGATGCCGAGCACCGCCGCGATGCCTTCCTCGTTGCGTTCGACCGGATTGAGGTCGCTCAGAGCCATGAATTCCTCCGCGAATGGACCAGCGCCCACGCTTGTTTTGCAGCTATGGATGCCTAAAGCAATTCCGGGAAAAGTGCGAAGCGCTTTTCCTGGGAAAGCCGCATGCGCATTCCCTGGGGAATTGCGTCAGAACAAAAGAGCCTCCGCAGTCACACTCTGTCCAGCACCAGAACAAGGAAGTTTCGATGCCCATCCCCGCCCCCTTCGTCTCCAGGCCCATGGACATCGAGAAAGACTGGATCGATTACAACGGCCATCTCAACATGGCCTATTACAACGTCCTGTTCGACCGCTGCTCGGATGAGGCTTTCGAGGCGATGGGCATGGGGCTGGACTATGTGAAGGGGCGCCGTCTCACCATCTACACCGCCGAGGTCCATGTCTGCTACGTCCAGGAACTGCATCTCGACCACAAGGTCACGGTCTCCTTCCAACTCATCGACCATGACGCGAAGCGGCTCAGGTCCTATCAGGAAATCCGCCATGTCGACGGCTGGCTCGCCGCCACTTCCGAGACGCTGTCGCTGCATGTCGACATGGCGGGGCCGAAGGTCGCGCCCTTCCCCGCCGATGTGCTGGCCAGGATCGAAGCCATGCGCGCCGCCCATTCGGTGCTGCCCATGCCGGAGCGCGCCGGCCGCGCGATCGGCATCAAACGCAAGTAGGGCGAAGCCGATATCCATGCGGATTCGGCACGGCGAGGCATTGGGTCTGACTTCAAAGCCACACCCTGAACTCAAAATCGCGGAGCCCCCGATATCCACCGGCAGCGGTGCTTGAAGCGGGTTTGGACCGGCATTAACCTTACCGAGGTTTTAACGGGAACAAGCCAATTGAGCCGTTGAACGACTCAGCGGAGCGGTCGAAAACCATCCGCATAGAGCTGTTTACGAGCGGCGGGGCGAAGCCGGTTCGAGGGACGTGCATGAAAACCGACATCAAGGTCGAGGTGGACAGGCTGGCCGCTGATCCGCGCATATCGGACTATGATTTCTGGCGATCGATCAAGAACGTCGACAATGAAATCTTCCATATCGCCAACAACAACGAGCCGATCCCGTTCGACATGATCCGCTGGCGCAGCATTTTGAAGCGCGCCCGCCTGAAGCGCGGCCACGCATAGCGTCCGCGAGTCGGCATCAGAAAAATCGGGCGACCGAATGGGTCGTACCGTTTCACGGCGGTCGCCTGACTGCCGCCAGCGGTGAACGTGCCGCCACCGGCGATGACTGGATGATGGCCGTATTCGTCATCGCATAGGGGATGATGCGGTCGATCACCCGTTCGAGTTCGGCCACCGAGCCGACATGGGCGAGCGCGATGAAGCAATCCTCGCCGGTCACCCGGTCGCATTGGGCGATCTCCGGCAGCTCGAGAATGATGTCGGCGACGATCGACAATTGTCCCGGCACCGGCCGGATGCGCAGCCACGCCGACAGCGTCAGGCCAAGCGCGGCGGGATTGATCCGGACGCAATAGGCTTCGATGACACCATTCTCCTGCAGCCGCTTGATGCGCTCGGCGACACTGGGCGCCGACAGGCCGACCGAGCGCGCAAGCTCCGCCGTGCTGGTGCGCGCATCCGTTTCCAGCAGGCGCAGGATTTTCACATCCGCCGCGTCGAGATCGGCATTTTCAGTTCGAAGGCGCTTCAACGAAAACTCCTTTCTTTCGGGAGCGAAATTGCCGGAGAATTCGGCCATTCGCCATATCAAGTAGAAAAACTGCCTGCGATACTGATCCGATGAACGATCAGACGCAAGCGCCAGCTGCCGGCCCTGCCATCAACGGCCCCGTGCTCGACACCCTGGCGGGAAGGTTGCCGCCGCATGTCTGGTTCGGCGTCAGCGCAATCTTCCACTATCTCGGCCCGGCCTTCGCGGTGCTGCTGTTTCCGCATGTCGGCGTTTTCGGCATGGCGTGGCTGCGCATCGCCACAGCGGCGCTGATCTTCGCGTCGCTGACGCGCCCCTGGCGAAGCTTCACTCGCGCCGATCCCGCAACGCGCCTGCTGCTGCTGGCTTTCGGCGCCTGCCTGGCGGTGATGAATTGCTCGTTCTACCTTGCGCTCGACCGCTTGCCGATCTCGCTGGTGGCGGCGATCGAATTCGTCGGCACCATCGGCGTCGCGCTCGTCGGCCTCAGGAGCGTCCGCAACCTGACTGCCCTTGCCGTCGCGGTTGCCGGCACCTTGATGCTCATCGACGTCAGATGGTCCGATGATCCCGTCGGCCTGTTCTGGGCCTTCCTCAACGGCGCGCTGTTTGTCGGCTACATCGTGCTCGGCCACCGCGTCGCCCGTTCCGGCGCCGGCGACGGCATTGCGGGCCTCGGCGCCGCCATGGCGGTCGCCTTCGTCGTCGTGCTGCCAATCGGCTTCGCGGATGCGCTGCCCGCCTTTTTCTCACCGACGCTGCTGGTCGCCGCCATCGGCGTCGGTATCTGCTCCTCGGTCATTCCCTATATCTGCGACCAGCTTGCCATGTCGCGGTTGCCGCGCTCGAGTTTCGCCCTGATGCTGTCGCTGCTGCCGGTCACGGCAACGCTGATCGGCATCGTCGTGCTGCGCCAGATTCCGAGCCTGATCGATTGCCTCGGCATCGCACTGGTGGTTGCCGGTGTCGCCTTTCACAAGCCTGCGCCCAGCGGCTAGTCGCAGGAAAGCCTTTATCTTCAACTGCTTGCAGAACTGCCGAGTCGGTTCCCGATCTCGCCTGACTGCGACAAGACGCTTAAGATTGAACCAATTTCGCCTTTAAGCCGTTGTCCCCTACGAAAACGGCTTGGAGTGACACCATGGACTGGAAACGGACCAGGGAGCCTGCCGACGCTTGGCACATGACGGATGACCTTCATGTCGAGCATGGCAAGGGCGACCCGTTCGCGGCGGCGATTCGCGCTACCCGTATGTCGATGATCATCACCGATCCTCGGCGGCCTGATAACCCGATTGTCTTTGCCAATGACGCTTTCCTGCGGCTGACCGGCTATGAGCGACAGGAAGTGCTGGGCAAGAACTGCCGCTTCCTGCAGGGGCCGAAAACCGACAAGGCCGCTGTCGAGCAAATCCGCGCGGCGATCGCGGACAACGCCGATGTCAGCGTCGACATCCTGAATTATCGCAAGGATGGTTCGACCTTTTGGAACGCGCTCTACATCAGCCCTGTCTCCAACGACAAAGGCGAGGTGCAGTTCTTTTTCGCCTCGCAACTCGATGTCTCGGATCGCAAGCGCTCGGAACATCGCATCACCGCCGACAAGGATCGCTTCGAGAAAGCGGTGAAGGAACGCACCGCCGAGCTGGAAGCAGCCCTTGAGGCGCAAACCACCTTGCTGCACGAAGTCGATCATCGGGTGAAAAACAATCTGCAGATGATCTCATCGCTCATCATCATGCAGCGCCGGACCATAAAGGATGAAGCGATCAGGCATTCGTTGACCACCATGCTGGAGCGCATCGAGGCACTCAGCACCGTGCATCGCCGGCTCTACCAGTCGAAGGATGTCAGCCGGTTCGACGTCTCGGATTTCGCCAAGGACCTGGTGACGGATCTTCTGACGGCGTCGGGGCGATCCGGGATCAAGTCGAACCTTGAACTCGAACCCATTGTGATTTCGGCAGAGAAGGCGACGCCTGTCGCGCTGATGGTCAATGAACTCGTCACCAATGCCTTGAAGCATGCTTTCAAGGAAGGGCCGGACGGGACCACGGCGGGCCGTATCGGCATCAAGATGAGCCAGCCCGACGGCCATTTCAACATCGAGGTCTCGGACGATGGCGTCGGCATGGCCGAAGCCAATGGCGATGCCTCGTTCGGCATGCGGCTGATCAAATCGCTCGCCCGCCAGTTGCACGCCGATATCGAATGGCGTGACGCCGGCCCCGGCACCAAGGTCGTGATCTCGATGCCAAACGAACCGCAGCAAAAAGGACACTCCCATGACTGAACCACTCAAGGTCCTGATCGTCGAGGACGAAGCGCTGTTGGCGATGGAACTGGAAAGCCTTGTCGAGGAAGCCGGCCATAGCGTCGTCGGCTGGGCGACGTCTTCGGCGGAAGCAAAAAGCATGGTCGAGTCCACGGATGCCGACATCGCCTTTGTCGACATCCACCTTACCGACGGTCCGACCGGCGTCGACGTGGCCCACTATATCGGCGAAAAGAAACGTTCGATGGTGGTGTTCATGACCGCCAATCCGAAGCGAATCCCCGACCATTTCGCCGGCGCTATCGGCGTCATCGCCAAGCCCTATACGATGAACGGGCTGACGTCGGCGTTGCGGTACCTGCAGGAGGGCGTGCGCCGCCCGCCTCCGGTTTCGACACGTCCAGCCGGATTCACCCTGTCGCCGGCCTACGCGGCGGTCTGGGCGCCAGCGGCCTGACGTCCTACGCCAGTTTCTCCTTCAGGAAGGCGATCGTCCTGCCCCAGGCGAGATCGGCCGCCTTCTTGTCATAACGCGCGGCCGACGTATCGTTGTTGAAGGCATGGTTGGCGCCTTCATAAACATAGACCGTGTATTCGACATGCGCGGCATCGAGCTCCTTCTTGAAGGCGTCGATGCCGGCATTGGTGCGATCGTCGAGGCCGGCATAGTGCAGCAGCAGCGCGGCCTTGATCTTCGACACATCGGCGGCCTTCGGCTGCATGCCGTAATAGGCGACGCTCGCCGCGAGATCCGGCGCTTTGACGGCCAGCATGTTGGCCGTGCCGCCGCCCCAGCAGAAGCCAATGGCGCCGACCTTGCCATTGCCGTCCTTGTCGGCCTTCAGGAAAGCGACGGTCGCGACGCCGTTGGCGACAGTCTGCGCCGGGTCGAGCTTCGTGAACATGTCACGCGCCTTGTCCTCATCGGCGGGTGTGCCGCCAAGCGGCGACAGGAAGTCCGGCGCCAGCGCCACGAACCCCTCCAGCGCCACGCGCCGGGCGACGTCGCGTATATGCGGGTTGAGCCCCCTGTTTTCATGGATGACGATGACGGAGCCGAGCTTGCCGGCCTGGTTTGCCGGTTTGACCAGATAGCCCTTCATCTCGCCGCCGCTGCCCGGATAGGTGATCTCCTCGCCTTTCACCCGCGGATCGTTGTCGGCGACGATTGCCGCGTGGGCGGAGTTCGCCGCCAGCATCGGCGCGATCGCGGCCGCCGCGGCACCCGATCCGGCAAGCCTGGTCAGCTGTTCCATGAAGCGCCGGCGGTCGAGCGTCAGATGCGTGTATTCGTCATAGGCGTCGATCATCGCCTGGGTGATGGCGGGCTTGTCGGTGGCGGTGGATTTGGTCATCGGCGCACTCCTCGGTCTCGCTATCTCGATGCGACGTCCCGTCGTTCGCAAGATAGGGGTGGGCCTTGCATCGTCCAGTCACGGAGCGGTGACGCCCCGTCTCTCCGGCAAGGCGCGGCGCCATCATCCCAATTGGCGTCATCACAATTTTGTCATCGACGACAAATCTTGATGGCACCGCCACAATAGTGGGGGAAACTGACCATACGGCCGCCCCATGGCGCGGCCACGGTCCTGAAAGGATCGATCTGAAAGGAAGCCGCCGATGACCATGCCCTCGCCGATCCTGGCAACCGCCTTTATCGTTGCCGCAGCCGCGATCCTGGCGATGCGCGCGGCCTTTGTAGCGGCGAGCCGGAAGTCCATGGTCAAGGTCCGCGTCCGCCAGCGCCATCCGGCAAACACGAAAACCAAAGGTTGAGGTGAAGTCATGGACGTACAGGATATCGTGAACACCGTTTCGCAGAAGGCCGGCCTTGACCAGGCAACGACGGAAAAGGTCGTCGGCACCATTTTCTCGGTACTGGAGCACGAGGCGGAAGGCACCAGCGCCTCATCCTTCTTCGCCAAGATTCCGGGCGCCGATGCACTGGCACAGAAATATGACGTCATGGCCGCCGCCCCTGCCGGCGGCGGTGGCGGCTTCCTGTCCTCGCTGCAAGGCGCGCTTGGCGGCGTTCTCAGCGAGAAGGCAGGCGCGCTGGTCAACGGCCTCGCTGCCCTCAAGGCATCCGGCCTCGATCTGGCGCAGATCCAGAAGGCTGGCGAGACGCTGGTCCAGCAAGCCGAAGCCGCGGCCGGCCCCGATCTGACCAACCAGGTGCTGGGCTCGGTGCCCAGCCTGAAAAGCCATCTCGGGCTCGGCTGATCGTCAATTCGCCGAGCTTGCCCCTAGGCAACCCACTGCCTACTTGGGCAGCGCGTAAGCCATCACATAATCCCCTGGCTTGGTGCCGACCGAGCCGTGGCCGCCGGCGACGATGACCACGAACTGGCGTCCGTCGGCGACCGTATAGGTCATCGGCGTCGACTGACCGCCGGCAGGCAGCCGCGCCCGCCAGAGCTGCTTGCCCGACGTCAGGTCGTAGGCGCGCAGATAATCGTCGACCGCGGCACCAAGGAAGGCGACGCCACCGGCGGTGATCATCGGCCCGCCAATGCCGGGCACCCCGACCTTCAGCGGCAGCGGCAGTGGCGTCATGTCGTAGACGGTGCCGTTGCGGTGCTTGTAGTTGATCGTGCCGGTCCTGAGATCCACCCCGGCGACATACCCCCACGGTGGCGCCTGGCAGGGAACGCCGAGGGGAGACAGGAACGGCCCCATCACAACCGCATAGGGCGCGCCTTCATTGCGGTTGAGCCCCTGCTCGCTGCCCTTGGTGTCGTCGCCCGGCGCCGGCACGTCGGCGCGCGGAACGAGCCTGGACGTGAAGGCGAGATAGGTCGGCATGCCGAACATCACCTGCCGCACCGGATCGACCGCCACGCCACCCCAGTTGAAGGTGCCGAAATTACCGGGATAGATCAGCGATCCCTGCACCGAGGGCGGCGTATAGCGGCCTTCGTAGCGCAGTTTGTGGAAGGCGATGCGGCAGGCCAGCTGGTCGAACATGGTGATCCCCCACATGTCGGCTTCGATCAGCGGCTTCGGGTTGAAGGAGAGATCGGACGAAGGCTGCGTCGGCGACGCATGGTCGCCCTCGATGGCGCCGCCGGGCGCCGGCACTTCCTTGACCGCGATCACCGGCTCGCCGGTGCGCCGGTCGAGCACATAGAGGTCGCCCTGCTTGGTCGGCCCGACCAGCGCGGGCACGATCGTGCCGTCGGCCTTGGTGATGTCGATCAGGCTCGGCTGCGCCGGCACGTCCATGTCCCACAGGTCGTGGTGCACGGTCTGCCGCACCCATTTCAACTGCCCGGTA
Source organism: Mesorhizobium sp. GW821-FHT07A06 (assembly GCF_059419085.1). Classification (NCBI taxonomy): domain Bacteria; kingdom Pseudomonadati; phylum Pseudomonadota; class Alphaproteobacteria; order Hyphomicrobiales; family Phyllobacteriaceae; genus Mesorhizobium; species Mesorhizobium sp. GW821-FHT07A06. Next base: position 470,578 of record NZ_JBWKRC010000002.1, read on the forward strand.
TTGAGATCGAGCGCGGTGATCGAGGAGGAGAACTTCTCGACATTGGCGCTGCGTCCGGCGCCGAGCTGGTCCGGCGTCTGGTTGCCGAGCGGCACGTAAAGCAGGCCAAGCTTCTCGTCGGCGCTCGGCGTCGACCACATGTTGGGCGAGTTGGCGGTGTAGGTCTGGCCGGCCGGCAGCGGCGTCGTCTGGTCCGGATTGCCGGAATCCCAGTTCCACAGCAGCTTGCCCGTGCTCGCATCATAGGCGCGGATAACGCCCGACGGCTCCTGCGTCGAATAATTGTCGTTGACCGCGCCGCCGACGATGATCTTGCCGCCCGCGATCAGCGGCGCCGAGGTCGAATAGTAATAGCCTGATTTCGGGTATGGCATGTTGGTCAAGAGATTGAGTGTGCCGGCCTCGGCGAAGGCGGGACAGACCTGCCCGTTGGCGGCGTCGAGCGCGATCAGCCGGGCATCCGAGGTCGGCAGGTAGACGCGGGTCGCGCAAGGCTGGCCGGCGGCGCCGGCGGCATCGGCATAATAGGACACGCCGCGGCAGGTCTGGTGCTGGCGGTCCTTGTCGAGCTTGATCTTGGGGTCGTAGCGCCATTTTTCCTTGCCGGTCGCGGCGTCGACCGCGATGGCGAAATTGTGCGGCGTGCATATATAGAGTGTGTCGCCGATCTTGAGCGGTGTCACCTGGTATGTGGTCTCGCCGACATCGTCCGGCCCCTTCACGTCGCCGGTGCGATAGGTCCAGGCCGGCTGCAGATTGGCGACATTGTCCGGCGTGATCTGGTCGAGCGGCGAATAGCGCTGGCCGAATTGCGTGCGGCCATAGAAGTGCCACTCGCCGGCCGGCACGTCGCCGCCGAGATTGGCGTTGGGGGTCACCTTGTCGGTGTCAAGCGCGCCGGCGATGTCCTTCGGGTCCGTGGTCATCGAATAGCCGGCCACCGCCAGTGAGGCCAGCACGGCCAGGATCAGCGGCGCGCGCCCGTCAGGACCGGCAAGGCCCCGCCGCGCCCACGGCGTCAGCAGCCATAGCGCCACCAGCACGATGATGCCGCCGCGCGGGCCGAGTTCCCACCAGTCGAAGCCGGTTTCCCACACCGCCCAGGCCAGCGTGCCGAGCACGATCGCCGCGTAGAGCCACAGCGCGGTGGAGCGGCGCCGGTAGAACAGCCATGCGGTGATCAGGAACGCGAGGCCCGATATGATGTAGTACCAGCTGCCGCCCAGCGAGGCCAGCCAGATGCCGCCAGCGCCAATTGTCAGACCGAGGAGAAAGAGAACAAGGGAGGTGATGGTTACAGCCAAGATGATACTCCTTCGACTGTTGCGCGCTTCTCGCGGCCATGGGCAACCCGGCATTGCGTTCCTGCCCGGCACACAACTTTCTCCCGCCCGCCTCGCCTGTCAAGCTTGTGCCACGGGCCCAGGGGCAGTGCTCGGTCTAGCTGCAAATGCGCGGCGGGTTGAGCGTCATGCGTGCCAAGGTGGCCGGATAAGCGGCTTTACCGGGAACAAAACGTAGACAGTTCTGGTCTTTCCCAACCGAATCACTACATTCGGGGACGATGTCCGGCTTTTCCGAAGACATGCCCTTTTTCGACGAACCCAATGCGCGGCCCACGGCCCCGTCGGGCATTGCCGCGCGCGCCATGGCTGCCCGCGGCGGCCACAACAATGCGCCGGACTATCTCCGGGGGCTGAATCCGGAACAAAGGCTGGCGGTGGAGACCACCGAGGGTCCTGTTCTGGTGCTGGCCGGCGCCGGCACCGGCAAGACGCGCGTGCTCACCACCCGCATCGCCCATATTCTCGCCACGGGGAAAGCCTTCCCCTCGCAGATTCTGGCCGTGACCTTCACCAACAAGGCCGCGCGCGAGATGAAACAGCGCATCGGGATTCTGATCGGCGAAGGCAATGTCGAGGGCATGCCGTGGCTGGGCACCTTCCACTCGATCGGCGTGAAGCTGCTGCGCCGCCATGCTGAGCTCGCGGGTCTGCGTTCCGACTTCACCATCCTCGACACCGACGATGTCGTGCGGCTGATCAAGCAGCTGATCCAGGCCGAGGGCCTCGACGACAAGCGCTGGCCGGCCAAACAGTTCGCGCAGATGATCGACGGCTGGAAGAACAAGGGTCTCGGCCCCGCCGAAATCCCCGAGGGCGACGCACGCAGCTTCGCCAACGGCAAGGGCCGCGAGCTCTACAAGGCCTATCAGGAGCGGCTGCAGACGCTGAACGCCTGCGACTTCGGCGACCTGCTCTGTCACCCGATCCGCATCTTCCGGGCCAATCCGGATGTGCTGAAGGACTATCACCGGCGCTTCAAATACATCCTCGTCGACGAATACCAGGACACCAACACCGCCCAGTACATGTGGCTGCGCCTGCTGGCACAGCGGTCGGACAGCGGGCGTGGGTCAACGTCGACGGATCTGCGATCGGCCGAAGGCCGCAAGCCCGACCAGGCGTCGGCCGGCCAGGCCGCCCCCGCGGAGGCCCGCGAGCGAAGCTCGCGTGCGGCCGTGAGCGAAAACAAAGTCAACATCTGCTGCGTCGGCGACGACGATCAGTCGATCTATGGCTGGCGCGGCGCCGAGGTCGACAACATCCTGCGCTTCGACAAGGATTTTCCCGGCGCCACCATCATAAGGCTCGAGCGCAACTACCGCTCGACCGCGCATATACTCGGCGCTGCTTCGCATCTCATCGCCCACAATGAGGGCCGTTTCGGCAAGACGCTGTTTACTGACCGCAACGACCCCGAGGACGGCAAGGTCAATGTCCACGCCGCCTGGGATTCCGAGGAGGAAGCCCGTGCCATCGGCGAGACCATCGAGGCCTATCAGCGCCAGAAGCATAATCTCAACGACATGGCGATCCTGGTGCGGGCGTCCTTCCAGATGCGCGCCTTCGAGGACCGCTTCATCACGCTCGGCCTGAACTACCGCGTTATCGGCGGCCCGCGCTTCTACGAGCGCATGGAAATCCGCGACGCGCTGGCCTTCTTCCGCGTCGTTGCCAACAGCGGCGACGACCTCGCCTTCGAGCGCATCGTCAATGTGCCGAAGCGCGGCCTGGGCGAAGCCACCATCCGCCAGATCCACGACACGGCGCGCGCCCTGCGCATTCCGATGCTGGAGGCCGCCGGCAATCTCGCCGAAAGCGACGAGTTGAAGCCGAAGCCGCGCGCCGCTTTGCGCGAAGTGGCCGCCAATTTCGAGCGCTGGCAGAAGGCGCTGGAAACCAAGCCGCACACCGAGCTCGCCGAGACCATTCTCGAGGAGAGCGGCTATACCGACATGTGGAAGAACGACCGCTCGGCCGAAGCGCCGGGTCGGCTGGAGAACCTGAAGGAACTGATCCGCTCCATGGAGGAATACGAGTCGCTGCGCTCGTTCCTCGAACATGTGGCGCTGGTCATGGATGCCGAGCAGAATGCCGGGCAGGACGCCGTCTCCATCATGACACTGCATTCGGCCAAGGGCCTCGAATTCGAGACGGTTTTCCTCCCCGGCTGGGAGGAAGGCCTCTTTCCCCACCAGCGCGCGCTCGATGAGGGCGGCCGCTCCGGGCTGGAGGAAGAGCGCCGGCTGGCCTATGTCGGCCTCACCCGGGCCAAGAAGAACCTGCATATCTGGTTCGTCTCCAACCGCCTCATCCACGGGCTCTGGCAATCGACCATCCCGTCGCGCTTCCTCGAGGAGCTGCCGGAGGCCCATGTCGAGGTCGCGGAAAGCGGCAACAGCTATGGCGGCTATGGCAATTCCTACGGCGGCGGCTCATTCGCCTCCGGCCGCGGCGGCCGCCAGAACCCCTACGGCGCGTCGCGCTTCGACAATGTTGGCGCCAACAATGGCGGCACCGAGAAATCCGGCGCCTTCTCCAACACCTATTCTACGCCCGGCTGGCAGCGCGCGCAGGCCAACCGCACCGAGGCGACAGACCGCAACTGGGGTTCGCGCTCCGGCCACCAGGTCGAGCGCATCGGCTATGGCGAGACAGACAGCGGCTACGGCGCCGGCCGCACGAGCGTAAAGGGCCGCACCATCGACGGCGAACTGGTCGCCAAATCCGTCTCCGACACGCCGTCCGCCTTCAGCGTCGGCGACCGCGTCTTCCACCAGAAGTTCGGCAACGGCAATATCTCGGCCATCGAGGGCAACAAGCTGACCATCGACTTCGACAAGGCAGGGCAGAAACGCGTGCTGGACGGGTTCGTCGCGGCGGTGTGAACCGAACCCTGCGGGCTTCGCGCAAAGCCGGCGAAGGCAATCAATCCACCTTCTTCTCCCCCCGCTCGCCGGCCTTGACGATATCGCCCGTCGTGAACAGGATTTCCTTCAGTTCCGCCCGCCAGTCCTTCTTCTGGCGCAGCAGGAATTCCAGATCCATGCCGAAATGCTTGAACTCCTCGCCTTGTGCGTTCTTCATGATCGCCTTGGCCTGAGGGTCCTTCTCCACCGAAATGCGCTGTTCGTACCAGCCGATCGCTTCCGCCTCCTCGATCAGCGAGGTGATCATGCGGGCAAAGGTCCGCACCTTCTGCGGCAGTTCTTCAGGCGGCTCGTGATACTGGTCGAAACCCATGTCGTCCTCCGTGGTTCACTCCATGAATGCCTGGGAATGGTGCCGGTTCCGCATCATCGCTGCAATTCGGCCAATGCCCTTTCCAGCGGCGCCGACGAAATCTGGATCGGTCCGGAGAACGCCACATCCATGTCCAGGATCAGGTAGATCGCCCCGGCGATCAGCGCGGCCGACACTATGAGGGTTCCGGCGGTGATTGTATTCTTCGGTGCCCTGAACCCGAAACTGGCGAAGATCAGCGCCAGCCAGGTGACCAGCATGGCGATCAGCGGCCAGGGAATCGTACCCTCCGACTGCTCGACAAGGACCCAGCGCAGTTCCAGCACCTTCTGCAGGCGCTGGCGTCCATCCTGCAGAAGGGAACCGCGTACAGCGTCGGGAGGGGTCAGCCCATTCAGCCGCACACCAATCTCCGTCAGCAGGCGTTCGGACAGCTGATTGGCGGCGATGGTCGTTTCGCTATCTTGCGACGAGGTCTCCACCACCCGCTGCACATAGGCGACCAATGGTTGGCGCACCGCGTCGGTTTCCGGGCCATACTGGCGCAAGGTCCTGTCGAGCAGGATCAGCTCCGTCGCATAGGCGTGCACGTTGTGATCGATCGATTCGAAGGTGTTCTTGGCCGAGTTGATCATCAGGCCGAGTATCAGCGAGGTCATGACCCCGAACAGATTGGCGGCGAGCCTAACCACCGTGTTCGTGTCGTCATCACGATGCCTGGCCGGCAATCTCGGCCAGATCGTCATGCTGGCGAACGCCGACGCCGCCAGGCACAGGAAAATCACCAATGCGATCAAGGCTTCGCGCATGAAGCGCATTTCTGCACGGGACGCACCAATTGCCAATGCCAGGGCGACCCATCGAAGGCGAAAGTCGAGGGTATTCGTGGTTCCAATGCGATATGGCAGCGCCTTGCCGGGCCAAAAGGTGGCACGCTAGTGTCCTCTTGTCCGCAAACAGGGCAATTCGAGCAGCAAGGAGGTCGGCATGTCTGGAAGATCATCCTTGCCGCTCCTCTGGCGCCGGCCGCTGCTGCCGGCCCTGCTTGTGCTGCTGGCGGCGGCGATCTTCCTCGCCGACACGATCACCAATCTGGAGATCGCGGTCGCGGTCTTCTATGTCGCCATTGTCCTGATCGCGGTGCGCTATCTCGACCAGCGCGGCGTGGCGATGGTCGCGGCGGCCTGCATGGCGCTGACCGTGCTGAGTTTTTTCCTCACGCGGGCGGGTTCGGTGCCGGCAGGCGTGATCAACTGCGCCATCAGCCTGGTGGCGATCGCCGTCACCGCCTATCTGGCGCTGCGCACCGCCGCCGCTGAGGCGTCCGCCCGCGAAGCACAGGCACAGCTCGCCCACATCACGCGGGTGACGATGCTGGGCGAGTTGACGGCCTCGATCGCCCACGAACTCAACCAGCCGCTGGCGGCGATCGTGTTGAACGGCAACGCCGCCCGGCGCTGGCTGGCGGCTGGCAACCCGGATGAGGCCGGCAAGGCGGCCGAGCGCATCGTCAGGGATGCCGAACGCGCCAGTGACCTGATCAGGCGCCTGCGCGACCTGACGCGCAAGGCAGCCGGCAAGGCCGTCCGGCTGGATGTCAATCAGCTGATAGCCGAGACGCTGACCCTGGTGGAGAACGAGGCCGGCAGAAGCCATGTCTCCTTGCGGACAGAACTCGCCGGCAAGCTGCCTCGAGCCGAGGCCGACCCGGTGCAGATCCAGCAGGTCATCCTCAACCTCATTCTCAACGCGATCGAGGCGACGAGCGGCGAGCAGGAGCGCGACGTGACAATCGTCACCAGTGCCGGCAAGCCCGGCGAGATCGTGATCGAAGTCCGCGATTCAGGCCGTGGCCTGAGCGGCGTCCAGCTCGACCATGTCTTCGACGCCTTCTACACCACCAAGCCCGAGGGCCTGGGCATGGGGCTTGCCATCAGCCGCTCGATCATCGAAAGCCATGGCGGACGCATCTGGGCCCAGCCGGCAATGCCGCGCGGTGCCGCATTCTTCTTTTTGCTGCCGGCAGGCCGGACAGGATCGCGCGGGTCGAACCAATGAAGCAAGCCAGCGGATCGGAAACGAGCAAACCGGAACAGATCGTTTTCGTCATCGACGACGATCCCGCCATGCGCGAGGCGCTCGACAGCCTGCTGCGCTCGGTCGGGCTGGATATCAGCTGCTTCGGTTCGGTCGCCGAATTCCTGGGAGCGCCGCGGCCGGACATCCCCTCCTGCCTTGTGCTGGACGTGCGCCTGCCCGGCAAAAGCGGCATGGACTTCCAGAAAGAGCTCCCTCGTTCCGATGCGCCGCTGCCCGTGATCATCATGACCGGTCACGGCGATATCGCCATGTCGGTGCAGGCGATGAAGACCGGAGCCGTCGATTTCCTGCCAAAACCGTTCCGAGAACAGGACCTGCTCGATGCCATAGCCGCCGCCCTGGACAAGGACCGGTCGCGGCGGGCGCAGAAAGCCGAGATTGATATCCTGCGCGAACGCCTGGCGACGCTGAGCGAAGGCGAGCGCGGCGTCGTCGCGCTGGTGGTCCAGGGACGGCTCAACAAGCAGGTCGCCGGCGATCTCGGCGTCAGCGAGATCACCGTCAAGGTCCGCCGCGCCCGCGCCATGCGCAAGATGCAGGCCGGCTCGCTGGCCGAACTCATCAAAATGGCCGCCAAGCTCGGAATCTGACCCCTTCAAGCCGGCGGATAAACCGTTATTTTCCAATGCGTTGCCAGCGCGTCCCTTTCCACGGGATCTGCCTCCTTATGCCTTGGTATCAAGCCATATACCTAAGATTCCGGCGCTCGCGTTGACACGCTGCAAGCCATGGGCGTAAGGCGGCGTGGCTTCGGCTGACCGAGGCATCAACTCGAGATCGAACAGGTTATGGACAGCTATCCCAGTCGCTGTCCGGATCCAGCCCCAGGCACGGTCCGGACACTGGCCCCATCAACAGATTTGGTTTCCGGCATGTGGCGCCGGTCGGGCCTCGGCAGGGCATAACCCGCCTGCGGCTCGCCCTGCCGTCCCGCCGGACCGCGAGAGGTGAGCCATGAACACCAATGTCATTCCCTTCCGCGCGCGCCCCTTCGCGCGCTCCGCTTCAACTGTACGGCCGTCTGTTGCAACAACGCGCGGCCTGGCAGGCGAGGCCGGCTTCACCATGCCGCCGACCCGGCTCGTCTGCGTCTGGCGACGCGGCACGGTGAGCGGCCGCCTGGAGTGCCGCTGGACGCAGGAGCAAAAACCCGTTTCCGAAGAGGGCGTCAGTCGTCGAACGGCCCTGCCACGGCACGCCGCCTGAGCCCCTCTTCGACGCCGTCCAAACCTCCGCGCTGACGGCCGCGCCCTGGCGCCCGGCGCGACCGCCTCCCGGTCGAAGCCTTTCGCATGCCCGCAACCATCCGGGCTTTCTCCCATACCGCAATCGGCCCATCATCCGGAGGCCCGTCATGATCTTCCTGCCTCACAACCGCAATTCCCTGGGCGAGGCCGCGGCCCTCGCGCGTGGACGCATCGCTCCCAACATCTACGACACCGTCGCCTTCGCCATGCTGGTGGCCTTGCTGGTGCTTCTGGCGCATGGCGCCGCCGGCATGCGCGCGCCAACGACACTGCTCACCACCTCGCCGGTGACGCTCGATCTCGCCAACCTGCCGGAATACGCGCTGCGCACCACGCTGCGCATGTTCGCCGCCATCATCGTGTCGCTGATCTTCACCTTCACCGTGGCGACGCTGGCCGCCAAGAGCCGCCGTGCCGAGATGGTGATCATTCCCGCGCTCGACATCCTGCAATCAGTGCCGGTGCTGGGCTTCCTGACCTTCACCGTCACCTTCTTCATGGGCCTGTTTCCCGGCAGCCAGCTCGGCGCTGAATGCGCGGCTATCTTCGCCATCTTCACCAGCCAGGCCTGGAACATGGCGTTCTCGTTCTACCAGTCGCTGCGCACGGTGCCGGGCGACCTCGACGAGGTCAGCCGTGGCTTCGGCCTGTCGGCCTGGCAGCGGTTCTGGCGGCTGGAGGCGCCGTTCGCGGCCCCCGGCCTGGTCTGGAACACGATGATGTCGATGTCCGGCGGCTGGTTCTTCGTCGTCGCCTCGGAAGCCATCACCGTCGGCAACACCACCGTGCAACTGCCTGGCATCGGCTCATGGCTGGCGCTCGCCATCGACAAGCAGGATTTCAGGGCCGTCGCCTGGGCCGTGATGGCCATGGGCGTGCTCATCCTGCTCTATGACCAATTGCTGTTCCGGCCCGTTGTCGCCTGGGCCGACAAGTTCCGTTTCGAGCAGACCGCCGGGCAGGAAAAGCCCCGCTCCTGGGTCTACGATATCCTGCGCCGGGCCCGGTTGCTGCAGACCGTGGGATTGCCGATCGTATGGCTCTGGCAGCGCGCCATGCTGCTACGACTGGGCAAGCGTGCCATGCCGGCAGCGTCCGCCGCATCGCGCCGCTTCTCGCGCGCGCTCGACATCGCCTGGCTGGGACTGGTGCTGATTGTGGCCCTGTGGGGCGTGGTCGAGACGGTCCTGTATCTCAGGCAGACCCTTGGCTGGAACGATGTGGCCGAAGCCTTCAGCGGTGGCCTGCTCACCTTGCTGCGCGTGGTCGTGCTGATCGCCGTGGCCAGCGTGATCTGGGTGCCGATCGGCGTCTGGATCGGCTTGCGGCCGGCGGTCGCCGAACGCGTACAGCCGCTGGCGCAATTCCTCGCCGCCTTCCCCGCCAACGTACTGTTCCCGTTCGCGGTGATCGCCATCGTTGCCACCGGCGCCAACCCCAGCATCTGGCTGTCGCCGCTGATGGTGCTGGGCACGCAATGGTACATCCTGTTCAACGTCATCGCCGGCGCCAGCGCCTTCCCTTCCGATCTCAAGGAGGCAGCCAGGGTCTTCAAGATACGGTCCTGGTCGTGGTGGAAGAACGTCATGCTGCCGGGGATTTTCCCCTATTACATCACTGGCGCGCTGACCGCCTCCGGCGGTTCGTGGAACGCCTCGATCGTCGCCGAACTGGCAAGCTGGGGCAACACCAGGCTCGAAGCCTTCGGGCTCGGCTCCTACATCGCCAAGGCCACCGAGGCCGGCGATTTTCCGCGCGTCATCCTCGGCATCGCCGTGATGTCGCTCTTCGTCACCCTCTTCAACCGCACCCTCTGGCGTCCGCTCTATGTCTACGCCGAACGCCGCATGCGGCTCGACTGACCCCCACTCTTTCAGGAGACTGATCATGAACCAGGCTGTCATCACCCAAGCTGTCATCACCAAGGACCGGCCGCTCGTCGAAGTCCATGGCGTCTGCCAGACCTATGACAAGGGCAGCGCCGGCAAGCTCATCGTCCTCGATCAGGTCGGGCTGACGCTGGGTTCCGGCGAGATCGTCGGCCTGCTTGGCCGCTCCGGGTCCGGCAAGTCTACTTTGCTGCGCTCGATCGCCGGCCTGATCCGGCCGAGCCAGGGCGCCATCACCTTCGAGGGCAAGGCTGTCTCCGGCACGCCGGACGGCATCGCCATGGTCTTTCAGAGTTTTGCGTTGTTTCCCTGGCTGACGGTCCTGCAGAATGTCGAACTCGGGCTCGAGGCACAGGGCGTCTCGCCGGCAGTGCGCCGCAAGCGCGCGCTGTCGGCCATCGACCTGATCGGCCTCGACGGTTTCGAGAACGCCTATCCGAAGGAGCTGTCGGGCGGCATGCGCCAGCGCGTCGGGCTCGCCCGCGCCCTCGTGGTGCATCCCAAGGTGCTGTTGATGGACGAGCCGTTCTCGGCGCTCGACGTGCTGACGGCCGAGACGCTGCGCACCGACCTGCTCGACCTCTGGTCGGAAGGCCGCATGCCGATCGAGTCGATCCTGATGGTGACGCACAACATCGAGGAGGCGGTGCTGATGTGCGACCGCGTGCTGATCTTCTCGTCCAATCCGGGCCGCGTCGTCGCCGAGCTCAGGATCGACCTACCGCAGCCGCGCAACCGGCTGGATCCGGCGTTCCGCGCGCTGGTCGAGGACATCTATGCCCGCATGACCGCCAGGAAGGAGCCGGGCAGCCCTGCCCGCGACGGCGTCTTCCCGGGTTCGGGCATCGCCATGGTGCTGCCGCGCGTTTCGACCAACCTGCTCGCGGGCCTGATCGAGGCGGTCGCGGCGGCGCCTTACAAGGGGCATGCCGATCTGCCGCCGCTGGCCGCCAGCCTGCAGCTCGAAATCGATGACCTGTTCCCAATCGCCGAAACGCTTCAGTTGCTGCGCTTTGCCGAACTGGCCGAGGGCGACATCCAATTGACCCTGGCCGGCAAACGCTTCGCCGAAAGCGAGGTCGACGCGCGAAAGCAATTGTTCGCGCAGCAGCTCGCGACCTATGTGCCGCTGGCCGGCCACATCCGCCGCGTGCTCGACGAACGCGCCAACCACAAGGCGCCAGCCCGCCGCTTCCGCGACCAACTGGAGGACCACATGTCCGAGGGCTATGCCGACCAGACGGTGCGCGCCGTCATCAGCTGGGCTCGCTATGCCGAATATTTTGCCTATGACGAGGAGAGCGATCTTTTCACGCTCGACAACCCGACATGAGCAATCCCAGGATAAGTGCGAAGCGGTTTTCCAGGGAAAGCGCATTTCTCTTGCTTTGCGCAATTCCCAAAGGTGTCGCGGCTACCGCTCACGAAACCGGTGCCGCGCCGCCCTCTTCGGTGCGCCGCGCGATGAATTCGTCGAGCACGCCTGATGTGGCCGCAGCCGATGCCGGCGGCTCGAAATCGGCAACCGCGCGCCGCCAGACCCCGGTGGCGCGTTCGCTCGCCGTCTTCGATCCACTTTGCGTCCAGTTGCCGAAGTTCGACCAGTCGGCCACCAGCGGTTCGTAGAAGGCGGTGCGGTAGCGCGCCATGGTGTGGCCAGCCGAGAAGAAATGGCCGCCCGGTTGCACTTCGGCGATCGCCTCGAAGCCGATCGCATCCTCGTCGCCCGGCGTCGCGGCGCAGAGTTCGGCGACCGTCTGCAGCGCCTCGATGTCGGTGATCATCTTCTCGAAGGAGACGCTCAAGCCGCCTTCCAGCCAGCCGGCGGCATGGATGCACATCGTCGCTCCGGCCAGCACCGAGCCCCACAGCGCGAACTGCGTTTCGTGTGCTGCCTGCGCGTCCGAGATGTTGGCGGCACTGCCGCCGCCGGACCGCCAGGGCAGTCCGGTGAAGCGCGCCAGCTGGCCGGCACCCAGCGTTGCCTTGACATGCTCCGGCGTGCCGAAGGCCGGCGCTCCGGATTTCATGTCGACATTGGAGGAGAAGGAGCCGTAGACGACCGGCGCGCCGGGCCGCACGATCTGCGCCAGCGTCAGGCCCGCCAGCGCCTCGGCATGCTGCAGCGCCAGCGCGCCGGCGACCGTGATCGGCGCCATTGCACCCGCTAGGCAGAACGGCGTGATGACGGAGACCTGGCCGGCCCTGGCGAAATCGATGATGCCTTGCGCCATTGGAATGTCGAGCTGGCGCGGCGAGTTGGTGTTGATGACGGTGTAGCAATGCGCGTTTGCCAGGAACTCGTCCTGCGACAGGCCACGCGCCAGCCGGATCATCTCGAAACCGTCCTCGACCTGCGGCGTGCCGCGCGCGAAGACGAACGGGAACTTGTCGGACAGCGTCAGTTGCGCGCGGTTGACGGCATAGTGGCGAAAGCGGTTGTCGACATCCTGCGGTTCGATGCAGGGGCCTAGCATGTGCAATACGTCGAAATGCTGCACCAGCCGCAGCAGATCCTCGAAATCGGCCAGCGTGCCCGGCCGCCGGCCACGTTCGAGATCGGTGACGTTGGGCGCGCCGCACCCGGCCAGGAAGGTCATCGACCCGAGTTCCAGCGTCAGGTCGCGGGAACGGTCGCCGGCTTGGGCATGGATCGACTTCGGCGCCGAGGCGAGAGCCGCCACCACCATGTCGCGGCCGATGCGTACCATGTCGGTATCCGGGTCGACCAGCGCGCCGGCACTGGCGAAATGGTCACGCGCCTGCGGCAGCAGCACCTTGATGCCGAGCTCCTCCAGAACGCGCAGCGCCGTGTCGTGGATCGAAGCCACCTGGTCATCCGAAAAGACCGGCTGCGGCAGGAACGGGTTCTTCAGCGACCGGTAATTGGGCCGGCGGCTGCTCTCGCTGCCGGCCTCGCCGGTGCGTCCACGCCGGCGCTCGCGCCTGCTGTCTCGTGCCGCGTCATCGACCATCGAAAATCCTCCTCATTGCCGCATCGCCTTGCCCGAGGGATCGTAGGGCGAGGCCGCGATAATCCGTGCCGGTCGTTCGACGCCGACAATGTGCACCGAAAGTGCGGCCCCCTCCTCGGCAAAATCGTCGTCGACCAACGCCAGCGCGACGCTCTTGCCGATCGTGTAGCCAAAACCGCCCGAAGTGACGAAGCCGACGCGCCGGCCGTCGCGCCAGACCGGCTCGAAGCCGCTGGCGTCGGCATCGAGCGCATCGATCTCCAGCGTCACGATCCGCCGCGAGGTGCCTGCCTGGCGTTCCGTCAGTGCCGCCTCGCGACCGACGAAATCGCCCTTGTCGAAGGCGATGAAGCGGTCGAGGCCGGTCTCGCCTGGCGTGTAGCCCTGCGTGAATTCGCGTGACCAGATGCCGAAGCTTTTCTCCAACCTGAGCGCATTGAGCGCGTAGTAGCCGACCTCGGCCAGGCCAAGATCTTCACCGGCCGCAAGCAGCGTGTCGCGCAGCGTGGCATGCATGGTTACCGGGCAACTGATCTCGAAGCCGAGCTCGCCGGCGATAGAGAGGCGGGCAACCCGCGCCCGCACCATGCCGATGTCGAACGTGCCGCAAGCCATGAACGGCAGTGCGGCGGCGGAGACGTCCTGATGTGTTGTACGCTCCAGGATTTTCCGCGCATTCGGCCCGGTCAGCAGGAAGCCGCCCGTTGCGTCGGAAATGTCGGTAACCGCGACGCCCTCTCCTGCCTGGCTCTCGAACCAGCGCATGTGGAATTCCCTGAGATAGTAGGAACCCATCAGCCAATAATCGTCGCCGCCCCAGTTGATTACCGTGAGGTCGCCCTTCAGCCGCCCGTCCGGCCCGAGCATCGGCGCCAGCCGCGCCTGTCCCGCCTTCGGCAGCTTGCATGCCAGCAGCCGGTCGAGCCATGCCTCCGCATTCGCGCCGGACACCGCATAACGTGAATAGGCCGAGATATCGACGAGGCCAGCGGCACGCCGGACCTGCAGCGCCTCGTCGCCGACGATGTCGAAGGCGTTGGACCGCTTGAGCGTGGTGTTTTCGCGAAACCCCATCGGCGCGAAATAGGCCGGGATCTCCAGCCCCCACGATGCGGTCCACTCGCAACCCGCGGCACTCATGCCGTCATAGGCGCCGGGGCGTTTCATGGGCCTGCCGGCTGGCAGACGCTCATTGGGAAAGGTCATGACGAAACGGCGCGAATAGAACTGCCGCGTCGTCTGCTTCAGATATTCGCGATTGGCGGCGAAGGCGCCATAGCGGGCGATGTCCATGCCGAAAATGTCGGCCTGCGGCTCGCCGTAAATCATCCATTCGGCCAGCGATTTGCCGACGCCGCCGCCCTGGCTGAAGCCGGCCATGACGCCGCAGGCGACCCAGTAGTTTTTCAGGCCGCGCACCGGTCCGACGATAGGGTTGCCGTCCGGCGTGAAGGTGAAGGCGCCGTTGACCCATTTGCGGATGCCGGCGCTCGCCAGGCAGGGAAAGCGCTCATGCGCCTTGGCGAGTTCGGGACTGATCCGGTCGATGTCTTCCGGGATCAGCTCGATCCCGTAGTCCCAAGGCGCGCCGTCCATGTTCCAGTGCTTCGGGTTCTGCTCGTAGACGCCAAGCAGCACGCCCTTGCGTTCCTGGCGCAGGTAGGAGAAGCCGTCGAGGTCGACGGCGATGCCGATCTCCCGGTCAAGTGCCGCGATCTCCGGAATGTCCTCGGTGACGAAATAATGGTGCTCCATCGGCGTCACCGGCAGGTCGACGCCGGCCATGCGTCCGAGCTGCTTGGCCCAGAGCCCGCCGGCGTTGACGACATGCTCGGCGACGATGGTGCCCTGTTCGGTGACGACGTCCCAGCGACCGTCCGCGCGGGACTTCAATTCGACGACACGGTTGCGCAGGATCACCTCGGCCCCGCGCTTCTTCGCGGCGCCCGCATAGGCATGCGTGGTGCCGTAGGGGTCGAGATGGCCTTCGTTGGAATCATGCAGGCCGCCGAGCACGCCGGAGACATCGACGATCGGGCAGATCGCCTTGATCTCTTCGGGGGTCACCAGCCGCGCGGTTTCGATGCCGACCGACTGGAACACCGCCCAGGCCGATTTCAGCCACTCCCAACGCTGGGGGTCGCTGGCGATGTTGACGCCGCCGGTCATGTGCAGGCCGATGTCCTGGCCGGACTCGGCCTCGATCTCGCGATAGAGCTTGATGGTGTAATCCTGCAGCGCCGCGACGTTGGGATCGGCATTGAGCGCATGAAACCCGGCCGCCGCGTGCCAGGTCGAACCGGCCGTCAATTCGGCGCGCTCGATCAGTGCGACATCGGACCAGCCGAACCGCGTCAGATGGTAGAGCACCGAGGCGCCGACCACCCCACCCCCGATGACGACTGCGCGGTAGTGCGGCTTCAAGGCTTCCCTCCCGGTCTGTCAGAAGCCGCACCATATACGCGCTGTACATAAGTGTCTAGTGATGCGCCTGCTGACTCAAAATGGATTCGGGGTGATCTAATTCTCGCCCCGAGCGCACGTCCTCGCAGGGCAATGAACAAGCGGGCGGCATACGTGCCGCGCTGTCACGCAAGCATCATGTTCGCGCCGTAGACCGCTTTCGGGGAGCGGCGCGCGGCATCATCGATGTGCCGCCTCCTTGAGCTTTTTTCGTTCTTCGGCCGCTCCGTCACATCCGTCACCAAGAGGTCCATCCATGATACACCTGCACCGAACCGTCGCGCTCGGCGTCGCGCTGACCTTGTTCACCGCCTTGACGCCGGCGCTCGCCGACAGCACCGCGACCGTCGGCGCCACCAGCTTTGTCAACAAGGGCCTGGTGGGCGTTGGCCGCATTCCTGCCGCCCAGCGCGACAAGTTCGGCGAGACGTTCGGCTCAGGCTCCGGCATGTCGATCGACGTCGCCGGCTGGACGCATGACGCGGGCACCTACAAGGGTTCGCTCTGGTTGCTGCCGGACCGCGGTTACAACGTCGCCGGCACCACGGACTACCGGCCGCGCCTCAACACCATCGGCATCGAGTTCACGCCGGCGGCACCGGGTGCTGCTGGCCAGGAACAGACAGGCGTGAAGGCAACGCTTGCCGACACCTTGCTGCTCACCGACGACAAGGGCACTGATGCCACCGGCCTCGATCCGCTGTCGGATGTGCGCGCCGCGGCTGGCGACATGCCGATGCTGCCCGCCGCCACCAACGGCAAGCTCGCCCTCGACAACGAGGCGGTCGTGCGGCTGCCCGACGGTTCGATGTTCGTCTCCGATGAATATGGCCCGAATATCTACCGGTTCTCGGCGCAAGGCCGCCTGATGTCGGCGACCCAGCCGCCGGCGGCCCTGGTGCCGATGCGCAAGGGCGCACCGAACTTCTCCTCTGACAATCCCGGTCCAGGTGCCGCCGACCCCGATCCGAAGGATCCCGATACCGGGCGCCAGAACAACCAGGGCCTGGAAGGCATGGCGATGACGCCGGACGGCAAGTTCCTGATCGCCGTGCTGCAATCGGCGACCAGGCAGGACGGTGGCGATTCAGCTTCGACCCGGCAGAACACACGGGCGCTGGTCTATGACGCCTCCGACCTCGCCCATCTCAAGCTGGCGCACGAATATGTCGTGCCGCTGCCTGTGTTCAAGGACGCCAAGGGCAAGACCAAGGTCGCCGCCCAGAGCGAGATCGTGGCGTTGTCGGATACGGCGTTCCTGATGCTGGCGCGCGACAGCGGCAACGGCCAGGGCCTGAAGGGCGATACGTCGCTCTACCGCGAAATCAGCATCGTCGATGTCTCGTCCGCCACCGACATTGCCGGCGGTCCTTTCGATGCCGCTGACAAGCCGCTCGCCCCCAAGGGCGTACTCGACCCGTCGGTGACGCCGGCCAAGCTGACGCCGTTCATCGACATCAACGACAATGCCGAGCTTGGCCGCTTCGGCCTGCACAATGGCGCCCCCAACGACCAAAACAACCTGTCCGAGAAGTGGGAAGCGATGTCGCTGGCCAGCGTGCTCGATCCGAAGCTGCCCGACGATTATTTCCTGTTCGTCGCCAATGACAACGACTTCCTTGCCCAGGACGGTTTCCAGGTCGGGGCGCCCTACAAGGCCGACGACGGCGCCGATGTCGACACCATGTTCCTGGTCTATCAGGTCACGCTTCCCGGCCTCGCCAAGAAGTAACGCCTGAAAAGGCGGGCGCCCAGCGCGCCCGCCTCAACGACGTCAAACGGCTGACCGTGAGGACGCCTATTTCAAGAACTCCGCGTCCTTCGGCACGCCCGCGTCGATCGGCTCTGCCGTCCTGCTCGACACAGCCATGATCTTGCCGGCAGCCGACAGGTTCGGTCGAACGAAGACCTGTGCGGGGCCGTTGACGCGGCTGTAGAGGTCGATGATGTCCTGGTTCATGAAGCGCACGCAGCCCGGCGACGCGTTCTTCCCGATGGAATCCCACTCTGGCGTGCCATGCAGCCGGTACATCGTGTCCTTGCCGTCGCGGAAGAGATAGAGGGCGCGGGCGCCCAGCGGGCTCTGCGGGCCGGGCGGCATGCCGTCCTTGTATTTCGCCAGTTCCGGCCGGCGCTGGATCATTTCCGGCGGCGGCGTCCACACCGGCCACTTCTTCCGCGCCTGCACCACCGCGCTGCCGGTCCATCCAAAACCGGCCTTGCCGAGGCTGACACCGTAGCGATGGCCTTGCCGCCGTCGCGCACCAGATACAGGCACCAGATACAGGAAGTGCTCGGAGACATCGACGACGATGGTGCCGGGTTTCTCTCCGGTCGGGTCGGCCACGATCTGGCGCACGAACTTCGGATCGAGCCTGGCCACCGGGATTGCCGGCAGCTGATAACCCTCATCGGTGCGCGCCGCGTACATGCTTGCGGCATCGCCGAACGCCGCATCGGGCGGCGCCGCGGCCACCGGTGGCGGTGGCGTCGCCACATCCGTCGTGGTGCAGGCCGAAAGAGCCATGGAGGCCGCGCTCAAAGCGGACGCACCCAGAAAAGCGCGCCGGCTCAGGCGCTCGGAAAACAGCGGAATATCGGACATGATCCCCCCGGCTTGTCCATATTTGATAAGGATATGCGGATCCCACGCCTGGGGATCAATACCCATTCCGGGAGCTTTGAGAACATGATCGGACCAAGGCAAGTCCAGGAAGATGCGTTCGGTCTGCCGGGCAGAGCGCATAGCGCTTTCCCCCTTTGTAATTGCGTCGAACAGGGCGATTGAGCGGTTCGCCGCTTCGTGAAGCTGTGAACCGCTCAAGATACGCCAAGCGGAATTTTCCGACGCCGCATCGACCTGTGCCGTTGAATCGGCAATCATCGCGGACCGAGTTGGGATAAGCCTCCAGCCATGACCGAAAAAATGCCCACGCGCCGGCGCACCGGCGACCTGACCAGCGGCCCGATCCCACGCACGCTGCTGCTGTTTGCCTTGCCGGTGTTGGGCTCCAACGTGCTGCAGTCGCTCAACGGGTCCATCAATGCCGTCTGGGTCGGCCGTTTCCTTGGCGAATCGGCGCTGACGGCCACCTCCAACGCCAACCTCGTCCTGTTCCTGATCCTGGGCACGGTGTTCGGCATCGGCATGGCGGCGACCATCCTGGTGGCGCAGTCGGTCGGTGCCCGCGATCTGCCCGAGGCGCGCCGCATCGTCGGCACCAGCGCCACCTTCTTCTTCCTCGTTTCCATAGTCTTCGCGGTATGCGGCTGGATCTGGGTCGACGCCATCCTCAACACGCTTGGCACACCGGCGGACGCCTTGCCGCTGGCGCGGTCCTATCTGCGCATCATCTTCATCGCCGTGCCGATGATGAACCTTCTGTCCTTCGTCATGACCGTGCTGCGCGGCGCCGGCGATTCGCGTACGCCCTTCTTCTTCATGGCGCTGGCGGTCGTGCTCGATATCGTGCTCAACCCCCTGCTGATCCGCGGCATCGGCCCCTTCCCCGAACTCGGCATCGCCGGATCGGCGACTTCGACGCTGATCGGTCAGACCGTGAGCGTCATCGCCATCCTTGTCGTGCTCTATGCGCGCAAGCATCCGCTGCGGCTGGCCGGCGCCAATCTCACGCTGCTGTGGCCCGACCCCGCCTTGCTGCGCATTGTCGTCTTCAAGGGCGTGCCGATGGGGCTGCAGATGATCGTCATCTCGGCGGCGGCGCTGACGGTGATGGGCATCGTCAATTCCTACGGCTCGCAAGTAGCCGCCGCCTACGGCATCGCCGCGCAGCTGTGGACCTACATCCAGATGCCGGCGCTCGCCATCGGTGCCGCGGTCTCCTCGATGGCGGCGCAGAATGTCGGCGCCGGCCGCTGGGACCGGATCGGCCGCGTCGCCGCCTCCGGCGTCGGCTTCAACCTTGTCCTGACCGGCGCTCTCGTTGCGCTGTTGTGGCTCTTCGACCGCTCGATCCTCAGCCTGTTCCTGAGCAGCGACAGCGCGGCGATTGATATCGCCGCCCATATCAACACCGTGGCGTCCTGGTCGTTCATCCTGTTCGGCGTCACCATCGTGCTGTTCGCCACGGTGCGCGCCACCGGTGCGGTAATGCCGCCGCTGATCATCCTGGTGATCTCGGTGCTCGTCATACGCACCGGCTTTGCCTATTTCATGCGCGGCGTGATCGGCGAGGAAGCGTTGTGGTGGAGTTTTCCGGCTGGCTCGATCACCTCGCTGGTTCTGGCCGCGGCCTATTACCGCTTCGGCGGCTGGCGCACCATGCACATGATCGAGGACAGGCCGGCCGCCGGCGAGCCGCCGGATACCGGGCTTGGCGTGCCGCGTGAGCGCGCGAACATGGCGCCTGAAACGCCGAACGGCTGATCACCGACAAGGAAAAAAGGGCCGCGGATGACGCAGCCCTTTTTCGTTACGGCATTCGAGATCTGCCCTATTTGCAGGGAAAGCCGGGCGCGATCTTGCACTTGCCGGGCCGCGGCTTGTGCGGCGGGCGATGGTGCGGAGGACGGTGATGGGGCGGCTTGTGCCAGTGCGGCGGCCGATGATGCGGCGGACGAACGATGACGATCGGCGGACGAACGACATGGGCGCGCGAAAGATAACCGGAACTGGCCCAGCCGCTGACACCACCGCCATGGATCCGGCACCAACCCGGCTGGCAGCCGGCCACGTCGACCCTGAAGCCAGCCGGCAACGTCCCGACCCTGGCGTATCCGGCGCCGGGCCCGCTACGCACGTTGAGATTTGTCGTGGTGTGGGCGCTGTAGGCGAAGGCCGCGGCGGATGTTCCGAAGACGGCGGCCAGAATGGTCGCTATCGCAAGCAGAAATCGAAATCTCATCAGTCCCTCCATTCGGTCCCCGGCCGTTCGACGGCTCGACCAAGGGTTGCATTAAAAGGGAGAGAAAACAGCGGGAAAGTCAACAACCGGCCAAGGCCGATCATCACATCGGCAACTTCGGCAAGGGAGTTTTCCCGGACATGGTTGAGGAATTTCCCGAGTGCCGTTTATCGGCCCGGAAACTTCCGCTAACAGTTTACTGTCTTTCGACAATTCATTGCGGGCGGAGGCGGTGAGCATGGGCAAAGGCAGGGTCGAGGCATTCACCGACGGCGTGGTGGCCATCATCATCACCATCATGGTGCTGGACCTCAAGGTGCCGGAGGGCGAGGACTTTTCCGCCCTGGCGCCGCAATTGCCGATCTTCCTGTGCTACGTGCTCTCATTCATCAATGTCGGCATCTACTGGAACAATCTGCACAACATGTTCCACACCGTGCAGCGCGTCGATGGTGGCGTGCTGTGGGCAAACCTGCATCTGTTGTTCTGGTTGTCCCTGATGCCGGTAACGACGGCTTTCATGGGCGAGAACCATTTCGCCACGGTTCCGGTCGCGGTCTACGGTTTCGATCTTGCAATGTGTGCGACCGCCTACGGCATCCTGGTCATCGCCCTGCACCGTCTGCATGGGCCGGATACCGCCTTCGCCAAGGCAATCGGCAGTGACCGCAAGGGAAGGCTTTCGCTTGCCGGCTACCTGGCGGCGATCGCGCTTGCCTTCCTCAACCGGTGGATCGGCGTGGGCCTCTATGTTGCCATCGCCCTGGTGTGGCTGGTGCCGGACACGCGCTTTTCGCGCGTTCTCGAGAAATAGCGCGGGAAACCAGCCTTATTTACGCATCGCCTTTAGCTTTTCCGCCACCGAAGCGGCAAGGTCGGCATAGCGCTCCTCCAGCCGTTCGGCTGCCTTGATGATCGAGAAATCATGGCCGAATTTCTCCAGCGCCATACGCAGTTTCTCGACGAATTCGGCCTGCTTTTCCAACGCCGAGAACAGCGTCTTCACCTGGGCTTCGCTGATATCGGGGTTGGCCAGCATCTGCGGCACCTCTCGCCCCATCTGATCGCCGGTGGCGGTCTGTTCCTTCAGAATTGCGACCCAATCCGTCAATAGAAAATCTCCATTACCAAGATAGCATGCGCAGCCTCGACCAGCCCGGTCAACCCGGACACGTGCCGACGCAGGCTTGCGCAAGCCTGTTCCGGCACTAAGTTCTGCGCCATCGAGAAAAGGATCCCGTTGCTCATGATCACCGACGCCGAAATCCAGACCGCCCTGCCCGCGCTCAGCCCCGGCAACACCGCCGTCATCACCGGCGCCGCGAGCGGCATTGGGCTGGCGGCCGCCAAACGACTTGCGTTGATGGGCATGAGGATCGTGCTCGCGGACATCGCCGGGACCCGCCTTGACGATGCCTCCCGGGCAGTCTCGGCCATTGCCGGCGACGACGCCGTGCTTGCCGTTGCATCGGACGTTTCGAAGGCCGATGAGGTCGATCGTCTCGCCGACCGGGCATTCGGCGCCTTCGGCGAGATTTCGCTGCTGATGAACAATGCCGGTGTCGGCGATAACCCGGGCAAGCCCTGGGAAAACCGTGATGCGTGGAAGCGGCTGCTCGACATCAATTTCTGGGGTGTCGTGCATGGCGTGGAGGCCTTCGCGCCACGCATGCTGGCATCGGCCAGACCGGGCCTGATCCTCAACACCGGCTCCAAACAAGGCATCACCACGCCGCCCGGCAACCTTGCCTACAATGTCTCCAAGGCAGGCGTGAAGACATTCACCGAAGGCCTGGCGCATGCGCTACGCAACGAGCCTGGTGCCCGCCTGTCGGCGCATCTGCTCATCCCCGGCTTCACCTATACCGGCCTCACCGAGGGTGCTACGGAAAAACCGGCCGGTGCCTGGACCGGCGAGCAGGTTGTTGATTTCATGTTGGAATCGCTGGTCAGCGGCGATTTCTACATCCTGTGTCCGGACAATGACGTGGCGCGCCCCGTGGACGAAAAGCGCATGGCCTGGGCGATCGGCGACATCATCGAAAACCGCCCCGCCTTGTCGCGCTGGCACCCGGACCACAAGGATGCCTTCGCGGCCTTCATGAAAAACTGATCTTCACGTCCTCAGGCCGCACGCTTCTTCGGAGCTCGTTTTTGCGCCACGGCCTTCTTCGCGGCCATGGCGGCGATCTTTTCGTCATGCCGTCGCGCCGCCCGTTCGCATTTGTCGCGGATCTCCTCGACCTCGGATTCCGTCAGGTGCTCGATGCCGATGAAGCGGTTGTGGCCCTCGCTGACGCGGATCAGTTCATCGAGCTTGGCCTGGATCGCCGCGCCGTCGCGGTTCTGGGTGTTCTGGATGAGAAACACCATCAGGAAGGTGATGATGGTCGTGCCGGTGTTGATCACCAATTGCCAGGTGTCCGAGAAGCCGAAGAACGGCCCGCTTGCCGCCCAGACGACGACGATCAGGCCACAGGCGGCGAAGGTCAGCGGTAGGCCGGCTATGTGGGCGACCCAGTTGGCGACCTTGGTGAAAAGCTTTTCCATCTGTCGAGAACCCTCAATGGCTGCCGCGATGAGAAACAACCGACGACCGTTCCAGGTTCCCACCGGCAACAAATACGTCAGGCGCAATTGAATGCACGCAATGGGAGCATTCTACGGAAAACACACCTTATCGGTTTAATGTCATGGTAACCATGCAGGCAGAGAGCCTGTTCCTTCCGCTTCACGGCGGTTTAACTCCAGCCCCTTCCGCCGCGCCACCCCCGCATGGCGGAAGGGGTTTCCAGAAAAGCGCCGACCGGCACACTGACAGACGGTCGACTCCGCCTCCCGCAACTTGCTTCGCAGCCTGTGCGCCATGAGTGGTTCGCCGCTTCCTTGAGACGGTGACTCTTCTAAGCGGCGTCGTTTTCCCAACGGTCGAGGAAGGCCTCGATCGGCATTGCCTGGATGTCGGGAACCGCCCTGGCGAGTTTCTCGACCGGCCAGTCCCACCAGGCGAGCGCTTCGATCCGTGCCGCGACAGCCGGGGGAAAGCGCCGTCGCAGCGGCTTCGCCGGCACGCCGACGACGATCATGTAGGACGGTACGTCCTGCGTCACCACCGCGTTGGCTCCGATGACAGCACCATTGCCGACAGTGATGCCAGGCATGATCACCGCGCCGTGGCCGACCCAGACGTCATGGCCGATGGTCACGGCATTCGCTCGCCGCCGCTCGCGGAACGCGGCATCGACGCCCAGCCAACGAAAATACTCGTTCGGCCGATAGCTGACCTTGTGCTGCGTCAGCCGCTCGATCGGATGTTCCAGCGCATTGATGCGGCTGTTGGCGGCGATCGAGCAGAATTTGCCGATGCTCGTATAGATCGCCTCGGCATGGCGCTCGAAATAGGAGAAGTCGCCGACGCTCACTTCGCGCAGCACCACCCGCTCGCCGATCGAGGCGTAGCGGCCAAGCTTGCATGCCTTGAGTTCCGCGGTCGGATGGATGCGCGGCTCGGGGTCCTTGAGGACGAGGTCTTCGGAACGGTCCATGCGGCGGCTTTACGTCAGAGCAATTGCTCCCGCAAGGCAGGAGCAATTGCCCGAGGGGCAATCAGCACGAATGACGTCCACCCCGCCTAGTTCGGCTTGCCCTTGCTCCACACCACGTTCTGGCCGTAGAGCGGCACTGTCGTGACCGACATTTTCGCCGAGCCGTTCTGCACCTGGCGGGAATGCGAGAGGTAGATCAACGTCTCGTTGGCCTTGTCGTAGATGCGGTTCACCACCTGTTTCTTCCAGATCAGGCTGAGGCCTTGCTTGAACACCTCCTCGCCACCCTCGCTCATGTCGATGTCGCCGATCGTAATAGGGCCGGTCTGGCGGCAGGAGATCGAGGAATCGCTGGGATCCTCGAACCAGTTGCCCTTGTGCAGGCGGTCGATGACGCTGCGGTCGAAATAGGCGACATGGCAGGTCACGCCATCCACCTTGGGGTCCTTGATCGCGTCGATCTTGATGTCGTTGCCGACCCAGTCGACGCCCACCTTGCCGACCTCCTCGGCGACGGCGCCGCCGGCGCCGAGCGCAAGGCATGCGGCCAAGGCGCCGCCGATCACTTTTCGCCCAATCAGTTTGCGCAAAGGAGGTCTCCCGCGGTTCGAGTTGCCGGTGTCAGGTGGGGCGCGTTGTGCCGCTTTGCAAGCAAACGCGTCAACACCACCACGGTTGCGGCAACGCGGCACTTTGCCTGCGCGGGGCCGAACCGCTAAGACTGTCGCACCGGCGCGGCATTGAGCCGGCGCGATGATTTCTGCGGACGGACTTTTCTGATGATGCGTTCTATCCTGGTCGGTATTCTCGTCCTGATGGCGGCCGGCATCGGCTGGCTGACCTTCGACTGGTATCGCGGCCACTATGGCGGCGAACCGTTCGGCGCACCCTTCACCCTGGTCGACCAGAAGGGCGCGCCGATAACCGAGGCGGCATTCAGGGGCCAGCCGAGTGTCGTCTTCTTCGGCTTCACCCACTGCCCCGAGGTTTGCCCGACCACGCTGTTCGAGCTCTCCGGCTGGCTGAAGACGCTCGGCGACGACGGCAAGACCCTGCACGCCTATTTCGTCTCGGTCGACCCGGAGCGTGATACGCCGGCGGTGATGAATGCCTATGTCAGCAACTTCTCCGACCGCATCACCGGCATCACAGGCGACCCGGACAAGGTCCATGCCATGGCAAAGTCGTTCGGCATCTACTGGAAGAAGGTTGATACCGGCGACGGCGACTATACGATGGACCACACCGCCTCGGTGCTGCTGCTCAACGGCAAGGGCGACTTCGCCGGCACGATCGCCTATGGCGAAAGCGCCAGCACCGCGGTCGAAAAGCTGAAGCGTCTTGCCGCGAAGGGCTAGAGTTTGATCCCGAAAAGTGGAAACCCGTTTTCTCGGACAAACGGTTCCGGTTGAAGATCAAACTCGAAGAAGAAACTCCCGATGACCCAGACGCGGCTCCATTTCACCACCGGAAAGATCGAGGCGGAGCGCGTCTTCGCGGCGCTTGAGTTAGCCTTCGAGGATGAAGGCTTGCCGATTGCCGTGCTCGAAGTCGACGAGGACAAGGACATCCACGAGGTCTCGCTCTACGCCGATGGCGATGTCGACGCCGTCGAGGCGCGGGTGAAGGACATTCTTGCCGGCCTCGCTTTGTCGAAGCCGGTCGAGCGCGAGGCACTGCCCGACATCGACTGGGTGGCGCGTTCGCTGGAAGGCCTGAAACCGGTGCGTGCCGGCCGTTTCTTCGTCCACGGTGGACATGATCGCACAAAGCGTCACAGCGGCGAACTCGCCATCGAGATCGAGGCAGGCCTCGCCTTCGGCACCGGCCACCATGGCACCACCGCCGGCTGCCTGGAAATGCTGGAGAAGGTGGTGCGGCGCGAGCATCCCCGCAATGCGCTCGACCTCGGCACCGGAAGCGCGGTGCTGGCCATCGCCGTCGCCAAGCTGGCGCATATACCGGTGCTCGCCACCGACATCGATCCTGTGGCGGTGAAGGTCGCCGCCGCCAATGCGCGGCTCAACCATGTCAAGACGCTTGTCGAAACGGTGACCGCGCCGGGCTTTCACCACCCGATCTTCGGCAAGCGTGCTCCCTTCGATCTCATCGTCGCCAACATATTGGCGCGGCCGCTGATGCGGCTGGCGCCGCAAATGGCCAGGCATATCGCGCCCGGCGGCTCGATCGTGCTGTCAGGCATTCTCGATCGCCAGCGCGACGCCGTCATCTCGGCCTATGTCGGCCAGAATTTCAGGCACGTGCGCACCTTGCACCGCGAAGGCTGGGTGACGATCCATCTCAAGCATTGAGACAGGGCGAGCACCGCAGCGCCTGCAATCGCAAGATCCATTTCCCAAATTGTTGCCAAAAGCCAAAACTCCGCCGACCGGAGTCGGCGGAGCCTTGAATGCTGTTTTCTACCAGCTTCAGACGCCTGTGAGGGAAACAGGCCTTTCAGAACTTCGCCACGGCATGGATGTTCCACCCCAACAGCAAAAAGCCCGGTCGCCGCTTAGAACTTAATGCCCAAATTGGCCTTGAAGCCGTTGTCGAAGGCATCCGGCCCGAACTGGCCGGCATAGGACAAGCCGAGTGTCGCGTTTCGGGCCAGTTGCACGTCGAAGCCGGCTTCGACCAACATCGCATCCCTGGCGATCGGCGCACCGGCGATTGTGAAGTCGTCGCCGCCGGCAAAGGCGACGGTCGACAGCGGTGTCACATCGCCGAAGGCATGGCGCCAGCCGAACATGCCGCGCGCGGTCGCCGCTACGCCGCCAATGGTGATGTCGGTGGACGCTCTGACGCCGAGCGTGGTGAAGGTCGCATCCGACGACGAACTGCCGCTGGTCAGCGCCGCGGCGCCGCCGCTCTCCGCGAAGCCGTCTGTGTGCAGGTTCGCGTAAGCGAGATTGGCGAAGGGCTCGAAGGCAAATGGCCCTGCATCGGTCTTGTAGGCCAGCTCGCCGAAGGCTTGCGCAGTCGCGGCGTCGTAGTCGGCCGACAGGCCGTCGGTGAAGCCCTGGAACGCGACTGAACGTGACGTCGAGATCCGGTGCCAGGTGTAGGCGGCGCCGGTGCGGAAGGCGATGGCGCCCCAATTGGTCCCGCCATAGAGGCCAAGATGGTAATTGTAGCTGTCGCCCGACGAGGCCCTGTCGTCGGCATTGAAGCTGGTGCGGCTGTAGCCGCCGACCACGCCGATGCGCCAGTCGCCGGCCAAGCCGTCGGCACCGACCAGCAGGCCGCCCGTCGACCGGTCGAAGGCGGCCGCATTGCCGTCGCCGTCGGCACCGCCCCAGGAGCCGAATCCCTGCGACCAGACGGCGAAGCGGTCTGTGTCGGCGGCGACCGGCTGAACACCGTCCTCGCCATAGGCCATGACCGGCAGCGAAGCGGTCTTGCCGCTGTCGCCAAAGGCACCACGCAGGCGCCCCGTCACCGCGTCCTGCAGGAAGTGGCTGTCCTGGAGGAGCATGCCCTTGGCCGAGGCATGGACCTCGCCCGAAAGCTGGTCGAAAGCGGCCTGCGCCGCAGCGTCGCTTGGCAAGCCAAGCACCGCGCTGACCAAGGCGCTGCTGGCTGCACCGTCCAGCCCCGCGCCGGTGGCGATCTGGTTCGGCGTCAGGCCGGCGGAGCCGAAGCTTTTTGTCTGGTTGACGTCGACATAGGCATGGGTTGCGTCGGATGTGGTGCTCAAACTGACGAAGGCGGAGACCTGTGGATCACCCACCAGGGTGAACGCTCCGCTGACGCTGGCGGCCCGGAGCACCGTGTAGCGGGTGCCTGCGACCAGGCCACTCAGCCCGATATTGGTCACCGTCAAGCCGGCGCCACTGGCAATGGTAGCGGCACCGGATGCGTCGATCAGATCCGAAAGACCAGCCGAATTGAGTTCCACCGCATAGGTCGAGCCGGCCTCGAACTTGGCGGTCCCGTTGACGGTCAGCGTGCCGATCGCATTGTTGCCGGGCGCGACCGTACCGGAAGCATCGAATGAGGCAACCGTGCCGCCGCCGGCAAGCGTGGCGCCACTGTCGACTGTAACGGCAGAACTGGCCAGCGAACCTGAGACCAGCAAGGTGCCGGCCTTCACCTTGGTCCCGCCCGACAACGCGTTCGTACCCGACAGCTCGAACGCACCCGTCCCGTCCTTGATCAGCCCGCCGCTGCCGGTGATGTTGCCGGAAAATACCGTCGAGCCATTGTTGCCTCCGGTCGTCAGCTTGCCTGTTCCGCCGTCAACCGTTCCCGCGCCGGCAAGCGAACCGATCACCTGGCTGAAATTGTTGAGATCAAGCGTTGCGCCGCTTGCCACCGTATAGGCGCTGTTCGCGCTGAAGATGTTGGTCGTGGCCGCCTTCAGCGTGCCTTGGGCGACATCGGTGGCCGTAGCGTAATTGTTGTTGCCGGCGTAACCGTCAACCGTCAGCGTTCCCGCGCCGGTTTTGGTGAATGTCCCGCTTGGCGTATCATTGTCCCCCATGCTGGCGGTCGTGTTGACGTCGAAGCCGTTCGTGTCGATGGTACCGCCCGCAGCGCCAAAAAGGATCGAGACGTTCGCAAGGTTGAGGTTTGCACCCGCCTGCAACGTGCCGCCATCCAGTGTGGTCGGACCCGTGCCCAGCGCGTGATCGGCCGTGACCCGGATCGTTCCCTCATCGATGATGGCGCCGGAGCTGAAACTGTTGCCGTTGTTGGTCAAAACAAGCGTGCCGGCGCCGGTCTTGACGATCGCGGTTGGATCGCTGAATTCCGAAATCTGACCGGCATAGGTTCCGGTTGCCCCCGAGCCGACATTCAGGTTCATGCCGGCATACATGGTCAGGTCGTTGTTGATCGTGATGCCGTTCTGGATGTCGATGGTCGTGCCGCCGTTGGCGTAGACAGCCCCCGTCCCAAGCGCCGCATTGTTGCCCAGGCTGAGCGTACCACCATAGAGGTTGGTGCCGCCAGTGTAGGTGTTTGCGCCATTCAAGGTCAGCAAGCCGTCACCGCTCTTGGTGAGGCTTGCGCCGGAGATCACTCCATCGGCCGTAAAATGAGCACCGGCATCGACCGTGACGACAGTGTCGGAAACGAAATTGAAACTGGCGCCGGCGTCCAGGTCGGAAATGAAATTGTTCGTCTGCACGTTGATCGAGGCCTGCCCAGAGGCCTGGAAATTCAAAACGCCGCTTGAAAACCGGTAACCGCCGGAGGTGCTCGTGGCATTCAAGTTCAGCGTGCCGACCGTATAGGGTCCACCAGTCAGGAGAACGGTATAGCCGAGCCCCTGGTCCGGCGCATCATGGTTGAAGTTCGCGACCGCCTCGACGCCGTCGGGAACCGTTGCGGGAGTCCAGTTCGCAGCCGAACCCCAATCGCCGCTGTTGTGAGCGAAATCCTCGGCCGAGGCGCCACCTGACATGATCGGCGTTACAGCGGCCGCAATCAGCCCGGCCATCAGCAGAGCCGGAAGCGACGTGGACGACCGAAGCGAGCCCGCAAGCCGCGCATTCACCTCGCCATCGCCTTTGGCACGCGCTGCGGAAACAGAATATCTCATCCACAATCCCCCCGACCAACCATCCATTGGCTGAATCGACCCTTTAAGCCCGTGGCGACGCTACGAAACCCGCTGCCGAGAGACAAGCGAATGTAAGCCGTATAGATTACCGGAACCAAGCAACACGGAGCCCAGACAAGAAATCAGAGCAAATCCGTCGCGAATTTGCATCGATCAACAGTTGGCCACACCAGACGCCAGACCGCGAACAAGCACGGTTTTTGCCGACTGACTGGCTCAAGACATAGTCCTCATTTTCAACATCGACCCTGCAAACGGCGCGCGGCCGGCATCATCACTTTCAACAGCGTGCCGGAACTGGCCCCGAAACCAACCTTGACCGGAAGGCCCCCACCCCCGGCTGTCAAGACAAGAAAACCCGAACCAGATAACTTGCCATGCGAAGTGACGCACGCTCAAAAAGCAGGCGTTGCTGACTTTTTCTGGTTACAATTCCCGTGTGCTGGCGGGCAGCGCAGCAAAGCCGCGTTGTGTCGGGGATGAACAACGACAAGCCAGCCCTCGTACTGCGGCTGGACCAGCCCCATCTGGTTGTCAGCCAGGCGGCGCTGTAGCAGTTTTCGCCGGTCGGGAAATCGATTCCGCTTTCCCGACCCATAGGCTACGGTCGCGCGACTACCAAGGAGGCCCACCATGTTCCAGACCTTCGATTCCGCCGGCGACCCGGCAGTCGGAAAGCCGCGCGTGGCGCTGCTGCGCCAATGGTTGGCCGCGAATGGCCTTGATGGTTTTATCGTGCCACGCGCGGACGAGCATCAGGGCGAATATGTCGCCGATCGTTCGGCACGGCTGAAATGGCTGACCGGCTTCAGCGGCTCGGCCGGTGTCGCCATCGTGCTTCGCGACCGCGCCTTCGTCTTCGTCGACGGGCGCTACACGCTGCAGGTGCGCAATGAGGTCGATCTCGACATTTTTTCGATCGAAAGCCTGGTCGACAACCCGCCCGCCGTCTGGCTCAAGGATAATATCGGCAAAGGCGCGCGGCTCGGCTTCGATCCATGGCTGCACACGATCGGCGAGGTCAAGGCGCTGCAGGCCTCGGCCGACAAGACCGGCGCCGTGCTGGTGCCGCTCGACAAAAACCCGATCGACATCATCTGGAAGGATCAGCCCACCGCACCCGTGACCCCGGTCGAGCTGCACCCGATCGGCTTTGCCGGCGAGCTCGCCAAGGACAAGCTGGCGCGGCTGGCAACGGCGATCGGCAGGGACGGCGCCACCCATGCGGTGCTGACCGACCCCTCTTCCATCGCCTGGGTCTTCAACATCCGCGGCGGCGACGTGCCGCACACGCCGCTGGCGCTCGGCTTCGCCATCCTGGCCGCCGACGGGTCGCACCAGCTGTTCATGGACAAGCGCAAATTCTCGCGCCAGGTCGCGGCCTATCTCACCCAGCTCGCCGATCCGCATGAGCCCGGCGAATTCGAGGCGGCGATCGCAGCGCTTGCCAAGGGCGGCGCCAAGATCGCGCTCGACCCGGTGCTTGCGGCCGACAGGCTGCGCATGCTGGTCGAGGACAATGGCGGTACGGTGATTGCCGCGCCCGACCCGGCCCGCATCCCGCGCGCCACCAAGAACCAGGCCGAGATCGCCGGCTCGCGCGCCGCCCATCGTCGGGACGGCGCGGCGGTGGCGAAGCTTTTGTGCTGGCTGGAGCGGCAGAAGCCCGGCTCGCTCGACGAGATCGCGGTGGTCACCCGGCTGGAAGAGAGCCGCCGGCAGACCGGCGAGGAAACACAGATGCCGCTGCGCGACATCTCCTTCGATACCATTTCCGGCGCCGGCCCGAATGGCGCCATCATGCACTACCGCGTGTCGCGCGCCACCAGCCGCAAGCTCCAGGCCGGCGAGCTGTTCCTGCTCGATTCCGGCGCGCAATATCAGGACGGCACCACCGACATCACCCGCACCGTGCCGATCGGCCAACCGACCGAGGAGATGCGCGAGCGCTTCACGCTGGTGCTGAAAGGCATGATCGGCATTTCCACGTTGCGGTTCCCCGCCGGCACGCGCGGTTCGGAGATCGACGCCGTCGCCCGCATGGCGCTGTGGAAGCATGGCTGCGACTTCGCCCACGGCACCGGCCATGGCGTCGGCTCGTATCTGGCCGTGCATGAAGGACCCCAGCGCATTGCCCGCACCGGCACAGAAAAGCTGCTCGAAGGCATGATGCTGTCCAACGAGCCGGGTTACTACAAGGAAGGCGCCTATGGCATCCGCATCGAGAATCTCATCCTGGTGACGCCGCCTGAACAGATCGAGGGCGGCGACATCGCCATGCACGGCTTCGAGACGCTGACGCTGGCGCCGATCGACATCAGGCTGGTGCGCTCAGACCTGCTGACGCGCGAGGAACTGCATTGGCTCGACGCCTACCATGCCCGTGTGCTGGCCGAGATCGGACCGATGCTCGACGGCGAAACCCTGGCCTGGCTGGAAAAGGCGACAGCACCGCTGCCCCATGACGCGAAGATTTGAGGCGGCCTATATTCAGCTTGGAAGGCTGGCGCTGCCAACGGCCCAAACCGATCGCGCCAACGAGATCATCCCACGAATTGCCGCGCCACGATCAGCACCGCGGCGCCAGCCAAAAACATCGCCATTAGCCCGCCGCGCAGCGAGACCACGGCGGTAACCACCAGTGCGGCCCATTCCGCCGGTCCGGCATTCAACAGTTCAGGCGCCACCAGCGTCGTCAGAACCGCCGCCGGCACCGCATTGAGGCCTGCTTCCACGCGCGGATGAATGTTCTCGAAGCGGGAGATGACCAGATGTCCGCCGACGCGCGTGAGATAAGTGGCGATCGCGCCCGCGATGATGATCCAGAACGTCGTGCTCATGGCCGCTCTCCAACGCCGCTATGGTGCGGCGGCAGGATGACGGCGAGCAGAACGCCGGCAACAGCGCCGATCGAGACATGCCAGGGCGAGCCAACCGTCTTGTAGGCGATGATGGACGCCGCGGCGCTGGCGATGACCACCGGCAGCCACAGCGGCCGTTTGCGAAAGCCCATGACGAGGCCAAGAAAATAGATCGGCAGCAGGAAATCGATACCCAGCGCGTGCGTATCGGGGATCAGCTTTCCGAACACCGCGCCAAGCGCGCTTTCGACGATCCAGAACAGATAGACCGGCAGGCCGAGCCCCAGATACCAGGCAAAGCTGACGGTCTGGCCCGATTGCGCCCGCGCTTCTGTCACGGCGTATTGCGGATCGGTGAGGATGAAGTAGCCGAGAGCTTGGCTGATGACGGGCCAGTGCGCGATGCGCCGGCCGATGCCGGCCGAGTAGAGCACATGGCGGAAGTTGACGGCGAAGATCGACAGCACGATCAGCCACGGCGCGACATGCTGGCCGAACAGCTGGATGCCGACCATCTGGCTGGCGCCGCCGAAGACAAGCGCGCTCATCAGGAAGGCTTCGAAGACAGAGAAACCCTGGTCAACGGCAAGCGCCCCGAACAGCACCGCGAACGGCGCCGACGCCACCACGACAGGCATGGAGAGCCGCACGCCTTGCCAGAAGTCGCTCTTGCCGCCGCTCTGCGAGATCACGTCCGTCGCCATCGACCACTCCTGATGCATCTCGCCCAAAGTGCGTAGCGTTTTGGGAATACGACATGCACAACAACAAGGAGTGGCGGTATGTAGGTGGCACTCCGTGCCTTGTCACACGAATTCGCTTGAGCCAAACGATCAGCGGAAATGATCGTCACCGCGGGATCAGTCTTTCGCCGCGCCACCCTCTATCTCCCTGCCCCAGTCGAGCAGCGGCTTGGAACGCATGACGAAATCGACGAGTTCCTCGACCAGCGCGGACGTATGGATTCCCGCTGGATCGATGACGTGCTGGACCACGAAATGCCGGTTGCGGATGGCCTCGGCCAAATCGGGATCGCTTATATGCTCGAAGCCGCGCGGCGTCCGCTTCATGCGACCCTCCGCCTCCAGCCCAAGCCGGTCCTTCTTCAAGGCGGCCGCCAGGCCGCGAAATGTATCCGGCCGCGTTGCGATCGCCTTGCGCATGGCGAGCAGCAAGGCCGGCTCCGGGTTCCACCAGGCGACGTCGGCAAAACAACGCTCCAGCCCGATATGAACATAAAAGACGCCTTGCGACATCTTGGTGCCGTCCGGTGACAGGATGGCCGAGACATGCCGGTTGTAGGGCCGTTTGTCCTTGGCGAAGCGCACATCGCGATTGATGCGGAACAGCGATTTCTTGCGGTCGCCGCGCAGGCCAAGTCCGGCATCGGCGAAACGCTGCGTCAGCGTGTCGACGAGATCGCCCAGGGGATCGCGCAGTTCCTGTTCGAACAAATCGCGGTTTTCCAGGAACCACTCCCGGCTCTGATGGAAATCCAGTGCCTTCAGGAACGGAATGGCCTTCGGGCCGAACCCTTTGAACGCTCCGTCCATCACGCCTTGCCGACCCGCTGCAGCCAGGTGTCCTCGTCGATCACTTCGACGCCGAGTTCACCGGCAAGCTTGAGCTTGGAGCCGGCACCCGGTCCCGCCACCACCAGATCGGTCTTGGCCGAAACCGAACCGGCGACCTTGGCGCCGAGACGCTCGGCCATCGCCTTGGCTTCGGAACGGGTCATCTTTTCCAGCGAGCCGGTAAAGACGATGGTCTTGCCCGCGACCTCGCTGTCGGCCGAGACGGTGACGATATACGGCTTCGGCTTGACCTGTTCGAGCAGCTTGTCGAGCACGTCGTCATTGCGCTCATTGCCGAAGAAGTCGCGCAGCGCGTCGATCACCGTGTCGCCAATGCCGTTGATCGACGGGAAAACGGCATGCGGATCCTCCGCCGCCGCCGTCTCCTTGCCGACGCGGATCAGTTCCTCGATGGTCGAGAAGGTCTTTGCAAGCACGGCCGCCGTCGTCTCGCCGATATGGCGGATGCCGAGCGCGAAGATGAAGCGGTCGAGCTCCGGTTCGCGGCGCGAATCGATCGCCGCGAACAGCTTGTCGAGGCCCTCATAGTTGCGATCCTCGACGCTGCGCACATTCTTGCGCGTCTTGCCGGACGCCGCCTCGCGCTGCCTGGCCTGCTCCTCTCGCCGCTCGGCAAGCGCCTTGGTGACGGCGGGTCGACGGTCCCGGAGCGTGAAGATATCGGCGGCTGTCTTGATCAGTCCGGCATTGAAGAAGGTGTCGATGTTCTCCGCGCCCAGACCCTCGATATCCAGGGCGCCACGTGACACGAAATGGCGCAATCGCTCCACGGCTTGTGCCGCGCAGATCAGCTCGCCCGTACAGCGCCGCCGGGAATCCTCCTTGCCGGTCTTCTCGTTGATCTCGCGCGTCGCCGGTGATCCGCAAACCGGACAGGTGTGCGGGAACTCGTAAGGCACGGCATTGGCAGGACGCTTGTCGACGACGACGCTGACGATCTGCGGGATGACGTCCCCTGCGCGCTGGATCACCACCGTGTCGCCGATGCGCACATCGATGCCGTCGCGGATCGGCAGGCCGTTGCTGTCGAAACCCTTGATGTAATCCTCATTGTGCAGCGTGACGTTCTCGACCACGACACCGCCGACGGTGACAGGGGCCAGCCGCGCGACCGGCGCCAGCGTGCCGGTGCGGCCGACCTGTATGTCGATCTTCTCGACCGTCGTCATTGCCTGTTCGGCCGGGAATTTATGGGCGACGGCCCAGCGCGGCTCGCCGGTGACGAAACCCCAGCGGCGCTGCAGCTCCAACTGGTCGACCTTGTAGACGACGCCGTCAATGTCATAGCCGAGCGACGAGCGCTGCTCCTCGATCAGATGATAATGCGCCACCAGTTCCTCGACCGACTTCGCCCGCACCATCAAGGGGCTGATCTTGAACCCCCAGTCGGCGAATTTTTGCACCGATTCGTACTGGGTCGGCGCCGGATCCGCCGTCGTGAAGCCCCAGGCATAGGCGAAGAACTTGAGGTTGCGGGTGGCGGTGACGGAGGGATCCTTCTGGCGCAGCGAGCCGGCCGCCGTGTTGCGCGGATTGACGTAATCCTGGCCGCCGGCCGCCGCCGAACGCTGCTTCAGCGCCTCGAATTCCGCATAGGTCATGTAGACCTCGCCGCGTATCTCGATGATTTCGGGCCAGCCCGAGCCTTTCAGCCTGGCGGGGATGTCGGCGATGGTCCTGAGATTGGCGGTGATATCCTCGCCCACGGCACCATCGCCGCGCGTCGCGCCTTGCACGAACACGCCCTTTTCGTAGCGCAGCGACGCCGACAGCCCGTCGATCTTCGGCTCGGCGGTGAAAGCGATGTCGAGATCCTTGTCGCGGTCGAAGAAGCGCCGGCCGCGCTCGATGAAATCAGCGACGTCCTCGTCGGTATAGGCCTTGGCGAGGCTGAGCATCGGCACGGCATGGCGCACCTTGGCAAAACCCTCCGCCGGCGGTGCGCCCACCCTGCGCGACGGCGAATCCTCGCGCACCAGCCCCGGAAAGCGCTGTTCGATGGCAAGATTGCGTCGCGTAAGCGCGTCATATTCGGCATCCGTGATGATCGGCGCGTCCTCGGTATGGTAGCGCCGGTCGTGCTCGGCGATCTCCTCCGCAAGGCGCTTCAGCTCTGCTTCAGCCTCGCTTTCGCTGAGCGAATCGACAGGTTTTTCCGACATGCTTTTGTCCCCGAACGGTGGCGCGTCACAATAGATCAGGATTTTGGGAAAATCATTCCCGACCAGCAGCATGGAGCCATATCCTGACTCGATCCGTGACGCCGGATATTGTTACGCCGCGTTTGTGTTTTCGCGCAGCAGCCGCTCGGCGGCCGCGCGTGCCTCGTCGGTGATCGTTGCGCCGGCCAGCATGCGGGCGATCTCTTCCTGCCGTGCCGTCCTGTCCATCTCGGCGATGCCGGTCGCCACACGATCGGCGCCGCCCGATTTGGAGATCAGGAAATGCGTCGCCGCGCGCGCCGCCACCTGCGGCGCGTGGGTCACCGACAGCACCTGCACGCGCTTCGACAGCCGCGCCAGCCTCTGGCCGATGGCGTCTGCCACGGCGCCACCGACGCCGGTGTCGATTTCGTCGAAAACCAGTGTCGGCGCCGAGCCACGGTCGGCCAGCGCCACCTTCAACGCCAGCAGGAAGCGCGACAGCTCGCCGCCGGACGCCACCTTCATCATCGGCCCGGGCCGCGTGCCGGGATTGGTGCGCACCCAGAACTCGATCTGGTCTATGCCCTCTTCCATGCGGGTCTCGGCCTCGCTCTTCATCTCGACGATGAAGGCTGCGCGTTCGAGCTTCAGCGCGGGCAATTCGGCCATCACGGCCTTGGTCAGGCCAACGGCCGCCGCGTGACGAAGCGAGGAAAGCTGCGCGGCGGCGATGTCATAGGCTTCACGCGCCGCGGCGGCCTGCTTTTCCAGCCCATGCAGCCGCTCCTCGCCAGCGTCGAGATCGGCGAGGTCCGCCACCATCGTGTCGCGCAATTGCGCCAGATCGTCGACCGCAACGCTGTGCTTGCGTGAAGCCGCGCGCAGCGAAAACAGCCGTTCCTCCGCCTTCTCCAGTCGCTGCGGGTCATATTCGGTGGCTCGAAGTGCTGCCTCGACGCCAGACTGTGCCGCGTCGAGAGACAACATGGCTTCGTCGAGCGACTTGACCACGTCCTCGAGCAGGCCCGGCGCCTCCGTCGCCTTGCGCTGCAGGCGCCTCAGCAGGCTGGCGAGTTGCGGCAAGGGTGACGACGGACCGGACAGCACATCCTGCGCATCATGGATTTCGGAAGCGATCTTCTCGGCGCGCATCATGTGGGCGCGCAGTTCGGCAAGTTCCGTTTCCTCGCCGGGCTGCGGATCGAGCCTGGTCAGTTCCGCGACCGCGGCGCGCAGATAGTCGGCCTCGCGGGCCGCCGCCGCCACCTTGGCGCGGTGGCGCGTAAGTTCCTGCTCGCAGCCGCGCCAGTGCCGCCAGGCCTCGCCGGTCGACCGAACCGCGCCAAGATGGCCGCCGAAGGCGTCGAGCACATCCCGGTGCGCTCCGGGATCGACCAAGGCGCGCTCATCGTGCTGGCCGTGGATTTCGACCAGCGCGCGGCCGACATCGCGCATCAGGGTCACGCTGGATGGCTGGTCGTTGACGAAGACGCGGGTGCGGCCGTCCGCCGTCTGCACGCGGCGCAGGATGATGTCGCCGTCATCCTCGATGGCGTTTTCGACGAGCAGCGCGCGCACCGGATGGTTTCGCGGCACATCGAACACGGCAATGACCTGGCCTTGTGCCGCGCCATGGCGCACCAGCGAGGCGTCGCCACGCGCGCCAAGCGCCAGCGACAGGGCATCGAGCAGGATGGATTTGCCGGCGCCGGTTTCGCCCGTCAGCACGGAAAGGCCCGGCTGGAAGTCGATATCCAGCTTCTCGATCAGGACGATATCGCGGATCGACAGTCTGGAAAGCATCAGAACCCGGACCTCAAGCAATTCCAGGAAAAGTGCGTAACGGCTTTCCGTCCGGAATCGCGTCAACAAGAGATAGAACGGTTCAGCGGCTCAATCAAACCACAGAACCGCCCGTGGAGCGGCACGCGACCAACCGGAGTCGCAGCGCCGCACTATCTTTTTGTTTCAGCGTCGGATCAATCCGAAAATGCGCTTCGCCGCGACGCGCTCTAGAGCAATTCCAAGAAAAGTGTGAAACGGGGAATTGCGTCAAAAACAAAGAGATAGAGCGGGTCGCCGTCTCCGTTAATCGGCGAACCGCTCCAGTATCAGGCGCCGGTGATCAGCTTTCCGGCCTTGGATATCCACGATCCGGCATTCTCGCGCGGCGCCAGTCCGTTGCTCTGCAGGAGCTTGTAGGAATCCTTGTACCATGGGCTGTCGGGATAGTTGGTGCCGAGCACGGCGGCTGCCGTCTGGGCCTCCGAGGTCAGCCCCATCGCGTAATAGCTTTCGGTCAGGCGGGCGAGTGCTTCCTCGACATGGCGCGTGTTGGAATAGTTCTCCACCACGGTGCGGAAGCGCTTGACGGCGGCGATGTATTCACGGCGCTCCAGATAATAGCGCCCGATCTGCATTTCCTTGCCGGCGAGCTGGTCGTTGGCGAAGCGCATCTTCTCCTTGGCGTCGTCGACATATTCCGAATTCGGCCAGCGCGTCACGAGATCCTGCATCGTCTGCAGGGTCTGGCGTGCTTCCTTTTGATCCTGCGTCACGTCCTTGATCTGGCGATAGTAGCTCAGGCCGATGATGTACTGCGCATAGGGCGCGTCATCGGTGGACGGATAAAGCGCCAGATAGCGCTTGGCCGACGAAATAGCGTCGTCGTAGCTGCCCTTTCGATAGTCGGCGAAAGCGCCCATGACCATCGATTTACGGGCCCATTCCGAATAAGGATGCTGGCGATCGACGGCGTCGAACTTCTTGCTCGCCTCATCCAGGCGCCCCGCGTTCATGTTGGCGAGGCCCTGATTGTAGAGGACGTCGGCCGGCTCGGTTTGGTCGACATAGGTCGACAGGTCGATGTCTTTCTCCGACGACATGCAGGCCGACAGGAAGAGCGATGGAACAACCAGCGAAAGCGCCAGGAGAACAGACCGCTGGGGCGCTTTCGATTGACCGACTCGCTTGAAGAACATGATTGGATTGCGCCCTTTCGGCGTTATTTTAATGCCTCTTGCATGCTGCTGTCCCAAAATTGGTCCCCACTTTTGAGCGACATGCACTAATCGACGGCAGCAGCCATAAACCATAACCGCCTTGCCCGGCAACGCTATGTCTAGCCAATCGCGCATTTTTGTGGCGGCCGGCCTGCGCCGAGACATCCCTGCAATTTCGCCTGCTTGTGATGCATTCCTGCAACACTCGGCTCCCCCGTCACCGGGGCGAAAACGTCGCGGGCTCAGATCATCCAGGGCGCGTAGAGCGGCGCATTGACGGCGCTCATCTCCGCCGCGCGGCCACGCTCGCGGCGTGTGGTCTCGACGATCTCGAAGGCCGTGCGGTCCGACAGCAGGCGGCGCAGCGCGGCCGCGTTCAGCCTGTGGCCGCCGCGATAGGAGCGGAAACAGCCTATGAAACGGGCTCCGGCCAGCGCCAGGTCGCCCATGGCGTCGAGCGTCTTGTGACGCACGAATTCGTTGGGATAACGCAGGCCGCCCATGTTGATGACCCGGTTGTCGTCGCCAATCACCAGCGAGTTCTCGAGCGACGAGCCAAGCGCATAGCCGGCGGCCCACAGCCGTTCGACATCCTTCATGAAGCCGAAGGTGCGCGCGCGCGCGATATCACGGCGGAAAATGTCCGCATTGATATCCGAGGCGAAGAGCTGGCGGCCGATGGCCGGGCTTTCGAAATCGATCTCGATCTCGAAGCGGGTGCCGTCATAGGGCCTGAACTCGGCCCAGGATGCACCGTTCTCGATGCGGACCGGCTTGACGACCCTGATGTAGCGCCGCTTGACCTGCAACGTCTCGATGCCCGCCTGGTCTATGGCTTCCACGAAGGCGATGGCGCTGCCATCGAGGATCGGAACCTCGTGGCCATCGATTTCGATGAGGACATTGTCGATGCCGAGCCCGAGCAGCGCGGCCATGATGTGCTCGACAGTGGCGATGTGCTCGCCCGAGGGATCCCCAAGCATGGTGCAAAGGTCGGTGGCGCCGATCTCGGAAAACAGAGCGCGGAACTCGCGGCCCTGCCCTTCTCCACCGATCAGCTGGAACACGATGCCGGTATCGGCATCCGCGGGCAGGAAACTGATGGAAACTTCTTTGCCGCTGTGAACGCCGGTGCCTGTAAGCGACGCGCGCGTCTTCACTGTCGTCTGGTAGTCGTGCAAGACAATCCCCATAAGCCCGAAATGCCTAGGTCCGCTTCTCCAGCCCGAGGGCGCGGCTCTTGTGAAATCGGCAGGCAGGGCCACTTCCCCGAAATCCCGGCAGACCGACTATGGTAGGCAGCGAAGATAATGTCCCGGTCGGGAGACTCCAAATCACGGTTTCTTACTCTTTGTAACCGCGAACCGGAACATGTACGGAGCCATAACCGATTGATTTTACAGCATTTAAAACGTTAACAGGCAAGCAATTCCTTGCTTGCCTGTTAACGATTGTTACAGTCCGTTAACGGTTCAGTTGGCCTGGCGGCGCAGGAACGCCGGAATCTCCAGCTGATCGTCGTCCTGAGTCGCCCTGGTCTGCGGCGTCAGGCGGCCCTGGTCATCCAGCTGGCCGCGGCGCGGCGCGTAGAGCTGCGCGTCCTGGCTGGCAAGACGGCGCACTTCGGGAGCCGCCTGGCGCAGCTTGGGCTCGCGCGGCTGGGCTGGCTGCAGCCGTGCCGGCTCCTCTTCGCGGCGGGTCAGGCCATTGGTCAGGCGCTTCAACAGACCCATCGGTCCGCTGTTGTTCTCGTGGTCCGCCGGACGGCTCTTGGCGTCCACCTCGGCCTTGACCACCGGCGGGAAGTCCTCGACGCGCGGCATGCGCTGCGGCGCCATCGCCACCGGCTGCGGGACCTCACGCAGTATTTCGCGCGGCTGCGGGGCCGGCTGCATCATCTGCTGGACGACCGGCTGCGGCATGGGCTGCGGCTGTGCCGGGGGCGCCTGGAAGATCTTGCTCTGCGGGCGGAAATCATCCGCATGGGCGACCGGGGCCGGGCGAGCCTGCGCCATGGCCGCGGCGTTCGCCTCGGCCAGCTGGATGGCCTCGGCGACCGGGTCGGCGGCACGCGGCTCATAGACAGGCTGCTGGACTGGTGCCGGGCGGCTTTCCACCGCGGCCACGGCCGGACGGGCGGCCGGCTTCTGCGGCGCCGTACGGATCGAGATCGGCGCGGCTGCAATTTCAGCCGCCGACTTGTCGATGCCGGTGGCGACGACCGAGACTCGGATGACGCCTTCGAGTTCCTCGTCGAAGGTGGCGCCCAGGATGATGTTGGCGTCCTGGTCGACTTCCTCGCGGATGCGGGTCGCCGCTTCGTCGACTTCGAACAGGGTCAGGTCGCGGCCGCCGGTGATCGAGATCAGCAGGCCCTTGGCGCCCTTCATCGAGGTCTCGTCGAGCAGCGGGTTGGCGATCGCGGCTTCGGCGGCGGCCATCGCGCGGCCCTCGCCCGAAGCCTCGCCGGTGCCCATCATCGCCTTGCCCATCTCGCGCATCACCGAGCGCACGTCGGCGAAGTCGAGGTTGATCAGGCCTTCCTTGACCATCAGGTCGGTGATGCAGGCAACACCGGAATAGAGCACCTGGTCGGCCATGGCGAAGGCATCGGCGAAGGTGGTCTTGTCATTGGCCAGCCGGAACAGGTTCTGGTTGGGGATGACGATCAGCGTGTCGACGCATTTCTGCAGTTCCTCGATGCCCATGTCGGCCGTCTTCATGCGGCGCTGGCCCTCGAAGTGGAACGGCTTGGTGACGACGCCGACGGTGAGGATACCCTTCTCGCGCGCGGCGCGGGCAACAACCGGAGCAGCACCGGTGCCGGTGCCGCCGCCCATGCCGGCGGTGACGAAGCACATATGGGTGTTGGACAGGTGATCGATGATCTCGTCGATGCATTCTTCCGCCGCCGCGCGACCGACTTCCGGCTGCGAGCCGGCGCCGAGGCCTTCGGTGACATGCGCGCCAAGCTGGATCAGCCGGTCGGCCTTCGACATGGTCAGCGCCTGCGCGTCGGTGTTGGCCACGACGAACTCGACACCGCGCAAGCCCGCGGTGATCATGTTGTTCACGGCATTGCCGCCGCCGCCGCCCACACCGAACACGGTGATGCGCGGCTTAAGCTCGGTGATGTCCGGCTTCTGCAGATTGATGGTCATTGTCTCCGTCCTTTGCCTTTCACGCCGCTTCGCCGCCGCGGCCGCCTATGGGGCTGTCCCCGTCAATTAGAAACTGTCTCTCAACCACTGACTCATGCGATGCAGTTTTCCACCCGTTCCAGTCATCCTGAGACCGGAAATGCCTTTCGCCGGATGGCTCTCGAAACTCGCCATCTGCGGATAGATCAGAAGCCCGACGGCGGCCGAGAACGCCGGCCCCTTCGCCGCTTCGGGCAGGCCCGCCACGCCGAGCGGACGGCCGATGCGCACATTGCGCCCCAGGATGCGGCGCGCCGCTTCCGGCAGGCCGGCCAGCTGGCTGGCGCCGCCGGTAAGCACGACGCGCTTGCCGACCGCATTGCCGTAGCCGGATTTGTTCAGCCGGTCGCGCAGCAATTCGAGCGTCTCGTCGATGCGGGCGCGCACGATGCGCGTCATCACCGAACGCGGTATCTGCAGCGGCACGTCGCCGTCATCGCCGATCGGCTGGATCGAGACCAGGTCGCGGTCGTCGGCGCTGCCCGGCAACGCCGAACCATGCATCACCTTGAGCCGCTCGGCGGCATCGAGCGAGGTGGAGAGCCCCTTGGCCATGTCGAGCGTGACGTGGTTGCCACCGATCGCGATGGCATCGCCATGGACGAACTTGCCTTCCGAAAACACCGAGATCGTGGTCGTGCCGCCGCCCATGTCGATGCAGGCAGCACCCAGCTCCAGCTCGTCATCGACGAGCGCCGCCAGTCCGCTGGCATAGGGCGTCGCCACCATGCGCTCGACCGACAGATGCGAGCGGTTGATGGAGAGCTCGAGATTGCGCATTGGTGCCGCGTCCCCCGTCAGCACATGCATGTCGACGCCGAGCGCGTCGCCGACCATGCCGCGCGGATCGCGCACCCCGCGTTCGGCATCCAGCGAGAAGCCGACGGGCAACGAATGGATCACCTCGCGCTCGGCCTTGAGCGCCTGCTTGGCGCCGGCGCCGAGCACCCGCTTGATGTCGGCCTCATCCGCCTCATGGCCGCCGAGATTGATGGTCGCGGAGAAAGCTTCGCTCTTCAGCCGGCCGGCGGTCATGTTGACGATGAGCGAATCGACCGTCAGTCCCGCCATGCGCTCGGCGGCATCGACCGACAGCCGGATGGCATGCTCGGCCCGGTCGAGATCGACGACCACGCCTGACTTCACGCCTTGCGACTTCTGGTGGCCGATGCCGATCACCTGGATACGGTGCGAGCGGCCGCGCAAGAGCTTGCCGTCATCGTTCGGCTTGAGCTTGGCCACCATGCAGCAGACCTTGTTCGAGCCGACGTCCAGCACCGTGAGGGTGCCGGACCGGCGCGACGAGGCATCGCCAGAACCGCCAAGCCAGCTCATATCTTCGTCTCCGGCTTGCG
Source organism: Mesorhizobium sp. GW821-FHT07A06 (assembly GCF_059419085.1). Lineage (NCBI taxonomy): Bacteria > Pseudomonadati > Pseudomonadota > Alphaproteobacteria > Hyphomicrobiales > Phyllobacteriaceae > Mesorhizobium > Mesorhizobium sp. GW821-FHT07A06. Next base: position 513,974 of record NZ_JBWKRC010000002.1, read on the forward strand.
CTTGAGGGTTTTCGGCTTCTCGTTGAGGGCGGCCTCGCGCTGAGTCGCCGCCTCGGGCGTCAGCTCGACGACCAGCCGGTCGGTGAGCCGCATGTCGACTGCGGCGATGTCGCGCGACAGCAGCCCCTTGTCATGATCCATCTTGATCAGTTCGGCGAGCGCCTGGTCCTCGTCATTCTCGGGCAGCTTGACCGTGATGCCATTGTCCAGCTTCAGGTCCCAGCGCCGGTCGCCGACGCGGATATAGCCTTTCACGCGGCTCGCGAAGTCGGGATATTTCTCGATCTTGGCCAGGAAGTCGGGCGCCTTGGCCGGCGCGCCCTCGCCGATCAGCAGCGGCAGCAGCACCTGCTTGCCGCCGGAGAACGGCGCGATGACGGCACCATCCCTCTCGATGACCGAGAGATCATTGCCCTGCTGCCAGAGCGCGAAGGCCTCGCGTTCCTCGACGCGCACTTCCAGCGTATGCGGGTAGACCTTGCGCACCGCCGCCATCTCGATCCAGGGCAGGCCGGAAATGCGCTCGCGCGCGGCCTCGGCATCGAAGCCGATCAGCGACGTCCAGCCATCAAGTTCGAGCCTGTCGAGAATGTCGATCTCGGAGGTCTGGCGATTGCCGACCACCTTGACTTGATCGACGGCAAAGCCGGTGCGGGCAGTGATGCTCTGGATGATGCCATCTGCGTGGCCGCCGAGATAGGCGCCATAGGCGCCACTCGAAGCGAGCAGCACCGCCGACATCATCGCCGCGGAGAAACGCGGCGCCTCGAATTCACCGTCACCAAGGCGCGCCAGGATGCGCACCGGGCGGCGAAGCACGCGCGGCAGCACGAAATGGCCCGATGACAGCGACAAGCCGAACAGCGACGGCCCAGCCGCGCCCCTCTCCTTGCCTTGTCCCCATTTCAACGCAGACACGAAGCGTCCTCCACCATCCAACTCAACAATTCACCAAACGAATGCCCGGCATGGGCTGCGATTTCAGGCACCAAAGACGTCGGCGTCATGCCCGGCTGAGTGTTGACCTCGAGCCATACAACCTCGCCATTTTCGGAGTGACGATCGTCATAACGGAAGTCCGACCGGGAAACGCCCCGACAGCCGACAGCTTGGTGAGCCTTGAGCGCCAGTGTCTGTATTTTTTGGTAAATATTCGGTGAAACTTTTGCGGGGCATTCGTGTTTTGATCCGCCCGCGACATATTTTGAATCGTAATCGTAGAAGGAATGCCCCGTCGGAATGATCTCGCAGACACCAAGCGCCACGTCACCCATGACGGCGCAGGTCAGCTCCCGCCCATGGATATAGCGCTCGACCATGACGGTATCGCCATATTTCCACTCGGACGACCCAACGACCTGCGGCGGATGAGACTGCCCCTCGGAGACGATAACGACACCGAAGCTCGACCCCTCGCTGACCGGCTTGATCACATAGGGCGGCTTCATCGGGTGCTTGTTCTGGATGGCAAAGCGATTGGCGACCTTCGATTCGGCAACGGGAACGCCGAGCGACTTGACGACCCTCTTCGCCTGCTCCTTGTTCATGGCGAGCGCCGAGGCGAGCACGCCGGAATGAGTATAGGGAATGCCGAGATATTCGAGGATACCCTGGATGGTACCATCCTCGCCGAAGGGACCATGCAACGCATTGAAGGCGACGTCAGGCTTGAGTTCGGCAAGCACGGAGCCGACATCGCGCCCCACATCGACGCGGGTGACCTGATAGCCTTCCTTCTCCAGAGCATCGGCACAGGCCTTTCCGGAAGACAGGGACACGGGCCGCTCGGACGAAAAACCTCCCAGCAGGACGGCCACATGCTTGCTTTTCATTCCCCGTCATCCCCTCTCACGGCGGACCAAAAACCAAGATTTCCGCAACATTGAGTCCGAGTCTCCCGGCAGGATGCCCCCCCCAGACGGAAAACGCGGGTAACGCGTCGAACGACTCAAATCAGGAAACGCTTTCGAGCAGAGAATCAGAGAGTTGATTCACTGGCAAGTACTTATGATTCCGAGAGATTCACTTTCTGAGAAAATGGATGCGAAAACCGCGTCACTGAGTCCCCGGAGCAACGGTTTGTGCGTTCTGGGAACGCGTTGAAGTTCATCCATCACATGAACTTCAACCGGCGCTAAAGCAGCTGGCCCAAAAATTCCTGCACTGCATGTCCGGCACGGAAATTGCCGATGCGCTTGATCTCCCACTGCAACCGGATGCCGGAATGTTCGAGCACCCGCGCACGCACCGTCTCGCCAAGATATTCGAGGTCGTAACCGGTCGCCGTGCCGGTGTTGATCATGAAATTGCAGTGCATCGGCGACATCTGCGCGCCACCGATCATCAGGCCGCGGCAGCCCGCCTTGTCGATCTCCTTCCAGGCCGACGTGCCTTCCGGGTTCTTGAAGGTCGAGCCCCCGGTCTTCTCGCGGATCGGCTGCACGGTCTCGCGATGGTTTTGCACCGCATCCATCGCCGCCTTGATCGTGGCCTTGTCCTCGGCGAAGCCCTCGAACACGGCCGATGTGAAGATCAGCCCGGCGGGCGCCGCCGAATGGCGATAGGCATAGCCCATCTCGGCATTGCTCAGCCTCTGGACATTGCCCTTGCGGTCGAGCGCGCGCACCTCGATGACGCGCTCGCGCGTCTCGACGCCATTGGCGCCGGCATTCATCCTGAGCGCGCCGCCAACGGCGCCCGGAATGCCGTGATAGAAATGGAAGCCGCCAATGCCCGCTTCCAGCGCCAGGGCGGCCACGCGCTTGTCGGGCGTCGCCGCGCCGGCCTTTATCCTGATCGGTGAAACGACCTCCGCCTCGCCAAAGCCCTTGGCCGAAAGCCTGATGACGAAGCCCGGAATGCCGCCATCCCTGACCAGCAGGTTCGAGCCGATGCCAACGACGGTGAGAGGTATCTCTTCAGGAACCGCGCGCAGGAACGCGGCAAGATCTTCTTCGTCCGCCGGCTGGAACAGCACCTCGGCCAGGCCGCCGGCGCGGAACCAGGTGATCTTGTCCATCTCGGCATTCGGCGTGAGACGGCCGCGCAGGCCGGCAAGCCGGTCGCCGAGTCCGTCGATCAGGGCCTGGCCGTGCATCATGAGGCGGCAAGCTCCTTGGGCAAGGCATAGGCCCATTGGGTGATGTTGCCGGCACCAAGAAAGACAACGAAATCACCAGGCTTGGCCAAATCGCGGATGATTGGCGCGATATCGGCCGGCCCCTCTATGTAGCGCGCGTCGCGGTGACCGCCAGCGCGGATGCGCGACACCAGTTCGTCCGACGTGACACCGTCGATCGGATCTTCGCCGGCAGCGTAGACAGGCGCGACCAGCACCGTATCGGCGTCGTTGAAGCAGGCCGAAAACTCGTTGAACAAATCATGCAGCCGGGTGAAACGGTGCGGCTGGGCGATGGCGATGACGCGGCCCTTGGTGGCGCTGCGCGCCGCCTTCAGCACCGCCGAGATCTCGACCGGATGGTGGCCGTAATCGTCGAACACGTCGACGCCGTTCCAGGACCCCGTATGGGTGAAGCGGCGCTTGACACCGGCGAAGGACGACAGGCCCTTCTTGATCGCCTCGGCGGACAGGCCGAGCTCATGCGCGACGGCGATCGCCGCGGTGGCGTTCGAGACATTGTGCCGGCCGGGCATCGGCAGGCGCAGGCCGTCTATCGTCTTCTGGCTGCCGGTCTTGCGGTCGCGGATCACCACGTCGAACTCGGAGGTCGCGCCGGCCATGCGGTGGTTGGTGAAGCGCACATCGGCCTGCGCGTTTTCGCCATAGGTGATGACGCGGCGGTCCTCGATGCGGCCGACCAGCGCCTGGACTTCCGGGTGGTCGGTGCACATCACGCCGAAGCCGTAGAAAGGTACGTTCTCGACGAACTGGCGGAACGCCTCGCGCACATTGTCGAAACTGCCATAGTGGTCGAGATGCTCGGGATCGATGTTGGTGACCACGGCGATGTCGGCGGGCAACTTGAGGAAGGTGCCGTCGCTCTCGTCGGCTTCGACCACCATCCACTCGCCATCGCCCATGCGGGCATTGGTGCCATAGGCATTGATGATGCCGCCATTGATGACGGTCGGATCGAGCCCGCCGGCTTCGAGCAAGGTCGCGACCATCGAGGTCGTCGTCGTCTTGCCGTGCGTGCCGCCGATCGCCACCGCCTGGCGGAAGCGCATCAGCTCGGCCAGCATCTCGGCGCGACGCACGATGGGGAGTAATTTTTCCCGCGCGGCCTTCAGCTCCGGATTGGATTTCTTGATCGCCGTCGAAACGACGATGACCTCGGCGTCGCCGAGATTCTCGGCCTTGTGGCCGACGAAGCATTCGATGCCCTTGTCACGCAGCCGCTGCACATTGGCGCTGTCGGCCTGGTCGGACCCTTGCACCTTGTAGCCGAGATTGTGCAGCACCTCGGCAATGCCGCTCATGCCGATGCCGCCAATGCCGATGAAATGCACAAGGCCGATGGTCTGCGGCATCTTCATGCGTGCGTCCCCTTCTTGAAATCCGATACGCTTTTGCGGGACGCAATAGCCTCTGTGAGATCGGCGAGCAACCGTGCCGCGTCGGGCCTGCCGGCCGATTTCGCGCCAGCGGCCATCGCCGCCAGCCGATCGGGATTGTCCATCAGACCGCCAACCAAGGCAGCGATACGCTCGGGCGACAGCGTCGATTGCGGATGCACCTCGCCGCCACCGGCGGCGGCAAGGGCAGCCGCGTTCGCCGCCTGATCGTGGTCGAGCGCATAGGGATAGGGCACCAGCAGCGCCGGCCGGCCGATGACGGCGATTTCCGAGACGGTCGAGGCGCCGGAGCGCGAAATCACCAGATGCGCCGCCGCCAGGCGCGCCGCCATGTCGGTGAAGAAGGGCGAGACCTCGACGGCGACGCCAAGGGCGGCATAGGCCGCCTTGACCCGCGCCACATCATCGGCGCGCGCCTGCTGGGTGATCGCAAGCCGCTTGCGCTGCGCATCCGAAAGCAGTGCGATAGCCCCCGGCATGGCATCGGAGAAGAATTGGGCGCCCTGGCTGCCGCCGAACACCAGCAGGCGGAAGGGCTGCTCCCCGGTCGACGCCACATAGGGCATCTTGGCCGCTTCCAGCACAGCCGGTCTGACGGGATTGCCTGTCGTCACCGTCTTGGCACCAGCGGCGCTCGAATCCTGCGGCAGGAAGCCGCCGGCGATGGCATCGACACGGCCGGCCAGTGCCCGGTTGGCGCGCCCCATCACCGCGTTCTGCTCGTGGATCAGCGTCGGCACCTTGCGCCGCGTCGCCGCATAGAGCGGTGGCAGGGTCGGGTAGCCGCCGAAGCCGACCACCGCGTCCGGCTTGATCCTGCCGATAATGGCGGAGGCCTGGCGCACGCCGCGCCAGATTTTCCAGAAGGCGCCGAGCACGGCGATGGGATTCTTCGAACCCATCGTCGCCGACTGGATCGGATGGATGGCGGTGGCCGGAAAGTGGCCTGCAAACCGCTCGGCGCGTTCGTCGGTCGCCAACTGCACCGTCCAGCCGCGCTCGATCAGCTCATGCGCCAGCGCCTCGGCCGGAAACAGATGTCCGCCGGTTCCGCCCGCCGCGAGAAGGATGACACCCCTCGCCATGTCACTCCGCCGGCAGGGCGCGTTGCGGCAGCGTAAAGCCCATCTGCTTGCGCTTTTCCGGCCGCTTGCGCGTCAGCGCCAGCACCATACCCATCGAGATGGCGATGGCGATCTGCGAGGAGCCGCCATAGGAGATGAAGGGCAGCGTCATGCCCTTGGCCGGAACCAGCTGCAGGTTGACGCACATGTTGATGACGGCCTGCAGGCCGAACACGGTGACGAGGCCGCCGACCGCATAGCGGGTGAAATCGTCATGTTCCTTGAGCGCTGTGTTGAGGCCGCGCAGCACGATGAAGGCAAAGATCGACATGATGAAGAAGCACATGATCAGCCCGAATTCCTCGCCCGCGACCGAGAAGACGAAGTCGGCATGGCTGTCGGGGATGACCCGCTTGACCGTACCCTCGCCCGGCCCGACGCCGAACCAGCCGCCATTGATCAGCGCGTCGCGTCCCATGTCGACCTGGAACGTGTCGCCTTCGCCGGTGAGGAACTTGTCGATGCGCAAGGCGACGTGCGGAAACACCGTGTAGGCGGCGAAGACACCGCCGACGCCGGCGGCACCCAGCACGATGATCCACAGCCAGGGCAGCCCCGCCATGAAGAACATGATGCCCCAGGTGCCGGTCGTCAGCATGGTCTGGCCCAGGTCGGGCTGCGCCACCAGCAGCGACACGACCAGCACCAGGAGCAGCATGGCGAACAGATTGCCCGGAATGTCGGGCTGGCGCTTGTGCTCGGCGAACAGCCAGGCGCACATGATGACGAAGGCCGGCTTCAGGAATTCCGACGGCTGGATCGACAGGCCGGCGAGCGAGACCCAGCGCCGCGCCCCCTTCACCTCGACGCCGACATAGAGCACCGCCACCATCAGCACCAGCATCAGGCACAGCATGATCAGCGACATGCGCCGGATCTCCCTGGAATCGAGGAAGGAGACGGCCAGCATCACACCGAGCGCCGGCACGGTGAAGATGATCTGCCTGGTGGCGAAGTGGAAACTGTCGAGGCCGATACGTTCGGCCACCGCCGGGCTGGCGGCGAAGGACAAGACGATGCCGAGCCCCATCAGCGACAGGAACGCCGCCAGGAACCAGCGATCGATCGTCCACCACCAGGTCGCGACGGGACTTTTATCGAGACGGCTCTGCATTATCGTGCCCCTCCGATGGGTTTGACGCCATCTATAGCGCTCGCAGCTTGCCTGAAGGCTTCGCCGCGAACTTCGAAATTCTTGAACTGGTCGAAACTCGCGCAGGCCGGGGACAGCAGCACCACCACCTCGCCGCTGTCGTCGCTGGCCGCATCATGCGCGGCATGCGCGACCGCGGCGGCCAGCGTGCCTGAAATCTCGTAGGGCACGGCCTCGCCCAGTGTCGCCGAAAAGGCGGGCGCCGCCTCGCCGATCAGATAGGCCTTGGCGATGCGCGGGAAGAAGCCGCGCAGCGGCTCGATGCCGCCTTCCTTGGGCAGGCCGCCCGCGATCCAGTAGATACGGGGAAAGCTCGACAGGGCGGGTGCCGCCGCGTCGGCGTTGGTTGCCTTGGAGTCGTTGACGAACAGCACATGGTCCTTGCGGCCGACCTGCTCCATGCGGTGGGCGAGACCCGGGAAGCTTTCGAGCCCCGACTGGATCTCGCCGAGGTCCAGCCCGACTTTCAGGCAAGCTGCGACGGCGGCCAGCGCGTTCTGCGCATTATGCTGGCCGCGCAGCGAGCCTATGCCTTCGAGGAAGGCGACGCGGCTATAGCGGCCGTGCACGGCTTCCATCAGATTGGTGCCGTCGGCGAAATAGCCGTCGGTCAGCGGCAACCGCTTGGAAATGCGGATGACCTGCCGCCCTGCCCGCTCCAGCCGCTCGGCGATCTGTGCGCACCAGGAATCGTCGATGCCGATGATCGCCGTCTCGCTGCCGGCCACCAGCCGCTCCTTGATCGAGGCGTAGTGCTGCATGGTGCCGTGGCGATCGAGATGGTCCGGCGTCAGGTTGAGCAGGATGCCTGCGGTCGGGTTGATCGAGGGCGCAAGGTCGATCTGGTAGGATGAGCATTCGACGACATAGTGCCGATCGGGCTTCGGCGGATCGAGCGTCATCACCGCGCGGCCGATATTGCCGCCCATCTGGGTATCGCGGCCGGAAGCCGTCAGGATATGCGCTGTCAGCGCGGTCGTGGTCGACTTGCCGTTGGTGCCGGTGATGGCGATGAAGGGCGCCGTTGGCGCGCTGAGCGTCCGCTCCCGGCAGAACAGTTCGATATCACCGATCACCTCGACGCCGGCGCCACGCGCCAATTCCACCGTCCAGTGCGGCTTGGGATGGGTCAGCGGCACGCCCGGCGACAGCACGAAGGCCGAGAATTTCGCCCAGTCGGCGCCGCGCAGGTCGGCTGTGGCGATGCCGGTGGCCGCCGCCTTGGCGACGCTGTCGGGATTATCGTCCCAGGCCAGCACCTGCGCGCCGCCCTCGATCAGCGCGCGCGCCGTCGCGATCCCCGAACCGCCGAGCCCGAAGAGCGAAACCTGCTTGCCTGCGAAGGATGCGGCGGGGATCAACGGGGGGCTCCTATCTGAGCTTCAGGGTCGACAGGCCGACCAGCGCCAGGATCACGGCGATGATCCAGAACCGGATCACCACCTGGCTTTCGGTCCAGCCGAGCTTTTCGAAATGATGGTGGATCGGCGCCATCAGGAACACCCGCTTGCCGGTCATCTTGAAGTAGCCGACCTGGATGATGACCGACAGGATTTCCACGACAAACAATCCGCCGACGATGACCAGCACGATCTCGTGCTTGGTGGCGACCGCCACCGTGCCGATCAGGCCGCCCATGGCCAGCGAACCGGTGTCGCCCATGAAGATCGCCGCCGGCGGCGCGTTGAACCAGAGGAAGCCGAGGCCGGCGCCGATGACAGCGCCCAGCACGACCGCCAGTTCACCGGTGCCGGGAACAAAATGGATCTGCAGATATTCAGCGAACACCGCATTGCCCGAGAGATAGGCGATGACGCCGAAGGAGGCCGCCGCGATCATGATAGGCACGATCGCCAGACCGTCGAGGCCATCGGTCAGGTTCACCGCATTGCCCGCGCCGACGATGACGAAGCAGGAGAACGGAATGAAGAACCAGCCGAGGTTGATGATGAATTCCTTGGCGAAGGGGAATGTCAGCGACGACGAGAACGGCGCCTGGCCGTTATGCATGATTGCCCAGGCGGCGATGCCGGCAATGACGAATTCGAGCGCCAGCCGTGCCTTGCCGGAGAAGCCGAGATGCGACTGCTTCGTCACCTTCAGATAATCGTCATAGAAGCCGATCGAACCGAAACCCAGCGTCACCAGAAGCACCACCCAGACATAGATGCTCGACAGGTTCGCCCATAAAAGCGATGAGCCGATGATGCCCGACAGGATCATCAGGCCGCCCATGGTCGGCGTGCCGGCTTTCTTGAAATGCGTTTGCGGTCCATCGGCGCGGATCGGCTGGCCCTTGCCCTGGCGCAGCCTCAGCGAATTGATGATGGTCGGCCCAAAGATGAAGACGATCAGCGCCGACGTGATCAGCGCCCCGCCGGTGCGGAAGGTGATGTAGCGGAAGACGTTGAAGACGGAGACCCTGTCCGCGAAATCAACCAGCAGTGTAAACATGCGCTTTCGTCCCCCGACTTGACCTAGGTCAGTTTGCTGGTTGTCGTTTCAGCCGGGAACTTCCCCAGCAGCGCATCGACCAGTTTTGCAAAACCGATGCCCTTCGACGATTTGATCATCACCACGTCGCCCGGCCTCAGTGCGGCAAGCAGCACCGGCTTCAGTTCCTCGACGCCGGCGCGGTATTCTGTCCTGATGTCGCTTGGCAGCGCTTCCGCCAGCGCCCGCATTTCCGGCCCGCCGAGAAAGACGGTCTGGGTGCCGGTGCCGACGATGAGATCGGCCAGTGCGGCATGCAGCTTGGCCGAATGTTCGCCGAGTTCGAGCATGTCGCCGAGCACGGCGATGCGGCGGCCCTCGCCCGTCACCGGCGTTGCGTTGAGCAGTGCCATGGCCGCCGCCATCGAGGCCGGATTGGCGTTATAGCTCTCGTCGATCAGCGTGATCGAGCCACCGGGGTGACCCGAAGCCGAGCCACCGGGGTGGCGCAGCACATGGCGTTTTCCGCGGCCGCGCTCGGCCGAGAGATCGACAAGGGCCAGTGCTACCTTGTCGAGGTCGGCGCCGACCAGCTGCGCCGCGCCCAGTACCGCCAGCACGTTCTGCACCATGTGCCGGCCGGGTGCACCGATACGGGCGATCATGTCATGGCCATTGATCCTGGCCGCGATGTCGGAATGGTCGGCATGCAACTCGCACTTGGTGAGCTTGAAGGTCGAGCGCGCATTTTCGCCAAAGCCGTAGACATGCTCGACGCCGGCGGCATGCGCCATCTTGTCGAGAAGCTTGAAGCGCGCATCGTCGCGGTTGAGAACCGCGGCACCCTCGGGCTCCAGCCCTTCGAAAATCTCGGCCTTGGCCTTGGCGATCTCGTCCAGATTGCGGAAGAAGCCGAGATGGGCGGCCGCGATCATGGTGACGATGGCGACATGCGGCCGCACCATCTTCACCAGCGGCCGGATCTCGTCAGGGTGGTTCATGCCGATCTCGAACACGGCATAGTCGCAATCGGCGGGCATGCGTGCCAGGGTCAGCGGCACGCCCCAATGGTTGTTGAAGGACTGCGCCGAGGCGTGCACCTTGCCGACCGCCGAAAGCACATGGCGCAGCGCTTCCTTGGTGGTGGTCTTGCCGGCCGAACCGGTGACGGCGATGATCTTGGCTTGCGAGCGGCTCCGCGATGCGACGCCGAGCTTTTCCAGTGCGACCAGCACGTCCTCGACGACGATGATCGGCGCCGTCAGCCGGCCGAGCGACGGCAGCTTGCCTTCCGCCACCACCAGCACGCCGGCGCCGGCCTTGATGGCCGCGGTGGCGAAGTCGTGACCGTCCATGGCCTCGCCCTTGATGGCGAAGAAGGCGTCACCCGGCTGCAGGCTGCGGCTATCGATCGAAATGCCCGATATGCCTTCGGGCATGGGCCCGAGCGGCCGCCCGTCCATGGCGGCAACCAGCGCTTCGGAGGTCCACAGCAAACTCATGCGGCACGCTCCCGCAAAGCGGCGCGGACTTCCTCATGATCTGAAAAATGCAGGGTTTCGGAGCCGATCGTCTGGCCTTCCTCATGGCCCTTGCCGGCCACGATCAGCGTGTCGCCGGCATCAAGCATGCCGACGGCCTCGTGGATCGCCTTGCGCCGGTCGCCGATCTCGATGGCGCCTGGTGCGGCGGCCATGATGGCGGCGCGGATCGTTTCGGGCACTTCGGAGCGCGGATTGTCGTCGGTGACGATGACGACATCGGCGAGCCGGGTCGCGATCTCGCCCATGATCGGCCTTTTTCCCCGGTCGCGGTCGCCGCCGCAGCCGAACACGACCATGACGCGGCCCGTCGTGAACGGCCGCACCGAGGCCAGCACATTTTCCAGCGCATCGGGCTTGTGGGCATAGTCGACATAGACCGGCGCGCCACTGGCGGTGGTCCCGACGAGATCGAGCCGGCCCGGCGCGCCCTTCAATTTCTCCAGGGACATCAAGGCTTTGGCGACAGGTATTCCCGTGGAAATGGCAAGCCCCGCCGAAACCAGCGCATTCGAAATCTGGAAATCGCCGGCCAGCGGCAGGTCGATTTCGTAAAGCACGCCCTCGGCCTCCACTTCAGCGCGCTGGCGATGACGTTCGTGCTCGACGCGCTTCAGCGTGAGGAAATCGCCATGGCGGCCAACCGTCAGCACGTCGAGCCCGGCGGCTCGCGCAGCCTGGATGGTCGGCGCCGACCACGGATCGTCGGCGAAGATGACCGCCGGCGCGCCTTTCGGCAGCAGCGTGTCGAACAGGCGCAGCTTGGCGCGGTGATAATCCTCGACCGTCGGATGGTAATCCATATGGTCGCGGCCGAGATTGGTGAAGCCGCCAGCCGCCAGCTTCACCCCGTCAAGCCGGCGCTGGTCGAGGCCGTGGCTGGAAGCCTCCATCGAAGCGTGGGTGACGCCGGCATCGGCCAATTCCCTGAGCAACTGGTGCAAGGCGACCGGATCGGGCGTGGTCAGCGAGCCATATTCGTTGCGGCCCGGCGCCACCACGCCGGTGGTGCCGATCGAGGCCGCGGCATAGCCCGCCTGCTCCCAGATCTGCCTGGTGAAGGCGGCGACCGAGGTCTTGCCGCTGGTGCCGGTCACCGCCACCATGGTTTGCGGCTGCCTGCCGAAATAGCGGGAAGCACTCAGCGCCAGCGCCAGGCGCGGATCATCGACCGCTAGCACCGGAACCGGCAGTCCGGCAACGCCTTTGCTCGTCACGATCGCAAGCGCGCCGCGCCTGGCCGCGTCGGCAGCGTAGGCCGCGCCGTCCGCCTTGGTACCGGCGAGCGCAAAAAAGACGACGCCGGGCTTTACCTGCCGGGAATCGGACGAAATCCCGGTAACCTCCAGATCGGCGGAAGCTGTTCCTTCGACTGGCAGGACACCGGCTAGATCTCTGAGCTTCATCGAGTTCCGTTCACCGCAATAAAATAGCGCGCAGTCGCCGGCGCGCCCCAAGAATCACTCATAGGAAACCAACGTTGCACCATTTTCATGGCTGAAATCTGGTTTCACGCCAAGCATGGCCGCGGAACGCCTGATGATATTGCCGGCCATTACCCCTGCATTCGCGGCCGCGACGTCCGTCATGCCAGGCTTTTCAGGGTGCGGGGCGTCGGCAATCGTGAAGACGAGGTATTGCGGGTCGTCCATCGGGAAGGCGGCGACGAACGTATTGAAATTCAAGTCCTTCGAGTAGCGGCCGTTGATGACCTTCTCGGCCGTTCCGGTCTTGCCGCCAACGCGGTAGCCGGGGACCCTGGCGTTTCTGGCCGAGCCCTTCTCGGCGTTGAGCGAATAGAGGTAGCGCATGCCCTCGACCGTCTTTTCGCTCACGACCCTCTTGGCGGTGGCCATCGCTTCCGCCTGCGTACGCACCAGGAAGGTCGGGTTCATCAGGAAGCCGCCATTCATCAGCGCCGCGCAGCCGACGGCAGCCTGCAGGGGCGTCGTCGATACGCCGTGGCCGAAGGCGATCGTGAACGAATTGACCTGTTTCCAGACCTTCGGCTCAGTCGGGCGGGCGACTTCCGGCAGTTCGGTCTGCATCCTCTCCAGAATGCCAAGGCGATGCAGGAATTCCCGGTGCCCCTCGATGCCGACCAATTCGGCCTCCCTGGCCGACCCGATGTTGGACGAATAGAGGAACACTTCCGGCAACGACAGCACACGGTTCTTGCCGTGGAAATCGTGAATGGCCTGATGGCCGACCCGGATCGGATGCGAGGCATCGAAACGGCTATTCATCGTCGCCTTGCCGGAATCGAGCGCCATCGCCGAGGTGAAGCTCTTGAAGGTCGAACCCATCTCGTAGAGGCCGGCCGACATCCGGTTCAGCCGGTCCTTCTCCTGTGCATTGTAAGGATTGTTCGGATCAAAATCCGGCACCGAGGCCATGGCCACCACTTCGCCGGTCTTGACGTTGAGCACGACGGCGCCGGCGCCCAGGGCGCGGTAGCGCTCCAGGCCAGCGGCGATCTCGTCGCGCACCACGTGCTGGACGCGCAGATCGATGGAAAGCTTCACCGGCTTGAGATCCTTGGCCACCGCCAGGCCCGACGCCTGCAGGTCGCTCAGCCCCTGCTCGTCGATATATTTCTCCATGCCGGAGATGCCCTGGTTGTCGATGTTGGTCAGGCCGACAATGTAGGACGAGGTCTCGCCGCTCGGATAGAAACGGCGCTTCTCCGTGCGAAAGCCGAAACCGGGAATGCCGAGCTGCATGATATCGGCCTGCTGCTTGGGCGTCAGCTGCCGCTGCAGCCAGACGAATCCGGCGCCGCTCTTGAGCTTGTGGTAGGTCTGCTCGTAATCGATCTCGGGCAGCACGGTCGACAGTTTCTCGATCGCCTCGTCGGCATCGACGATGCGGCGCGGCTCCGCGAACAGCGACGCTGTCTTGATGTCGGTCGCCAGCACTTCGCCGTTGCGATCGACAATGTCGGGCCGCGAGGCGGTGACCCGGCTCTGCGGTCCTCCCGACAGATCTGGCGTCTGGAAGCCGAGATAGACAAGCCGGCCTGAAATGGTCGAGAAGATGCCGAAGAACACCGCCATCGTCATCACGATGCGCGCCTTGCCCTTGCCGCCTGTCGCCTTGCGGGCGCCCTCGACGACGATCGATCCGTCCTCACCCGTCCTGGCGCGACGCCTCAGCAGTTTGCCGATCATTGGGCGATGCCTCCGGTGACGACGGGGTCCTTGTCGCCCGAGGGCGCCTTGTCGGAATTGTCGGCCATGGCGCCTTGACGTCCGTTCAGGATGTCCTGGATATCCAGGGCCTTTGCCGGAAGATCGCCCAGGCCCACGATCTGGCGTGCGCTGACCGGCTCGAGCGCGAGCTGCGACTTGTAGAGTTCGGTCAGCTTCTGCAGCCGCGACGGCTGGGTGAGCAGGCTCCAGTCGGCCTTGAGCAGGTCGATCGTCTCCTCCTCATAGCGGATCTGGGTATGGATTTTCTGCACCGCCGCCAACTGATCCTCGGCCTCGCGCTTGGTCTTGTAGGTCAGGGCCGCCGCCGAAACCATGACGGCGATCAGGACAATGTCGCTGGTACGGAACACGTGCTTACCTCTCCCCCGGCAGGTTGATGCCGGGAAGTTTTGGAAGGCCGAAAATCGAAAAATCGCCGGCACGCGCCGGTGCCTCGGTGCGGATCGCCGCGCGCAACCTGGCCGAACGGGCACGCGGATTGGCCGCTGTCTCGGCATCACCTGGCGTCACGCCGCCGCCGGCCTTGCGGAAGGTCGCGGTGCGCGCCTGCGCCTCGGGCAAATGACGCGAGCCGGTGGCGACGTCGGCCCGGTCGGCGATGAAACGCTTGACGATGCGGTCTTCCAGCGAATGGAACGTCACCACCACCAGGCGCCCGCCCGGCTTCAATGCGCGTTCGGCCGCGAACAGGGCCTTGGCCAATTCGCCAAGTTCGTCATTGACGTAGATGCGCAGCGCCTGGAACACTCGGGTGGCAGGATGGATCTTGTCCTTCGGCGCGCGGCCGATATGCGTCTCGATGGCGTCCGCCAGTTCCAGCGTGCGCTCGAATGGCCGCTTCTCACGGCGCGCCTCGATCATGCGGGCGATGCGGCCGGCGTGACGCTCCTCGCCGAGGAAGCCGAAGATGCGGGCAAGGTCGCCCGGCTTGAAGCTGTTGACGACGTCGGCGGCGCTGAGGCCCGCCTGCGCCATGCGCATGTCGAGCGGCCCGTCGGTGCGGAAGGAAAAGCCGCGCCCGGCCTGGTCGAGCTGCATGGACGACACGCCAATGTCGAGCACGATGCCGTCGACACTTTCGACATGTTCGTCCAGCGTCGAGAACGGCGCCTGCACCAGCCGCAGCCTGCCGCCCGATTGCGCCTCGAGATCGCGTCCGGCCGCGATGGCGTCGGGATCGCGGTCGATCGCCACGACGGACGCCCCGGTCGCCAGAATGGCTTTTGTGTAGCCGCCGGCGCCGAACGTGCCGTCGATGATGATGTCGCCCGCCGCCGGCGCCAGTGCCTCGAGCACTTCGCCAAGGAGGACCGGAATGTGGCGGACCGGTCCGCCAACGGCGTGCCCACCTACAGCGTGAGGAAGGTCATCGCCGTGGCCCACCGTCATTCCGGTCGCTCCCCAGGCTTCGTCCCCTGCCGAAGCTGCAAAAGCCGGGCCCGTGCCTGCGCCCCATAGGCAGCAAGCCGCCCCGGCTCCCAGATCTGAAAGAAATTGCCGCGCCCGACAAAGGCCACCTCCGCCGAAATGCCGGTGTGCTCGCGGATGAAATCGGTCATCGTGATGCGGCCGTCCTGATCGAGTTTCAGGAAGGTCCCGTCGCCATGACAGAAGAAGGACATGTCGTCCGCCGTCTGCAGGAACGGATCTTCCTGCGCGATGCGCTGCTCGTAGCGGTCGAGCAGGTCGAGCCCGCCGACATCCATCGCCGGCAGGTCGAGGCAGCGCAGTGCGTAGAGTTCCGAATAGCCGCGTTTCTGCACGACGGCGCGGAAATGCGCCGGAACGGACACCCGCCCCTTCGCATCGATCCTGCTCACCGTGTTCGACAGAAACCGGTCCATTAAACGCTACAGCCGCTTGCGCCGCCGCACCCCTCTTCATTGTCTCGCACGCGCCGCCGCAGCGCGTTCCCTGCCCCGCATCAGCCGCGTCCACACAGGCAAAAATCGGCAAAAGCGCAGCCGCCGCGGCTGCCCGATTGGCGTACGCTTTACACTGACGCGGAACGAAGGCTTTGATGTCTGAATGGGATATCATGGGGTACTATGGGCGTCAACGGGAATAGGCTTCACAAACACGCGCATCGCGACCAATCCGAGCAGCCTTGACGGCACGTCTCGTCTTTATGGTCTATTAAGCCTAACGAAGCGTTTAGAGCCCTCTGGCCCAAAAGACCTGGGCTTGCCGCGGATCACCCGCCCGCATAGCGTCGAGCGACGTCTTCCGCCCAAAACAAGGATCAAGCCATGTCCGAGACGGCAAAGTCACGCGCCGCCGAACTGTCCCATTTGCGCAGCCGCGATTTCGCCGACGGCGACCCGATCCCCTTGCCGCTGACCATGGCTTCGATCTTTCACACGCCGGGCGTCGAGACCGGCATCGATCAATATGGCCGTTACGACAATCCGACCTGGCGTGCCGTGGAACATGTGCTCGGCCATCTGGAAGATGCGCAATGCGTGAGTTTTCCCTCCGGAATGGCGGCAATTTCGTCGGTGTTTTTCGCGCTCCTGAAATCGGGCGATCGCGTGCTCCTGCCGGCGGACGGCTATCACGCCACGCGTGCGATGGCCGAACGCTTCCTGACGCCGCTCGGCATGGTTTGCGACACCAGGCCGACGCCGACCTTCCTTGATGGCGGCTTCGCAGGCTATTCGCTTGTCTTCGTGGAAACCCCGTCCAATCCGCGGCTGGACATTTGCGACATCTCGGCCATCGCCAAGGCTGTCCACGAACAAAACGGGGTTCTTGTCGTCGACAACACGACGATGACGCCGTTCGGCCAGCGCCCGCTCGACTTCGGCGCCGATATCGTCGTCTCCGCCGACACCAAGGCGGTCAACGGGCACTCGGACGTGCTGTTCGGCCACGTCGCCAGCCGGAACGCCGACATCGTCACCAAGGTGACGGACTGGCGCGCAATGGCCGGCGGCATTCCCGGACCGTTCGAAGCGTGGCTGGTGCATCGCGGCCTCGAAACACTCGAGGTGCGCTTCGACCGCATGTGTTCTTCGGCCGAAACGATCGCGCAACGGCTGAAGGAACACCGCGCGGTGCGTGGCCTGCGTTTTCCCGGTTTGAACGGCGACCCCTCGCACAACCTTGCCCGCGCCCAGATGGAGCGCTTCGGCTTCCTCATTTCCTTCGAACTCGCCTCGGAGGAGAAGGCCGAGGATTTCATCAACAATTGCCCGCTGATAGAGGCCGCGACCTCCTTCGGCGGCGTCCACACCTCAGCCGAGCGGCGTTTGAAGCGAGGCGATGCGGTGCCGCCGGGCTTCGTCCGCCTTTCGGTCGGCTGTGAGCCGGGGGAAGAGCTTTGGAAGGCCATCGAGACGTCGCTGGACAGGATCAGCCGCTGACGAACCAGTCACGCACCGAGGTCGTCAGCCTCGATGTTGCGATGGCCGTGCAGCACGCGGACGATTTCGATCGCGTCACCGCGGACCCGATAAAGAATAAGATAGTCACCGAGGACCAGGTGACGGATGCCTGGCGCGATATCCTCACGTGGCGCGCCTGGGAAGGGATAGGTGGCCAGTTGCTGCCACCGTGCCTCGATGCGGTCGAGTTGTCGATCGGCTGCAGTCTCGCTGTCGTCGGCAATATGTTGCCAAATCGCAATCAGATCTTCTTCTGCGCGTGCGCTCCGGACAATGGGCAACAGATTCCTGCTGCGTCGTCAGAACGCAAGCGCCTCCGCGCCTCGGCCTTGATGTCATCCATGGACGCGAATCGACCCGGTCCGCTGTCGATCCCCCCTGCACCAGTTTGCGCAATTCCTCGACCGTGTAGCCGAGCAGGTCGCGACGATCCTTCCATTGCCGCAGCGCGTCGCGGATGACCTCGCTCGCCGAGGCATATTCGCCGGCGGCGACCACATCGTCCACCGCTTGCGCCAGTTCCGGGGAAAGCGTGATGCTGCGCTTGTCGACCTGTCCCATGACGGGGCTCCTGATATCGTTCTCGAACCATGGTACGATTAATCGCACCAGCTTCAAGCGACTGGCTGAGCCGGGCCTATGGACAAACATTTGAAAAGGCTTGAATCGACAGGCGCGCCCGAGGGCGCAACCTGCTGATCTCAAAGGATTCTTTTCGAGGCGAAACTGCCAGCTGGCCTGTAAGCCGGGTTCTGTATGGCCCTCGCCTCTTGCGGGACGAGAACGTGGCGGCCATTCATCTTGGGCGCATGTTGCCATGCGCCTCACGCAACCTACCCGGACGGTGAGCCGGAAACAGCCCTCGAGGGTTTCCCCTCGCACCGCCCCTATTCGGTTTTGCTCCCGGTGGGGTTTACCGTGCCGCTCCTGTTGCCAGTCGCGCGGTGGGCTCTTACCCCACCCTTTCACCCTTACCCCGACAAGTCGTGGCGGTTTGCTTTCTGTGGCACTTTCCCTGGGGTCGCCCCCGCCGGCCATTAACCGGCACCGTGTCTCCATGGAGCCCGGACTTTCCTCACTCGCGGCCTTTCGGCGTTTGCGAGTGCGGCCGCCCAGCCAGCTGGCAAGGCGTATAAAGGGGTTCAGCCGGGAAAACGCAAATGAAAAAGCCGGCTTGTCCGCCGGCTCTCGCAACTTGCGGTCAAAGCGCCGCCATCTGAACCTTGACCTTGCTGCAATAGGCGGCCGAGATGGGGTTCATGCGCGTCGCGGCATGGCCGGCATTGTATTTCAGGATCGTGCCGCAGGTCGTGCCACCGCCAAGATTCTGTGCCAAAGCGAGGTACTTCATGCCGTATTTGATGTTGGTGTCGGGATCGAACAGGCCTTTGGCCGAGCCGTTATAGCCCATCATCCGCGCCGTCGCCGGCTTGATCTGCATCAGGCCGATCTCGCCGGCGCCGCCGACCATGTTCGGCCGGTAGTTGCTCTCGATCTTGATGACGGCGTGCGCCAGCGACACCGGAACGCCGTAGCTTGCCGCATAGCGGGCAACGATCGCTGAATACTGGCCGCCGCTGGCTACCGCCGCCGTCGACGCGGCGACATTCCTGAGGCCGATCGAGGCCGTCGTCGTCATGTCGATGGTCTTGCGGCCACGCTTCGTCTGCCTTTTGGGGGTGGATTTCTGCGCCTTGGCCCAGCTGGCCTTTTCCACCTTGGCGGAAGCCTGCTTCGTCGTTGCCTTCGCACTCTTGCTGCTTTTGGCCGAAATGGCCTTGCCCTTGGCGGTCGCAATGACCACCCCCTGATCGGCCCGTGGGCTCAACGGCGCGGCGTCAGCCGCACTGAAGGCAAAAGTCATTACGCCGGCAGCAAGAGCTGCCGTTACAACGGTCAATTTCTGCATGTGATCCTGTTCTGTCTGGACCGTTCGAAGATCTTCGCACGGCGCGGCTTGATTAGTATCGGAACATCCGGGGGGAAAGACGTCCGACAAACTGTACGAATTGCCCTTTGAAGCCCGATTTGGCGCCAATGAAGGCGAGGCAAGTCACTTTGAGTGACAGTTTGTAACCTGATTCAGGGAGAAGATTACTTGGGCAGCGCCTTGACCCTGGGTCAGCCGCTTATGGAAGCAAGCAATTTTTGCAGCGTGCGCATCGTCGAGCCGTCGGCCAGCCCGTCAACCAGGCGGGGTCGGAAATGCCGTTGGAAGGCCTCGACGACAATCCTTGTCTGGTGGTCGAAAATGCCCGATATCTCAACA
This sequence comes from Mesorhizobium sp. GW821-FHT07A06, assembly GCF_059419085.1. Lineage (NCBI taxonomy): Bacteria > Pseudomonadati > Pseudomonadota > Alphaproteobacteria > Hyphomicrobiales > Phyllobacteriaceae > Mesorhizobium > Mesorhizobium sp. GW821-FHT07A06. The sequence goes on from NZ_JBWKRC010000002.1 coordinate 533,628, forward strand.
CCATAGCCATAGAGCGCCAGCATCGACTGCAGTGCCTCGACATCGGCACCGTTGTCGCCGGGCTTCAGCGCGGCTCCGCGCCTGACGGGTGCCGCCGGCACCAGATGGCCGACACCGGCCTCGAACAGAGCAGTCCATGGGAACTTCTCGCCCGGATCGATCTTGCGACCCGGTGCCACATCGGAATGCGCCAGCACGCGCCTGGCGGGGATCGCATGCCGCCCGGCAATCCCCTTGCACAGGCCGATCACCGCATTGATCTGGCGACGGCGGAAGCCGGGATAGCCCAGCGAATGTCCAGGATTGACGATCTCGATGCCGACCGAGCAGGAATTGATGTCGGTGCGCCCGAACCAGGAGCTCTTGCCGGCGTGCCACGCGCGGTCGCTTTCCCTGACCATCTGCACGATGTGGCCGTTCTCATGGACGAGATAATGCGACGAGACTTCGCTCGCCGGATCGCACAGCCATGCCTCCGCCCCGGCCCCTGTCGCCATGCCGGTATAGTGCAGCACGATCATGTCGGGCTTCAGCATATCGCGCCTTGGCCCGAAATTCGGCGACACCCTGACCTCGGCGCTCGGCTCGTCAGGCAGGAAGCCGCTCATACGTGTCGCAGGCCCCGCTCGATCATTTCATAGGCGGCGTTGATCGCGGCGACCCTGGTCGTCGCGATCTTGATGAATTCCTGCGGCAGGCCGCGCGCGATCAGCCGGTCCGGGTGATTGTCGGAAACCAGCTTGCGATACCGCTTCTTGACCTCCTCGAACGGCTTGCCGCGCTCGATGCCGAGCACGACGTAGGGATCGCCGGCGCCAAGATTGACGTGGCGGGCCAGGATCGATTCGTAATGCGCTTCGTCGATCCGGAATATCTCGGCGATACGGTGCAGGAAGATGCCTTCGCGCTCGTGCACCAGCCCATCGGCCTTGGCGATATGGAACAGGCCGTCGAGTATGTCTTCCAGCATGACGCAATTGGAATGACCGGAACCGCACAGCTGTGCCATGCGCTCGGCATAGGTTTCGAACCCGGCCACGTCCTTCTGGGCGAGATCGAACAGCCTTGCGACGTTGCGCGTCTCCTTCGGCGGCACCTCGAATATTTCCTGGAAGGCGCGCACCTCGTCCTGGGTGACGATGCCGTCTGCCTTGGCCATCTTGGCCGATAGCGCGATCATCGCCACCGAGAAGGCGACGCGGCGGCGCAGATCCGCATCTCCGGAGAATACCGTGCGCACAGCCTCGACGACGTCGGCAACGCCCGACGTCGCTGAAGACGATACCCGAGTGATAAATTCGCCGAGGCGATCCCAAATCGACATGGCCCGCTTCATAGAGCCAACCGGTCCCCGCTATCAAGCCAATAACGGCCTGTCCGGGTCCGTGATCGAGAGGCACTTTGTCGGTCTGGCTACCCCTAGCAAGAAAAGGCCGGCGAAACGCCGGCCCTTCCTCCCAAGACACTTTTACTGCTTACAAACTACTGCGCGGGCGCAGGAGCGGGCGTTGCCGGAGCCGGCTCGGCAGGCTTGGTCGAATTGTCAGCCGGTGCCGCGGGCTTCATCGGCTGCTCGGCAGCCGGCGGATTGGTGCTCTGCGTGGTGGTCTTGTCGGTGCCGCTGTCGCTGCAGGCTGCGACGCCCAGCAGGGCAAGGGCGGACACGGAAGCTAGAATGAGCTTTTTCATAATATCTCTCCTTCAATACACGCCCGAATTGCGTGAGCGCTCGGACAGACAATGCACCACGCGGTCATGAGTTTCGTAACGTTGCGTTTCTGCATGTAACATCAACGGGATGCGTTGCTGCCGGCGCGTTGGCGCATTAACAACGAAACCTGAAACGAAATGCCGGAGACGACAGCCATGGCCGCGAAATGGGATTTCTGGATCGATCGCGGCGGCACCTTCACGGATGTCATCGGCCGTGACCCGCAAGGGCGGCTGCACCCGCGCAAACTGCTTTCGGAAAACCCCGAAGCCTATGCCGATGCCGCCATCCAGGGCATCCGCGACCTGCTCGGCGTTGAATCGGGCGCCACGATCCCATCCGGCCTGATCGGCGATATCAAGATGGGCACCACGGTCGCGACCAACGCGCTTCTGGAGCGCAAGGGCGACCGCGTGCTCCTGCTCATCACCAAGGGGTTTCGCGATGCGCTCAGGATCGCCTACCAGGCGCGGCCCGATATCTTCGCCAAGGAAATCATCCTTCCCGAGCAGCTCTATGAGCGCGTCATCGAGATCGACGAACGCGTGCTGGCCGATGGCTGCGTCGAACGGCTGCTCGACATCGCCGCTTGCCGGCCGGCGATCGAGCAGGCGAAGGCCGACGGCATCGATGCCGTCGCAATCGTGTTCATGCACGCCTGGAAATACCCCGACCACGAGAAGGCGGTGGCAAAGGTCTGCCGCAAGCTGGGTTTCAGCCAGGTCTCGGTCAGCCACGAGGTCTCGCCGCTGATCAAGCTGGTCGGCCGCGGCGACACCACCGTGGTCGACGCCTATCTGTCGCCCATCCTGTCGCGGTATGTGCGGAAGGTCGGGCTAGAGCTCGGCGTCCTCTCCCCTCTCGAGTTGGGGCGATCGGCCGAAGGCCGGGAAAGAGCCAACGATTTGGCTTTTTCAGCAACGAACGCCCGGAACCATAGCGAAGGGAAAGCCGCGAAGCAGCCAGAGGGGGTCCTCTCGGAAGGCAGAACGTTGAGCCCGGTTGAACCGACCCCACCCGGCGGCTTCGCCGCGACCCTCCCCTCAAGGGGAAGGGAAAGTCCCCATCTCATGTTCATGATGTCCTCGGGTGGCCTCACCGCCGCCGACATGTTCCAGGGCAAGGACGCGCTGCTGTCGGGTCCGGCTGGCGGCGTTGTCGGCATGGTCGAGACGGCGAAGCTCGCCGGCTTCGACAAGGTCATCGGCTTCGACATGGGCGGTACGTCCACCGACGTCGCCCACTATGATGGCGAGTACGAACGCGCTTTCGACACGGAGGTCGCCGGCGTGCGCGTCCGCGCCCCGATGATGCGCATCCACACCGTCGCCGCCGGCGGTGGTTCGATCCTGCATTACGAGGCCGGCCGTTTTCGCGCCGGACCGGACTCCGCGGGCGCCAATCCCGGCCCCGCCGCCTACCGGCGCGGCGGCCCGCTGGCCGTCACCGACGCCAACGTGATGCTCGGCAAGCTGCAGCCCGATTTCTTCCCGGCGATCTTCGGTCCCGGCCAGGACCAGCCGCTCGACGTCGGAACGGTGCGCGCGAAATTCGCGGCCCTTGCCGCCGAAATCGGCGATGGCCGCTCGCCGGAGGCGGTTGCCGAAGGCTTCGTCACCATCGCCGTCGAGAACATGGCCAACGCCATCAAGAAGATTTCCGTGCAGCGCGGCTACGACGTCACCGAATATCTACTGAACTGCTTCGGCGGCGCCGGCGGCCAGCACGCATGCCTGGTCGCCGATGCGCTCGGCATGGAGGCGGTGCTGATCCATCCCTTCTCCGGCCTGCTTTCGGCTTACGGGATCGGCCTGGCGTCCGTCTTTGCCTCGCGCCAGCAGGCATTGCTCAAGCCGCTTGCCGAAGAATCCAGAACGGAGATCGGCAGCCTCATCGCCATCCTGAAAAAGGCCGTCATCGCCGAGCTTGCGGCCCAAGGGATCGCCGAGGACAAGGTTGCGACCAGGCCCGTGCTGCACATCCGCTATGACGGCACCGACACGACACTGCCGGTGAATTTCGAAAGCGACTCGATTTTCCAGGCGAAGCGCGATTTCGAAATCGCCCACAAGGCGCAATTCGGCTTCGTCTATGACGACAAGCCGATGATCGTCGAGACGGTCGGCGTCGAGGGCAGCGAAATAGACGAGAGCAGCGCCGAAGCCTATGCGCCTGCCGGACCTGCGAGGATTGAAGCTGGCGCTTCTGGAACGCGGCGCATCTACACCGAAGGCCGGTGGCATGAAGCCGGCATCCATCGTCGCGAAAACCTGCGCCCATCCAATCTGGTCCCAGGCCCCGCTCTGATCATCGAACCCAACCAGACCATCGTTGTCGAACCGGGCTGGCGGGCCGAAATCACCAACCTCAACCACGTCGTCATCCGCCGCACCGAAAGGAAGGCGCGGGCCGCCGCCCTCGGCACATCGGCCGACCCGGTGATGCTCGAAGTCTTCAACAACCTGTTCATGTCGATCGCCGAGCAGATGGGTGTCACGCTGCAGAACACCGCCTACTCCGTCAACATCAAGGAAAGGCTGGATTTTTCCTGCGCCGTCTTCGACCACACCGGAGCGCTGGTCGCCAACGCGCCGCATATGCCGGTGCACCTCGGCTCGATGGACCGTTCGGTCGAAACCATCATCCGGCTGAACTCCGGCGACATCCACCCCGGCGACGTCTTTGCCCTCAACGCGCCTTATAATGGCGGCACGCATCTGCCCGACATCACGGTGGTGACGCCCGTCTTTTCCCTCCCCCTTGAGGGGAGGGTGGCCGCGCAGCGGCCGGGTGGGGTCCTCTCAGAAGGCACCGCAAGGGCGCCGAGCCCGGTCGATCCGACCCCCTCCGGCAGCTTCGCTGCCACCTCCCCCTCAAGGGGGGAGGAAATTCTCTTCTACGTTGCCTCGCGCGGCCATCATGCCGATATCGGCGGCACGGCGCCTGGCTCGATGACGCCGCTGGCCACCACGGTGGACGAAGAAGGCGTGCTGTTCGACAATTTCCGCATCGTCGACCGCGGCCGCTTCCGCGAGACGGAGCTGCAGACGCTGCTGACCGATCACCCCTACCCGGCCCGCAACCCGCATCAGAACATCGCCGACCTCAAGGCGCAGATCGCCGCCAACGAGAAAGGCGTCGCCGAGTTGCGCAAGATGGTCGCGCATTTCGGCCTCGATGTCGTCGAGGCCTATATGGGCCATGTCCAGGACAACGCCGCCGAAAGCGTGCGGCGGGTGATCGAGCGGCTGCCGGACACATCGGCCTATGAATATCCCACAGATACCGGCCAGGTGATCAAGGTGAAGATATCGGTCGACCGGCAAAAGCGCGAAGCGACGGTCGACTTCACCGGCACATCACCTGTCATGAAGAACAATTTCAACGCGCCGGAGCCCGTCGCCCGCGCGGCGGTCCTCTACGCCTTCCGCGTCATGGTCGAGGACATGATCCCGATGAATGCCGGGTGCCTCAGGCCAATCAACATCATCATTCCCGACGGCTGCATGCTGAAGCCCGCCTACCCTGCCGCTGTCGTCGCAGGCAATGTCGAGACCTCGCAGCATGTCACCAATGCGCTGTTCGGCGCCATGGGCGCCATGGCCAATGCGCAGGGAACGATGAACAATTTGACCTTCGGCAACAAGAAGTACCAGTACTACGAGACGATCTGTTCCGGCTCGCCGGCCGGTCATATGAACTCCGGCCGAGGCTTTGCCGGCACCTCCGGCGTGCATACCCACATGACCAATTCGCGCCTCACCGATCCCGAGGTGCTGGAACTGCGCTTTCCCGTGGTGCTGGAGGATTTCCACATCCGCGAGGGCTCCGGCGGCAAGGGTAAGTGGGATGCCGGCGACGGCACCAAACGCACCATACGCTTCCTCGAGAAGATGGAATGCGCGATCCTGTCCTCGCACCGCAACCGCCCGCCGCAGGGATTGGACGGTGGCGAGGATGGCGAGGTCGGCTCCACCAAGGTGCGCCGCAAGGACGGGACGGTCGACGTGCTGAAGGCCTGCGACCAGACCATGCTTGATGCCGGTGAGGCAGTTATCCTGACGACGCCGACACCGGGTGGGTTTGGCAAGCTGTAAAGAACACGTCAACAGCCTGTCACCGGCCTGTCATGACCCTGCGCTACCCGCTTGCGCCAAAGCAAATGGGGAATCACTTTGTCATGACGGACGTCTCCTCGGATCTGGTTTTTCGCCGCGGCAAGGAAGTTGGAAAGGCCGTCTACCAGAACCGCGCGCTTTCCAAAGCCGGCATCTCGGAGCGGCTGTTCGCCCTTCTGTTCTCCGGCCTCGTCTATCCGCAGATCTGGGAAGACCCCGATGTCGACATGGAGGCGATGCAGCTTGGCCAGGGTCACCGCATCGTCACGATCGCTTCCGGCGGCTGCAACATCCTGGCCTATCTCACCCGCTCGCCGGCACGGATCGACGCCGTCGACCTCAACGCCGCGCACATCGCGCTGAACCGCATGAAGCTGGAGGCGGTGCGCCGCCTGCCCTCGCAGGGCGACCTGTTCCGCTTCTTCGGCGCCGCCGACACCAGCCACAATTCGCAAGCCTATGACCGTTTCATCGCGCCGCATCTCGACCCGGTGAGCCGCCACTACTGGGAGCGCCGCAACTGGCGCGGCATCAGGCGCATCGGTGTCTTCGACCGCAATTTCTACCAGACCGGCCTGCTTGGCCTGTTCATCGCCATGGGCCACCGCACAGCCAAATTCTTCGGCGTCAACCCGGCCCGCATGATGGAAGCCAGGAACATCGGCGAACAGCGCCGCTTCTTCAACGAGGAGCTGGCGCCGGTCTTCGACAAGAAGCTGCTGAAATGGGCGACGTCGCGCAAGGCTTCGCTCTTCGGCCTCGGCATTCCGCCGGCGCAGTATGATTCCCTGATCACCTCCGGCGATGGCACCATGGCCAGCGTGCTGAAGGCCCGGCTGGAAAAGCTCGCCTGCGACTTTCCCCTGGAAAACAATTACTTCGCCTGGCAGGCCTTTGCACGCCGCTATCCAAATCCCGGCGAGGCCGCCCTGCCCGCCTATCTGGAAAAGCAGAACTACGACACCATCCGCGGCAATGTCGACCGCGTCGCGATCCACCATGCCAATCTGATCGAATTCCTGGCCGGCAAGGATGCCGGCACGGTCGACCGCTTCATCCTGCTCGACGCGCAGGATTGGATGACCGATGATCAGCTCAATGCGCTGTGGTCGGAAATCAGCCGCACCGCCTCCGCTGGGGCCCGCGTCATCTTCCGCACAGCCGCCGAACCCAGCCTGCTGCCGGGCCGTGTCTCGACCTCTCTGCTCGATCAGTGGGACTATCAGGACGAGGCGTCGCGCGAATTCTCGGCCCGCGATCGCTCGGCCATCTATGGTGGCTTCCACCTCTATGTGAAGCGCCCGGCATGAGCACGACGGAGCTACCGGCCAGCCCCGAATTCAAGGCCAGCCACGCCGAACTGATGGACGGCGTCTATCGCTGGCAACGCCATATCTACGACCTGACCCGCAAATACTACCTGCTCGGCCGCGACCGGCTGATCGATGGACTGGATGTACCGGCGGGCGGCACCGTGCTGGAACTCGGCTGCGGCACCGGCCGCAACATCATCCTCGCCGCCCGTCGCTATCCCGACGCCCGCTTTTTCGGCCTCGATATCTCGGCCGAGATGCTGGAGACCGCCCGCAAGGCGATCGACCGCGAAGGCCTGTCCGGCCGCGTCACGCTGGCACGGGGCGACGCCACCGATTTCGATGCGGGCTCCCTCTACGGCATCGAGCGCTTCGACCGCGTCTTCGTGTCCTATTCGCTGTCGATGATCCCGGGATGGGAAAAGACGGTGTCGGCAGCCCTTGCTGCGCTGGCCCCCAACGGCTCGCTGCATGTCGTCGATTTCGGTCAGCAGGAAGGCCTGCCCAACTGGTTCCAGACTCTGCTGCGCGGCTGGCTGAGGAAATTTCACGTCTCGCCACGTGAATCGCTGCGCGAGGTTCTGGAATCGGAATCTCGGCGAACCGGCGCAACCTTCCGTTTCCGCACGCTTTATCGCGGCTATGCCTGGCTGGCGGTGATCGGGCCGCGCAACCTTGCCTCCCCCCTCGATGGAGGAGGTCGCGCCGAAGGCGCGGGTGGGGATGAAGCGCTAGGCACCCCACCCCGGCGCTGCGCGCCGACCCTCCCCATCAAGGGGAGGGTAAAGAGAGCTAATGCAGCGCCTTCACCAGCGCGCCCACCATCGTCTGCGGCCGGTAGCCAAGCTTGGCCGGGGTCAGCCCGAGCCGTACCACCACCAATCGCTCCGACGGAATGATGGTGACCGTCTGGCCGTCATGGCCTTCCATCCAGTAGGTATCCTTGGGCAGGCCTGCCGCGACACCGGCGCCGGGGCTGTCCTCGTCGCCCGGCGCCTCGATCCACAACTGGCCCTTGCCGTAGACCTTCGAGGCCGGCGCCGGCTCGCGCATCCAGTCGACGAAGCCGGCCGGCAGGATTTGGTTGCCGTTCCAGACCCCGCCTTGCAGCAGGAACTGCCCGAAGCGGGCCCAATCATGCGCCGTGGCGTAGAGATAGGATGAGCCGACGAACGTGCCCTGCTCGTCGGTTTCGAGCACGGCGCTGTGCATGCCGAGCGGCTCGAACAGCGCCGTGCGCGGCCATGTCAGCGCCTTGGCCTTGTCGCCGATCGCATCCTGCCACAGCCGCGACAGCATCACCGCGGTGCCGCTCGAATAGGAGAACACCTTGCCGACCTCGCCCACCAACGGCTTGGATATGGCAAAGCCCGCCATGTCGGGCTCGAGATAGAGCATGCGCGTGACGTCGGCGACGTCGCCATAATCCTCGTTGAACTGCAGCCCGCTCGACATCGCCATCATGTCGGCAAGGCTGATGGCGGCGCGGCCATCCGCCTTCCACGGCGCGAACAGGCCCTTGTTGTCGACGGCCATCTTGCCGTCCTTGACCAGCGTGCCGATGATGGCGGCGTTCACCGTCTTGGTCATCGACCAGCCAAGCAGCGGCGTCTTGGCGGAAAAACCGTTGCCATAGCGTTCGGCGACGACGCGGCCGTTCTTGACCACGACCACCGCGCGCATGCCGGTACCGGTCAGCGCCGCGTCGTCCAGCAGCTTGCCGATCACCGGATCCTGCGATGCCTCGACCCGCTCGCCCTCGGGCCACAGCGTGTCCTGGCTGGCAGCCGACGTTTCGCCATGGACCGCCGTGCGCCGCGCCTTGCCGACATCGCCGTCGGGTATCGAGGCGCAGCCCAATCCATCGCGGGAAACCGCCTCGCTTTTGCCGAGGAAGCCAAGCAGGCCGGCGGAGACCGTGCCCCGGTTCTTGTCGACCGAGACCCGCATCAGCCGCAGCAGCGGGTGTCCGGGCGCCTGCACGTCGACGGCAAGCACCTCATTGGGATCGCGCCCGGCTATGAAGACGTTGGAGCAGACGATCTTGGCCGAATAGCCGGAGCCGACGCGGATCAGTTCGGGTGGCGCGATGTAAAGCCAGGCAAACAGCGCGACGACCGCCAGCACGATCAGGCCAAGCACCCATCTGACGATCTTGACGACGATCCGCATCCGCATCCTCCCGGGCTTTCGCCCGACCTTATGTCATCGATTTGCCGCCATTGCTTCCGCAAATCGGGATACTTGTCGAGCGCCGTCAACGGATTATCAACCATGATCGGCGATCACGGGGGATGCATGCCGCCCAAGACCGCATAGCGGTTTTGGGACAACGACATGCACAGAAATGGATATGCTGGGCGATGCTGTGGGGCGATCGCCTGGAGGGGGCTCGACCAGTCGTCGGCCATCGGTTCACAGACCCATCAGCGACCGGCTGATTCCGGCTTGGAAGTTGCGATGCGCCGTCTTGCGGCCCTTTTCATGCTGACACTGCTTGGCGCCTGCTCGACGGTGGACGATCTCTCGCCGCTGTCGCCGTCCGCTTCCAGTAGCCCGACGGTGGCCGTGCGCGCGCCGCGCTTCGCCGATTCCAAGCCGCATGAATGGGACAGTGGCGCGCCCTGGAACTATGCCGTCCACGGCACCGACGTGTCGAAATACCAGACCTCGGTCGATTGGCCGACCGCCAAGGCCAGCGGCATTTCCTTCGCCTTCATCAAGGCGACGGAGGGTGGCGACCGCTTCGATGAGTATTTCAACGAGCACTGGTCGCGCACGAAGGCCGCCGGCGTTCCGCGCGCGGCCTATCATTTCTTCTATTTCTGCACTCCGGCCGCCCAGCAGGCACGCTGGTTCATCCAGAATGTTCCCGTCGACCGATCCGCCATGCCGCCGGTGCTCGACATGGAATGGAACCCGAAATCCCCGACCTGCAGGTTACGACCCGACCCGGCAAAGGTGCGCGCGGAAATGACCACCTTCCTCGAAATCGTCGAGCGGCACTACGGCAAGAAGCCGATCATCTACACCTCGGTCGATTTCTTCGACGACAACGAGCTCTCGAGCTTCCGCGGTTACCCCTACTGGCTACGCTCCGTCGCCGGCCACCCGCGCGAGAAGTATGGCAGCCATCCCTTCACCTTCTGGCAGTACACCGGCACCGGCATCGTTCCGGGCATGACCGGCAAGTCCGACATCAACGTCTTCAACGGCAGCGAGGCCGCCTGGAACAAATGGCTGCGGCAGAACACCCGCTGAACCAGGTTCAACGGCAGCGAATCCTCGGCCAAAGCACTCCAGCAGGATTCCCGTTGAACCGGGTTCAACGGCAGCTAGGTCTTTGATCAAATCACTCCAGCAGGGTTCCCGTTGAACCGGGTTCAACGCCAGCCGAGCCGCCTTGAACAAGGAACTGTGGCAGAAGAACCGTTGACACCGGGCCTGCCGCCTGCTTTTCGACACAGCCAGCGGCAAAAAAGTGCAACCGCTGGTAATTCGGGGCGTTGGGCTTCCAGCCAATCACGACAATGCCCTCTTCGTTTCGGAAGGAAGCTGATGCGACTGCGTTCCCAAGCCCTCGCGGCGCTATTCCTGTGCGCCACGGCCCTGCCGGCGATGGCACAGGAATGCGGCGGCGACTTCGAAACCTGGAAACAGGGCGTGGCGGCGGAAGCCAAGGCGGCCGGTGTCGGCGCCATCGGCCTCGACGCGCTTGAAGATGCCACCTTTGACCAGAGGGCGCTGGCGCGCGACCGCGCCCAGGGCGTCTTCACCCAGACCTTCATCGAATTTTCCAACCGCATGATCTCCGCCTACCGCCTGAAGCAAGGTGCGGCGAACATGAAGAAATACGCCGACATCTTCGCCCGTGCCGACCAGCAGTTCGGCGTCCAGGCGCCTGTCATCACCGCCTTCTGGGCGCTCGAAACCGATTTCGGCGCCGTGCAGGGCGATTTCCACACGCTGAGCGCGCTGGTGACGCTTTCGCATGATTGCCGCCGCCCGCAACTTTTCCGCCAACAGTTGGTGCCGCTTCTGGAGTTGATCGACCGTGGCGTGCTGCCGGCCGACGTCAAGGGCGCCTGGGCCGGCGAAATCGGTCAGACGCAGATCCTGCCTTCGGACTATCTGGCGCGTGGCGTCGATGGCGACGGCGACGGCAAGATCGACCTGCGCAACAGCGTGCCCGACGTGATCATGACCACCGCCAACAAAGTGCTGTCGCGCGGCTGGAAGCGTGACGAACCCTGGATCCAGGAAGTGCGGGTGCCCGATGAGATGCCCTGGGACCAGACCGGGCGCACCAACAAATTGCCGCTGACACAGTGGGCGCAGTGGGGCGTCACCAATCCGGACGGCTCGCCGCTCGTCGACAAGGGCCTCAAGGCCGGCCTTGCGCTGCCCATGGGCCGCAAGGGGCCAGCCTTCCTGACCTATGACAATTTCGATGTCTATCTCGAATGGAACCAGTCCTTCACCTACGCGCTGACCGCGGCCAATCTCGCCGCGAGGCTCGCCGGCGCGCCGCCGCTTGATCCGCGCAACCCCGAACAAGGCCTCGACAACGAGCAGATGAAGGCGCTGCAGACCAAACTCGAAGCCCGGGGCTACGACGTCGGCACTGTCGACGGCATTCTGGGCACCAACACGCGCGAAGCCATCCGCAAGGAACAGATGCGGCTCGGCCTGCCGGTGGACGGCTGGCCGACGCCGGACCTGTTGGGGAAGCTGTGAAGGTAGTGAGTAGTGAGTGGTGGAATTTAGAGAATTCCCTACTGACGACTACTGACTACTGACTACTCACTCTCGTTCCTAATCCGCCATCGTCTCCAAACTCGCGAATCCCTGCGGCGCGTCGCCCTCGTCGAACGGCGTCGTCACCTCGACGAAGGTGTCGGGATAAAAGCCGTTGAAGCGGGTCCTGAGCGACAGCGAATAGGCGCCGATATGGCCGATCTCGATCCAGTCGCCGGTGTCGACGGTTTCCGGCAGCCAGAATGGCCTCGACAGGATATCGACGGAATCGCAGGTCGCGCCGCAGACCTTGAACGGCACGATCTTGCTCTCATCGCCATTGCGGGTCCTGATCGCCGGATCGGGAATGAAGCGCGCCGGCAGCGTGATCTTGCCGGTCCAGGAATCCGACAGCGACGCCCAGATGCCGTCATTGATGTAGAGCCGTTTGCCCTTGCGCAGCAGCACCCGCACGATCAGCGACAGGCAGCGCGCCACGATCACCCTGCCCGGCTCGGCCACCAGCGGCATCTGGTCGAACTGGTACTCTTTCAGGTCGCCGGAAAGCCGCGACATGATCTGGCCGAGCGAGGGCATCTCGATCTGCTTGCGGTTGGGATCATGGCCGTATTCGGCGGGAAAGCCGCCGCCGACGTCGAGCCCCGCAATATCGAAGGCCAGCCGGTTGCGCACCCAGTCGGCCGAAGCCAGCGCCCGCTCATAGGTATCTGGATCCTCGATCTGGCTGCCGACGTGGAAACACAGGCCCACCTTGTAGCCCGTACGGTTCAGCCGTTCCGCCAGTTCCACGGCATAGGCCGGACCGGCGCCGAACTTCTTCGACAGCTCGTAGGCGGCATGCCCCTTGGTCTGCACCCGCACGAACACGCTGACCGAGCCCGGGTCGATGTCGAGTGCCCGCACCACCCGGGTCAGCTTGGTGATCTCGTCCTCATGGTCGAGCGAGATGACGCGGATGCCGTATTTCTCCAGCGCCAGCTTGATATCCGACTGCGCCTTGACCGGATGCATGTAGAGCATCTCGGCATCGGGCGAGACGGCGCGCACGGCCGCGAATTCGCCGGGTGAAGCGACGTCGAAGGCGGTGACGCCGGCCTCGACCAGCGTCTTCAGCACGATCTGCTCGCCATTGGTCTTGACCGCATAGGCGGTCTTGCCGGGAAACATACCCATGAACTGCCTGGCATCGGCCTTCAGCACCCGCGGGCGGAAGCAATAGACGGGATCGTCCGGGCGAAGCGCCAGAGCCGCCTCGCGGGCATTCTCGAATCGCTGCATTGACGAATCCTCGACTTCAGCCTGCGCACAATTAATCCAAGCTAGCGGCTAATGAAAACAATTCTGTGTCTCGTGCCTTTGACGCAGCGGCGCTAATTTTTGGCGGCATCGTTTGCCGCCGATCAGGTTTCGGGTGGCCCTTATCGCCGGAACGGATATGCCTTGTGTCTGACCGGCTTGCATCCGGGCCGGCATTACGGCCTGTCTTGGGGGAGGACGATAGACATGGCCATAGCCGCGACATCAGCACCGCGCGGACCGATGACGCTTGCCGACTGGGGGCAATTGCTGCTGCTCGGCGCGATCTGGGGTGGCTCGTTCTTCTTCGCCCGCATCGCCGTGGCCGAACTTCATCCGCTGGTGCTGGTGCTGTTTCGCGTCGCCATCGCGGCGATCGCGCTGCAGCTCTATCTCGGCCTGCGCGGCCCCTCGTTCCGCCTTGCGCTTCCGCATGCCGGCCTGTTCTTCCTGCTGGCCTTCACCAACAACGTCGTCCCCTTCTCGCTGATCTTCGCCGGCCAGACCGAGCTTGGCGCCGGCGTCGCCTCGGTGCTCAACGCAACCACGCCGTTCTGGACGCTGATCCTCGCCAACGCGATGACATCGGACGAAAAGCTCTCCTGGAACAAGCTGGCCGGCATCGCGCTCGGCGTTGCCGGCACCGCCGTGATGATCGGTCCCGGCCTGCTCGCCGGGCTTGGCGGCCCGGTCTGGGCGAAATTCGCGCTGATCGGCGCCTCGCTGTCCTATGGCATTGCGCTGATGATCGCCCGCCGGTTCAAGGGCGTGCCCTCGCCGGTCATCGCCACCGGGCAACTGACCGCCTCGACCATCATCATGATCCCCATTGTGCTCTTCACATACGGCCCGGCCGGACTGTTCTCGGCCTCGCCGCCGGTCTGGGCGGCGGTGCTGGCACTGGCTCTCCTGTCCACCGCCTTTGCCTATATCCTCTATTTCAACCTCGTTGCCTCCGCCGGCGCCACCAACGCTTCGCTGGTCACGCTGATCGTTCCGGCCAGCGCCATGCTGCTCGGTTTTCTGTTCCTCGGCGAACGCCTGGAGTTGTTCGAGATCGGCGGCGTGGTGCTGATCGGACTTGGTCTTCTCACAATCGACGGACGCGTGCTTGGAAGGCGGTAGGCTGAACCGCATTGGCGCGAAAATCGAAATCGACTTCGTGACGGTAGCGCTGCCATGACACGCTCGCGACACCATCCCGCCACAATTTATTCACAGGTCTGAAGCGGGTTTTTGCCCAGAAGTTTCAACGGCTAACGGCAAAACCGACGTCGCAAATCTGGCAATTACGTCGCAATGCAGCACATTTTCCGCTTGCCTGTGGCACAAATGAACCTAGACTCCTAGGCATAGCTCTTTAAGAGGAGGCTATGTCATGGGACTTACGAGGCCAATCAACGCATTGATGATTTGTGCTGCGTTTGCTTTCATCGGCGCCCTCATTATGGGCGTCCTTCCCTGAACCCGCCAAAACGGGGAAGACCAGCACCAGATAGTCCAAGCAATTCGAAAGGCCGGGTTTTACCCGGCCTTTTGCTTTTGGCCCTGCCTCACGCGGCAGCCGAACCCGCCACCTCCGCCTCGTGCGAGCGGATGCCGATCATGTGGCAGATGGCAAAGACGAGGTCGGCGCGGTTCATCGTGTAGAAGTGGAAGTCGCCGACGCCGCGCTCGACCAGGTCCAGCACCTGCTCGGCGGCGACCGCCGATGCCACCAGCGCATGGGTCTGCGGGTCGTTCTGCAGGCCGTCGAAGCGCTCCGCCAGCCATGCCGGCACCAGCGCGCCGCAGCGCGCCGAGAAATTGGCGACCTGGGTGAAATTGTGCACCGGCAGGATGCCGGGCACGATCGGGATGTAGATGCCGGCGCGGCGCGCGCGCTCGACATAGCGCTCGTAGAGATCATTGTCGAAGAAGAACTGGGTGATCGCCCGCGTCGCGCCATTGTCGACCTTGCGCTTCAGCATGTCGATATCGGTGGCGAAGTCAGGACTTTCCGGATGCTTCTCCGGATAGGCCGAGACCGAAATGTCGAAATCGCCGGCGTCCTTCAGCGCTCCCACCAGTTCCGCACCGTTGGCATAGCCGTCCGGATGCGGGCGATAGGCGGTGCCCACGCCAGCGGCCGGATCGCCGCGCAAGGCGACGAAGCGCTTCACGCCCATATCGGCGAATTCCTGGATCACGGCGTCCACCTGATGGCGGGCCGCGTCGACGCAGGTCATGTGCGCGGCCGGCGTGAGGCTCGTCTCGTTCAGGATACGGCTGATGGTGCGCGCCGTGCGCTCGCGCGTCGAGCCGCCGGCGCCGTAGGTCACCGAAACGAATTTCGGCTTCAGCGGCTCCAGCCGCGTGACCGTATCCCAGAGGCGCGCCTCCATCTCGTCGTTCTTGGGCGGGAAGAATTCGAAGGAAACCCGGACCTTGTCGCCAATGTCGGGGCGGCGGGAAAAGCGGAACTGGTTCATCAGGCGATTTCCCCTATCGAACTTACTTTGCTCTGCTGGCTGTCATTGGCAGGATCGGCGATCAGCAGGCGCCGGTCGCGGCCAAGCCACAGCTTGACTGTGAGCCTGGCCTCGTTGCCGCCCCGCGGCTCGAACTCCTGGGCATCCTCGAGATCGAGGCCCGCCTCGGCAAACCACTCGCCGATCTGCCGGTCGGAAAAGCCGAGCCTGACATGCGCGTGCTCGTCACGCAGGAATTCCAGCGTGTGCGGCGCGAAGTCGACGATGACCAGCCGGCCCGACGGGCGCAACAGCCGCGCTGCTTCGTGGATGGCGCGGGCGGGATCGTCGAGATAGTGCAGCACCTGGTGGATGGTGACGAGATCGAAGGCGTCACGCTCCACCGGCGGCGAGAAGATATCGCCCTGCCGCACCTGCGCGTTGGAAACGCCGGCCTTGTCGAGATTGGCGCGCGCAACGGTCAGCATTTCGCGCGACATGTCGATGCCGACGCCGCGCCGGTAGAGCGGCGAGAAGATTTCGAGCAGCCGGCCGGTGCCGGTGCCGAGGTCCAGCATCGACTGGAACGGCCGCTTGCCGACCAGCTTCAGCATCGCGGCCTCGACCGCGCGGTCCGGCACATGCAGGGAGCGGATATGGTCCCAGCTTGCGGCATTCACGGAAAAATACTCCGCCGCCCGGTCCTGCCGCTTGCGCTTGACCGAGGCCAGGCGCTCGAGATCGCGCTCGACCTGCGGATCGGCGCCGCGAATGCTGGAAACCAGCCCCATGACAAAGTCCCGCGCGGAATCGGCATCCGACAGGCGGAAGAAAGCCCACGACCCCTCCTGGTAACGGCCGATCAGCCCGGCCTCCAGCAAGAGCTTCAGGTGCCGCGAGACGCGCGGCTGCGACTGGCCGAGAATTTCGGTAAGATCGGAAACGGTGAGGTCGCCGCGCGACAACAGTGCCAATATGCGCAGGCGGCTGGATTCGGCCGCCGCCTTCAGCGTATCCACCATGGTGTCGAGCGAGACATGCATCCGCGTATTCTCTTTTCAGCGCATCAGATTTGAAAAAGATATAAACATATGTTTATGTCGATTTTCAAAACCTTGCAAGCGCTATGTCGCTTCCGGACAAGAAAATGCCGCATGCGTGATTTCCCGGTGCATATCGCCCAAAAACGTGTAGCGGTCTTGGGACTGGCACCAACACAGAGATGGCAGAATGACCGCACCGCGTGAGATGTTCGAGGCGCGCGAAGGTGAGCAGAGGCTGGAACAGAACCCGGCTGCAATGCCCGCGGATGGCGGCGTCGTCTTCATTGGCCGCATCGCCTCGCCATGGACCACACGCGAGACCTGCCCGAAAAACATGCGCGCGGCCCGCGAAGCCGGCCGGCCGGCGGTGCTGACCATCGACGCGCCCTATCGCGGCGGCTTGCAGGGCCTTGAGCGCGCCAGCCACGTCGTCATCCTGTCCTGGCTGCATCACGCGCCGCGGAATCTGATTGTTCAGAAACCGCGCCATGCGGCTGAAGCAAAAGGCGTATTCGGCCTGCGCTCCCCTGCCCGGCCGAACCCGATCGGCCTGCATATGGCAAAACTTGTCGGGCTCGATATCGGCACCGGGCGCATCGATATCGACGCCATCGATGCGCTTGACGGCACCCCGGTCATCGACATCAAGCCTTACTTCGCCTCGACCGACGCCGTACCGGAGGCGACCATGGAAGGGCGCGAGGAGCGATGACGGCGCCGACCGGCCGCCGCCGCGCCATCGCCAAGGCACTGACGGCGCTCCTGCCGCTGGCGCCTTACGCCGACATGGAAAAGATCCGCGCTGACGCCGGCTCGGTGCATATGAAGACCTTGCCGCCGACGATCGCGGTGTGGCTGGCGACGATCGCCCACATCCGCCACATGCACACCGATTACGAAAAACTGCTGGCCGAGGGATATGACCGCGACTCCGCACGCTTCTTCGTCATCGAGCAGACCAACATGGTGCTCACCCGCTGGCGGGCGACACGCCTGCTCGACGCCGACGACGAGGATGAGTGAGGCGGCAGGGTCTGTTTATTTTCGCTTCAGCACGGCAACCGCGTTGTAGGGCTGGCCGTCAGCCTGGCCCACCCAGGTCCAGGACAGGTTCCCCTTGAAAACCCGGACGGTGATGTCGCCGCCATCGATGCATTTGTCCTGGCCGTAAGTGATGCTTTCATGGAACTCAGCGGATGTCTCATCCCGCGACGTCTGCGACAGCGACCCGCCGCAGCCGAGTGACGGATAATCGATCGATGCGCCATCATCCGTGATCGTCATGGCGATCGACCAGTCGGCCCCGGCATCACCCGACGGGCTCTGGTGACCACTGCCGACCCAGGTGCCGGCCAGCGTCCGCGCCGGCGCGTTCACCGAGCAAGGCAGGTTCTGGAAGATCGGGGGCAGTTCGCTGCCGGTCTTCTCGCAGCGATAGGTCTGGCCGTTCTGGCAGAGTTCGTCGCCTTGTTTCACGCATTGTGCGCCGGCTTCGCCCGCCACGGCGAAAATCATCATGGTTGCGATGACGGTCCCAAGCCTGACCATATCCCCTCCCATTCCAAGCTGCCGGATCATAGGGCAACTCCAATCCGGTGTATCGGCCAGATCATGGAGGACGAACAGCGCCTGATGGCTGGCTCTATCGCTTCTGTCCGGCGCCGATAGCCTGCAGATCCGCCTTGTGCGAGAGGAGGCCGCGATGACCCGGACGAAGGCAACAGAGGACCCGGCGCGACTGCCGCTGGTTGGCGATCGCCATGTCGACCCGCATTCCTATCCCGATGGCATCGCCTTCCTCGATGGTCAGTACCTGCCGATGTCGCAGGCCAAGGTGTCGGTGCTGGATTGGGGATTTCTGCACTCGGATGCCACCTACGATACGGTGCATGTCTGGGACGGCCGCTTCTTCCGGCTTGACCTGCATCTCGACCGCTTCTTCGGCGGGCTCGAAAAGCTGCGCATGACGATCCCCTTCGATCGCGAAGGCGTGGCCGAGATCCTGCACAATTGCGTCGCGCTGTCGGGCCATCGCGCCGCCTATGTCGAGATGCTGTGCACCCGCGGCGCCTCGCCGACCTTCAGCCGCGATCCGCGCCAGGCGATCAATCGCTTCATGGCTTTCGCGGTCCAGTTCGGCTCGGTCGCCAATGCCGAGCAGTTGCGGCGCGGCCTGCACGTCGCCATCAGCGACAAGGTGCGTATCCCGCCGGCTTCGATCGATCCCGCGATCAAGAACTATCACTGGCTCGACCTGGTGCGCGGCCTCTACGATGCCTATGACCGCGACGCCGAGACCGCGCTCATTCTCGACTTCAACGGCAATGTCGCCGAGGGCCCGGGCTTCAACGTCTTCTGCGTCAAGGATGGGAGACTGTCGACGCCGGCCATCGGCGTGCTGCCCGGCATCACCCGCCGCACCGTTTTCGATCTCTGTGGCGAGGAAGGGCTCACCGCCGAGGCTGCCGATATCAGCGTCGCCGCGCTAAAGGCGGCCGACGAGGTCTTCATCACCTCGACCGCCGGCGGCATCATGCCGGTGACGCGGATCGACGGCGCGGCCATCGCCGATGGCAAGGTCGGGGCCGTCACCAGCAGGCTGATGGCGCTCTATTGGCGAAAGCACGATCACCCGGCGTGGTCGAGCCCCGTGAAATATCCCTGATACCGGGCCGTCCTGTTCAAAAAAGATTTCCCCTCTCCTCTGGAAAATCAAGGGACGGACTGTATATGCGCGAAAGCGGAGAAGCCTCCGCTTTCGCTAAAATCGCGCCCTCAGGGGCAAGGAACCCACATCATGACATCAAAGGTTTGGTTCATCACCGGATCGTCGAAGGGTTTTGGCCGCGTCTGGGCCGAGGCCGCATTGGCGCGTGGCGACCGCGTTGCCGCGACCGCCCGTGACGCCGGCACGCTCGCCGATCTGGTCGAGAAATATGGCGACAACATTGCCGCGATAAAGCTGGACGTCACCGACAAGAAAGCTGTCGACGCCGCCATCGCCGAGGCGCACAAGCGCTTCGGCCGGCTCGACGTGGTCATCAACAATGCCGGCTATGGCCATTTCGGCGCCATCGAGGAAGTCAGCGAACAGGAAGCCCGCGACCAGATCGAAACCAATGTGTTCGGCGCGCTCTGGGTCACGCAGGCAGCCCTGCCGATCATGCGGTCGCAGAGGTCCGGCCACATCATCCAGATCTCGTCGATCGGCGGCGTCAATGCCTTTGCCTCGCTCGGCCTCTACCACGCCTCGAAATGGGCGCTGGAAGCCTTCAGCCAGTCACTCAGCATCGAGGTCGCGGAGTTCGGCATTCATGTCACGCTGGTCGAGCCGGGTGGCTTTTCCACCGACTGGTCCGGCGCCTCCGCCAAGGTCTCCAAGCCTATCGAGGCCTATGCGCCTGCCCGTGCCAAGATGGCCGAGCGCCGCGCCAACTCGGTCGCCGGCGATCCCGAGGCGACCGGCCCGGCGATGCTGGCCATCGTCGACGCCGCCGAGCCGCCGCTGCGCGTGTTCTTCGGCGATGGCGGCCTGCCGATGATCCGCCAGGAATACGCCAACCGCCTCGCCACCTGGGACAAGTGGGACCACGTGTCCGTCATGGCGCAAGGCGCCAACAAGAACCGCAAGGGCTGAGGCCCGGCACTCTTGCTACGCCGCCCAAGGGCGGCGTAGCCCTTGCTCTCAGGCCCGATAGATCCACTGCTCCGGCACCCGCGCGGAAATCTCTTCGCCGGCCTTGATCGTTCCCGGCTTCTCGACCCAGGCGACCACGCCCCGCAGCCGCTTCGCCGCTTTCGGGAACAACAATGCGCCAGCTTCGATGTCGGCCATCCCGGAATTTTGAGCAATTGACCGCCCGGCGATGCGGCATGGTCCGTTCTGGGCGTCGACCTTGAGGGTGACACCATCCTTGAAGAACAGCAGCGTGCCAGCCGGCAGCATCGACAGATGCGGCACGCCTTCGATCACCAGATTGGCGCCGATCCATTCCGGCCTGATCTCGGCCAGCCCCATCCGCTCGGCGACAATGGCCAGTTCATCCCCGGCCACGATCGACACTTGCCGCTCGTTGCGCATTTCGGTGCCGCGCGGATACCAGGGTTCGCGTCCTCCCGAACGCCGCGTCGCGCCGGCATGGAAATCGCCCCATATGCCGTCGAAGCCCAGCCGCAATTCCTTCACCGGGCGTGTCTGGAAATGATCCGCCGGCGCGGCATAAAGCGCGGCCGCGCGGGCGGAAAGCTTCTTTGCCGGGATGATTTCGACCGGCTTTTCGGCCTCGGGGAAGAGATCCAGCATGGCTTCATTCCTTGGATGACGCGCCCTGGTTTTGCCCTTCGTCCGGCAGGGCCGCAAGAGCGGTTTGGGCCAAAAGGCGCAACTCTTCAACCGATGCGCCGTCGCGCGCCTGGATCGACATGCCGTTCATGACGCCGGCAATGTATTTGGCGAGACTCTCGACGGAGAGCTCTTGCGGCAGTTCACCCGCTGCCCTGCCCCTGGCCAGCCGCTGCGCGATCGCCGCCTCGCTCGCCTTGCGATAGGCCTTGAGTTCATCCGCGATGCCTTGCGCCTGCGGCGAGGCCGCCAGCGCGCCGCTGACGAACAGGCATCCGCCCGGCTTGCCGGGCCTGGAATAGGCCTCCGCCGCCCCCATGAGCAACCGCCGGATCGCCTCGCGCGTCGGTACCGGCGCACTCAGCGCCTCCAGCGCAAACCCTATCTCGGTCTCGTGGTAGCGTGTCAGCGCCTTGCGGAACAAGGTCTCCTTGTCGGTGAAAGCATTGTAGATCTGCGGCGGCGTCAGCCCCATCGCTTCACGCAGCATGGCAAGCGACGTCGCCTCATAGCCATGCTCCCAGAACAGATGCATCGCCGCATCCAGTGCCCGGTCGGGGTCGAACGCACGGGGACGACCGCCCCTGGCCTTTTCCGAGTTATCCATAGTGATCGATACGAAACCTGTTGACTTGCCTGTTTCGCATAACGTAACAATTGATACGAAACATGGCAAGCCGGAAGACGATCCGTCAGGCAAGGCCGTGCAACCCGAGGACAAGGAGAGCCCAGATGCCAATCACCGTGACCGCGCCGGAAGGTGTACTGACAGAGGCCGGAGAGCGCGAAATCCTGCCGCGCCTCAGCGCTGCCCTGATCGATGCCTCCGGCGCTACGGGCAATTCCTTCTTCACGTCGATCGTCGGCGGCACGGTCCATGTCCTGCCGTCCCGCCACATCTATGCCGGCGGTGCCAACCGGCCTGTCGTCATGGTGGAGTTGAAATTGCCCAATATCGGCCTTGGCTCGGTTGAAGCCCGCAAGGCCTTCATCGCCACCGCCGCCGGGATTGTCGCCGATCTCTGCGTCCCGGAGCACAAGCCCGAAAACACCTGGATCAACATCGTCAACGCACCCGACGGCGGCTGGGGCATCGGCGACAGGCAATATACGGGCGATGCGCTTATCGCCGCCGTCACCGCCGCGGCGCACTGAAATGATAGGGAACGACAGGATGCGGCTCTCCCCTTCGCTGTTCTTCACCACCAACTGCGAGCCGGCACTGGCCTTCTACGAAGAGTGCGGGCTCGGTCGGGCAACCATCCTGTTGCGCTGGGGCGACAACGGAATGCCGGTTCGGACAGAAGCCATGCACGGAAAGATCCTGCATGCGCGCTTCGAAGGTCCCGGCGTGCTGTTTCATGCCTCCGACAATGACGATGCGGAGCCGATGAAAGGCTCCGCCATGATGCTGGAATTCGACGACCTGGCCGCCATGCGGGAGCTTTTCCAACGCATGGCCGCCGGCGGCCGCGTCACCGTGCCCCTGGCGCGGCAATATTGGGGAAGCAGTTTCGGCATGTTGGTCGACGCCTATGGCGTTCAATGGATGTTCAGCTGTTCCAGCGAGTGAGGATAAGGATCACGATCTTCTTACCGGAAATGGAACTGGCGCCGCATTGCCGCCGCGTCGGCTCGCTCTCATGGTGCTCGACTGCATGTCGCCCAAAAGGAGTCCCGGTTTTGGGAGCGCGGCCTGCATGAAACAAGGACCGGAGGTTCGGCATGCGACCGGTGACGGTAATCACGCTGCTCTGGCTGATTTGGGTGCTCACGTGGATTGCGGCCGCGGCGTGGGCTGATCCAGCTCAGAAACGCGCCACCATCGGGGCTGAGGTCCGCTATCGTGTCTTCTGGCTGGCCGGCACCATCCTGCTGTTCGTTCCGGCGCATGGCTATGAAGGCAGGTTGAGATTGTGGACCCCAACCCTCGCCGAGGCCTGGGCTTGCATTGCCCTGATCGCCATCGGGCTGATCTTCTCGTGGTGGGCGCGCATTCATCTGGGCAGGTTGTGGTCGGCCTCGGTCACTTCCAAGGCAGACCATCGCATCGTCGATACCGGCCCCTATGGCCTGGTCCGGCATCCGATCTACACAGGGCTGCTGTTGGCGGTGCTCGCCACAATGGCGGCAAAGGGCACGATCTGGGGTATTGCGGGCGCGGCCCTGCTCATCATCGGCGTCGTCATGAAGGCAAGGCTCGAGGAACGCTTCCTGCGCGGCGAACTGGGCCCCGCCTATGACGATTACGCACGGCGGGTGCCGATGCTGGTGCCCTTCACACCGGCCTGACACGTTGGAACGCCGGCTTGCTCCGATCTGCCGGCCGCGCTGCTTTCCCGAAAATGGTCGACGGCGCCGCCGATTTGAACCCAATCATGTTTCGACTGCTCGAAGATCGACCGCGCTGGCGAAGGATATTTCGGATCCGAAAGCGCGCCGATGGCGACGCCGATCATTGACGGCAGCCTGTCGGCTATCCAGTAGACGGTCGATCCGCAGTTCGGACAAAAGTAGTTGTGGACCTTGCCGCCGCTTGCCGCATCGCGGGTGAATTCCTTCGCGGTTCCAGAGATGGCGACAGCGTCAGCCGGATAAAAGGCGCCGACGCCGAAGGGGGCGCCGGTTCGGCGCTGGCAATCGAGGCAATGGCAGGCGACAACCAGTTTTGATGGTCCTGTCAGCGCCAGCGTGAGGGCACCGCAGCTGCATCGGGCATCGGCCATTGGAACGCTCCTTTCTGAAACGGGATCGCGTTGCTCCCAGGCACAGATACCCCCGACACAGGCTGTGCGAGGGTCAGGTCAGGTTGAAACGGAATAGAGACGGCGCGAAGCGGCCCGGCTGAGGACGAAAGCCCGAATGGGCTTTCAGGTCGGCATCACCGCGACGTTGCTTAGAGCATCCGGATGAGCGCGCCGCCGATCGAATACCCCGCGCCAAAGGCGCAGATCAAGCCGAAATCGCCGGGCTTCATGTCGGCATGGTTCTCCGACAGCGCCACGATGGCGCCGGCGCCCGCGGTGTTGCCCAGCCGCTCCAGCACCATCGGCGCACGGTCATGATCGACGTCGTGGCCAAAGGAAAGCTTCAGGATCATGGCATTCATGCGCGCATTGGCCTGGTGCAGCCAGAAGCGCCGGACCGCCTGAGGGGTCAGCCCGTGCTCGGCCAGGAATTCGACGATGAACTTCTGGCCGGCGACGGTGACTTCCTTGAACACCTTGTTGCCGACCTGCTTGATCAAATTGCCTTCCAGGTTGATCATGTAGGGATCGTCCTGGGCGGTGCGCGTGTGATAGCCGAGATTGGTGCGGATGTTGTTCGACATCTGCGTCCAGATGCGTGTGTCCAGCACCTCGAAGCGCCCCGGCCGTTTGTCGCCCTTGGCAAGTCCCTCCACCACCAGCGACACCGAGGCGTCGCCAAAGATGAAATGTGTCTGCCGGTCGCGGAAATTGAGATGGCCGGTGATGATTTCCGGCGTGGTCACCAGGATGCGTTTGTGCGCGCCAGAGCGCACCAGATTGACGGCCATGTGAAGGGCCGCGGCGGCGGACGAACAGCCAAGCCCCATGTCGAAGCCCGCGCCCCTTGTCCCCAGCGCTTCCTGCATTTCGATGGCGATCGCCGGATAGGGCCGCTGGTGGTGCGAAGCCGAGCAGATGATCAGGTCGATCTGCGACGGCTCAAGCCCGGCATGGTCGAGCGCCTTCCTGGCCGAGGCGATGCCGAATTCCGCTTCCAGCGACAGCGCATCGTCGGGCCGCGCCGGAATGCGCGGCGTCATGCGGGTTGGATCGAGTATGCCTTCGCGCTCGATCACATGACGGGATTTCACACCCGAGGCATGAACGATGAAGTCGCTGTCGGATTTCTGCAGCAGCGCCTCGCCGGTGACCTGGCGGCGTGCGTTCTCGGTGTCGACCCAGCTGTTGAAGCTCTCGACCAGCTCTTCATTGGTGATGACAGCTTCAGGAATTTCAGCGCCGATGCCGCTGATGATGACGCGATGCATGTTTCAGTCCGTCCCATCCGCAGGCGTTGCGGCTTCATGTGGGCGCCGAAACGCTTCGGCGCAACACTTTTCTCATCCGGCCGGTTTACGCCGGCTTAAATCAAGGTTTCAGACTGGCCTGACCCGCTTTCACCAGGCGCACAGCTTGGCGTTCGTCTGCGGGTTGTTCCAGCAGGCGCCGTCGTCGCGGCTGCGCACATACTGTCCCGGCAACGGCACGTTGCGGCGGCCGAGATTGACGTAGCCATAGGCAAAACCCGGCCCGTCGATCTCCAGCACATAGGTCGGATAGCCCGGCGCCGAGATGCGGAAGCTGCCCGCACCATCGATCATGCGGTAGCTGCACGGGAAATACCCGTCATCCGTGGTGAAGCAGCGCGCCCGCTTGGCTTCGGCCGAAACCGAAAACGCCAGAAGTGCCGCCGCGCATACGCCACCGCCGCAAAGCAATCTTTTCAAAGTCATCACTCCCCCCTGCCATGCGGGCCATCGTCGCCCGCGCGATGAGTTGGCATGGCGGTCAAACCGGGTCAAGCGGCCGCGTCAGGGCCCAAGAAAAGTGGATAATTCTTTCCTAGCCGGCCCTTTTGGCGACTATGAAAATTCGCGGGAAGCGTAGCAGAACCTTGCCGTTTGCCGTTTTGGGATAGGCCTTGGCGATCTTGGCCGTGTAGCTGTCGAGGAACAGCTTGCGCTCTTCCGCCTCCAGCGGATCGAGGAACGGCTTCAGCCCGGTCGCCTTGACCCACTCGACGATCGCCTCGGCATCGGCCAGCGGATGATTGTAGATGGTGTGCCAGATATCGAGCCGGTCGCTGAGCGGCGACAACAGGTCGTAGTAGAACGACACCGGCGGCAGCGGCGCGCGCGCCGCGCCCTTTATCCTTGCCGCAAACGGCATTTCGGCGGCGGTCTCACGCATCAGCCGATGCGAATCCTCGGCCATATTGTCGGGCATCTGGATCGCCAGCGCACCGCCGGGCGCGAGGAAGCCCATCAGCCGCTGAAACACCGAAGGGTGCTCGGGCAGCCACTGGAACACCGCATTGGCAAAGATGACATTGACCGGCTCGGCCGGCCGCCATGTCGAAGCATCGGCGAGGTCGAAGCTGACATTGGGCAGGCGCGCCCTCGCCTTCTCGATCATGTCGGGAGAGGTGTCGAAACCGCTCACCTGCGCATCCGGCCAGCGCTCTACCAGGAGCTCGGTGGAATTGCCCGGTCCGCAGCCGATGTCGACGACCCGGCGCGGGAAATCGACCGGCACCTGTGCCGCCAGGTCTCGCGCGGGCCGCGTGCGCTCATCCTCGAATTTCAGATATTGGGCGGCGGACCAGTCAGCCATTTGAACTCCTCATGTGGTTTGAGAATTCGCCGCCCCTATGGTCCCCTACCGCGTCAGCCGCTTGTGCGTCATGCGGTGCGGGGCCGCCGCTTCGGCGCCCAGGCGCCGCAGCTTGTCCTTCTCATATTCCTCGAAATTGCCTTCGAACCATTCGACATGCGCATCGCCTTCGAAGGCCAGCATGTGGGTCGCCATGCGGTCGAGGAACATGCGATCGTGGCTGATGATGACGGCGCAGCCGGCATAGGCTTCGAGCGCGTCTTCCAGCGCTCCCAGCGTTTCGGTGTCGAGGTCGTTGGTCGGTTCGTCGAGCAGCAGGACATTGCCGCCATTCTTCAACATCTTGGCCAGATGCACGCGGTTGCGCTGGCCGCCGGAGAGGTTGCCGACCTTCTGCTGCTGGTCGCCGCCACGGAAGTTGAAGGACGAGCAATAGGCGCGGCTGTTGATCTCGTGCTTGCCGAGCTTGATGATTTCGGCGCCGCCGGAGATTTCTTCCCACACGGTCTTGTTTCCATCCAGTGCATCGCGGCTCTGGTCGACATAGCCCAGCTTGACCGTCTCGCCGATGCGCACGGTGCCTGCATCCGGCTTCTCCTGGCCGGTGAAGGTCTTGAACAGCGTCGTCTTGCCGGCGCCGTTCGGGCCGATGACGCCGACGATGCCGCCCGGCGGCAGCCGAAACGACAGGTTCTCGATCAGAAGCTCGTCGCCAAAGCCCTTGTTGAGGCCTTCGACCTCGATGACCACATTGCCGAGACGCTCGCTCGAGGGAATGACGATCTGCGTATCGGTCGGCTTGCGGTTCTGCGACTGCTCGACCAGTTCCTCATAGGCCTTGATACGCGCCTTCGACTTGGTCTGGCGTGCCTTCGGGCTCGACTGGATCCATTCGCGCTCGCGCCAGATCGACTTCTGGCGGGCGTCGTCCTCGCGGCCTTCCTGGATCAGGCGCTTGGCCTTGGCGTCGAGATATCTGGTGTAGTTGCCCTCGTAGGGAATGCCGCGGCCGCGGTCGAGTTCGAGGATCCAGCCGGTGACATTGTCGAGGAAGTAGCGGTCGTGGGTGATGATCAGCACCGAACCCGGATAGTCGCGCAGGTGCTTTTCGAGCCACGCCGTGGTCTCGGCGTCGAGATGGTTGGTCGGTTCGTCGAGCAGCAGCAGGTCGGGCTGTTCGAGCAGCAGCCGGCAGAGAGCCACGCGGCGGCGCTCGCCGCCCGACAGGTTGGTAACTTCGGAGTCAGGCGGCGGACATTGCAGCGCGTCCATCGCCATCTCGACCTGCTGGTCGAGATCCCAAAGGTTGAGCCGGTCCATCTCATCCTGGAGCTTGGCGGACTCGTCCGCCGTCTCGTCGGAATAGTTCATCATCAGCTCGTTGTAGCGCTCGATGATGGCGGTCTTCCTGCCGACGCCGTCCATGACGTTTTCACGCACGGTCTTGGAGTTGTCGAGATGCGGCTCCTGCGCCAGGTAGCCGACGGTGGCACCTTCGGCCAGCCATGCCTCGCCCTGGAACTCCTTGTCGAGCCCGGCCATGATGCGCAGGATCGTCGACTTGCCCGAGCCGTTCGGCCCGAGAATGCCGATCTTGGCGTCCGGGTAGAAGGACAGATGAACGTTATCGAGCACCTTCTTGGTGCCATAGGCCTTCGACAGGCCGGACATGTGATAGATGAACTGGCGTGCCACGCGCGCTTTCCCTGAAACTGACTGAATTGTCGATTTGAATGGAGGTTGGCCGCTATGTAGGCGATGCGGCGGCGAACGGCAATCGCTTTTGCCAGATCAAGCCGACCACACGAACTAAGTGCGCGCCGCCTCCTGAAGTTTTCCATCGGCAACGAGCCGCTGAAAGCTCCGGTTAACCCTTCCGCGTCAAAAGAGGATCGGGGTGGAATCGCCGGCTGGCCGCGATTCCTGGAAAGAGAGCGGATCGACGGCATTGCTGAACAGTTTCCTGCTCCTTGCCGAAGCGATCGTCTACTTCAGCGTCATGGTGACGCTTTTTCGCTTCAGGAAGCGCATTGGTCTGGGCGTTTTCGTCTGCGCGCTCGGCGTCATGCACTTCCTGGAAACCTATCTCGCCAGCGTCTTTTATGTCGCCTTGCCATTCGGCATGGTTTCGCCGGGCTCGGCGGTGCTGTTTTCGGGCAAGCTGGTGATGCTCCTCCTGCTCTACATGAAGGAGGACGCCGCCACCGTACGCCAGCCGATCTACGGCCTGCTGCTCGGCAATGCGCTGATGATCGGGCTGGTGCTGCTCTTGCGCCTGCACGCCATAGCGCCGCTGCCCGATGGCCGGCTGCCCGACATCGGCTTCATCGACGAGATGGGCTGGCTGATGGTGTGGGGCACGACGCTGCTGTTCATCGACGCCATCCTCATCATCCTGATCTATGAAAAGCTTGGCCGGTATCTGCGCGAGGCGCAGTTCGCACGCATCCTGATTTGCGTCGCCTGCGTGCTGACCTTCGACCAGGCGGGTTTCTTCACCGCGCTGCATTTCGTTGCCGGCGCGCCGATCGATGTCTTCTTCGGCGGCTGGTTCGCCAAGATGGCCGCGGCCCTGGCCTTCAGCGGCATGCTCGTGGCTTACCTCAGATGGTTCGAGGAGCGCGACATTCCGCTGCCGCGTGGGCTGACCGATATTTTCCAGACGCTGACATACCGCGAGCGCTACGAAGCACTGGTCGAGCATGTCGGCCGCGACGGCCTGACCGGCCTGCTGCATCGCGGCCGCTTCGATGCTGACGGGGAAGCCGCGGTCGAGATCAGCCTGCGCACGGCGAGGCCGCTCAGCCTGCTGATCATCGATGTCGACCATTTCAAGTCGATCAACGACCGTTTCGGCCATGCCGAGGGCGACAAGGTGCTGAAGACGGTTGCGACCCTGCTTCGCGAGGTGGCCAGCGCCGAAGACCAGGTGTTCAGGATCGGCGGCGAGGAATTCGCCGTCCTGAGTTCGCGCCCGCATTCGGTCGCCAGGCTGTTTGGCGAAAGCATCCGCTACGCGGTCAAGGCATCGGCCGTCACCAGCCGCTTCGAGCTGACCGTCAGCGCCGGGGTTTCAACCGTCGGCGAAACGACCCGCTGCCTTGCCGATCTGTTCGCGCTCGCCGACCAGCGCCTCTACAAGGCGAAGTCGACCGGGCGTGATCGCGTCGTCGGCGAGCCAGGCGGCCCCGAGGCCGATATGGCGGTCGCTTGGACCAAGTCGGGGCAAATCTAGCGCCGGTCACGGGCAGGCGACGGCCGTTCGGGCGGCGCTTACTGGAACCCGATCGCGTCGACGGTGCCGGTCGGGCAACCGGCCTTGTTGGTCGGCACCGAGGCCAGCAGCAGGTCCTTGAGCGAAGCGTTCGGGCCGATCGGGCCGGCAAGGCCAAGCGTCAGTTCGCCGATCAGCCGCCGGCCGCTCGTGGGATCGATGACGCAGGACACCCGCACGCGGTCGCCTGCCCCCGCGCCGAACGCGGTGTCGAAGGCGCCGCGGATCTGGTCCGCCGTCAGCTTGCCGCCAATGTTCTTGACGAAAAGATCGCGCACCGGCGAGCTGTTGACCTGCCGCATCAGGCTGAGCGCATCCGCAAAATACTCCTGCTGGCTCTTGCCGTAGCAGGTGCCGTGCTTGATCCACTCATGCCGTTCCAGCTGGGAGGCCGTCCCCGGCATCACCTGGTCGAGCTCCTTGCGGGTGCCAGCGTCCAGATTGACCGGCGGCAGGTCCTTCCAGTGAGCCGGATTGTCGTTGGCCTTGTCGTTGGCCGCCACCTGGCAATAGAAATTGCCGTTCGGCTGCGGCCACAGGCCGTGCAGGGTGAAATTGGTGGCATCGAACTCGTTCGGGTTCTGCGCCTTGCATTCGGTCTTGTTCGACTTGGTCTCGCAAAAAGCCGGCTGCCAGCTCAGCGCGAAGACATATTCGGGCTTGCCCGAGGCGGCGGGCTTGCCTTGTCCGCCAGGTGCAGCCGGCACCGTCGCGGCACTGCTGCCCGACAGATGGCCGCAACTGACCTTCACCCAGCGGCGCTCCGGATCGGCACCCGGCACCAGGATCAGATAATGTGTCGGCGCGTCCTTGTTGCCGGCCAGCAGCTGGTAGCTCTGTCCGGCATCGGTCGAGACATTGCCGGGATTCTTGCTGTTCTTGATGGCTTGCGTTGCCGGACAGGCAGCGTCGGCGACGAAAGTGCCGCTCATCTTGACGTCGGCATGCGCCGCGCCGGCCAGCGATACCGCCAGCATGGCCAATCCGAAAACAACACCAATGCGCATGAGAATCCCCGGCTGAAGAAAGTGGGCGACAGACTGAAGCTGTCTCCATGTCAGAATTGCGATGTTTTGCTGGCCAAACGCAAGAAACATCGTCGCGCAAAAGCAGTTACTGTGGATTGACGCGAAACCGGCGCCGGCGCAAACAAAACCAACAACGATAAATGGGGAAGAGAACAGGCGGCCATGCCTTTCAGTCAACAACGCATGGTCCGCTCACCGACCGGGGCCGATCTCAATCTCCTCGTCAGGCATGCCGATGGCCGGCCACGTGCCGTCGTCCAGATCAATCATGGACTGGCCGAACACGCCGCGCGCTATGCCGGTTTCGCCGATTTCCTGGCCGCGCGCGGCCTCCACGCCTATGTCCACGATCATCGCGGCCATGGCGCGACCAAGGCGCCCGACGCGCCGCTCGGCAAGTTCGCCGACAAGGATGGCCCAGCCAAGGTGATCGCCGACGTCGATGCCATCCATGACCTGATCGCCAGCGAATGCCCTGATCTGCCGGTCATCCTTTTCGGTCATTCGATGGGCGCGTCGATAGCGCTGAACTACCTTTTGAGCCACTCGCCGCGTGTCCATGCCGCCGCGATCTGGAACGGCAACTTCTCGCAAGGGCGGCTTGGGCAGGTAGCGCTCGGCATCCTTGCCTGGGAACGGATGCGGCTGGGCTCCGACGTCCCATCGCGCCTGCTGCCGAAACTCACCTTCCAGGCCTGGGGCAAGGCGGTGCCCAACCACCGCACGCCGTTCGACTGGTTGTCGCGCGACGAGGCCGAGGTGGCGAAATACATCGCCGATCCGCGGTGCGGCTGGGACGCCTCGGTGTCGATGTGGCACGATGTGGTCTCCATGGCGATGAACGGCGGCAAGGATGCCGGGTTCACGAGCGTGCGGCGCGACCTTCCGGTCGCGATCGTCGGCGGCGAGAAAGACCCCGCTTCGGACTACGGCAAGGGCATCACCCACCTTGCCAACCGCATGCTCAGGATGGGCTTTTCGAATCTCGTTTCAAAGGTTTACGCCGACACCCGCCACGAAAGCCTGAACGAGGTGAACCGCGACCTCATCATGGACGATTTCGCCGCTTGGGCCGACGGTGCCCTGAAGGCGTGACCGATTGGCCTATTGCAAGGGCCGTGACAGCCCTTGCCGGTCTTGGTAGAGCCTCTGCTCTCGCGGCAATCACGGTGATTGCCGCAATCATGGTGATTTATGGCTGAACCCCCGCTGAAAGGCGTCCGCGTCATCGAACTCGCCCGCATCCTGGCCGGCCCCTGGGCTGGACAGTTGCTCGCCGATCTCGGCGCCGATGTCATCAAGGTCGAAAGCCCCGACGGCGGCGACGACACCCGCAAATGGGGCCCGCCCTTCGTCATGAGCCATGACGGCGAGAACCTGTCGGCCGCCTATTACCATTCCTGCAATCGCGGCAAGCGCTCCATCGCCATCGACTTTTCGACGCCTGAGGGTGCGCAAACCATCCGCCGGCTGGTCGCCACATCGGATGTGCTGATCGAGAATTTCAAGCTCGGCGGGCTCAGGAAATACGGGCTCGACCATGACAGCCTGCGCCAGATCAACCCGCGCCTCGTCTATTGCTCGATCACCGGGTTTGGCCAGGACGGCCCGTATGCGCCACGCGCCGGCTACGACTTCATCATCCAGGCCATGGCCGGCATGATGTCGATCACCGGCGAGCCCGGCCGTGAGCCGCAAAAGGCCGGCGTCGCCATCTCGGACATCTTCACCGGGCTTTATTCGGTCATCGCCATCCAGGCCGCGCTGCGGCACGCCGACCAGACCGGCCAAGGCCAGCACATCGACATGGCGCTGTTCGACACGCAGATCTCGGCGCTCGGAAATCAGAACCTCAACTATCTCGTCTCCGGCAAGTCGCCGGTGCAGATGGGCAATGCGCATATGAACATCGCGCCTTACGAGGTGGTGCCGGTCCGTGACGGCCACATCATCCTGGCGGTTGGCAATGACGGCCAATTCCAGAAATTCTGTGCCGCCGTCGGGCTGGACGATCTGTTCGTCAATCCCGACTTCGCCACCAATCCCGCCCGGGTCGCCAACCGGGTCGAGCTGCGCGCGCGTATCATCGAGGCGCTGAGCATCCTTGATCGCGATCCGCTGCTGGCAAAGCTCGAAGCCGCCGGCGTGCCGGCGAGCCCGATCAACACGATCGGCCAGATGTTCGCCGACCCGCAGACGATCGCGCGCGGCATGCGGCTCGACCTCGACGACGGCCATGGCAACCGTCTGCCTTCCGTGCGCGCGCCGATGGTGATGTCGGGCACGCCGCTGGTCTATGAACGCCCTTCGCCGCGCCTAGGCGAACATACCGACGAAATCCTCGCTGAGCTGGAGAGATCAGGCAAATGAAGACTGGTGGACAACTGATCGTCGAAGCGCTGGAAGCGAACGGCACCGACCGCATGTTCTGCGTGCCGGGCGAATCCTATCTCGCGGTGCTCGACGCGCTGCACGACTCGGCGATCCGTACCATCGTGTGCCGCCAGGAAGGTGGCGCGGCGATGATGGCTGACTGCCAGGGCAGGCTGACCGGCAAGCCCGGCATCTGCTTCGTCACCCGCGGCCCCGGCGCCACCAACGCCTCGGCCGGCATCCACATCGCCATGCAGGATTCGGTCCCGCTCATCCTGTTCATCGGCCAGGTCGCCAGCCACGCCAAGGAGCGGGAGGCGTTCCAGGAGGTTGACTATAAGAGGTTCTTCGGCGACATCGCCAAATGGGTGGTCGAAATCGACGATGCCTCGCGCATCCCGGAATTGGTCACTCGCGCTTTCGCCGTGGCGACATCGGGACGTCCCGGCCCAGTGGTCATCTCGCTGCCCGAGGACATGCTGACCAGCGTGGTCGACGCGCCGGACGCACTTCCCCACACGCCGGTCGAGACATATCCCGGCGCGGCCGAACTCGACGCGCTGGAGATGCTGCTTAACGGCGCCAAGCGCCCGTTCGTCATTCTCGGCGGCACGCGCTGGAATGAGGAAGCCGTGGCGCACATGCGCGCCATATCAGAGACATGGTCGCTGCCGGTCGGCTGTTCCTTCCGACGCCAGATGCTGTTCGATCATCTGCACCCGAACTATGCCGGCGATGTCGGCATCGGCATCAATCCGAAACTGGCCAACGCCATCAAACAGGCAGACCTCGTGCTGCTGATCGGCGGCCGCATGGGCGAAATGCCGTCTTCGGACTACACCTTGCTGAAAAGCCCCTACCCCGACCAGGCGCTGGTCCATGTTCACGCCGATGCCGGCGAACTCGGCCGCGTCTATCGGCCGACGCTGGCGATCAACGCCTCGCCCTCGGCTTTCGTCGAGGCTTTCGCCAAGCGCAGACCGGCCGCGACACCAGGCCGGGAGGACGAGCCGGCGAAACTGCACGCCGCCTATCTCGAATGGTCGACACCACCGGAAACCGGCCCCGGCCCGGTCCAGATGGGGCCGATCATGAACTATCTGGAGAAGGTACTTCCCGACGACGCCATCCTCACCAACGGCGCCGGCAATTACGCCACCTGGGTGCATCGCTTCCACCGCTCCCGCCGCTTCGGCACACAAGCCGCGCCGACATCGGGTTCGATGGGCTATGGCACCCCGGCCGCCGTCGCCGCCAAGGCGCTGTTCCCGGAGCGCACCGTGATCGCTTTTGCCGGCGACGGCTGCTTCCTGATGAACGGCCAGGAATTCGCCACCGCCGTGCAATATGACCTGCCGATCGTCGTCATCGTCGTCAACAACGGCATCTACGGCACGATCCGCATGCACCAGGAGCGCGAATATCCCGGCCGCGTCGTCGCCACCGGCCTCAAGAACCCCGATTTCGCATCGCTGGCCCGCGCCTATGGCGGCCATGGCGAGACAGTCGAGAAGACGGCTGATTTCGCGCCCGCCTTCGAGCGAGCCCGCGCCAGCGGCAAACCGGCGATCGTCGAAATCAGGCTCGATCCGGAAGCCATCACGCCGACCCGCACGCTGACTCAAATCCGCGACAAGGCGTGATTCAAAAAGGGGCTGATATCAGCCCCTTTTTGAAGTGCTTGCGCTACTTCGCAGCCTCGATCTGGCCGCGGATCTCGCCATCCTTGTTGGCGGCGGTGTGGACGTTGACATAATAATTGCCGGCCGCAAGGTCGGCAGCCTGTGCGTCCGTCAGCGTCGCGGACCCCTTGATCGGGCTCTTGAGCTTGCCTTTGAACGGGATGACGGGAGCGGCATTCGCACCCATCGCCGCCGGGCCGTGAATATGCGCTGCAACAGCCGGTCCGCTGAGGCCGGAATATTTCACGTTCCAGCTGAGCTTCTTCTTGGTGGTGTCGAAGGTGAGCGTGGCGGTGCCCTTGCCCTTGGTGGTTACGGGCGGGCTCTGTTGGCTGCCATCGAGCGTCGCCTTGTACTTCACCACCTCGGCCATGGCCGGGGACGCGAAGAAGAAAGCGGTCGAAATGGCCAACGCCGAAAGTACCGGCAAGATGGAATATGTGCGCATTAAGGACCTCCGTGGCTGTCGCATGCGTCGCGAGCCCCCGTCGCGCGCATGCCTCAACTGGAACGGTTGGACGGCCCAATGTTTCCCTGCACACGGTTTTGTGACCGGGAACGCAGCAAAAGAGGCGATCGCTCGCCCCTTTCCGAAAGCCGGAAGAGCGGCTGTCAGACCGCCGCCAGCGCCTGCGTCAGGTCGGCGATCAGATCGTCCGGATGTTCGACGCCGATCGACAGCCTGACCGTGGTCTCGAGCACCCCGATGCGCTGTCGCACGTCGAAGGGAATGCCCGAGTGGGTCATCGCCGCCGGGTGGCTGGCGAGCGATTCCGTGCCGCCGAGGCTTACCGCCAGCTTGAAGATCTGCAGGGCGTTGAGGAAGGCGAAGGCCGCCTTCTCACCGCCCCTGATGTCGAAGGAGAAGGTCGAGCCGGCGCCGCTGCATTGCGCCCTGTAGGTGCGGCCAGCCGGCGTATCCTCGCCCAGGAACGGCAGATAATGCACCTTCTCGACCTTGGCGTGATCGCGCAGGAATTCGGCGACCAGGCGCGCATTGTCGTTAGCCCGCTCCATGCGGATCGACAGCGTCTCAAGCGAACGGCCGAGCATCCAGCAGGAATGCGGGTCGAGCTGCGTGCCGATCGCGCCACGCAGCGCCTTGATCGGCTTGG
The DNA here is from genome assembly GCF_059419085.1 of Mesorhizobium sp. GW821-FHT07A06. Taxonomy (NCBI): domain Bacteria; kingdom Pseudomonadati; phylum Pseudomonadota; class Alphaproteobacteria; order Hyphomicrobiales; family Phyllobacteriaceae; genus Mesorhizobium; species Mesorhizobium sp. GW821-FHT07A06. The sequence continues at coordinate 569,494 of NZ_JBWKRC010000002.1, forward strand.
TGACCGCCTTGCTACCCATGGCCGCGCCCGCGATCAGGTCGGAATGGCCGCCGACATATTTGGTCAGCGAATAGACCGAGACGTCGGCGCCGTGCTCGATCGGCCGCTGGAAGACGGGACCGAGCAGCGTGTTGTCGCAGACGATGATCGGCCTTGAGCGCTGCCCGGCACCGATCTCGTCGGCGATCGTCTTGATCAGCGCAATGTCGACCAGGCTGTTGGTCGGGTTCGATGGCGTCTCGATCAAAATGACCGAAACACGGCCCTTCGCCACCGCGGCATCGGCCGCGGCGCGCACCGCTTTCTCGTCGACACCGTCGGCAAAGCCGACTGCGCCGATGCCGAATCCGGAAAGCGTGCGCGTGAGCAGCGTCTCGGTGCCGCCATAGAGCGGCTGCGAATGCAGGATGACATCGCCAGGGCGGGCATAGGCGAGCAGCGTCGTGGCGATCGCCGACATGCCGGATGAGAACAGGATGCAGGCATCCGTCCCCTCATAGACCGCCAGCCGATCCTCGACGATCTCGCTGTTGGGATGGTTGAAGCGCGAATAGACCAGGCCCGACGCCGTGCCGCTCGGCGGCTCCTTGCGGCCGGATGTGTAGTCGAAGAAGTCGCGTCCCTCTTCCGCCGATTTGAACACGAAGGTCGAGGTCAGGAACACCGGCGGCTTGACCGCGCCCTCCGAAAGTTGCGGATCGAAGCCGTAGCTCAGCATCAGCGTCTCCGGATGGAGCTTGTGGTTGCCGATATGGGTTTTCGACGGGCGCGGCGCGGTCATGGCTCTTCCTGTTTTTCGAGGGGTATTCCGCCGCAATTTATGCGATCCCGATCAGCCAGTCCTTGCTATTCCTGGGCTTGCATGGCTGCATGTCGGCAACAATTTGCCGCGAGAGAGCGAAAGTGCAGCAGAAGATAGCCGACGACTTCGACCTCAGGATTCTCAGGGAATTGCGGGCGGATGCCCGCATCACCAACAACGAGCTTGCCGAGCGCATCGGCCTGTCGCCGTCGCCTTGCCTCAGGCGTGTGCGGCGGCTGGAGGAGACCGGCGTCATCAGGGCTACACAACGCTGGTCGACCCCGCCGCCTTCGGCTGGAGCATGGTCGCCATCGCCACCATCCGGCTCAGCCGGCAGAACGAGGACGAGATCGTCATGTTCGAGGAGGCGATCCGCGGCTGGGAAGAGGTGTTGGAGTGCCACCTCGTTACCGGTTCGCGCGACTATGTGCTGAAGGTGGTGACCGGCAGCCTGGAACAGTATGAGCGCTTCATCAAGGAAAAGATCGCGCGGCTGAAATGCGTCGCCTCGATCGAAACCAGCTTCGTCATGAACACCATAAAGGAACGGCGCCTCTGAGGCGCCGTTCCATCTGGTCGTTTGAGCATGATCTTTCCGGGATCACGCTCCCACAGGCCTATTATTTGATCGCCTTGTCGGTGATCGCCGTCGTGTAGGCGCCTTTCGGCTCCTTGGTGATGATCTTCTGGTCGAGCAGCGCCTTGGCGGTGCGCTCGTAGGTCGCCGGGTCGAGCTTGCCATCGGCATTGTCGATCAGCTTGGCGACTTCGCTCATCATCCGCTTCTGGTGGTTCTCGTCCTGGCCGCCGCCGTCCATGACGATGCCGGCGGCTTCGTCATTGTTGTCGACGGCATATTTCCAGCCCTTCATCGAGGCGCGCACGAAACGGACCATCTTGTCCTCGAAGGCCGGGTCCTTGAGCTTGTCTTCCGAGGCATAGAGCCCGTCCTCGAGCAGGTCGTTGCCCATCGCCGAGTAGTTGAACACGGTCAGCTGTTCCGGCTTGTAGCCGGCGTCGATCAGCTGCCAGTACTCATTGTAGGTCATGACCGAGATGCAATCCGCCTGCTTCTGGATCAGCGGCTGCACGTCAAAGCTCTGCTTCAAGACCGTGACGCCGTCCGGGCCGCCGTCGGTCTTCAGGCCAAGCTTGTTCATCCAGGCGTAGAACGGATATTCGTTGCCGAAGAACCAGACACCGAGCGTGTGGCCCTTGAAGTCGGCTTCGGTCTTGATCGGGCCGTCCTTCGGGCAGACCAGTTCCATGCCGGCCTTCTTGAACGGCTGGGCAATGTTGACCAGCGGCACACCCTTTTCGCGCGCGGCCAGTGCGCCGCCCATCCAGTCGACGATCACGTCGGCGCCGCCGCCGGCAATCACCTGCTCGGGCGCGATATCGGGGCCGCCCGGCTTGATGTCGACGTCGAGACCCTCGGCCTCGTAGAAACCCTTGGCCTTGGCGACATAGTAGCCGGCAAACTGGGCCTGCGTGACCCATTTCAACTGCAACGTCACCTTGTCGGCGGCCATCGCCTGGAACGCGGCCAACGACATCGCGCCGGCCAGAACGGGAATAATCAGTTTTTTCATTCTTTTACCCTCTGAAGTTAGTGCCCTTAAACCCACCGCCCCTATCCACCACGGACAGAGGGATGCCAAAACGTGACGGCTCTTTCGACAAGAGCGACCACGCCATAAAAGACCGAACCCGCAAGTGCTGCAACTGCGATTTCGGCCCAGACCATGTCGATGTTCATCCGCCCGACCTCGGTCGAGATGCGGAAGCCCATGCCGACCACGGGCGTGCCGAAGAACTCGGCGACGATGGCGCCGATCAGCGCCAGCGTCGAGTTGATCTTCAGCGCGTTGAAGATGAAGGGGGCCGCCGCCGGCAGCCTGAGCTTGATCAGCGTCGGCCAGTAACCCGACGCATAGGTGCGCATCAGGTCGCGCTCCATATGGCCGGAGGCGGCCAGGCCGGCGACCGTGTTCACCAGCATCGGGAAGAAGGTCATGATGATGACGACAGCCGCCTTGGACTGCCAGTCGAAGCCGAACCACATCACCATGATCGGCGCCACGCCGATGATCGGCAGTGCCGAGACCATGTTGCCGATCGGCAAGAGCCCGCGCCGCAGGAACGGCACGCGGTCGGCGAGGATCGCGGTGATGAAACCGGCGCCGCTGCCGACGACATAACCGAAGAGCACCGCCTTGAAGATGGTCTGCCGGACATCGGCGCCGAGCACCGGCAGCGAGCTCGCGATGCGCACGCCGATGGCGCTGGGCGGCGGCAGCAGGATGAAGGGGATGCCTGCGCCGCGCGTCACCGCTTCCCAGATGATCAGGATCCAGGCGCCGAAGATGGCGGGTATGATCAGGCGCAGCGCGTTGCGGGCCAAGCCTCTCATCGGACGAAGGCTGGACAGCACCGCCACGCAGCGCCAGCCAAGCAGCCAGGCGGCCGCGAGCAGCAGGAAATAAGGTGCCAGTGCCGCGCCTTCGAACCCCGCGATGCCCGAGATCAGCAGCCAGGCAACGAGATGGGCGCCGACAAACAGCACGACGGCCTCCGCAAGCGAAGGGATCCTGATCATCGAGATCAGTGCCGCCACGATCGCCAGGCCGAGCATCAAACCCTTGGTTCCGAGATAAGGATAGTTGATGCTGGCGGTCGGGTCCGCGAGCGCTGCCGCTTCCGGCTTCGACATCGCGCCGAGGGCGACCGCGATCAGGCAGAGCACGATCGCCAGCACCGCTTGCCAGGAAGGTTTCAGCCAGTTCATGCCGGCCTCCCGCCCATGGCGCGGTCGACGATGCGCCCGGCAATGCCGACCACCATGACCAGAAGTGCCGCCACGATGGAACCCGCGACCAGCGCCGACCAGATGTCGATGGACTGGCTGTAATAGGCGCCGGCGAGCAGCTTGGCGCCGATGCCGGCGACCGCGCCGGTAGGCAGTTCGCCGACGATGGCGCCGACCAGGCTTGCCGCCACCGCCACCTTCATGGAGGTGAACAGGAACGGCACCGAGGCCGGGACGCGCAATTTCCAGAAGGTCTGCGCACGGCTTGCATTGTAGGTGTGCATCAGGTCGAGATGCATGATCTCGGGCGAGCGCAATCCCTTCACCATGCCGACGGTCACCGGGAAGAACGACAGATAGGTCGAGATCATCGCTTTCGGGATCAGGCCGGTGATGCCGATCGCCGCCAGCACGACGATGATCATCGGCGCCACCGCAAGGATCGGAATGGTCTGCGAAGCGATGATCCACGGCATCAGGCTGCGGTCCAGCGTCGCCACATGCACGATGCCGACGGCGATGATGATGCCGAGCGCGGTGCCGAAGGCAAAGCCGAGCAGCGTCGAGGACAATGTCACCCAGGCATTGTAGACGAGGCTGCGGTTCGAATTGATGGGCCGCAGGAAGGTGTTTTCAAAGAAATTCACCGCCACCTGATGCGGCGCCGGAAGCGTCGGCTTCGGCTGCGCCAGCGTCTTGCCGATGAATTCGACCGCGCCGGGGGTTTCGTTGGCACGAGTGTCGAGATCGCGCTGGAATGGCGTGTTGAGGATGACGGCCATGACGTACCAGAGCACGACCACGCCGGCCAGGATCGAGGTGACAGGGACGAGCTTGTCGCGGAAGGAGTCCATCTAGCGCTCCCCCTCTCCTCTCCCCGCCGGGGAGAGGATGGCCGGAGCGAAGCGGAGGACGACCACCTGTTTCTTCGTCATCCTAGGGCGAAGCAAGGAGCGAAGCGACGCGGCGTAGACCCTAGGATCCATGCCGTTACCTCTATGTTCCGCAACGGTGCGGAACACGGCACCCTTTGCGCGACCGCGGCTGGAAGCCGTTCTCCGCCGGTTTGACCCCTCGCCCGACGTCACGGCATGGATCCTAGGGGCTGCGCGACGCTTCGCGCCGCTCCGCCCTAGGATGACGAACGCGTAGGACGTTCTCTGGCGAGGGCACTCAATCATCATAGCTGTGCCCTGCCCGCAGACCATCGCGCACGCGCGCGGCGATCGCCAGAAACTCCGGCGTTTCGCGGATGTCGAGCGGCCGCTCCTTCGGCAGTGTCGATTCGATGATGTCGCTGACACGCCCCGGGCGCGGTGACATGACCACGATGCGCGTCGAGAGGTAGACGGCTTCCGGAATGGAGTGGGTGACAAAGCAGATGGTCTTGTTGGTGCGCGCCCACAGTTGCAGCAATTGCTCATTGAGGTGGTCGCGCACGATCTCGTCCAGCGCGCCGAATGGCTCGTCCATCAACAAGAGGTCGGCGTCGAAGGCGAGCGCACGCGCGATCGAGGCGCGCTGCTGCATGCCGCCGGAAAGCTGCCAGGGGTATTTCTTCTCGAAGCCCGAGAGGTTGACGAGGTCGAGCGTGCGCTTGATGCGCTCCGCCTGCTCCGCCCTGGAGAGGCCCATGATCTCCAGTGGCAGCGCGACATTGCGTTCGATCGTGCGCCACGGAAACAGCGCCGCGGCCTGAAAGACATAGCCATAGGCGCGCTTCTCGCGGGCCTGCTCCGCGGTCATGCCGTTGACCGAGATCGTCCCCGATGTCGGTTTCTCCAGGTCGGCGATGACGCGCAGCAGCGTGGTCTTGCCGCAACCCGACGGCCCGATGAAGGAGACGAATTCTCCCTTGCCGATGGTCAGGTCGACATTGGACAGCGCCTGGACCGGTCCGTCATTGGTCTGGAAGGTGAGGCCAAGTTTGCTTGCCGCGACGACGGCTGGCGAAATTCCGGTCATCGGCTGCCGCCTGCCTGTTCCCGCCCCTGCGGCGCCGTCCGGATTCCGATTGCTTTTATAGCGATGTTGTTTTCCACTCGCCCAGTCCCATTGGTCTTGTCCCACTCAAATCGACGCCCGGAGTTCCCCGATGTCGCCCAAACCCACTTGCCATCTTATCCGCCCTGAAAGCACTTATGAAGGCAAGCAGGGTTTGACCTATCTCGCCGGCATTGCCACGGAATCGGTCGGCTCCACCGGCATCTGCATGCACGTTCTCACCATGCCGCCCGGCGCCCGCGCCAAGGCGCATCTGCACGAGAGCCACGAGACGGCGATCTATGTGCTCTCCGGCGAGGTCCATACCTGGTATGGCGACCGGCTCGAACACCACATCGTCGTCAAGGCTGGTGACCTCTTCTACATTCCAGCCGGCGTGCCGCATCTGCCGGCCAATCTGAGCAACGCCCCGTCTTCGGCCGTCATTGCCCGCACCGATCCCAACGAACAGGAAAGCGTCGTCCTGCTGCCGGAACTGGATGCGCTGGTCGCCTGAAGTCGACGCAAAGGCTCGTGCCGTCATTTGCACCGAGAGACTTCGCCCATGACGTTGCCGTCCTCATCGGCGATCACCAATCTCTTGGCGTTCTTGGCGCTCTTCCTGATGGTGAACTGGCCGGGCGTCTCGCCCTCCTCGCCCTCCGCCTGGCAACTGGCCTTCACAACCAGCGACCCGTCGGCCTGGACCTTTTTTTCGGTGAAGGTGCAAGCGCTCGCCACCGTGACGAATGCCTCGCTGGTCAGAAGCAGCATGTCCTCGGCATAGACCTCTTGGCCGTTCTTGTTGATGCAACCGGACTTGTTGCCATAAGGCTTGCTGAGGTCGATGCCGGCCGCCGTCGCCTGGCTTGCCGCCAGAACCATAAAAGCGCTGACAAGAAGTCCCCCGCGCCGCATCTCAAACCCCCGTCGCCGGGATGCCTGTGCGTTCCACCTTGCGCGGCGCGGTGATCTCCTTCCACGTCGACAGCGCGCGGTTGACCGCGGCGTTCGGCTCGCGCCCGACGAACTGGCCGTGGCCGGGCCTGGCCTTCACCTCGGTCTCCTCGATCGACAGTTCGCCGCGCGAGAAGACGAAGCGTGGCAGGCCGGTCACCTCGACGCCTTCGAAGACATTATAGTCGATGACGGACTGCTGCTTCTTGGCTGCGATCGTCTTCTTGCGCTTCGGATCCCAGACGATGATGTCGGCGTCAGCACCTTCAACGATGGCGCCCTTTTTCGGATACATGTTGAGGATTTTTGCGATGTTGGTCGAGGTCACCGCGACGAACTCGTTCATCGTCAGCCGCCCGGTGTTGACGCCCTTGGTCCACAGCACCGGCAAACGGTCCTCGAGCCCACCGGTGCCGTTCGGTATCTTGGTGAAATCGCCTACGCCGAAGCGCTTCTGCTTGGTGGTGAAGGCGCAATGGTCGGTCGCCACCACCTGCAGCGACCCGGCCTGCAGCCCGGCCCACAGCGAATCCTGGTGCAGTCTGTTGCGGAAGGGCGGGCTCATCACGCGCCGCGCGGCATGGTCCCAGTCCTTGTCGAAATACTCGCTCTCGTCCAGCGTCAGGTGCTGGATCAGCGGCTCGCCGAACACGCGCATGCCCTTCTGCCGCGCCCGGCGGATGGCCTCGTGGCTCTGCTCGCAGGAGACATGCACGACATAGAGCGGCACGCCGGCCATGTCGGCGATCATGATGGCGCGATTTGTGGCCTCGCCCTCCACTTCCGGCGGGCGTGAATAGGCGTGACCCTCGGGGCCGTTGTTGCCAGCGGCGAGCAGCTTCTGCGACAGGGCAGCAACCACGTCGCCATTCTCGGCATGCACCAGCGGCAGCGCGCCAAGGTCGGCGCAGCGTTGAAACGACGCGTACATCTCGTCGTCATCCACCATCAGCGCGCCCTTGTAGGCCATGAAGTGCTTGAACGAGGTGATGCCCTTGTCGACGACGGTCGCCATCTCGTCGAACACCTGCTTGCCCCACCAGGTGATCGCCATGTGGAAGGAGTAGTCGCACGACGCCTTGGAGGTCTTGTTGTCCCACATCTGCAGGGCTTCGAGCAGCGATTGCTGCGGCGCCGGCAGGCAGAAATCGACCACCATCGTGGTGCCGCCGGCAAGGGCCGCACGCGTGCCGGACTCGAAATCATCGGCCGAATAGGTGCCCATGAAAGGCATTTCGAGATGGGTGTGCGGGTCGATGCCGCCCGGCATCACATAGCAGCCGGTGGCGTCGTACTCATGGTCGCCATGCAGGTCGGAGCCGATGGCGACGATCTTGCCGTGGCTGAACAGCACGTCGGCCTTCCAGCTGCGGTCAGCGGTGACGACGGTGCCGTTCTTGATGACTTTGGTCATTTTCGTGTTCCCTTGTTCTTTTCGCGCTTCTTCGTGAGCAGCGTTTGGAATCTGGATGTCTAAAGCTCACTCCACGATGACAGCCGTCTCCACCACAGCATGGAACAGCACGTCGGCGCCCGCGCTCGCCCATTCCTTGGTAATTTCCTCGGCCTCGTTGTGGCTCAGCCCATCGACGCAGGGGCACATCACCATTGCGGTCGGCGCCACGCGATTGATCCAGCAGGCATCGTGGCCAGCACCCGAGACGATGTTGCGGTGGGTGTAGCCAAGCCGTTCGGCGGCATCGCGGATAGCCTTCACGCAGCCGGCATCGAAGGTGACCGGATCGAAATGGCCGACCTGCTCGACCTTGTACTGGATATCCAGCGCCTCGCAGATCGTGTCGATGCCTTCGCGGATGCGGCCGTCCATGGCGTCCAGCACTTCTTTCTCGGGCGAGCGTATGTCGATGGTGAATACGGTGCGGCCGGCGATGATGTTGCGCGAGTTGGGATAGACCTCCATGTGGCCGACCGCGCCGACGGCGTCGGGCTGGTAGTCCATGGCGATCTCATGCACCAGTTCGATCACGCGAGCCATGCCGAGCCCGGCATTGCGGCGCTTGGGCATCGGCGTCGAGCCGGTATGCGCCTCCTTGCCGGTCAGCGTCACCTGCAGCCATTTCAGGCCCTGGCCGTGGGTGACGACACCGATGTCGATGTCTTCGTCCTCAAGGATCGGGCCCTGCTCGATATGCAGTTCGAAGAAGGCGTGGATCTTGCGATCGCCGACCTTCTCGGTGCCCTTCCAGCCGATACGCTCCAGCTCTTCGCCGAATTTCTTGCCGTTCTTGTCCGTGTGCTCGTAGACATCGGCCTGGTCGAGCACGCCGGCGAACACGCCCGACGCCATCATCGCCGGTGCGAAGCGCGAGCCTTCCTCGTTGGTCCAGTTGGTGACGACGATCGGATGTTTGGTCTTGATGCCGAGATCGTTGAGCGAGCGCACGACTTCCAGCCCGCCCAGAACGCCGAGCACGCCGTCATATTTGCCGCCTGTCGGCTGCGTGTCGAGATGGCTGCCGACATAGACCGGCGGCAGGCTGGGATCGGTGCCCTCGCGGCGGGCAAACATGGTGCCCATCTCGTCGACGCCCATTTCGAGCCCGGCGGCCTCGCACCAGCGCTTGAACAGATGCCGACCCTCGCCATCCTCGTCGGTCACCGTCTGGCGATTGTTGCCGCCGGCAATGCCGGGGCCGATCTTCGCCATCTCCATCAGCGAATCCCACAAACGGTCTGAATTGATTCGCAGATTCTCGCCGGGTGCGGCCATTCAAAACCTCTCCAATTGCGCGGCGTCCCCCTCCCCCTCGAGGGGAGGGTGGCCGCGAAGCGGTCGGGTGGGGTCGCCTGACATAAGCTCGCCCTTCCCCTTGACCAACTGCGCGACATGCCAAGCGCTGTTTATGACATCGGGCTCGTCAACGCGAAAGATATCGAACCCGAGCGAACGCAGATAGGCATCACGAACAGCGTCGTGCCGTTTGCCCTTTGCGTGTTCGTGCAGATCGCCATCCACTTCGACCACCAGCTTCACACCAAAACAGGCGAAGTCGACGATGTATGCTCCAATCGGGCACTGGCGGCGGAATTTAATACCGGTCGATTTCAGCTCGCGCAGTTCATACCAGAGCAGGGATTCGCCCTTGGTCGCGTGAACTCGAAGCGCGCGCGCCTTCTGGCGCATTTCGAAGCTTACGCGAGTCCGGGGCATCAACGGCGGCCTCGCGGCAAAAGATCAGGTCGGCGCCCGGTCGCACCGACCCCACCCGACCGCTTCGCGGCCACCCTCCCCTCGAGGGGGAGGGATATCCGCGCCCAGATCTTCAATCGATCGACCTCAATACTTCACGCACATGGTCGATCAGTTCGTTGATCTGGCCCTTGGTGATGATCAGCGGCGGCGACAGCGCGATGATGTCGCCGGTGGTGCGGATCAGCGCGCCGCGTTCGAACGCCTTGACGAAGGCCGAGAAGGCGCGCTTGGTCGGGCTGCCGGCGATCGGCGCCAGTTCGATCGCGCCGATCAGGCCGATGTTCCTGATGTCGATGACATGCGGCTCGTCCTTCAGCGAGTGCAGCGCGTCTTCCCAATAAGGCGCCAGTTCCTCGCCGCGGGTAAGCAGGCCTTCTTCCTTGTATGTATCGAGCGTGCCCAGTGCGGCCGCACAGGCGATCGGATTGCCCGAATAGGTGTAGCCGTGGAAGAACTCGATCATGTGCTCGGGACCGGTCATGAAGGCGTCGTGGATTTCCTTCTTCACGAACACCGCGCCCATCGGGATGACGCCGTTGGAGACGCCCTTGGCCGTGGTCATGATATCTGGCGTGACGCCGAAATAGTCGGCCGCGAACGGCGCGCCGAGACGGCCGAACCCGGTGATGACCTCGTCGAAGATCAGCAGGATGCCGTGCTTGGTGCAGATTTCGCGCAGCTTCTGCAGATAGCCCTTGGGCGGCAGGATGACGCCGGTGGAGCCGGCGACCGGCTCGACGATGACAGCGGCGATGGTCGAGGCGTCGTGCAGCGCGACGATGCGCTCCAGCTCGTTGGCGAGCTCCGCGCCATGTTCCGGCACGCCCTTGGAGAAGGCGTTCTTCTCCGGCAGATGCGTGTGCGGCATGTGGTCGACGCCGCCGAGCAGCGTGCCGAACATCTTGCGGTTGGTGACGATGCCGCCGACCGAGATACCGCCGAAATTGACACCGTGATAGCCGCGCTCGCGGCCGATCAGGCGGGTGCGCGAGCCCTCACCCTTCATCCGGTGATAGGCGATCGCCATCTTCAGCGCGGTCTCGACCGACTCCGAACCGGAATTGGTGAAGAACACGTGGTCCATGCCCTTGGGCGCGATGTCGACCAGGCGGTTGGCCAGTTCGAACACGATGGGATGGCCCATCTGGAAGGCAGGCGCGTAGTCGAGTTCGGCGGCCTGGTGCTGGATCGCCTCGGTGATCTTCGGCCGGCAGTGGCCGGCATTGACGCACCACAGGCCCGCCGTGCCGTCCAGCACCTTGCGGCCATCGCTGGTCGTGTAATGCATGTCCTTGGCGGACACGAACATGCGTGGCGCCTGCTTGAACTGCCGGTTTGCCGTGAACGGCATCCAGAATGCACTGAGATCGTTCGGCGTGACTTTCAGCCGGTTGGACATGACCAAGACTTCCCCTTGTAACCTGTTTCGGTGCGTCCAACGCTTGGTCTTTGCGCCGTTTTCATGCTACGCAAATTTTTGACCGATTGGACAAACGTTAGCACCGCCCTGTCGGCGGTCAAGGGATTACTAGCGGAAATGCGGGTCCTGAAGTGCGTTCCACAGCCTGGGGAAAAACTGGTCCAGAGAATTGGTCCAGATGACCTTGAACACGAGACTTGGCAACGCGAGGGCCCGCAACTGTGAACACCGGCACGGAAGCCCCCCGCCGCACACGCATCCAGCAGGAAAAGCGCGAAGTCATCCTGGAGGCCGCGCTCGAGGTGTTCTCCACAAACGGCTTCCGAGGCTCGACCATAGACCAGATCGCCGAAGCCGCCGGCATGTCAAAGCCGAACCTGCTCTATTACTTCCGCCGCAAGGAAGACATTCACGAGACCTTGATGCAGCGTCTGCTCGACACCTGGCTGGCGCCGTTGCGCGAGCTCGACGACATCGGCGATCCCATGACCGAGCTCAGGAGCTACATCCGGCGCAAGCTCGAAATGGCGCGCGATTTCCCGCGCGAGAGCCGGCTGTTCGCCAACGAGATCCTGCAAGGCGCGCCGCGCATCATGCCGCTGCTGGCCGGCGAATTGAAGACGCTGGTGGACGAGAAGGCATCCGTCATCAAGGGCTGGATGCGTGCCGGCAAGATCGCCAAGACCGACCCCTGGCACCTGATCTTCTCGATCTGGGCGACGACGCAGCACTATGCCGATTTCGACGTCCAGGTCCGCGCGGTGCTGGGACCGAACCGCGGCGGCGACGGCCGCTTCGAGGACGCGGCGCGGTTTCTGGAGCAGTTGTTTCTTGAGGGGCTGAAGCCGAAGCCCTGATCGCTGCCGCGACGGCTCAGGCGCTGCGCCGCTCGACCGGTAGCGCGTCCAGCAAGGACTGCAGCTTGGCGATCGAGTTCTGCTCGGCGAGCGGCGTATAGACGATCAGCTTCATGTCCGAGCCGTCATCGATCGACAGGCTCATATGCTCGAACACCATCGGACCGGCCGCGGGGTGGCGCAGGTGCTTCATGCCGGACAGCCGGTGCACGACGTCGCGCTGCGGCCACCATTCCCGGAACTCGGGACTTGAGCGCATCATCAGCGCGATCAGCCGCTCGAAATCCGGATCGCCGACATACTTCGCGCTCTCGGCGCGGAACGCGGCGAGAGTAGCGCGGGCCACCTGCTCCCAGTCGACCAGCAGATGCCGCCGGTGCGGATCGGTGAAAACGCCATGGATGATGTTGCGGGCGTCGCCCTCCAACAGGCCGTAGTCGCCGAAAATGGCAACAGCCGCGTCATTCCAGGCCAGCACGTCCCAGCGCGGGCCGACCACATAGGCGGGCTGCAGAACCAGGCTTTGCAGCATGTGCAGCAAGGGCCCGTCGACCTTCGCCGGCACGATGCGCCGCCGCTCTGGCTGCTGGCGGCCGGCAAGCGTGAACAGATGCCGCTTCTCAGCCGGGTCCAGCCGCAGTGCCTCGCTGAGCGCCGTCAGCACCTCCACCGAAGGGCGCACGTCCCTGCCCTGCTCCAGCCAGGTGTACCAGGTGGTGCCGACGCCGGCGATCATTGCCACTTCTTCGCGGCGCAGGCCCGGCGTTCGCCGCCTGAGGCCTGTCGCGATACCGGTTGCCGAGGGCGTCAGCCTCTCGCGTCGCGAGCGCAGGAAAGCGCCGAGTTCGCGCCGGCGGCTGTCTTCAGCGGAATGAGAGCGAGCATCCATGACGCTTATTATAGCAGTACTGATACCAGGATAAAGTTTGAACTGTTTGAGGCCTGCCGGATGTCCCATCTTCGAGCCGGAGCGACGAAATGGAGGCTCCGGACATGGACCTGCAAGACAAGACAATCCTCATCACCGGCTCGACCGACGGCGTCGGCCGCGTCGTGGCGCAAAGACTGGGCGCCGCCGGCGCGCGCGTGCTGGTGCACGGCCGCGATGCCAAGCGCGGCAAGGCCGTGGTCGCCGAAATCGAGGCCGCCGGCGGCAAGGCCGAGTTCTTCGCCGCCGACCTCGCCTCGCTGGCCGAAATTCGCCGGCTCGCCGAGGCCGTCCGCGCCAGGACGGACCAGCTCGACATCCTCATCAACAATGCCGGCATCGGCACGGCCGGCGCCAAGCGGCAGGTCAGCGCCGACGGCTACGAGTTACGCTTCGCGGTCAACTATCTCGCCGGCTTCCTGCTGACCTCGGACCTTCTGCCGCTGCTGAAGGCGAGTGCGCCGGCGCGTATCGTCAATGTCGCTTCGGCCGGCCAGCAGGCAATCGACTTCGGCGATGTAATGTTGGCCGGCGGCTATAGCGGCGTGCGCGCCTACTGCCAGAGCAAGCTGGCCCAGATTCTGTTCACCATCGATCTGGCGGAAGAGCTGAAAGGCACCGGCGTTACCGTCAACGCGCTGCATCCGGCGAGCTACATGAACACCACCATGGTCCGGCAAGCGGGGGTGACGCCATGGAGTTCGGTCGAAACCGGCGCCGACGCGATCGTCAATCTCGCGACCTCATCCGCGCTTGAAGGACGCAGCGGCCTCTATTTCGACGGCCTGCGCGAATCCCGCGCCGACGCCCAGGCCTACGACGCCAGGGCAAGACAGCAATTGCGGAGCTTGAGCCTCGACCTTGTCGGGCTGGCAGCAGCGAAGGAAGAACATTCATGACCGGCAAGACAGAACACACAGTCATCATCGGCGGCTCATCCGGCATCGGCCTGGCCACCGCGCGCAAGCTGATCGGGCCGGGCATGAAGGTAACGATCACCGGGCGCAACCAGGACAAGCTCAACGGCGCCTGGAAGAACCTTGGCGGCGCCGCGGAAAAGGCCGCGTTCGATGCTTCAAAGCCGGATGAAGTGCGTCAGTTCTTCGAGCGCCTTGGCCCGTTCGACCATCTTGTTCTGGCGGCGAGCGGCGGCAAGGGCCTTGGCCCCTTCGAGACCCTCGACCTTGCAGATATAGGCAGTGGCGTCGAGGAGAAGGTGCGGCCGCAACTGTCCTGCCTGCAGGCAGCCCTGCCGACGCTCAGCAAGACCGGATCGGTCACTTTCATATCGGCGGTATCGGCTCAGGTCGCCATGCCAGGCATCGCCGGCATCGGCGCCATCAACGGCATGTTGCTAACCGTGGCGCCGATCCTGGCGGTCGAACTGAAGCCGCTGCGCGTCAACGTCGTGGCGCCCGGCGTCATCGACACGCCCTGGTGGAATTTCTTGCCCGACGAGCAGCGGCAGGCGGTCTTCGCCGAATATGCCGGCAAGACTCCCGTGGGCAGGATCGGCCGCGCCGAGGATGTCGCCTCGGCGATAGCCTTCCTCGTCTCCAACGGCTTCATGACCGGCCAGGTCCTGACCCGCGATGGCGGGCTGAGGTTTGCGGCATAGGCGGCAGGTCCAATGCACGGCGGCAATCACGATGCGCCGCCGAGCAACAGGCGGCCGAGGAACAACGGGGTCGAAGGCAAATCGACGGGCATCAAACGCCCCTTTGAAAACTGTGGGAGCGCCGCCCCGGCGGCGCTCCCATGGCGCTGGAAAATCAGGCTGCCTTGGCGGCCGGCATCGGATGAATGGCGTGGAACGGGATGCAGAGCCGGTTCCAGGTGTTGATCATGCCGAGCGCAACCGACAGCTTGACGAGTTCCTCGTCCGAGAAATGCTCGAGCGTACGGGCATAGAGCTCGTCCGATACGCCATTGTTGGCGATCAGGGTCACCGCCTCGGTCCAGGCGAAGGCCGCGCGCTCACGTTCGGAGAACAGCGGCGATTCCCTCCAGGCAGAGACGAGATAAAGCCGCTGCTCTGTCTCTCCGTCGCGCCTCGCCTCGCGGCTGTGCATCTCGACACAGTAGGAACAGCCATTGATCTGCGAGGCCCTGAGCTTGATCAGGTGCAGCAGCCTCACCTCCAGCCCGCATTCGTCGACCGCCTTGTTGAGCGCCGACACCGCCTTCATGATCTCGGGCGCCTTGGCGAAGAATTGCATCCTCTGTTTCATCTTGATGTCCTTTCACATCTGCTTTGGATTTCGCGGGGTGGAACTGGATTTCTGGGGCCGTTGATGACGCGCGACGAAGGCGCAGCTCGCTGCGTACGATCTGGGATCCCCTTCCGCGGCGTATTCCGCCACGATGTCGGACAGCTTCGTCTCGGCGAGCGCTGCCCGATAGGCGCGTTCGCCTTTCAGCATCGCGGCGTTGATGCCGCAGGGTTTGACATAGGCCGAGGCGTCGAGCTTGACCGGGCCGTTGCGGCGGATCTCACCGCAGCGAAAGGCCGGTTCACGCCCCTCGATGGCCAGCACGATGTCGAGCAGCGTGATGCTCTCCGCCGGCCGCGCCAGCCGGTAGCCGCCCGCCGGTCCCGAGACCGATTCCAGGATGCGCGCCGCGCACAGCATGTTGAGATGCTTCAGCAGATAGCTCGGCGACAGGCCAAAGGACTCGGCAAGAGCCGCACCCGGCATGGTGCTGTTTCCGTCCACGCTGGCCAGTGTGGCCGCACAGTGGATGGCCGCTTCAACGCCCTCGCCAAGCTTCATGATGCCGATCTCCAATTCATGGATATCTATTATCGTGGATAATTTTTATCTGCAATAAGAAAATGCAGCCCTGCTTTTGAAACGAGAATACGTGGATGGCGAAATCGGAAATGACAGCGTCTTTCTCCCCGTCACTATACGGGGAGAAATGCCCGGCAGGGCAATGAGGGGCAGCGCCAACTTAGCGATCTGATGACTAAGACCATACAAAAGCGCCCTGTGCGAACGCACAGGGCGCTTGAGCCAGATCGTCAGGGACGCATGAAATGCGGGGACTGGTGGGCAGATCATCTCAAAGGTCGCACGGCCCCTCATCCGCCTACCGGCGCCTTCTCCCCGTATAGTGACGGGGAGCAGGGAGCTACTGAGTCCTCGGCGCCCTTCTCGTGACGAACCCCTACTCCGCCGCCACCTTGGCCATCGGATTGTTCGGGTGCGTCGTCCAGTTGGCATAGATTGGCGACACCGGCTTGCCGGTGCGCTCATCCATGGCGCCGGCGGCCAGCGGCTCCATGGTGATGCAATTGTCGACCGGGCAGACATTGACGCACAGATTGCAGCCGACACACTCGGCCTCGATCACCTCGAAATGCCTGACGCCGTTGACCATGTTGGTGATCGCCTGGTGCGAGGTGTCCTCGCAGGCGATGTGGCAGCGGCCGCATTTAATGCAGGCGTCCTGGTCGATATGCGCCTTGGCGACATAGTTGAGGTTGAGATACTGCCAGTCGGTGACGTTGGGCGTGGCGCGACCGATGACGTCGTCGAGCGAGCGGTGGCCCTTCTCGTCCATCCAGTTCTCGAGACCGGCGATCATCTCCTGCACGATCTTGAAGCCATAGGTCATGGCCGCCGTGCACACCTGCACATTGCCGGCGCCAAGCGCCAGGAATTCGGCGGCGTCGCGCCAGGTGGTAATGCCGCCAATGCCGGAGATCGGCAGGCCGCGGGTCTCGGGATCGCGCGCGATTTCGGCCACCATGTTCATGGCGATCGGCTTCACCGCCGGGCCGCAATAGCCGCCATGCGAGCCCTTGCCGTCGATGGTTGGCATCGGCGCGAAGCTGTCGAGATCGACACCGGTGATCGAATTGATGGTGTTGATCAGCGACACCGCGTCGGTGCCACCCGCGTGCGCCGCCCTCGCGGGCTTGCGGATATCGGTGATGTTGGGCGTCAGCTTGGTGATGACGGGCATGCGCGTGTACTGCTTGCACCAGCGCACCACCATTTCGATATATTCCGGCACCTGCCCGACGGCTGCACCCATGCCGCGTTCCGACATGCCGTGCGGGCAGCCGAAATTGAGCTCGATGCCGTCGGCACCGGTCTCTTCGACCAGCGGCAGGATGGATTTCCAGCTCTCCTCTACGCAAGGCACCATGATCGAAGCGATCAGCGCGCGGTCGGGCCAATCCATCTTGACCTGCTTCATCTCGCGCAGGTTGGTCTGCAGGTCGCGGTCGGTGATCAACTCGATGTTGTTGAGGCCGAGCAGGCGCCGGTCCGCACCCCAGATCGCGCCATAGCGCGGGCCGTTGACGTTGACGACCGGCGGGCCTTCCTCGCCCAGCGTCTTCCACACCACGCCGCCCCATCCTGCCTTGAAGGCGCGGATGACGTTGTAGGCCTTGTCGGTCGGCGGCGCAGAGGCCAGCCAGAACGGATTGGGCGATTTGATGCCGACGAAATTGTTGCGGATGTCAGCCATGACAGGTCCCTTTCAACGGAGACGAAGGAGCAGTTCCACGGGTGCAAGAATGCCGCCTTCAAGCGCGGCGGTGATATTGGCGATCTTGGTGCGGGCGCTCTCGCCCATGATGAGGCCGACGCCGGGCGGCGGTTTTTTGCCTTCTGCTTGCGCGGCGGCCATCCGAGCACGCACAGTGGCGAAGAATTCGATGGCAAAGGCGCCGCGTGGCCGCTCGGCGGTTACCGAGAACCCCGCGTCTGCAGCGGCCGCGCGATAGTCACCGGGCGTGGCAACGAAGGACATGGTTTCATCCGATGCCCATGGCAGCGGATAGGTCAGCGCGCCGTCCTTGAGCCGCATCACATCATAAACGGCGAAGACGCCGCCCGGACGGAGCACGCGCGCGGCTTCGCTCATCAGCTTTTTCTTGTCCGGAAGGTTCATGCCGACATGCAGGATCATGGCCGCGTCGAAGCTGGCGTTTTGGAACGGCATGTCCAAGGCGCTGCCCTGCACGAAGTGCGTCCTGTCGGCCATTCCCGTGCGCTTCGACAGGCTGGTCGCGATGTCGACATAGCTTTGCGTGAGATCGATGCCGGTAACATCAGCGCCGGCTTCGTTGGCGGCAAAGCGGGCCGGACCACCCACCCCCGATCCGATATCGAGCAGCCTGGCTCCAGGCTTCAAACCCATCTGCCCGATGAGTTCCCTTGTGGCGGCGATGCCGCCAATGTGGAATTCGTCGACCGCTTCAAGATCGCCCGCACTTAGATGGGCAACGTCCACGCCCGTATCGGCGAGCGCGGCAAGGATGCGCTGCTCGAGACCCGATATGTCGTAGTGACGGGCGACGCCCGGTTCCACCGTGGCCATGATCCTTATCCCTGCGTCAGACTCCTGTGTATGCTCTCCGCCGCATCGCGCCCTTGCGCCACGGCGGAGACGGTCAGGTCGTCGCCACCAAAGATGCAGTCGCCGCCGGCCCAGACTTTCGCCAGCGAGGTACGCCCTTCCGCGTCGACCTTGATACGGCCGGCTTCGAGCTCGATCGAGGCACCGCTGCCGTTGAGGGCGGCCGGAACAAAGCTCTGGCCGATCGCCTTGAACACCTGGTCGGCGACCAGCGTCAGCGTCTCGCCGGTGCCTGCGAGCCTGTCGCCCTTCAATGCCGTGTATTCGAGTTCGATGCCCGACACCTTGCCGGCCTCGGCGATCACCCGCTTCGGCTGCAGCCAGTGGCGGATGGTGACGCCGTTGGCGGCGGCCAGGTCCTGCTCGAACTCGGAGGCGTTCATATGCTCCTGGCCGCGCCGGTAACAGATCGTCACCTCCTCGGCGCCGAGCAACTTCGACTGCACGGCCGCGTCGATCGCCGTCATGCCGCCGCCGATGACGACGACGCGGCGGCCAACCGGCAGGCCGGCGAGATCGGCGGCCTGGCGCAGTTCGGCGATGAACTCCACCGCGTTGATGACGCCGGCGGCATCCTCGCCATCGGCGCGCAGCGCATTGACGCCGCCAAGCCCCATGCCGAGGAACACCGCGTCGTAATTGCGGATCAGGTCGGAGAGCTGGTAGTCGCGGCCGAGCGCCTTGCCGTTCTGGATGTCGATGCCACCGATCGCCGTGACATAGTCGACCTCGGCCTGGGCGAAATCGTCGACGCTCTTGTAGGCGGCGATGCCATACTCGTTGAGGCCGCCGGCCTTCGGACGCGCTTCCAGGATGGTCACGTCATGGCCATGGCGGGCGAGCCGATGCGCGGCGGCAAGACCGGCCGGGCCGGCGCCGACCACGGCAACGGTCTTCCCCGTCGCCGCGGCGCGCGCATAAAACTGTTTGTTTTCGGCCATCGCGACATCGGTGGCGTAGCGCTGCAGGCGGCCGATCTGCACCGGCTTGCCCTCCGCCACCTCGCGCACGCAGACCTCTTCGCACAGCGTTTCGGTCGGGCACACGCGGGCGCACATGCCGCCAAGGATGTTCTGGTCGAAGATGGTCTTGGCCGAGCCGATCGGATTGCCGGTCGAGATCTGGCGGATGAACAGCGGAATGTCGATCGAGGTCGGGCATGCGTTCATGCACGGCGCGTCGTAGCAGAAATAGCAGCGGTCGGATTCGACCAGCGCCTCGTGGTGATCGAGCGGCGGATGCAGGTCGGAAAAATTATCCGCATACTGCTCGGCCGCGAGCCGGCCGCCGGCAATACCTTCCTTGAACTGGCCTTCTGGCATTGTCAGTTCCCCATGTTTTGTTTTGGGGAAGGCTAGCACGTTTTATTTTTTTATCAATTGGTCAATTTTCGGCGCAAGCTACTGAAAAGGTTTGATAAAAACATGATTTTTTCACTCATGTTATGCTGAGGACGGCTGGTCTTGCCGAGCTGGGTGGCGCTCGTCGTCCGGCCGGCCATGGAGTGCCCGGACCTCGTCCGCCACCAGTTCCTGCAGCCGCCACAGATTGCGGTCGTGGATGCCGAACGCCTCGAGATGGCTGACAGTGTTGTAGAGATATTCGGCGCCGGAGCCGATATGGCCGCAGGCCCTGGCCAATATGCTTGCCACCTTGTCCAGTGGCTGGCCCAGCGACGTTCCCCGCCCCTTCACGCCAACCCAGAAACCAAGCGCCCGCAACGGGCCTTGCGCCGTATGCACGGGCAGCCACCGGACTGAGCTGACGCTCTCATGGTCGCTGATCTCGCGCCGCAGCAGCCTTTCGATCTGGGCCGGTTTTTCGCCCTCCTGCAAGCGGTAGATCACGCCGTTGCACCTTCCACCTCGTTCGAGCGCCATCATCAGCCCCGGCTGCTCCGCACTGCCGCGCCAGCGCACCATGTCGAGACAGAAGGAGCGGTGCCAGCCGAAGGCCGTGGCGAGCCTTTGCTCCACCGATTCGAATTCCGGCTTCCAGATCAGCGACCCGTAGGCGAATACCCAGAGCGGCCCTTCGTCCGCTTCAGCGGCAAGCCGCATGGCAAGGGTCCGGAAATCCTCGTCGTTCAGCTCGGTCCAGCTTGGGTCCGGTCCGGGATCAGCCTCCTGCCGATGGCACAGTGCGACAAGCTCAGGCGTGAGCGACATCAGGCGCATGAAACGACAACCCCTCTTTTGCCGCAGAGAAATTGAAAAAAGTCGGGCGCGCAACCCGGGAACGCATGCCATGCGTCGACATTATTCGTCCGGGCGGATGTCGGATTTCCGTCGCCAGGATCGTCCTGCGATGGATCGGACAACGATCGATGCTGAACGGTGAGGAGACCGACCATGCCCAAATCCCCGATGCCTTTCTTCTGGTACGAGCTGATGACATCAGACCTCGATGCCGCCGAGGCCTTCTATACCAAGGTTGTCGGCTGGACGGCGCAGCCCTTCGACACGGCGCCTGGCATGCCGCGCTATATCGTCATGAATGTCGGCGAGCGCGGCGTCGGCGGCCTGATGACCATGCCCGAGGATGTCAAAAAGATGGGCGCGCCGCCTGCCTGGCTTGGTTACATCAAGACCAAGGACGTGGATGCCGCGACGAAATCATTGAAAGCCGCCGGCGGCGGCGTTCATTGTGAACCCAGCGACATTCCGGGCGTCGGCCGCTTTGCCGTTGTCGCCGATCCGCAAGGCGCGGCCTTCATGTTCCTGCAGCCGAACGGCCCCGACCAACCCGTCGTGCCGGCCAGCACGCCTGGTCATATCGGCTGGCACGAACTCTACACCAGCGATTGGAAGGCCGCGTTCGATTTCTATTCCAGCCAGTTCGGTTGGACCAACGCCGGCGATTTCGACATGGGCCCGATGGGCATCTACCAGACTTTCACGGCCGGCCCCGAATCTGGCGGCGGCATCATGAACAAGCCTGCCCAGATCCCCGTCCCGGTCTGGCAGTTCTACTTCAACGTCACCGGCATCGACGCGGCCGCAAAACGCGTCACCGACAATGGCGGCAAGATCCTGATGGGGCCGATGGAGGTGCCCGGCGGCAGCTGGATCGTGCAATGCCAGGACCCGCAAGGCGCGCATTTCGCCTTGATGGCGCCGGTGCGCTGAAAGCTATGACACCGCTGGCATGAAGCGACGGCCTTTCTTCGCACCACCGATGAAGGGCCGCATGCCTCAACCGGCCGATTTATTCCGGCGTCAGCACCGCGACCTTCAGCTCAGCCTTTTTCGCGCCACTGAACTGGATGGTGGCCGGGCCGGCCGCCAGCTTGAAGCGCACGCTTTTGCGGATACCAGGGCAGGTTTTTACCCCGCTGTAGCCGGCCGATTTAACGGCCTTGCCGTCCTGGATGACATCGATCCACGCCTCGCCCGACAGGCTTATCTGAATGGCGCCTTCGGGCGGCACGGCCACGCTGGCGACAGCGCCAAACGTGCCCTCTCCCGGAGCATGTTCAGGGGGCACGGCGAAAGCGGCCTTGTCGACCGGCACCAGCGCCAGGTCAGCGGCCGCGCCGACCGCCAGCGTCCCTCCGGACGGCGTTGCCGGCGCCGCGGCAAACAACGCCTGTTCCCGCGTCACCGGCCATTTGAAGGCCTCGCAGCCGGCGTCCTCCGCCACGGCGAAACCGGTGCCCGCGACGAGTGCGAATAGGCTGATGATGACTTTTTTCATGGCAAGGAAATCCACCTGTTCAGAGCGCTTATGCTAATACAACCTTTGCGATACAAATGCAACCCAGGCGAGAAGAATATGGGAAGGGCATACCGGGGAACATTTCCAATCACCGATTGTTGATGACATGCCAACGGAAGTGAATGGTCCGTCGCTGGGCGATAATCTATCGCCGGGCCGGGAGGGTGAAAATGGAGTTCGGATGAAACTTTTTGAAGGCCTTGCCAGATACCAGCCGCAGGCACTCGGCGTGCTGCGTATCATGACCGCGCTGCAGTTCATCGAGCATGGCAGCCAGAAACTGTTCAACTTCCCGCTAAGCGCCCAACCTCATGCCCTGAACAGCCTGTCGCTCACCGCGGGTATCCTCGAATTCGCCGGCGGCATCCTGCTGGCACTGGGCCTGTTCACGCGGCCCGTCGCGTTTCTTCTGGCCGGCGAGATGGCGATCGCCTATTTCATGGCGCACTATCCGCGCGACTTCTTCCCCGTCAACAACAGCGGCGATGCGGCGATCTCGTTCTGCTTCATCTTTCTCTATCTGGTCTTCGCCGGCGCCGGCGCCTTCGCGCTCGACAATCGCCGCAACGCGTGATGCCCATGCCGCGGGGGTGAGCCTCACCCCCGCATCCGTTCGAAATTCGCATCGAACAGCGGCGCCGCCTGGATGCGCGCCGCGTGACGCTTGCCCAGCAATTCGATCTCGAATCCGTCGCTCTCGTCGGCGATCTCTTTCGGCACATAGCCGACGGCGACCGACTTTTTCGAATGATGCGCGAAGCCGCCGGACGTCACCCAGCCACGCACCGCCCCGCCGAACCAGATCGGCTCGTCGCCGATGACATCGGCATCGTCCGCATCGACGATGAAGGCGCGCAGCCGCAGTTTCCCGCCTTGCTTGCGCTCGGCCAGCGCCGCCGCCTTCCCTATGAAATCGGCGTCCTTGCCATAGGCGACGAAACGGTCGAGCCCGGCTTCCAGCGGCCCATAGATCGGCCGGTATTCGCGTCCCCATGAGCCGTAGTTCTTCTCCAGCCGCAGCGCGTTGAGCGCGCGCGAACCGAACAGGCCGATGCTGAACTCCTCGCCCGCCGCCACCAGCGCATGATAAGCCGCGCGCTGGTATTCGGGCGCCACCCAGATCTCGTAGCCGAGATCGCCGGTATAGCTGACGCGGCCGACAAGGCACGGCGACATGCCGATATCCATCCTCGCCGCCGCCATGAACGGAAACGCCGCGTTGGAGACATCGGCGCGACTGACCTTGGCCAGCACGTCCCTCGCCTTCGGGCCGGCAATGGCAAGACCGGTGAGCTTCGCGCCCAGCGCCTCGATATGAACCGAGCCATCTCCAGGCAGGTGCGCCTCGAACCAGCGCATATGATACTGCTCGGCAATGCCGGAGCCAGCGAGGAACCAGCTATTGGCGCCCAGATTGGCCAGCGTGAAATCGCCGATCAGCCTGCCGTCCTCCTTCAGCATCGGGGCCAGCGTCATGCGGCCGGGTTTCGGCAGTTTGCAGGCGAGCATCCGGTCGAGCCAGGCAGCCGCCCCCTCGCCCGTCACCTTGTATTTGGCGAAACTCGAAATCTCCGCCAGACCGACGCCGCCGCGCACGGTTGCGACTTCCCTCGCAACATGGGTGAAATCGCTTGAACGCCGCCACGAGAACTCATCCTTGATGCCCTCCGGCGCGTACCAAAGCGGCACTTCCAGCCCATAGGCGACACCCCACTGCGCACCCCTGGCCGACAAGAGGTCATAGACGGGGGTCGTCTTCAGCGGCCGTCCGGCCGGCAGTTCCTCATTGGGGAAGCGGATCGAAAACCGCCTGGAATAGTTCTCGCGCACCTTGGCATTGGTGTAGGCCATTCCAGCCCAGTCGCCATAGCGTGCCACATCCATGGCCCATATGTCGGCGCCGGGATCACCCTCGATCATCCAGTTGGACAGTGCCAGGCCGACGCCGCCGCCCTGGCTGAAGCCGGCCATGACGCCGCAGGCGACCCAGAAGCCCGGCAGGCCGCGCACCGGCCCGACAAGCGGGTTGCCGTCGGGCGCGAAGGTGAAGGGCCCGTTGATGATCTGCTTGATGCCGGTGTGCTGGAAAGCCGGGAAGTGGCGGAATCCGACCTCGAGAGACGGCGCGATGCGGTCGATGTCGGGATCGAGCAGTTCATGGCCGAAATTCCATGGCGTCTGGTATTCGGACCATGGCTTGTTGGCCTTCTCGTAGGTGCCCATCAGCATGCCGCCGCGCTCCTGGCGCAGGTAAAGCTCGCCGTCGAAATCGACCGCATGGATGATCTCGGTGCCGGTCTTGGCGTTCCAGGCGGCGACCTCCGGCATGTCCTCGGTGATCAGGTACATGTGCTCCATGGCCAGCACCGGCAGTTCGAGCCCGACCATGCGGCCGACTTCGCGCGCCCACAGGCCGCCGGCGTTGACGACATGCTCGGCCACCACCTCGCCCTTGTTGGTGATGACGCGCCACATCCCGTCGGGCCGCCGCACGATGTCCTCGACCTTGGTGAAGCGCTCGACCTCCGCGCCGAGCTTGCGCGCGGCCTTGGCATAGGCATGCGTGACGCCCGAGGGATCGAGATGGCCGTCCTCCTTGTTTCTGACGGCGCCGACGAATTGCTTGGGATCGATCAGCGGCATCAGTTCGGCCGCCTCGGCAGGCGAAATCACTTCCAGGTCGATGCCGAGATAGCGTCCCTTGGCGACGACGCCGCGCAGCCAGTCCAGCCGCGCCTCGGTCGCCGCCAGAAGCACGCCGCCGGTCAGATGCACGCCGGTGGCCTGGCCCGACAGCTCCTCGATCTCCTTGTAGAGGCTGATCGTGTATTTCTGCAGCTTGGCGACATTGGGATCGCCATTGATCGTATGCATGCCGCCGGCCGCGTGCCAGGTCGAACCCGAGGTCAGTTCGTCGCGTTCCAGCAGCACCACGTCGGTCCAGCCATGGCGGGCGAGATGGAACAGCACGGAGCACCCGACGACACCGCCGCCAATGACCACGACCTTTGCATGCGACTTCATGGATTTTTCTCTGATATCAATGGATTGGAGGGGAAAGTGGAATCAGGACGGAAGGCATCACGGCTCGCCCTGCCCGATCGCTTCCTTACGCTTGGCCACATAGGCCTCCAGCGCCTCACGAACGGCGATATCCATCGCCGGCTTGACATAGTCCTCGAGCGCCTTCTTCCACAGCCGCGTCGCGCGCGCCGTTGCGTCGAGCCCACCTGCCTCCTGCCAGGCCTCGAAATTCTGCCAGTTGGACAGCATCGGCTGGTAGAAGGCGGTGGCGTAGCGCTCCAGCGTGTGCGGCTCGCCGAAGAAATGGCCGCCGGTCGGCACCGCGCCCAGCGCCTCGACGGCAAGCTCGGCCTCGTTGACTTCGATCGGCCGCAGGAACTCCATCATGTGCTGGATCATCTCGACATCGATGATGAACTTCTCGAACGACGCCGTCAGCCCGCCCTCCTGCCAGCCGGCGGCGTGATAGACGAGGTTGCCATGGCCGAGCACGGCGCCCCACAGCGCCATCAGCGTCTCATAGGCGCCTTGCGCATCGGCGGCGTTGGAGGCCGAGCCCGGCGTTGTCCGGTACGGCAGGCCGTAGCGCCGGGCCAATTGCCCCGAGGCGATGTTTGCCTTGGTGTTTTCAGGCGTGCCGAAGGCCGGCGCCCCGGACTTCATGTCGACATTGGATGTGAAGGCGCCATACATGACCGGCGCACCGGGTCGCACCAACTGCGTCAGCACGACGCCGAACAGCGCCTCGGCGTTCTGCTGCGCCAAGGCGCCCGCCAGTGTCACCGGGCTCATCGCCCCCATCAGGGTGAACGGCGTCACCGCCACCGACTGGCCGAACTCGGCCATCGTCATCAGCCCCTCGGCCATCATCTCGTCGAAGCGGCGCGGCGAGTTGACCGAGATGATGGTGGCGATGCCGGGATCTTCCCGCAACTGGTCCAGCGTCAGCCCGCGCGCGATCGCCATCATCTCGATACCGTCCAGCGCCCTGCCCCGGCCGATCGCCGAGACATGGAAACTCTTGTCGCTCAGCGTCAGATTGGTGAAGTAGGTGTCGAGATGGCGCGAATTGGCCGGCAGCTCGACCGGCGCGCAGACCTGGTTGCCGAGCATGTGGACGCAGTTGAAATGCTGCGCCAGCCGGGTCAGGTCGGCATAGTCGCGCAAGTTTCCTGCGCGGCGGCCTCGCTCCATGTCGTGCACATTGGGCGGCCCGGCAACGAGGGTGAAATTGATGGTGTTGCCGCCCAGATGGATTGTGTTGGCCGGGTTGCGTGGTGTCAGCGTATAGGTGGGCCGTGTGGTCTTCAGCGCCTCGTCGACCATGCCGCGATCGATGCGGACATTGGCTGTCGCATGGTCGACCCTGGCGCCGGCTTTCTCGAACAGCGACAGCGCCCGGGGGCTCATCAGCTCGATGCCGAAATTCTCCAATACATGCATCGACGCCTGGTGGATCGCCTCGATCTGGTCGGACGAAAGCAGCGCCATTGGCGGATAGGGGTTCCTCACGCGCCTTTGCGGTAGTTGCGGGATGGGCGCTGGGCCCCGGTTGCTGGTGCGCTCGGCGCCGCGCTTGCGTCTTGGTTCATTCATGCCTGGCATCAAAGCTTCGGCAAACCAGGCAAGCTGTCGGAAATACGCCGCTTACAGGCGCGATTTTAGTCAAGGCGGCATCTTCGCAGTGTCATTTTATAAAAAGCGACAGAGGGCGTCGGAATGCCGATATGGCATTTTCCCGAGCGCTGATGGCCGCGGAGCATTAACGGAGCCGGCAAGATTCCCTTTATGATTTCGGCCTATTGCTCATCCAATGCGTAGGTCGAGTTTTAGTAAAATTGTAGCGGTTGGCGTGTTGCTGGCATTGTCGGCCTGCGCGACCGCGCCCAGCCATATCAACAATGTCTGTGCCGTCTTCGACCAGAATGACGGCTGGTTCGACAATTGGCAGTCGGCGGCCGAACGGACAGAGCGGAAATACGGCATCCCCGTCCCCGTGCTGATGGCGACGGTGCGCAAGGAATCGGGCTTCAAGAGCAATGCCCGGCCGCCGCGCACCAAGCTGCTCGGCTTCATTCCCTGGAAGCACGTCTCGTCGGCCACCGGCTTCTCGCAGGCGCTGGACGGCACATGGTCGCAATATCAGCGAGAGACCGGCAACTGGGCGGCGCGGCGCACCAAATTCGCCGACGCCGTCGACTTCGTCGGCTGGTATCATTCCAAGACATCAGACACCTACGGCGTCGCCCGCAACGACACCTACAATCTCTACCTCGCCTACTATCTCGGCTGGACCGCCTATGGCCGCGGCAACCGCGGCGACGCCGGGGTGCAGGGTTACGCCCGGGCCACCGACAAGATGGCCCGAGACTATGAAGCTCAGCTACGGCAATGCGGCTCCTGATACCTGCCTAGGTTAGTGCCGCCTCGTCGTGTCTTTCGGCTTCGAAACACCGGTTTCGGAGACCTCGTCGCGGACTTCGTGGCGACGGGCCCGCATGCCGGCCTCGCCCTGCTCCACGGCGTCCCCGATCTGGTCGGCTTCCGCGCTGCCCGTTTTGCCACGCGGCCGGTTGGGCGCTGTCCCGGCCAAACCGGGCCCGGTGCCGTGCGCATCGTCCGGCACGCCCTCATGCGCGGCGTGTTCCTTGTCGAACTTGATCACCGGCTCCATCTTCGCCAGCACGTCATCGGCCAGCCAGCACAAGCTCATATGGCCGTCACCGAGATGCTTGACCGGGGGCACCTTGGTCTCGCACAGATTGTCGGGCACGAGCTTCTTGTAGCCGCAGCGTGTCTGGAATGGGCAGCCAGACGGCGGATTCATCGCCGACGGGATGTCGCCCTCCAGCACGATGTGCTTCTTGACCACGCTGGTGTCGGCGATCGGGATCGCCGACAGCAGCGCCTCGGTATATGGATGATAGGGCGGCGCGAAGATCTGGTCGGTCGTGCCTTGCTCGACGATATAGCCGAGATACATAACGACGACGCGGTCCGCGATATAGCGCACGACGGACAGATCGTGGCTGATGAACAGCATCGTCGTCTTGTTCTTGCGCTGGATATCCATCAACAGTTCGGTCACCGCCGCCTGCACCGACACGTCGAGTGCGGAGACCGGCTCGTCGGCCACCACCACCTTGGCGTCGCCGGCAAAGGCGCGCGCCACGCCGATGCGCTGCTTCTGGCCACCGGAAAGCTGGCGCGGCTTGCGCGTCTCGAAGGCGCGCGGCAGCTTCACCAGGTCGAGCAGTTCCAGCATGCGCTTGCGCCGGTCGGCGACCGTCTTGCCGACGTTGAACTTCTCCAGCGTGCGGATGATCTGCGAGCCGACCGAATGGCTGGGATTAAGCGTGTCGAACGGGTTCTGGAACACCATCTGGATCGAGGACACGGTATCGACGCTGCGCTTCTCGATGCCGGTCGACTGGATCTCCTTGTTGCCCAGCGTCACCGTGCCTGCACTTGCCGTCTCCAGGCCGAGCAGAACCTTGGCCAGCGTCGACTTTCCGCAGCCGGATTCGCCGACGATGGCGACCGTCTCGGATTCGCGCGCCATGAAGGAGATGGTCTCGTTGGCCTTGACGACACGGCCTTCGCTCGACCCGAACACCTCGCTGCCGCCGACCTTGTAGTACTTCCTCAGATCCTCGATCTTGAGCACCGGCGCGCCGGGCACGACACGCTCATTGACCTTCTTTGCGCCGGGAGGCAACGCTTCCCAGTCGATCTCGTTGAAGCGCACGCAACGCGAGAAATGGCCGTCATGGCCGGCGACCTCGACCATGGGGATTTCGGCGGCGTTGCAGACGCCCTCGACGAAATGGTGGCAGCGCGGGCCGAAATTGCAGCCCTTGGGCCGCTCGTGCGGCAGCGGCAACTGGCCCGGAATGGCGATCAGCGGCCGTGAATTCTTGTCGGCGCCCGGCAGCGGGATCGAGCGGAACAGCCCCTGCGTGTAGGGATGGCGCATGCGGTCGAAGACGTCCTTGATCTTGCCGGTCTCGACCGCCTCGCCCGAATACATGACCGTGATCCTGTCGCAAGTCTCGAGGATGAGGCCCAGATTGTGCGAGACGAAGATCATCGAGGTACCGAACTTTTCGCCCAGCCCCTTGACCAGTTCGACGATACCCGCCTCCACCGTCACGTCGAGCGCCGTCGTCGGCTCGTCGAGCAGAAGCAGCGCCGGCTTCGACAGCAGCGCCATGGCAATGACGATACGCTGCTGCTGGCCGCCCGACAGCTGGTGCGGATAGGAGCGCATCATGCGCTCGGGGTCCGGCAGCTTGACCGAGCGCACCATTTCGACCGCGCGTCTATAGGCCTCTTCCTTCGACACCTTGTCGTGGATCAGCGGCACTTCCATAAGCTGCTGGCCGATCTTCATCGCCGGATTGAGGCTGGCCATCGGCTCCTGGTAGATCATGGCGATCTTGTTGCCGCGGATGGCGCGCAGCTCCTCCTCGGAGAGCTCGCCCATATCCTTGCCCTGGAACTTGATCTTGCCGCCGACGATCTTCCCGATGTTGGAGAGGTCGCGCATGATACCGAGCGACACGGTCGACTTGCCGCAACCGGATTCGCCGACGATGCCCATCGCTTCGCCGGGCATGACCGTGCAGGAAAAATCCATGACGGCCGGTATCTCGCCCTTGCGGGTGAAGAAGGAGATCGACAGGTTCTCGATTTCGATGATCGGCGCAGTGCTCGGCCCAGGGGTCGGCCCAGGGGTCGGCTTGTCGGGATTTCGAACTGCCTCGTTCATGGGTCGCTCCAATCCAAATTATACCAGAGGCGGGCCAAGGCCCGTCAATCAGTCTTTCATCGATTGCTCGCGCAGCGAGTCGGCCAGCAGGTTGAGCCCCAGCACGAACGACATCAACGCGATCGTCGGTGGCAGCGCCGGATGGATGAAGGAGCGCAGCAGCCGGCTGGCATCCTTGATCGCCGTGCCCCAGTCAGGGCTTTCCGGCGCCAGGCCGAGGCCGAAATAGCCGAGCGTCCCGAGCAGGATCGTGGTGTAGCCAATGCGCAGGCAGGCATCGACGATCAGCGGGCCGCGCGCATTGGGCAGGATCTCCCACAGCATGATGTACCAGGGTGATTCACCACGCGTCTGCGCCGCCGCCACATAGTCGCGCGTCTTGATGTCCATCACCAGGCCGCGCACGATGCGGAACACGCCGGGGCTGGAGGCGAACACCACCGCCACGAAGATGTTGAGCTGGTTGGGGTCGATATGCACGATGTGCAGCGGGTCCCTGTCGAAGACAAGGCCGAGATAGATCCAGCCGCCAACGATCAGCGTCAGGCCGAGCAGGATGTAGATCCGGTCCGGCCGGTTCTTGAAGCGCGTCCAGAACAGGACGCAGAAGAAGATGATCGGAAACAGGAAGAAGACGCCGGCCAGCGCATAGGGGATCGGCGTGTCCATGATCCCGGGCGTCACCAGCAGGTAGAACAGCAGGATCACGGGGAAGGCCAGAACGAGGTTGGCCAGGAACGACAGGATGGAATCGATCTTGCCGCCGTAATAGCCGGCCGGCAGGCCGAGCGTGATGCCGACCATCAGCGCGAAACCGGTTGCCGCCGGTGCGATGATCAGCACGATCTGGCTGCCATAGACCATTCGCGAAAACACGTCGCGCGCCAGCTTGTCGCCGCCGAAGAGATAGACGAGCCCCGATTGCGGCTCGATGGCGCCCGGCAGCGTGTCCTTCATGATCGGGATCTGGCCCAGCGGATCGAACGGCGAGATGGTCGAGGCAAAGATCGCCGTGAACAGCCAGAACAGGCAGATGAACACCCCCGCTATGCCGACGCCGCTGTCGAAAAGCTGGCCATAGAGCGCCAGCTTCTTCTTGTAGAGAAAGCTCGCCCCCATGACGATGGCGAGCGCGACCCAGACCGGCCAGAAGCGCCACAGCACTTCGAGGATGATGGTGGAGGCGCCGATATATTGAGCTTGCATGCGCCTTCTCCCTACTGAACCCGGATGCGCGGATTGAGGAACGCGTAGCCGACATCGGAAATGAGCTGCGTGATCAGGACGATGAACACCGAGACCAGCGAACAGCCGAGCAAGAGATCGATGTCGTTGTTGCCGGCGGCCTCGACCAGCGTGTAGCCGAAGCCCTGGTAGCGGAACATGACCTCGACGATGACGACGCCGGTGAGCAGCCAGGGAAACTGCAGCATGATGACGGTGAAGGGCGCTATCAGCGCGTTGCGCAGCGCGTGCTTGACCACCACGCCGCGAAAGGAAAGGCCCTTCAACCGCGCGGTGCGGATATATTGCTGCGTCATCACCTCGACCATCGAGGCGCGCGTCATGCGCGCGATGTAGCCGATGCCGTAGATCGCCAGCGTGATCACCGGCAGCGTGAAATTGTAGAAGGTGATGCCCTGGCTCGCCGAGGCGGCCGAGCCGTTCAGCCAGCCGAGCCAGGAGGCGAAGACGACGGTGAAGATGACGCCCGACACATATTCAGGCGTCGCCGTCGAGGCGATCGAGGCAACAGAAAGCACCCGGTCGGTTCGTGAACCCTCGCGCATGCCGGCGAGAATGCCGATCAGCAGCGAAACCGGCACCATCACCACCAGCACCCAGAACATCAGGATGCCGGTGGCGCCGAGCGCCGGGAACAGCTTGGCCGCGACCGTGGTCTTGAACTTTGTCGAGCAGCCGAAATCGCCCTCGATCACGCCGGAGAATGTCGGCACGGTCGGGTCGTTGCAGAAGGTGAAGCGCTGGGTCGTCTTGCCGGTCGCCGGATCGGTGATCGGCTGCTTGGGCAGCACGCCGAGCCACTGGCCATAGCGCGAGAAAAAGTTCTGACGGTAGCCATGGTTGACCAGCCAGCTTTCGAGCTGATCGGCCGATGTGTGCATTTCGGTCTGGCTGATCGCCAGCTTCTTCAGGTTGGGTTCGAGATTGACGAGGAAGAAGACGACCAGCGTCAGGCACAGCATCGTGAGCAGGATCGTGCCGATGCGTCTGATGATGAATGAGAACATGCGTGCCCCCCTGCCGGCCGGGTTGGGGTCAGATATGGTCAACCCTGTGACGAAAACCTTGCGACGTCACGCCGCCGCTGCATCTCATGCAACGGCGGCGATCCTGCGAATGCGAAGGGCGATGCCCTTCGCATTCATCAAGCTGTGGGTCACGCCTGATCGAGCCAGACCTTGCCGAAGTCATGCTCGTAGGTGGGGTGCATCGAGTGGTTCTTCACCTCGGGCTTGATGTTGATGTAGAGCTTGCGCCAGTAAGGCTGGATGATGATGCCGGAATCCTGCAGCATCTGCTCGATGTCCTTCATCACCACCTTGCGCTTCTCCGCATCGGCGATCCCGAGCGCCTCGTTGACCTTCTTGTCGAAGTCCGGATTGGCGTAGGCCGTCTCGTTCCAGGCCTCGCCCGTGCGGTAGGCGATGGCGATGACCTGGATGCCCAGCGGACGCATGTTCCAGTTGGTCTCAGAGAACGGATACTTCGTCCAGTCGTTCCAGAAGGTCGAGCTCGGCAGCACGGTGCGCTTCACCTTGATGCCGGCCTCGCGCAGCTGGGCCGCGATCGCGTCCGTGGTGTTCTTGTGGTAGTCCTCGTCATTGCTGATCAGCTCGTGCTCGAAATCGATCACGCCGGCTTCCGTCAGCATCTGCTTGGCCTTGGCGATGTCGCGCTTGATCTTCGGCAGTTCGACATATTCCGGATGGATCGGCGCGACATGGTGGTTTTCGGCCGGCGTTCCGGCGTTGCCGTAACCAAGCTGCAGCACCACCGAATTGTCGACGGCCAAGCACATCGCCTGACGCACCTTCTGGTCGCCATAAGGCTTGGCGTTGACGTTGAAACGCGACACCACGGTGGCCGCGGTCACAACTTCCGAGGCCGGCGCGCCGACGCCTTCGATGATCTTGACGTAGTCGGCGGTCGTCTCGTGGTTGGTGTGCACTTCGCCCGATTCGAAGGCCGAAACCGTCGCAGCCGGATCGGTGCCGTAGTCGATAAACTCGACGCCGTCGAGGAAGGCCTCGCCCTGCCACCACTTGCCGGTCGTGCGGCGCTTGTAGACGACCTTCTGGCCGACATCGTAGGACACGAGTTCGAACGGACCGGTGCCGATCGGGCAGTTCTTGAAGTTCGCGCCCTTCTCGTCGAAGGTCTTGTGGACGATGAGGCCGGGATAGTCGCACAGGTTCGGGATGATGGCGATATCCGGCTTGGTCAGCTTGAGCTTGACCGTCATGTCGTCAACCTTGACGACCGAGCCTTCGCGCAGCTTCTTGGTCGTATCATCGACGAGGCTGCCGAGGCGCCCCGGCATCGAGTTGCCTTCGGCGGACTTGTCGGCCCAGCGAGTGAAATTGTGGATCACGTCGTCGGCCGTGAACTTGTCGCCATTGTTCCATTCGACGCCTGGCCGCACATGCAGCGTGTATTCGGTGGCGTCGTCGTTGATGTCCCAGCTCGCCAGCAGATACGGCGCGAAGGTGTACTCCTTGGTGTATTTCACCAGCGGTTCGAGCGCCTGGCGCTCGGCATTGGAAATCTCCGACCAGTCCGCCGTGCGCGGATCCTTGGGATCCTTGACCGACATGGCGACCTTGATCACGCCGCCCTTCTTACCCTGCACGTCCTCGGCCCTGGCCGGCGTCGGGGCGGCGAGGCCGAGCAGACCGTAAGCCATGGCCGTCGACGCACCGAAGACGCTGGCAAGCGCCAGGAATTCGCGGCGGTCCACTGTTCCCGCCTTGGCTTCTTCGGCCATGGCCAGGATGTGATCCGGAACGCTGTCGCCGTTACTTTTATAGATTGTCATGACTAACTCCCATTGTTGGCTTTCCGCCGATTAACATTCCGCATCCAGGCCATGATGTCAAAGATGGCTTGGAATGGGAACATGTTAGGGAATGTGCAACTTTGAAAAGGGAGCGGTACGCGCGATAGCGACAGTCTTGACGCAAAATTGCTAGTGCGCCCAGATTCCGCCCAAATCTCCTCGGGCGAGTAAACTGAGGCATTGGCGCTGGTTACGACAGCGCCAGCCGCGGCCATGGTGAGGGCCAGCCCCTCAATATTCCTTCTCGTAGAAGATGCCGCCCTTGGCCTCGCCGGCGTCCGTCGCCTCGCCGCGCAACTTGACGCCACGCCCGACATTGAGGTCGATGGTCGCCTTGCCCGAACCCGGCTTGTCGCCCTTCTGGATGGTCACATAGGTGCGGTCGTTCAGGTATTTGCCGGCTGACACCGCCGTCCCGCCCTTGCTGTCCGTGGTCACATCGAGATCGTCGACGCCGATGGCGCTGCGCAGGTTCTCGAGCAGCGAGGTCGAGCCGCCGACGCCGGCCAATTGCGCGGCGGCTTCGGCAAGCTGCGCGATCTGCAGCGGCGACAGGTTCGACATCGACCGGCCGAAGATCAGTTGCGCCAGCACCTCGTCCTCCGGCAGCGCCGGCACCGAGGAGAAGGTGAATTTCGGGTTGGTTGCCTCGCCCGACACCACGATGGTGACGGTGGCGCCGGTCGTCGTCGTGGTCGCCGTCAGGTTGAGATAGGGCACCAGCGAACCGGAGAAGCCGACAGTGCCCTCGGTGAAGGTCAGCCGCTTGCCGAGGATCGACAGCCTGCCGCGCTGCAGGGTGAAGGTGCCGACCGCCTGCGGCGAAGAAGCCGGGCCGGTCAGGCGGAGCGAACCGCCGAGTTCGGCATCGACGCCCCTGCCCTGGATGAATATCTGGTTCGGCGCATTGACGGTGACATCGAGCGCGAGACCGCTGCCGCCGCTCTTGCCGCTGGTCGTCGCCGGGCGCAGCGCCTTGTCCTGCGCCTTGACGGCGCTTGGCGCGTTCTTGTGCTTGACGTCGAGCGCCGAGAGCGAGCCCGGCAATTTGTCCGGAACTGTGATGACTGTCTTGGCGAGATTGACGGTACCGGCAATCGCCGGTGCTGATGTCAGCGGCCCCTTGATCGTCAGGTCGCCGCCGAGATTGGCGGTCACAACGCGTCCATCCGTATAGCGGCCGTCGGTCAGCTTGATCGAAAGGTCGGCCGGGAAGCCTTGCGCCGGGTCGATGCCGACCGTGCCGCTCGCCGACAGGCTGCCGCGCGTCGACAGCGTTCCGGTAAGCCGGTTGATCCTGGCGGCGCCGCCGCCGATCGAGACATCGGCCGTGAGATCGTTGACGGCCAGGCCCGAGCGCGCATCGACGAGCCGCGCGCCCGAGGTGCTGACGCTGCCGCCGATGACGGGCGACGTCGCGGGGCCACGCACCTGGACATTGACATTGGCGGTTCCCGTCAGCGCCAGGCCCTGCGCGGCAAGCTTCTGGCTGAGGAGGCCGAATGGCACGGCGCCATTGAAGTCGAGCACCAGCGCCGGCGTGCCCCCCGTCGTCACCGTGCCGCCGCCCTTGAGGCCAAGGCCGGCTCCGTCGCTGACATTGGCGTTTAAGGTCAGCTTGTTGCCGGCAAAAGTGCCGGACGACGAAACGCTTACCGCGCCGACGCCGGCGCCGCGGGTCTGCGACGTCTGCACGCCGGTCGCATCGATGTTGAAGGCCACGGCCGGACTGGCCGGCGCGCCGGTCACTTTCACCGTGCCCGAAATCGAACCCGCCGCGTCGAGGCCCGGCGAGAAGCTGTTGGCGAGCGACATCGGCACCCGCGCCAGCGTCCCATTGATGTCGAGCGCCTGCCCGACCTTGCCGGTGACCGTCGCCGTGCCGCCGCCGAGATTGAGCACCAGCCGGTCGAGCGTCGTCGTGCCGTTGGCGATGCTGACGGTCGACGCCTGGGCGATCGCCGCCTTGATGCCCTGGATGGTCGCCTGGCCCGAGGCGAGCTCGATCGTGGTCGTGCCATTGGCCACCTTCACGCGGCCCGCGGCCTTGGCCGGAATGCCCTTGACCGTGGCACCGCCGGAAAAGCCGGTCCAGTCGCCATCGCGCTTCAGATCGACATCGATGCCGCTGATCACGGTGCCGCCCGATATGACGCTGTCGGCACGGATCTTGCCCGAGATCACCGGCGCGGCGAGATAGTTGGCGATCAGCGCGTCGATGGAGACGGCCTTCGCCTGCAGGTCGCCGCGCGTGATCGAGGCGGTGGCCGCCTTGATGGCAACCTGGGGTGCGGCGCCATTCCTGGTGAAGGCAATCGTGCCGCGCACATCGCCTTCGGCCTTTTCCAACGCCAGCG
Source organism: Mesorhizobium sp. GW821-FHT07A06 (assembly GCF_059419085.1). NCBI lineage: Bacteria > Pseudomonadati > Pseudomonadota > Alphaproteobacteria > Hyphomicrobiales > Phyllobacteriaceae > Mesorhizobium > Mesorhizobium sp. GW821-FHT07A06. The sequence continues at coordinate 605,793 of NZ_JBWKRC010000002.1, forward strand.
CGGCGAGCGGGCCTATATCGGGCAGGTCGAGCGAGATCGTGCCTTCGGGCACGAACTTGTCGTCCAGCGCCAGATCGCCGGAGATCTTGTTCTGGCCCAGCGACAGGAGGAGGCCGTTGATGGCGCTCCTGCCGTCCGCCGTCGCCAGCACCGCGCTGCCTTGCAGGGCCTGTCCCGCGACATTCCCGGTCAGTTGCACATTCGCCGCCGGGTTGGCGGCATCGGCCTTGCCGGTGGCCGTGAGCCTCAGGCCGGTGATCTCGCGCTCCGCCACCAGCAGCCGATCGCTGTTGACCGTCAGCGACAGGTCGGGCGCAATGGCTGGCCCCTGGGCGTTCAGAGCGAAGGCAATGGCGCCCTTGGCATCCTTGGATAGCAGCGAGATGTCGCTCAGCGCGCCTTTGATGTCGGCGGCCAGCTTGTTGTCGGCAAGGCTGGCTTGCCCGCCGGCGGTCAGCGCGCCGGAGACCAGCTTCAGCCCATCGACATTGATGCTGCCGTTGGGATCGCGCTTCAGCGTGGCGCTGATCTGTGCCCGTTCACCGAGCATGCCGCGCGCCGCGGCCGGCAAGGCCGATGACGGAGCATCCGCATTGAGCTTGAGGTCGATGGTGCCGTCGCGCAGCGATACCTGCCCTGCAACCTGGCTGTTGAGCGCATCGCTTTTGAGCGAGCCGCTGTCGATCGCGACGGAATCGGCGCTCAGCCGGGCATTGAGAGCGGCCGTGACCTTGCCGGCGATCAGCGGCGCGATCGCCGCATTGTCGAGGCCGACCTTGTCCACCGACACCGTGCCGGAAACCGCTCCGGCGCGGTTCTTGAGATCGAAAGCGTCCGAATGCAGCGCCAGGACAAGTCCGTCCACCCTCGCCGGGCTGGTGACGACCGAAGGCAGGATCGCGGAGACATCCAGGCGAGCCTTGGTGCTCTCCCCCGCCACCTTTGCCGACAAGGACTTGACCTCGATCTTCACGGGACTCTCGGCGCTGCCGACGGTCAGCGGCAGGCTGGGGCCGGACGAGGTGAGATCCAGCGCAAAATCGCTGGCGCCGTTCGGATTGATGGTGCCGGCGGCCGTGCCGGAAATCTTGTCGCCGGACAGCGTCGCATGGTCGAGGGCGACGCCGCCGGCCAAGGTGTAGCTGCCGGCAGCATCGACCGCGAGCGGCCCAAGCCCGGCCTGACGGGTCTGGCTGGTTTCGGCGCCGGCAAGCTGCGCGCTGAACCGAACGTCCGGGGCGGCTGGCGTTCCCGTCACCTGCGCCGTGCCGCCGAGCGTACCCACGGCATCGAGGCCGGGCGCAAAATCATTGGCAAGCGCCGCCGGCAGCGCCGAGAACTGCGCGGCGAGATCGAGCGTCTGGCCGGCGCTGCCCGACAACGTCACCGCGCCGCCGCCGCCAATGTCGAGCGCCAGCTTCTCGATGCTGGTGGTGCCATTGGCGATGGTCAGTGTCGAGGGTTGGGCGATTGCCGCCTTGATGCCGCGCATCGTCGCTTCGCCCGAGGCGATCTCGACGCTGGTGGTGCCCTGGGCGATCTTGACCCGGCCGGCCGCTGTCGCCGGAATGCCCGCTATCGTCGCGCCGCCGGTGAAATTGGTCCAGTCGCCGTCGCGCTTCAGGTCGACGCCGATGCCGCTGATCTCGGTGGCGCCCGACGTGACCGAGTCAGCCTTGATGGTGCCCGAGATCGCCGGCGCCTTGAGATAGTTGGCGATCAGCGCGTTGACGGCGATCGCCTTGGCGGTCACCTCGCCACGCGCGATCGAGGTGCTCCTGGCATCGATGGTGACCGATGGCGTCTCGCCGTCCTTGGCGAAATTGATGGTGCCGTTTATATCACCCGTCACCGCCTGCCCGGCGAGTGCCGCCAACTGGTCGATTGCGGGTGCCGCGAGCGTCAGCGTGCCCAGGGGCATGAACTTGTCATCCAGTGCCAGGTCGCCCGAAACCTTGTTGTCGCCCAGCGAGATAAGGAAGCCGTTGATCGACCGTTTGCCCTTGCTCGTCACCAGCGCCGCCTTGACATCGAGCGGCTGATCGTTGACGGCGCCGGTCAGCGAAACATCGGCGGAAGGGCTCGCTATGTCGGCCTTGCCGCTTGCAGTCAGCTTGATCGCCTTCACCGTGCGGCCCGAGGCCGTCAGGCTGTCGCTATTGGCGGAGACGGTGAAATCCGGGGCTGTCCTGGCGCCGCTGGCCGACAGCGCGAAATCGACGCCGCCGGCGACCGGCACGCCGACCATCGGCGACAGCACCGAAACGTCGCCGAGCGTGCCCTTGATGTCGGCCTGGATGTCGGAGCCTTGCGCGCTGGCGGTGCCGCTGGCGCTGAGCGTCCCGGAGGTCAATGAGATCGAATTGGCGGCGAAAGCCCCTTGCGGATCGCGCGTCGCGGCGGCCGAGAATTTCACCCGCTCGCCGAGCACCGAGCTGATCTGCGGCGGCAAGGCGGTCGACACCGCATCGGCATTCATCTTGAGCTGCATCGACAGGTCCGCGAGCGCCACCGTCATCGTCAGGGAGGCATTGAGCGCATCGGAACGCAGCGTGCCCTGGTCGATGATGATGGCATCCTTGCTCAGTGATCCGGCGAGATCGACATCGACCTTGCCGGTGACCAGCGGCGCCAGCGTCGCCACGTCGGTCTTCAGCCCGCCCGCTGTCAGCTTGACGGCGACCGGTCCGGAGCGATTCTGGATATCGAAGCCGTCGGAATGGATCTGCGCCGCAAGGTCGTTCAGTTGCGTGCCGCCCGCCACCACCGAAGCCAGCGAGGCACCGATATCGACGATCGGCGCCTTGCCGTCGCCGAACGCGCGCGCGGTCGCGTTCCTGATCGCCAGCGTGATCGGTTGCGCGGCACTTCCCACGGTGATCCGCACAGGCGCGCCCTTGGCGGCAATTTCCACGGACAGGTCGCTGGCGCCGGCCGGATCGGCGATGCCGGTCGCTGTGCCATGCACGGCATCGCTTTCGATGCTGGCCCGGTCGACACTGATGCCGCCGGCCGATGTCGCGGTGCCCGCGACATCGAAACTGGTCTTGCCGGCAAACAGCGGCTTCAAGTTCTCCGGCAGGAAGCGGGCAAAATCGCCGTCACCCTTGGCCTCGACGTGGCTGCCCTTGTCGGTCGACTGATGGCGGCCCGTCAGCTGAGTGACGATCTCGCCATCCACCGTGAACGTGGCAATGCCGTTCCAGTTGGCGAGCGGCCCCGTGCCTGAGACGGTTATATCGACCGGCGGCGTATCGGGCAGCTTGAGCAGGTTGGCGATGATGCCGCCTGCGGGCTCAGAAGCCTTGAGCTCGAGGTCGAGCCTGTTGTCGGCTGGCGCAAAATGGATATTCGCATCGACATTGCCTTGCTTGCCATCATGGCGGGTGACGTTGAGCCTGGTCTCGACCGCCAGCGGCGCCGCGTCGGCCTTGAGCATCCCCTTGGCGGCGAGTTCGGCGATGCCGCTGCCGGCCAGCTGCTGGCCAAGCGCGATTTCCGGCAGGTCGATCTGCTTGATGTCGATGGAAACCGGCAGCGTCGCCGTGCCGCCGCTCGGCGCCGGCTGTTGCGTCCCGGCCACCGGCAGGCGTGCCAATTCGATGCGCTCGGCCGCGATGCGGTCGGCACTGAAGCTCTTCGACAGCAGCGCCAGCGGCGACCAGTCGACGGCGACCTTGCGCGCCACCAGCCAGGCCCCGTTGCGGTCTTCCAGCACGACATGATCGACGCTGAGCGCGCCCGACCAGATGCCGTCGATGCCGCTGACCGTGACCTTGCGGTCGTCGCTCGAGGCCAGCCGCGAGATGATGCCGGCGAGATTGTCGCGTCCGCGCTCGGTCTTGGTCAGGACAACGAGTGCGCCGATCGCGCCCGCGACAACAATCAGCAGCGTGTAGAGAACAATGCGAAGGATGCGCCGGACCGTCTTCATGTCAGAACGCCTGCCCGATGCCGGCATAGATGCCGAAATGCGGATCACTGGGATCGCGGTTGAGCGGCACCGCGGCATCGATGCGCAGCGGCCCGAATGGCGTCACATAGCGCAGGCCGACGCCGGCGCCGACCTTGACGTCGGAGAAGTTCGGAACCGACTTCGTCGACACCGTGCCGGCGTCGACGAACGGCACGATGCCGATCGTGTCGGTGACGGCGATGCGCATCTCCACCGAGGTCTCGAAGAAGGACAGGCCACCGATCGGCTGGCCGGTGAAGTCTTTCGGGCCGATGCCCTGATAGGCATAGCCGCGCACCGAACCGCCGCCGCCGGAGTAGAAGCGCCGGTCGGCCGGAACGTTCTCGAGCCCGGTGCCGACGATCGAGCCGACGGCGACGCGCTCGGCCAGCACGAACTTCGAGGCCGTATCCAGCGACTGATAGGCCGATCCCTCTCCCTTGAGCTTGAGGAAGGCGGCCCCGCTCATGATGTCGTAGCTCGGCTCGGCATAGGCCAGCACCCGGAAGCCCCTGGTCGGGTTCAGCCTGCTGTCCCTGTTGTCATAGACATATTGCAGCGGAACACTGGCGATGAGGTAGGTGTGTTTGCCGAACGCATCCGTGATCCTGGAATAGTCGAGCGCCACCTCCGCCGAGACGGTCTGCTTCTTGTCAAGCTCGTAGGAAAGGCCGGTGCTGCCCTTGACCGAGAAATGGTCGTAGGCGTCGGGATGCTCGAGTACGGTCTTCACGCCGGCAAAGAACTTCGACGCCGGCCCGATCACGCCGGGTTTCTCGAACATGATGCCGGCATTGTAGTTGAGATCGGACAGATTGTTGCTGCCGATGCCGCTGATGGCGCCATCGATGCGCAGCTTTTCCGCGTGACCAAACAGGTTGCGGTGTCCCCAATAGCCTTCCAGGCCGAGGCCTTCCGTGTTCGAGAAGGTGCCGCCGAGGCCGAAATAGCGCGGCTTGCGCTCGCTGACCTGGACGCCGATCGGAATGTTGCCGTCGGCATCGAGCTTGTCGGCCTCCTTGAAGGTCACGCTGTTGAAAACCTCGAGCGCCAGCAGCCTGTCGCGCGCATCGCTGATCTCCTGCGGCGAGTACTGCCGGCCGCGCTTCAGCCCGGTCATGTATTCGGTGAAGTCGCGGTCGACCTTCTCGGTGCCTTCCACCGTGGTCGCGCCATAGCCGGCGACGGGGCCTGCCGCGACCGTCAGCGTCACGTCGAGCGTCGAGGTGGCATGGTCGGCGACGATCTGCCGGCCGGTCACCTTGGCGAGCGGCCTGCCCTGTTCTTTCAACGTGCGCACGATCAGCGCCTCGGCCTTCAGCACCGCGCCCGACCCGGCGTCGCCGCCCGATATCAGGCCGTAATCGGCGCTCATCAGCCCCGCCGCGTCCCCTTTCAGCCTGATATCGCCGAGAGTGAACTTGGGGCCGGTCGCGATATTGATCGCCACTGGAATAGGCTGTGGGCCCTTGAATTCGGCGTCCGGCGGTAGTTCGTCGAGCGGCTTGCCGTCGATGGTGATGGTGACCACGCCTTCGTAGCGGGCATCGGCATAAAGCGCGGCGACCAGCTGTTCGCGGTCGCTGCGCGCCTTCGCCATCAGCCCGAGCGAGCCGGAGACCGGCCGATCCTCGTCGCCCTTCAACGCCGAGGCGTTCTCGAGCTTCTTGACAAGATCCTTGTCCGCATCGGGCACCGTGATGGTCACGGCATAGCGCAGCGGGTCGACAATGTCGGCGTCCTCGTCGTTGGACGAGCCCCAAAGCTTGATTCCGAAAAGCTCGAACGCAGCCGCGGACCTTGATTCGGCGCCCAGCACGGTCGAGCAGATCATGGCCAAAAGCAGGGCGCGCGAAAGAACGCGCCCTGGCGCGGTCCCTCCTGACATCTGCTTTTCATGCGCTGGCATTAAGACAACCTAGGTTACAAAACTAAAATTGGAATGAAGTTCTGAAGCGCACGTAAAGGGGCCACAATCCAATTGTCTGAAATAGGACGGGCTTGGAATTCACACCTTCTGCGTTTCCGCAAGAAAGCGTGATCCCCTGTCCTATGGAGGTTACTGTCCGCATACCGGTCCTTGGCCGGAAAATAAACCGTTGGCAGGTGGAGCCTGCCGCGTCCGCGCGTTGACAAGCTCGACTGAAGCTTGAACATGCCGGGACGTCTGCACTTGTCTGGAGGGTGTTATGGCAATGCGCACGGCTCGTGGTCTGTCGATTCTGATCCTTCTTTTCTTCGCCTGGGCCAATGCCTTGGCCTGGAACGACGTCGCGCAAGCGGCCGAGGCCCGGCGAATCGCAACGACCGACAATTCCGATTATTTCGGCTTCGACCTGCGATCCGACCAGAATGTCACCCTCGACCAGTGCAAGACAACATGCCTTGGCGACCCTGCCTGCCGCGCCTTCACTTACAACACCAAGGCCAAATGGTGCTTCCTCAAATCCGACTACAACCAGCTGAAGCCGTTCAACGGAGCAGTTGCCGGCAAGATCGTCAACATTGACGGCGATCCGGATATCGGCGCGCCGCCGGAACTCGCCTTCTTCCCCAACTGGATGGCCGATCAGGCGCAGCAATACCGCAACAGGCTGCTTGGCCCGGCCTATGACAAGCCGACCGAAGGCATGGCGGCCCTGATCAGCTCCGCCGAGCAGGCCGTGCAGACCGGCGACCATCGCTCCGCCATGCAGAAATACGAGGCCGCTGTCTCGGTGATGCCCGATGATGGCCAGCTCTGGCTCAATCTGGCGCGCGAAACGCTGGCCGTGCAGCCCGCCGCCAACACCTCCGAAACGTCTACCTTGCCGATGAACGCCACTTCGGCCGCCTTCAACGCCTACAAGCTCTTACGCACCACCAAGACCCGCGCCGACGTGCTGGCGCAGCTCGGCGCCGGCCTCGACAGGCGCGATCTATACCGGCCGGCGCTGCAGGCCTATGAGGCGAGCCTTGCGCTGGTCACGTCGCCGGCCGTCCAGGCCGACTATGCCGATCTGAAGGCCCGCAAGGGTTTCCGCGTGATCGACCACAGCGTCGATGCCGACACAAGCGCGCCGCGCATCTGCGCGCAATTCTCCGAGGAACTGGTCAAGACCGGTGTCGACTACGCGCAGTTCGTGACAGTCGACAACGCTCCGCCGAAGGGCGTCGAGGCCAAGGACAAGCAGATCTGCGTCGAAGGGCTCGAACACGGCCAGCACTACGACGTTACCTTCCGCGCCGGCCTGCCGGCGGCAATTGGCGAAGTGACCGCCGCACCCGTGGTGCTGTCGATCTATGTGCAGGATCGCGCTCCGTCCGCCCGCTTCACCGGCGACAGCTTCGTGCTGCCGGCCGGCGCGCGCCGTGGCATTCCGGTCGTCACCGTCAACATGAACGCCGCCGAAATGAAGCTCTACCGCATCGGCGACCGGTCGCTCGCGCAGCTTCTGTCGGGCTACCAGTTCCTGCACCAGCTCGACGGCTATGACATCTCCAACATTTCCGAGCAGATGGGCGCGCCGGTCTGGCAAGGTCAGCTCGACATAGTCAACGACCTCAACAAGGAGGTCACCACGTCCTTCCCGGTCGACGAAGCGCTGCCGCAACGCAAGCCCGGCGTCTATGTGTTGACCGCCCAGGCCGTCAACGGCAAGAGCGACGACTACAATTCGATGGCCACGCAGTGGTTCGTCGTCTCCGACATCGGCCTGTCGACCTATACCGGCCAGGACGGGCTCAACGTCTTTGCCCGTTCGCTGGGTTCCGCCAAGCCGATCGCCGGCGCCGAATTGACGCTGGTTGCCCGCAACAACGAGGTTCTCGGCACCGCGACGTCGGATGCCGACGGTCACGCCGTCTTCAATCCCGGCCTGACACGCGGCGACGGCGGCATGGTGCCGGCCGTGCTGATGGCCAAGCAGGGCGACAATGATTTCGTCTTCCTCGACATGTCCAAGGCCGGCTTCGACCTGTCCGACCGCGGCGTCACCGGGCGCGCGGCGCCCGGTGCGCTGGACGTCTATGCCTGGACCGAGCGCGGCATCTACCGCGCCGGCGAGGATGTCCATGTCGCGGCCCTTGCCCGTGATGGCGCCGCCAAGGCGGTCGAGAACCTGCCGCTCACCTTCATCTTCTCGCGCCCCGACGGCGTCGAGGATCGCCGCATCGTCAGCGACGGCGCCTCGGCCGGCGGCCATGCCGTCGACCTGCCGCTTGAACCCAACGCCATGCGCGGCACCTGGTCGGTATCGATCCACACCGACCCGAAGCAGCCGGCGGTCGCCAGCCAGATGTTCCTGGTCGAGGATTTCGTGCCGGATCGCATCGAATTCGACATGAAGGCCGACAAGCAGGAAATCGCGCGGGGAGAAACCGCCAACATCAACATTGACGGCCGCTTCCTCTATGGCGCGCCGGCGGCGGGCCTGGCGCTGGAAGGCGAGTTGACGCTGTCGACGTCGCGCGACTGGGACCGCTTCCCCAACTTTTCCTTCGGCCTCGCCGACGAGCAGTCGGCGGAGCCGACGGTAACGCCGCTCACCAACCTGCCCGTGGTTGGCGATGACGGCAAGGCGACCTTCCCGATCTCCGTCGATCAATTGCCCTCGACCACCAAGCTGGTCGACGGCAAGGTGACGGTGCGCATGCGCGAAACCGGTGGCCGCGCCATCGAACGCTCGCTCAACATCGGCATCCGCCCGCAAGGCCATATGATCGGCATCAGACCGGACTTCGCCGATGGTGAAGTGCCGCAGGGCGGCACGGCCAAGTTCAGCCTGATCGCCGTCGACCCTGATGGCAAGCGCGAGGCGCTGAAGGGCGCGCAGTGGACGCTGGTCAAGGTCGAACGCAATTACCAATGGTACCGCTCCAACAATTCGTGGAACTACGAGCCGGTTACCTTCACCAAGTCGATCGCCAACGGCCAGGTCGACCTCAACGCCGATGGCGACGCCACCGTCTCCGTGCCGGTCGACTGGGGCCAGTACCGGCTCGAGGTCGAGACCTCGGACCCCGAGGGGCCGGCGACCAGCTATGAATTCGACGCCGGCTGGTATGTCGCCTCGACGACCACCGAAACGCCTGACGGACTGGAGATCGCCCTCGACAAGGACAACTATGCCGCGGGCGAAGTGGCCAAGCTGAAAGTCTCGCCGCATTTTGCCGGCGAACTTCTGGTCAATATCGGTTCCGACAAGCTCTTGAAGACCATCACGGCGACCGTTCCGGCCGGCGGCGGTACCGTCGACATTCCGGTTGGCGACGATTGGGGCGCCGGCGCCTATGTCACGGCGACCCTGTTCCGGCCGGGCGATGCGCAGGAGACGCGCATGCCGGCCCGCGCCATCGGCGTGAAATGGCTGACGGTCGATCCGGGCTCGAAGAAGCTCGCCGTCACCCTGACACCGCCGGACAAGACGATGCCGCGCCAGCAACTGTCGATCCCGGTTTCCGTGGCCGGCGTGCAGCCGGGCACCAACGCCTATGTCATGGTTGCCGCCGTCGATGTCGGCATCCTCAACCTGACCAACTACAAGGCGCCGGATCCGGAGAACTGGTTCTTCGGCCAGCGCATGCTGGGCATGGAGATCCGCGACATCTATGGCCGCCTGATCGATGGGTCGCTCGGCACCACCGGCAAGCTCAGGACCGGCGGTGACGGCGCCAACATGCAGGCGCAAGGCAGCCCGCCGACTGAAAAGCTGGTCGCCTTCTTCTCCGGCCCGGTCGAGCTCGACGCCGACGGCAAGGCACGGATCGACTTCGATATCCCGCAGTTCAACGGCACCGTGCGCGTCATGGCCGTCGCCTGGACCAAGGAAGCGGTCGGCCATGCCCAGTCGGACGTGATCGTGCGGGACCCCGTGGTCATCACCGCCGGCCTGCCACGCTTCCTGGCGCCTGGCGACAACGCCGTCATGCGGCTCGACGTGGCCGACACCGACGGTCCGGCCGGCGACTATGCCTTCTCGATCGACACGACCGGCGACCTGTCGACCGGCGACAAGCCCCTGCCCCAGAAGCTGACGCTCGCCCAGGGCAAGCGCCAGACGCTGACCGTGCCGCTGATCGCGAAGACGGCGGGCAATGCCTCGCTCACCATCAGGCTTGCGCACGCCGACGGCACCAAGGTCGAGCAGACGCTTTATGTGCCGGTACGTCCGGCGCAATTGCCGGTCACCACGCGGCTTGTGGTCGACCTCAAGGGCAATGGCGGCGCGCTGCGTGTCGACAAGGAACTGCTTGCGGCAAGCCTGCTCGACGGCGCTTCCGTCAGCGTCGGCGTATCGCAGGCGGCAGCCTTCGACGTGCCCTCGCTCCTGATGACGCTCGACCGCTACCCCTATGGTTGCGCCGAGCAGACCACCAGCCGCGCCATGCCGCTTCTCTATGTCAACGAGCTGGCCTCGGGCATCGGCATGGAAAGCGACCCCGACCTTCACGGCCGCATCCAGGATGCCATCTACAAGGTGCTGAGCTATCAGTCCTCGAGCGGCAGCTTCGGCCTGTGGGGCCCGGGCTCCGGCGATCTATGGCTGGACGCCTATGTCAGCGAGTTCCTGACCAGGGCGCGCGAGCAGAAATACGACGTGCCGGCTCTGGCCATGAACCAGGCGCTGAGCAATCTGCAGAACTCGCTCGGCTATGACCAGAGCGTACAGGACCGCGGCAGCGAGATCGCCTACGCCCTCTACGTTCTGGCCCGCAACAAGAAGGCCTCGATCGGCGACCTGCGCTACTATGCCGACACCCAGCTCGAGGCCTTCTCGAGCCCGATGGCCGTTGCCCAGCTGGCGGCGAGCCTTGCGCTCTATGGCGACACGCAGCGCTCGGAAGCGACGTTCAAGACTGCGCTGCAGCTCGCCAAGTCGAGCAGCGACTACGACTGGTACCGCTCCGACTACGGCTCGGCGCTGCGTGACGGCGCGGCGATGCTGTCGCTGGCGGCGGAATCGAAGCCCGTGTCGACGATCGTGCCGGAGCTGGTCAAGCTGGTGACCAGGGAACGCGCCGAAGCCCGCTGGACCAGCACCCAGGACGATTCCTGGATGCTGCTGGCGGCCCGCGCGCTGAAGGAAGGCAATGATTCGATCACCCTGACCGTCAACGGCGCGCCGCATTCAGGCGGCTATTCCAACCAGGTCAACGGCTCCGAGCTGGTGGACAGCCCGCTCGAAATCGCCAACACCGGCAAGACCCCGCTGCAGGCCGTCGTCACCAGCGTGGCGTCGCCGATCCAGCCCTTGCCGGCCGGCGGCGACGGCTTCACCATCAGCCGTACCTACTACAAGCTCGATGGCACGGAAGCCAATGTGACGGAGGCAACCCAGAACGAGCGCTATGTCGTCGTGCTCAAGGTCACCGAGCAGAACAGCTGGCCGTCGCGCCTGCTGGTCACCGACCTCTTGCCGGCCGGCTTCGAGATCGACAATCCCGGCCTGGTCTCCAGCGCCCAATTGACGAACTTCTCCTGGCTGGCACAGACCGACGCCGCTCACCTCGAATTCCGCGACGACCGTTTCGTCGCGGCATTCAACCCGGCCGACGGCGACCATGACCATAATCTGACGCTCGCCTATGTCGTGCGCGCCGTGACCCCGGGTACCTACGCCCATCCGGCGGCGACGGTGGAAGACATGTACCGGCCGCAATATTCGGCCCGCACCGCCACCGGCATGATGGAGATCAAGGCGCCGTAAGATGTTGCCGACGAACATGAACAGGACGATGGCGCTGCCCCTCATCCGCCTGCCGGCACCTTCTCCCCGTATAGTGACGGGGAGAAGGGAACTGTCCCGATCGTCGGCAACTGTTCTGCAACTTTGGAAATTGGCGAAAACCTCCGCGCAGGCCTCTTTCTCCCCGTCTCTATACGGGGAGAAATGCCCGGCAGGGCAATGAGGGGCAGCGCCATGCTTTCAAGAAAACTTCTCCGCCGTGCCGCCACAACCGTAGCAACCGTCACCGGCATTCTCGCCCTTTCCGTCGCCTCTCTCTGGGAACTCGACCGCGCTTTCCCGCCGCCATTGCCCGCGACGCTGACTGTCTCCACCGAAGTCCAGGATCGTGACGGCCAACTGTTGCGCGCCTTCGCCACGCCGGACGGCTACTGGCGGCTCGAAACCCGTCTCGACCAGGTCGACAAGCAGTTCGTCGACATGCTGGTCACCTATGAGGACAAGCGCTTCTGGGACCATGAGGGTGTCGACGTGCTGGCGCTTTGCAGAGCCGCCGGCCAGTTCGCAACCAGCGGCCACATCGTCTCCGGCGGCTCGACCCTGTCGATGCAGCTTGCGCGCCTGATCGAGCCGCGCGAAAGCCGCAGCCTCGGCTCCAAGGTCAAGCAGATGCTGCGCGCCATCCAGATCGAGCGGCGGCTGTCCAAGCGCGAGATCCTCGAACGCTATCTCACGCTGGCGCCCTATGGCGGCAATCTCGAAGGCGTGCGCGCCGCTTCGCTCGCCTATTTCGGCAAGGAGCCAAAGCGGCTCACCGTCTCCGAAGCCGCCTTGCTCGTCGCGCTGCCGCAATTGCCGGAAAGGCGGCGGCCCGACCGCAATCTCGAAATCGCTCACGCCGCCCGCGACCGGGTGCTGACCCGCATGGTTTCGTCAGGCCTGATCGGCGAACGCGAGGCGGCACGCGCCGCCCTCGACGACGTGTCGGGCCTGCGCCGGACTCTGCCGGCGCTCGCCGCGCACGCCGCCTACGCGATGCTGCCCCGGGCCGTTCCCGGCCAGCCGCTCAAGCTGACGATCCGCAAAAGCGTCCAGCAAGGACTGGAACAGGTGGCACGCGACGCCGCCGCCAAGCTCGGGCCGCGCCTCTCCGTCGCCATGGTGCTGGCCGATTCCCGAACCGGCGACATCCTCGGCGAAGTCGGCTCGGCCAATTTCTTCGATTCCAGCCGCTCCGGCTGGATCGACATGACCAAGATCGTGCGTTCGCCCGGCTCGACGCTGAAGCCGTTCATCTATGGCCTCGCCTTCGAGCAGGGACTGGTGGCGCAGGAAACGTTGATCGAGGACAGCCCGGTCGATTTCGGCGGCTACAGGCCCAAGAACTTCGACATGGGCTACCAAGGCGATGTCTCGATCCGCCAGGCGCTGCAACTGTCGCTCAACGTGCCGGCGATCCGCGTGCTCGACGCGGTCGGCCCGGCCCGGCTGACAGCACGCTTCCGCCAGGCCGGGGTCAACCCGATCCTGCCGATCAACGAGGCGCCCGGCCTGGCCATCGGCCTTGGCGGCGTTGGCGTGACGCTGCGCGATCTCGTCCAGCTTTATACGGGCCTCGCCAATGGCGGCAAGACGCACACGCTGCATGACGGCACCGAGCCGGCCAATGCCGAACGCACCACTGCCACCATCCTCAACGAGCAGGCGAACTGGCAGATCATCGACATATTGTCGGGCGTGAAACCGCCGGAAGGCGCCTTGCAGCGCGGTATCGCCTACAAGACCGGCACATCCTACGGCTACCGCGACGCATGGTCGGTCGGCTTCGACGGCCGCTATGTGCTGGGCGTCTGGGTCGGCCGCCCCGATGCCAGCGCCGTGCCGGGCCTCTCCGGCTATGTCTCGGCCGCCCCGATCCTGTTCGAGGGCTTTGTCCGTTCCGGCCTCGCCACCGTGCCGCTGCCGGGCAAGCCGCCCGGTGCCTTCACCCCCAAGCGCGAGGATCTGCCGGTGACGCTCGCCCGCTTTGGCGCCGGTGCCGACGGGCTGGTGCAGGCCACGCCCACCGAGCCCGCCCCAACCATCATCTTCCCGCCGGACGGCGCCCGCGTCGATCTCGCCACGAATTCGGCAGATGCCTCGCCGCTTGTGCTGAAACTGCAAGGCGGCCGTGCGCCATTCCGCTGGCTGGCCAACGGCAAGCCGCTCACTGGCATCGACCGCCGCCGCACCGCGACCTGGCTGCCCGACGGCGCGGGCTATTCGACGCTGACTGTCATCGACGCCGTGGGGCGGGCGGCCAGCGTAAAGGTGTTCGTCGAGTGAACGCACTCCTTGAATAGAATGCGCCAGGCGATTCAGCGCGTTGGCTTTTGCGCACTGGCGCTTGGGGCTTTAGTTCCCCAGGCACATGCCGATACCCTTTCCGCCGGCTTCGTTCGGCTCGCCGATATCGATCCGTCCATCCGCCAGGACATCCGTTACGCCGGACCCGACGATTTCCTTCACCGCAAGGTGAATGGCTACGAGGCGCCGGTCTGCATTCTCACCTTGCAGGCGGCGCAAGCTCTTGCCGGTATCCAGCAGGCGATGGCCGCGAAAGGCCTGACCCTGGTCGTGTTCGATTGCTACCGCCCTGCCCGCGCCGTCGCCGACATGGGCGAATGGACGCGCGCGGGCGGTCCGCCCGATCCGCAATGGTATCCGAAGGTCAAGCGCGGCGACCTCATCGCCAAGGGCTATGTCGGTGAGCTGTCGACCCATTCGCGCGGCTCAACCGTCGATGTCGCGATTGCGCGGGCCGGCGGTCCGGCGGTCTCCAAACCGGCCTGTGGCGTCACCGATGCCCATACGCTCGATTTCGGCACCGGTTTCGACTGCTTCGACCCAATGAGCGAGACCGCGCACCGTCCGCTCGGCAATGAAGCGGCGGCAAACCGCAAGATGCTCGTCGATGCCATGCGCACCGGCGGCTTCAAGAACTACGCCCGCGAATGGTGGCATTTTACGCTCGGGCACGAGCCCTTTCCAAACCAGCGTTTCGATTTTCCGGTAAGCGCCGAATAACCCGCGGGATCGAACCGAATGCGGCCTTGCCTCGGCATCGGGCATCCCTAGATAGGACGTCGAGTCCGCGCGGAGTGTCGGCGAGGAAAATATTTCCCGACATGGCGGAAGACCGTCGAATATTTTCTTCAGGAGGGCAAAAAAGGGAACATTCGGTGCATCTAATTTCTATCAATTCGCTAGATTTGGCGCGGGTTCAACGGAGGCAGAAATGACCAAACCTCATTTCAGGAAACTGCTCGGCGCACTGGTCGCCACATCTGTCCAGTTCGGCACGCTCGGTTTCGCGTTCGCCGACACCACCATCCTCAACGTGTCCTACGATCCGACACGCGAGCTCTACAAGGCCTATGACGAGGCTTTCGTCGCCCATTGGAAAGCCGAGACCGGCGAAACGGTGACGATCCAGCAGTCGCATGGCGGATCGGGCGCCCAGGCCCGCGCCGTGATCGACGGCCTCGATGCCGATGTGGTCACGCTGGCGCTCGAGGGCGACATCAACGCGATCGTCTCGAAGTCGAAGAAGATCAATCCCGACTGGCGCAAGAAATTCGAAAACAATTCAGCGCCTTACACCTCGACCATCATCTTCCTCGTTCGCAAGGGCAATCCCAAGGGGATCCACGACTGGAATGACCTCGTCAAGGACGGCACCCAGGTGATCACCCCCAACCCCAAGACCTCGGGTGGCGCACGCTGGAACTACCTGGCCGCCTGGGCCTACGCCAACGCCCATGACGGCGGCGACGAGGCCAAGACCAAGGAATTCGTCGGCAAGCTCTACGCCAATGCCCCGGTTCTCGACACCGGTGCGCGCGGCTCGACCGTCACCTTCGCGCAAAAGGGCATCGGCGACGTGCTGATCGGCTGGGAAAACGATGCCTATCTGGCGCTCGACGAATTCGGCGCCGACAATTTCGAGATCGTCTATCCGCCGACGTCGATCCTAGCCGAGCCGCCGGTGGCGATCGTCGACGCCAATGTCGATGCCAAGGGCACGCGCAAGGTGGCCGAAGCCTATCTCGGCTGGCTCTATTCCAAGGAAGGCCAGACGATCATCGCAAAGAACCATTATCGTCCGGCCAAGCCAGAACTCGTCGCACCGGCGGATCTGCCCAAGACCCCCGATATCAAGTTGATCTCGATCGACGATCCGCTTTTCGGCGGCTGGAAGAAGGCACAGCCTTATCATTTCGGCGACGGTGGTATATTCGACCAGATCTACAAGCCGGCCCAGTAAGGTTCGGTTGTGCTGAGGAAGCTCGCCAATGGGCTTTCTTCAGGCAGAGTCCGGTTGAATAAGAAGGGACAATCCAGAGCTTCATGACGACAGCACCCGCGCAGGCGGGGTGGCGGTTCAAGCAGCCGAGTGTCATTCCGGGTTTCGGATTGACGCTCGGCTTCTCGCTTGCCTACCTCACCCTCATCATCCTCATTCCGCTGTCCGGGCTGATCTGGCGCTCGGCCTCTCTCGGCTGGGCTGAATTCTGGGCGATCGCGAGCGATCGGCGCACCATCAATGCGCTGGAAATCAGCTTCGGCACCGCCTTTCTGGCGGCCGCCGTCAATGTCGTCTTCGGCACGCTCGTCGCCTGGGTGCTGGTGCGCTACCGCTTCCCCGGCCGCCGCATCGTCGACGCCATGGTCGACCTGCCCTTCGCGCTGCCGACCGCGGTCGCCGGTATCGCGCTGACCACGCTCTACGCGCCGAACGGCTGGATCGGCAAACTGCTGATGCCGCTCGG
This sequence comes from Mesorhizobium sp. GW821-FHT07A06, assembly GCF_059419085.1. Taxonomy (NCBI): domain Bacteria; kingdom Pseudomonadati; phylum Pseudomonadota; class Alphaproteobacteria; order Hyphomicrobiales; family Phyllobacteriaceae; genus Mesorhizobium; species Mesorhizobium sp. GW821-FHT07A06. Next base: position 622,226 of record NZ_JBWKRC010000002.1, read on the forward strand.
CATCAAGGTCGCCTACACGCCGCTCGGCATCGTCATCGCATTGGTCTTCATCGGCCTGCCCTTCGTCGTGCGCACCGTGCAGCCGATCATGGAAGAAATCGACAAGGAGGTGGAGGAGGCCGCCGCGACGCTTGGCGCCAACCGCTTCCAGATCATCACCCGCGTGCTGTTCCCGGGCCTGGCGCCGGCCATCATCACCGGCTTTTCGCTGGCCTTCGCGCGCGGCGTCGGTGAATACGGCTCGGTCATCTTCATCGCCGGCAACTTGCCCTACAGATCCGAGATCGCTCCGCTTTTGATCGTCATCCGGCTGGAGGAGTACAATTATCCGGCGGCGACCGCGATCGCGGCGATCATGCTCGCTCTGTCGTTCGTCATGCTTCTGGTCGTCAATCTCGTGCAGACATGGAGCCGCAAGCGCTATGGCTGATCCCGAAATCAAATCCTACGAGCCCTACCATGAGAGCCGCTCGGCGGCGGTGACCGAAAGCCGGCCGGCACAGGCCGTGCTGATGGCGATCGTTTTTGCCTTCCTCGGCGTCTTTCTGCTCCTGCCGCTGATCATTGTCTTCCATGAGGCGCTGGCGAAAGGCATCGGTGCCTATACGCAAGCGCTGGGCGAACCGGATGCGCGTTCGGCCATTCACCTGACACTGCTCGTCGCGGCTATCTCGGTGCCGCTCAACGTCGTCTTCGGCATCTCCGCCGCCTGGGCCATCGCCAAGTTCGAGTTCAAGGGCAAGGCCTTCCTGACCACGCTGATCGACCTGCCCTTCTCGGTCTCGCCGGTCATCTCGGGTCTGGTCTACGTGCTTCTGTTCGGCGCCCAGGGGCTGCTCGGAGAGTGGCTGAAGGCACATGGCATCCAGATCCTGTTCGCCGTGCCCGGCATCGTGCTGGCCACCGTGTTCGTCACCTTCCCCTTCGTCGCCCGCGAACTGATCCCGCTGATGCAGGAGCAAGGCAATGGCGATGAGGAAGCGGCGCTCTCGCTCGGCGCCAATGGCTGGCAGACCTTCTGGTACGTCACGCTGCCCAACGTCAAATGGGGGCTGCTCTACGGCGTCTTGCTTTGCAACGCCCGCGCCATGGGCGAATTCGGCGCGGTTTCGGTGGTTTCGGGTCACATACGCGGCCTGACCAACACCATGCCGCTGCATGTCGAAATCCTCTACAACGAGTACAATGCCGTCGGCGCCTTCGCCGTCGCCTCACTGCTTGCCGGGCTGGCGCTCGTCACACTGGTCTTGAAAACACTGCTCGAGATGCGCTACGGCGCCGAACTCGCCGCGACGCGCGGACACTGACAGAGGGATTTGTATGGAAGTTCGCGTTGCCAACGTGCGCAAGGAGTTTGAGCGGTTTCCAGCGCTCCATGACGTATCGCTCGACATCAAGTCGGGTGAACTGATCGCGCTGCTGGGCCCGTCCGGCTCCGGCAAGACGACGCTGCTCAGGCTGATCGCAGGGCTGGAACGGCCGACGCGCGGCAAGATCTTCTTCGGCGACGAGGACGCTTCGCAGAAGTCGATCCAGGAGCGCAATGTCGGCTTCGTGTTCCAGCACTATGCACTGTTCCGGCACATGACGGTGGCCGACAATATCGGCTTCGGGCTCAAGGTCCGGCATGGATCCTCGCGGCCGCCGGCGCAGGAAATCCGCCGCCGTGCCTCCGAGCTTCTCGATCTCGTTCAGCTTTCTGGCCTCGAAAAGCGTTATCCGGCCCAATTGTCCGGCGGCCAGCGCCAGCGTGTCGCGCTCGCCCGCGCCATGGCGATCGAGCCCAAGGTGCTGCTGCTCGACGAGCCGTTCGGCGCACTCGATGCGCAGGTCCGCCGGGAACTGCGCCGCTGGCTGCGCGAGATCCACGATCGCACCGGCCACACCACCGTCTTCGTCACCCACGACCAGGAAGAGGCGCTGGAGCTTGCCGACCGCGTCGTGGTGATGAGCCAGGGCCGCATCGAGCAGGTCGGCACGGCGGACGATATCTACGACACGCCGAACTCGCCCTTCGTCTACGGCTTCATCGGTGAATCGAGCTCGCTTCCCGTCAAGGTCGAGAATGGCGAGATCTGGCTCGCTGATCGCCCCATCGGGCTTGCGGCGCCGCACGCGCCCGAGGGTGATGCAACGCTCTATTTTCGCCCGCACGACGTCGAGTTGCTGGACGGCTGCAGCGGCTGCATCGCCGGCACGGTCGCCGCCAGCCGCCGCGTCGCCGGCACGCGCCGGGTGGAGCTCGAGATCGGCGGCGACCGCCAGCGGGTCGAGATCGAACTGCCCGTCGATCACCCGGCGGCACAGAAAAGCCGGGTGGCGTTCCGTCCGGGGCGCTGGAAGCTGTTTCCGGCGGCCTGATCTTTCGGGTCAGGCGCTATTCCAGCCAGTTCTCGACCTTCAGCTTCCGTATCCGGGCGAACTTCCCCACATTGGCCGTCACCAACGTGGTGCCCAACACGCAGGCGTGAGCGGCAATAAAAAGGTCATTGTGGCCAATGGGTTGGCCAGCGGCCTCCAACTCGGCGCGAAGCGCGCCGTATTCAGCGTCCACCGGTACGTCGAGCGGCAATACAGGGATCTCGGCCAGCAGATCCTCGACCTTCTTGAGCAGCTTGGCCGATCCCTTCCTGGCGCAGCCATGTCGCAATTCGGAGGCGACGACGATGCTGGTGCAAACAGCGGCGTCACCTTCGCGCACCATTGCACTGGCAGCCTTGCCGGCCGGGTTTCGGATCATGTCGCTAATGACGTTTGTATCCAACATGAACCGCATCAGAAAATGTCCTCGGCTTCAACAGGCGCATCCTTGATCCCGGGAAAGTCGTCCTCAGGACCAAGCGGTGGCTCTTTCGCCCATTGGGCGAGCAGCGCGGCAAGGCCTGGTTTGCGGAGCGGCTCGATGACAAGGCGGTCGCCTTCGCGGCTGATCAGAACCTTGTCACCGGGGAGCTCGAATTCGACGGGAATACGCACCGCCTGGCTGCGGTTGTTGCGGAAGAGCTTGGCCTCCTTCGGAGGCGACGCGGTTGTATGCCGGTGCTGTGGCACGGTTGCCTCCGTTTGTATATGCCATATGTATATGCCAAATGATCGCCCTGCACAAGGAATACAGACCGAAACAATTGTCACCTGAAATAAAATTCTAAGGACTCGTTCTGTCGATCATATCTTTTCTCGCGGCAAGGGCGCGGAACCCTCGTGCATACCTCGCCGTGCCCCATGCGCCACGGCTATGGTTGCGCGATTAACACATTGCATCCGGAGCCCTTTTCATGAAGCGATTTTTCCTCGGCATTGCCACGGTCGCCGGCCTGTTCCTCGCGTCCTCCCAAGCCTGGTCGGCCGACAAGCTGCTCAATGCCTCCTATGACGTCGGCCGCGAACTGTTCGTTCAGGTCAACAAGGCCTTCATATCAGGGCATCCGGGCGTGACCGTCGACCAGTCGCATGCGGGCACCTCGGCGCAAGCGCGCGCCATCGCCGAGGGCCTTGGCGCCGATGTCGTCACCTTCAACCAGGTCACCGACATCGATTTCCTGGTCAAGAAGGGGTTCGTATCCGCCGACTGGCAGAAGGATTTTCCCGACAACGCCTCGCCCTTCTACTCGCTGCCCTCGTTCCTTGTCCGCGCGGGCAACCCCAAGCACATCAAGGACTGGAACGATCTGGTGCGCGACGACGTGCAGGTGATCTTCCCCAACCCGAAGACCTCCGGCAATGCGCGCTACACCTATCTGGCGGCCACGGCCTACGCCAAGGAAGCCTTCAAGGGCGACGACGCCAAGGTGAAGGAGTTCATCACCAAGCTGTTCAACAATGTTCCGATCTTCGACACGGGCGGTCGCGCCGCGACCACCACTTTCGTGCAGCGCGAAATCGGCGACGTGCTGATCACCTTCGAATCCGAGACGCGCGGCATCCGCAAGGAGTATGGCGACGACAAGTTCGAGCAGGTCACGCCTTCGGTCAGCCTGCTGGCCGAATTCCCGGTGGCGATCGTCGACAAGGTCGCCGACGAACACGGCACGCGCGACCTGGCCAAGACCTATCTCAACTTCCTCTACACGCCCGAAGGCCAGGACATCCTCGCACAGAACGGCAACCGCGTGCGCGACGCGGCCGTCGCCGCCAAATACAAGGCCGACTTCCCCGAGGTGCGCCTGCTGACCGTGGAAGACGTCTTCGGCGGCTGGGACAAGATCCAGAAAGAGCATTTCGCCGCCGGCGGCCTGCTCGACCAGGCCTATGGCAGCCGCTGAAGGCTCGCGGCACATATTGAGCAGACAAAGACAGCCGGCAATGAGCCGGCTTTCTTCGTTTTTGCCTTCGCCGGCGCCAACCCTGCGAAACGTTACAAAGAATCAACGCGTTCGTGCCTAACGTGCCATTTGGCGTCTCGTTTTCGCAAAATACCACTGCGCGGCAGAACCGTCATTATTTGCACACAAACAGCCGCCAGATGCGGGGTGGTTGGGGTTTCAACGGGTTGACTCGGGCATGCTGACAAAAAAAGGCAAATACGGCCTCAAGGCCCTCGTGCATCTTTCCAGTCTCCCGATTGGCCAATTGGCCTTCGTCAACGACATCGCCGTCGCCAACAACATCCCGAAGAAATTCCTGGATGCCATCCTGGGCGAACTGCGCAATGCCGGCTTCGTCCAGAGCCGCAAGGGCAAGGAAGGCGGCTATCGCCTCGCCCGCCCCGCCTCGGAGATCAAGATCGGCCACGTCGTGCGCGTGCTCGACGGGCCGCTGGCGCCCATTCCCTGCGCCAGCCGCACGCAGTACCAGCGCTGCGAGGATTGCGACGAAGCGACCTGCCAGGTCCGGCACATGATGCTGGAAGTGCGCCAGGCGATCGCCGAGGTGCTCGACAACAGAAGCCTCGCCGCCATGCGCGATGCCGATAACGACGATTTCCCGGTCGAACTGTCCTCGCAGATCTAGACCGACGGCTGGCGAACACCGTTCATCCCCGTGAGATTGCGCGATGCGCGCAGGCGCATTAAAGCGGTCCTGCAACAGGAACAGATGGACGCCCGCAGGATGAGGCTGTCGACGTTCGCGAAATCCCGAAACGCTGCCCGCGGACCGACCCCCACGGCCAGGTTCCAGACTGAAATCATCGCCGATGTCCCCGTGCCGGAAAGGGCTGAGGACGTGCGCTTCTTCAGCCGCAGGATCGTCCGCCCCGGCAAGGTGCGCCGGTTCTCGAACCAGGATCTGCGCGAAACCCTCCTGGCCGCCTTTTATCTCATGGTCGCGGCCTCAGTGCCGGTGCGCTGGTGGGCACCGATTTGCGATCGGATGTCCAGGCTTCGCCTCAAACGCCACATGCGCAAGCAATTTCCAGGCTACGCGGCCGCGACGCGCGCGGTGCTTGGCGGCGGCATCGACGCACGCAAGCTGTTCGAGGCATTGCTCGTGGCACGCCACCGCCGCCGGCTGCAGCTTGCAGCGCACATCGCCGGTTTCCGGTGGTCCCCGATTGTCCGGCTGGAGGGACAGGAAGGACTGCAGGCGGCACTGCGGCGCGGCCACGGCGCCATCATCTGGTGCGATCAGTTCACCTCCCAGACCATCTTCGGCAAGCGCGCCCTGCACGAGGCGGGCATCGAGGCGCATCAGGTGAGTGTCAATTCACATGGTGTCTCGGAATCGAGGTTCGGTCTGCGTTTCCTGAACCCGCCGATGGTCAAGGTCGAGAACCGCTACCTCAAGAGCCGTATCGTCTTCGAGCGCGACGATGCCTATCAGGTCACCATCCGCATCCAGAAGATCCTGAAGCGCAATGGCGTGGTGCTGATGACCAACACCATCCATGCGGGCTCGACCTTCACCGAGGTCGCGATCGGCGAAGGCGGCTGGACGCACCTTGCTTCCGCGCCGGCGAACTTCGCCGCAAGAGGCAAGGCGGCGCTGTTTGCCATGTCGACCTTCGAGACCCTTCCCTTCCGCGAATACCGGGCCGTCATCAGCCCGGAGTTGTTGCCGGCTGAAGCGGAAACGGGACGGGACGGAGCCAAGGACATGGTGCTGCAGGCACGCTATATCCTGCTCAAGCGCGACCGGCTGCTGGAAGCGCTGAAACAGTTTCCCGAACAGATGCTGATCTGGTCCAGCAGCCGAAGGCTGACGGATGCCCCGGACGATGCCATGACAACCGACGATGCCGGCTCATGACTTGGCCAGCAGCCGGATCGCTTCGGCAACGACATCGGCGACGGGTCTCGTCGCGTCGATCGTCAGGGCCCGCTCATCCCTGCCCGGCGGCTCCAGTATGGCGAACTGGCTGCCGACCAGGCTGGCCGGCATGAAATGCCCCCTCCGGCTGGCGACCCGCGCGCTCGCCGTCGCCGGGTCGACCTCCAGGTAGAGGAAGGTGATATCACGGCAAAAACCGCGCAGACGTTCGCGATAGCCGCGCTTCAGCGCCGAGCAGGCCGCGACCACGCCCTCCCCTTTGCTGGCCGATGCCGCGATGTGTTCGCCGATCGCATCGAGCCAGCCTTCGCGCAGTTGATCGGTGAGCGGCTCGCCGCTTGCCATGCGGGCGACATTCTCGGGCGGGTGCAGCCTGTCGCCCTCGATGAAGATGGCGCCCAGCGCGGCCGCCAGCGCGGTGCCGACGGCCGACTTGCCGCAGCCGGCGACGCCCATCACCACGATGGCCGGAGGCACTGAGACGGGGGCGCGCGTCGGCGCCTGCGCTGTTTCTTGGTCCATGGCTAGAGCATGATGCCGAAAAGTGTGAAGCGGTTTTCGGACGACATCATGCTCTATCTCCTTGATCTGGAGGCGGTTTCAGATTTCAGGTCAATTCGACCTGAAATCATCCGGCCCTAGCGGCTTGCCGGCGCGCGGCCGTAGAGCAACAGCATGGCGACGATGACAACGCCATAGATGATCTGCCGCCCCGCCTCCGGCATCTGCATGACCGACAGGATGGATTGCAGGAGCGTGATCAGGATGACGCCGGCAACGGTGCCGAGATAGGACCCGCGCCCGCCGAGGATCGAAGTGCCGCCAAGCACGACCGCGGCGATCGACGGCAAGAGATAGGCATCGCCCATCGACTGCGCCGCCTTGGAGGCATAACCGGCCAGAAGCACGCCGCCGAAGGCGGAGAGCCCGCCGGAGACGGCGAAGGCGATCATCACCACGCGCCTTGTGTCGATGCCCGAGAGATAGGCGGCGCGCTCGCGGTTACCGATGCCGTAGACGGTGCGGCCGAAGCCGGTGCGGGTCAGCACGAATACCATCGCGGCCCCGATCAGCGCCCAGATGATGACCGCGTTGGGGACGCCGGGAATGGCGAAGCCGGTGGCGAGGTAACGCATGGCGCCGGTGGCCGAATCCTGCGGCGAGAAGCCGCCGGTGTAGACCACCATCAGCCCTTGCGCGACGGCGTTGGTGGCAAGCGTGATGATCATCGAGGGGATGCGCAGATAGGCAACGCCGATGCCGTTGACGACGCCGATCAGCACGCCGCAGAAGATGCCGAACGGGATGGCCAGCGCGACGCCGACCGGACCATAGGCGGCCGCAGCGCATGCCATCATGGCGCCCGCCGCCACCGCCCAGGGCACCGAAAGGTCGATCTGGCCGAGCAGGATGACCAGCATCATGCCGGTGGCGATGACACCGAGGAACGAGGCCACCTTGAGCTGCTGCAGCAGATATTCAGGCGACAGGAAGCTGCGCGAATAGAGGCTGCCCAGCAACAGCAGCACCACGATGCAGGCAAAAGCCGTCAGCACCGCCGGATCGGCGCGGCGGATGAATTTAGGCATGCGGCCGGCAATGCCGCCGTCGCTCTTCCCAACCATCGGCGTCGTTTCGCTCACAGGAACCACTCCAGCCGGTTGCGGACCCGAAACAGGGCGAAGGCGCCGAGGCTGACGGCGACCAGCAGGATAACGCCCTGGAACAAAGGCTGCCAGAGCGGATCGAAATCGAACACGAACAACAGATCGCCAATGGTGCGGAAAGCGAGTGCCCCGAAGATGGCGCCAATGGCGCTGCCCTTGCCGCCGAACAGCGAGACGCCGCCAAGCACCACGGCGGCGATCGAGAACAGCGTGTAGGAATTGCCGCTGGCATAGGCCGCCTCGCCCGTATAGGTGAAGAAGGTCAGGAACAGGCCGCCGATCGATGCCAGCAGCCCGGCCAGCGTGTAGGCGGCGAACTTGCCGCGCCGGATCGGCACGCCCGACATGTAGGCCGCCGTCTCCGACGATCCCGCCGCGTAGGCCGCCCGGCCAAGCACCGAGCGGCTGAACGGCACCCAGACCACCAGCACGATGGCGAGCAGCACGACGAGGCTCGCCGGCACCACGCCGAACACGCGGCCGGTCAGCGCATCGGCAAGATCCTCATTGACCGAGCCGCCCGGGAATGGCCGTAGCAAAAGACCGATGCCGTAATAGACGGCGCCCGTAGCGATGGTGGCAACGATCGGCTGCAGTCGTCCATAGATGACAATCGCGCCGTTGATGGCGCCGCACAGAAGGCCGACAGCCAGCACGGCGATGACGCCGAGCGCCGTCTGCGCCGGCGTGCCCACCACCAGCCAGGAAGCCAGGCAGTTGGTGAGCAGGAAGATCATGCCGACGGACAGGTCGATGCCGGCGGTGATCACCACCAGCGTCTGCGCCATGGCGACGAAGGCGAGCAGCACGCCCTTGTTGGCCGCCGTCTGCACCACATTGGCTGTGAATCCGGCCGGATGGTTCGAGGTGTAGATGACGAACATGACGATGAAGATGCCGAGCGCAAGCATCGTTCCGCGCTGCTCGGCCAGCCAGTAGCGCCAATCTTTCACACGCTTGCTCCCAGGCCCACCGGGCTCTCCTCGCCATGGATGTTGAGCGCGCTCGATATCAGCGCCCGCTCGGTGATCTCGGCGCCGACCAGTTCGCGCTTGACCGCGCCATCGTAAAGCACCAGCACACGGTCGCAGCACCCGATCAGCTCGTCATAGTCGGTCGAATAGAACAGGATCGCCGCACCGGCATCCGCCAGCTTGCGCATCAGCTGGTAGATCTCCTGCTTGGTGCCGACATCGATGCCGCGCGTCGGATCGTTGAGCAGGATGATGCGCGGCTGGCGCATCAGCCATTTGGCGATAACCACCTTCTGCTGGTTGCCGCCCGACAGCGCGCCGACCGGAATGTCGAGACCCGCCGTCTTGATCGCCAGCAGACCAACCATGTCGTCGATCAGCCGCTGCTCGGCCGCGCGGTCGATGATGCCGCTCCTGGACAACCGGTCGAGCGCGGCAAAGGACAGGTTCTCGCGCACCGTCATTGGCAGCATCAAGCCTTCCGTCTTGCGGTCCTCCGGAATGAGCGCCATGCCGACGCCGTCCTGTCGGGCCACGGCGGGACTGCTGATGGCCACCGGCTTGCCGTCGATCAACACCTCGCCGGCAAGGCCGCGCAGCACACCGAAGAAGGCAAGCAGCAATTCGCGCTGGCCCTGGCCGTCAAGACCGCCGAGGCCGACCACCTCGCCCGCCCTGACGGTCAGCGAAATATCGTGCAGCCGGTCGGCCCAGGAGAGCTTGCGCGCTTCGAGCCTGGGGGCGGCGCTGGCCGCTGCCGCCACCGGTTTGGGCGGAAAGATGTGGCTGTATTCGCGGCCGATCATCAGTTCGACCACCTCATTGTCGCTCTTCGAGCCAGCCTTGTAGCTGGCGACGTTGCGGCCGTTGCGGAACACCGTGCACTGATCGGCAAGTTCGGCGATCTCGTTCATGCGGTGCGAGATGTAGAGCAGCGCCAGCCCTTCCGAGCGCAGCCGCTTCAAGACGCCGAATATCTTCGAGACATCCGCCGCCGTCAGCGCCGAGGTTGCCTCGTCGAGGATCAGGATGCGCGGTTTTCTGGCCAACGCCTTGGCGATCTCGACCATCTGCCGGCGCGACAACGGCAGGTCCTTGACCAGCGCCAGCGGATGGATGTCGGCCGCGCCGGCGCGGGCAAGGGCTTCCTCCGCGATGCGGCGCTGCGCCTTGCGGTCGATCATGCCGAAGCGTTTGGGCGGATCGGAAATGACGATATTGTCGGCAACGCTGAGTTCGGGGATCAGCGACAGTTCCTGGAAGATACAGACGATGCCGGCCTTGTTCGCCGCGCCGGGCGAAGCGAAGGCCACTTCGCGGCCATCCAGCATCATGCGGCCCTCGTCGGGCGCCACGACACCGGCCATGACCTTGATCAGCGTCGATTTGCCGGCGCCGTTTTCACCGAGAATGGCGTGGATGCTGCCGGCTTCGACCGCAAGCTCGGCCTTTTCCAGCGCCCGCACGCCGCCATAGCGCTTGGATATGCCTTCCATGCGAAAGAGAGGAGCCGCACCGTCCATCAACCCTCCAGGGCCATTAAGGGATTGCAGGCTGGCGCCGCAGGGTAAGCCGCGGCGCCAGCCATTGGCCAGCGATTACTGGTTTTCCTTGGTCTGCCCCATGATTTCCTGGGCACTGAAATTGATGCCGCAGGTCGGGAAGGAATTGCCGACGAAGAAATTGTCGGATTCCTTCGGAAAGTAATCGGTGCCTTCCTTCATGTCAGGATCCGTGGCGACAGCCAGCGGCAGCTTCACTTCCTGTGGCACCACCTCGCCTTCGAGTGCCGCGATCGCGGTCTTGATGGCGACGGCAACCTGGGCCGGACCGGAGCCGGCGGAGGTGCATTTCAGGCCATCGGCGGAATGGGCCGCGCAGAACTTGCGGAAGCCGTTTTCGGTTTCGCCGCCGAACGGCACGAACGGGTGCTTGGCATCGATCATCGCCTGAACGATGCCGGTATCGCCGCCCTGGCCGGTGATGCCGTCGAACGGACCGTTGGTGGCGATGGCGTCGGCCGTCACCTTCTGCGCCACGCCGTCATCCCATTTGCCGGCGACTTCGGTGACGTCCCATTTCTTCCCGGAGGCGTCGAACACCTCATGGATGCCATTGTGGCGATCGGTATCGACGGAGGTACCGGCCACGCCGCGCACCTCGAGGATCTTGCCGCCATTCGGCACCTTCTCGACCAGCCACTTGGCCCACAATTCGCCAAGACCCTTCTGGTCGACATTGACGTTGATGGCATCCTTGGTGTCGAGGATGTTGTCGAAGGCGACCAGCACGATGCCGGCTTCCTTGGCGCGCTTGATGACCGGACCGAAAGCGGTCGGGTTCTGCGCGTCGGTGACGATGGCGTCATAGCCGGAATCGATGAAATTGTTGATCGCCGAGATCTGCGCCGGCACGTCCTCGCCGGTCGAGACGACCTTGAATTCCTTGATCTTGGCCTTGACGTCGGGCTGGGCCGCATAGGCCTTGGCCGTCTGCACCATCTGGATGCGCCAGGTATTGGCGATATAGCCATTGGCGAAGGCGATGCGGAACGGGCCTTCCTTCTTCGGATATTTGAAGAATTTCGTGTCCGCGCCCCACGGCGCGAAGCAGTCGGCCTGGGCGGCGGGTCCGGATACGATTTCCGGGCCGGCGGCCATGGCGGCCGAGTTGAGCATGACGAATGCGCTGGCGGCAACAATGCCACCGACAAGTGACTTGATCATCGATAATCCTCCCGATTGCAGTTCTGATTTGTCGGTTCAGTTTATGGAATTTTCGCGTTTCCGGCTGGCCCCTCCGCCTTGCCCAGTCACGCCTGCCAGGTGCCGAAGACCTCCGCGATCCCTCCCCTTGCCGTCCCCATCGATCGGGGGGAAATTTATCATATTATACATAATAAACAAGCATGAGCTGTTGCTTATGTATAATAAACAGGTTCAACGCCTTTGCCGGCAATGCCCGTTCAGAGAAAATGGTAGCGCTACCATGATGTTGTGTAAAGCGCCATTCGCTGTCGTTCTCGAAAGTGTGTTCAGCGGGCCGTGCTCTCGCGGCGCTTGAGCTCGAAGCCGAGGTCGACGATGCGTTGCTCCGGCCGGTCGCCGGCGATCGCGGCCAGCGCCATGGCCACCGCGCGCCTGCCGATTTCGTAGCGATGGGTGCGGATGCTGGTGATCGAGGGAAAGGCCACCTGCATCATATCGAGATCGTTGAAGCCGACGATGCCTATCGTCTTCGGCACATCGATCGCGGCGCGATGGCATTCGAACAGCACGCCGAGCGCGATATCGTCATTGTTGCAGAACACGCCGTCGAGCGTCGGCATCTTGGCCAGGGCATCGCGAAACATTTCGCGGCCGAGCGATACGCTGGACAGCACCGGCGTGGTGGTGATCAGGCGCGGGTCGAACAGGCCGGCCTTCTCCATCGCGGCGCGATAACCGGCCAGGCGCCGCTGCGAGCGCGGATCCATGCGCGCGCCGATGAAGCCGATGCGGCGATAACCCACCTCGATCAGGTGCTCGGTCGCCGTCCTGCCGCCGTCGAGATGCGAGAAGCCGACCATCATGTCGACGGGGTCCGGCCCGGTCTCCATCACTTGCACCACCGGGCAACCGGCATTTTCCAGCAGTTTTCGCGAGGTTGGCGTCTGGTCGATGCCGGCCACGATCAGTGCCGCCGGCCGCTGCGAGCCGAATACCTGCAGGAGCCGCTCCTCCTCCAGTCCCGAATAATGCGTGTTGCCCATTTGGATGCGGAACGGGCTGTCCGACAGGCTGTCATAGATGCCGCGCACCACCTCGGCGAAGACGTTGTTGGTGAGCGAGGGCACCAGCACGCCGAACACTTCGGCGCGCGCCGAGGCCAGAGCCCGCGCATTGGGGTCCGGCACATAGCCAAGCTCGTCGACGGCGGCCTGGATCTGGCGGCGCAAATCCAGGCTGACACGCTCTGGCTCGCGCAGCGCGCGCGACACCGTGATGGCGCCGACGCCGGCCTTGCGCGCGACATCCGATATGGTCGGGCGGCCTCCGCCCCGGCGCGAGCGTGGCTTGATCATGGCCACGGCCCATGCGCGCCATCACCGGAACGCGCCCGCAACATGATCATCTGAGCTGTCGCCATTTCACCGGCCTTACCGCACCCTTCGGCTCTGGGGTCGCGCAGTGCCCGCCTGTTGTCAAGCCGAGGTGCTCAGGCCGCTATGGCGGTCCTTTGCCTTGCCTTCCACATGAACAGCCCGATCGCCACTATGTTCAGCAGATTCCACGCGATGCCGTTGAGGAAGGCGGCGGCGTAGGAACCGGTCAGGTCGTAGATCCAACCCGACATCCAGCCGCCGATCGCCATGCCGAAGATCGTCGCCATCATGACGATGCCGATACGCTGGCCGGCCTCCTTGGCGGGCAGGTACTCGCGCACGATGATCGCATAGCAAGGCACGATGCCGCCTTGCGACAGGCCGAACACCAGCGACACGACATAGAGCGAGGCGAGCCCGTCGAACGGAATGTAGAACAGCAGCGACAGGCACTGCAGCACCGAACCGATCAGCAGGGTTTTCGCACCGCCGATGCGATCGGCGATGAAGCCTGAGGCAAGCCGGCTGACGACGCCCGCCGCCATCATGATCGACAGCATGTCGGCGCCATGCGCCATGCCGTAGCCAAGATCCATGCAATAGGCGACGATGTGCACCTGTGGCATCGACATCGCCACGCAACAGCCGAGGCCGGCAACAACCAGCAGCGTCTGCAGCGCCGCCGGCGACATGGGAATCGGCTGCACCGGCCGGCTCCCGGGCGAGCCGGCGGCGGCCGCGTCAGGAGCACCGCGTCGCAGCAACAGCACCAGGGGCACCATGGTGACAAGGCAGAAGACACCGATCGCCGCGTAGGTGAAGCGCCAGCCTTCCGCCTTGATCAGCGTCGGCATGATGGTTGGCCAGAGCGCGCCGGCGAGATAGTTGCCGGCCGCAGCCGCTGTCACAGCGACGCCGCGCCGGCGGTTGAACCAGTGCGAGATGTCGGCGATCAGCGGCCCGAAGATCACCGACGTGCCGACACCGATCAGCACCCCCTGGGCAAGGGTGAATTGCAGGATCGAGGTCGAAAGCGCGGCGAGCAGCAGGCCAGCGGAGAGCGCCACGGAAGAGAACAGCGCCGGGATCCAATAGCCCATGCGATCGATGGCGCGGCCGACCAGGACATTGCCGGCGGCAAAGCCAATCATGGTCGCGGTGTAGGGCATCGAAGCATCTGCACGGTCGACGCCGAACTCGGCCTGCACGGCGGGCAGCACCACGACCACCGCCCACATGCCGACCGCGCCGATCGTCGCCAGCAGCATCGAGATGGCCAGCCGCATCCACGCGTAGGAACTGTCGATGCCGGCACTGGGCCGGCTCAAGTCGGTTCGGGTCAAAGGCGTTTCCTGTCGGCGGACTCGAAATCGGCTGCCGTTTTGGCCACTATCGGCACATTCCCAGCCCACAGCAGCGCCACGGCGGGCAAATCCGTGGCTCCAGAGCGGGCACGAAGGCGGGAACCGACGCCAATGTCTGGAGTTTTCCGATCAGCGAACCCGCAAAGGAGTCCCAGCCATGACCACCGCCAGGAAGAAATGGTCGGCCGAGGTGACCGAGCACAGCGACGCGATGGATCTTGAGGATCACGTCTTCGAATCCGACGACGCCAAAAAGATCGCCGCCTCGCTCAAGCGGTCGGCCGAGCACAGCCATCGCCGCAAGGCCGAACCCTTCCAGTCAGCCATGTCGATGCTGAATTTTTACATCAATCGCGCCGGCAAGAACCTGCCGGCCGCGCGCAGACAAGTGCTTGAGCACGCCAAGGACGAACTGCGCCTGGCCTTCGGCCGCGAGAAGGAAGACTAGCGCCGGCCCATGTTGAGATTCAGGTCAGGCCGAGCCGATGGTTTTTGAGAACCGGAGCGGGCCATAAAGTGCCGTGCGCAGAGCCGGATCGCCTGAAGCTCAGCATCCCTAGCGCGACTTGATCACGTGGTCGGTGTTGGCCAGCAGCTTGCGAACCGCGGCGCGCGCCGCGTCCGGGCGTTGCAGCCGGATGTTCTTCTCGATCGCCTCATGCAGCTTTTGCACGTGGTTGAGATCATCGACTTCCCGGGTGGTGAAGGTGAACAGGTGATCGAAGGCGGATTCGATCAGCACGCCGAGCGGCACCAGAAGATCGTTGCCGGAGGCGCGCAAAATGGCAAGGTGGAAGCGTGTGTCGGCGCGGGTGCGCTCCTGCAGGCTCGCGGCCTCCCCCATCTCGCGGCAGGCCTGGCTGATCTCGGCCATCTGTTCGTCGGTCCGCCGCATCGCCGCGAAAGCGGTCGCTTCGGGCTCGATGATGTGGCGGAACTCCTGCACAGTCTTCAGGAACACCTCGCGGTCCGGCGACGTCGCGTACCAGGCGAGCACATCGCGGTCGAGCAGGTTCCAGCGTTCTTTCGGCTCCACCCAGCTGCCGATCTTGGGGCGTGAGGCAAGCAGGCTCTTGGCCATCAGCATCTTGATCGCCTCGCGCACCGCCGAGCGGCTGACGCTGAAGGTCTCCGACCATTTGGCTTCGTTGGGCAGGATGGTGCCGGGCGGATAGTCGCCGCGCACGATCCGCAGACCGATCTCGCTGGCCAGCGACGTGTGCACGCTGGCGCCGGGAATACGTGCCGCGTCGGGCCGTCGAACACCGGTCGAGCGCTCGACGGCGGCCGCCTTGTCCGGCGATTTTTCCTTGTTCGGCTTCGCGTCCCGCATACGCTTCAGAAAGGCCGGTTTGCGGAAGCTGTCAAGCACCACGGAACGGTTGCGCCGCAAAGCGCCCCGCTATGCACAGCCCAACCGCATTTGCCCGCTCGCTCAGGCCGTTTTGACGTATTTGCGCCAGCTGTGTTCCGGGCGGAAGCCGAGCATGTCGCGCGCCTTGCGGTTCGACAGCAGCGTCTCGTATTCACCGAGTTCGGCCTTGACCGGCACGCCCGGATAGAAGCGCTTCAAGAGTTCCGCCGTCGGCAGGTCGGACGAAGTATCGTCGTTGGCCGCGTTGAACACCTGGTAGCCGAGGCCGTCCTTCTCGATGGCGCGTAGCGTGATCTGGCCGAGATCGCGCGCGTCAACATAGCTCCAGGCAATGCGCTTGCGAAAACCGGGGTCGGCGAACCATTTCGGAAACAGCGAGTATTCGTGCGGCTCGATGACATTGCCGATGCGCAAGGCATAGATGTCGGTGCCGTTGCGTTGCGCGAAGGCCCGCGCGGTCTTCTCGTTGACGACCTTCGACAGCGCGTAGCTGTCCATCGGATCGACATCATACGCCTCGTCGAGCGGGAAATATCTGGGATCGCGCGGCTCGTTGGCGAACACCAGGCCATAGGTTGTCTCCGAGGACGCGATGATGACCTTGCGGATGCCGAGCTTCACCGCCGCCTCGATGACATTGTAGGTGCCCATCGCATTGATGCGGAACACCTCGTTGTCGGGCGTGATCATGATGCGCGGGATGGCGGCGAAATGCACCACCGCATCCACCGGCTGCGGGCGCAGCGACGGATCGAATTCGTGCAGGCCCATATAGCTCGACAGTGCGTTGAACACCTGCCCGCTGTCGGTGATGTCGGTGATCAGCGTACGCACCTTGGGATTGTCGAGCGGCTTGGTGTCGATGTTGAGCACCTGGCAGCCGTGCTCGACAAGATATTGCACGACATGGCGCCCAGCCTTGCCGCTGCCGCCGGTGAACATGATCCGCTTCGTCATTCTGGTCTCCATGACAGGCTCTGGAATTCCCGTCTATTGTCAGACAATATTGCATTCCGCAACCACATAGGGCTAAAACGGCGGCGCAATTATCGATAATCCTGGATAGGACAGACGACATGAACACCTCCGCCGCGCGCGAGACGATCGGCTTCATCGGCCTTGGCCTGATGGGGCACGGCATTGCCAAGAACATCGTCGACAAGGGCTATCCCCTGACATTCCTTGGCCGCAAGAACCGCAAGCCGGCGGAGGACCTCCTTGGCCGAGGCGCCAGGGAAGCATCGACCTCGCGCGATGTCGCGGCGGCATCTGACATTGTCTTCATCTGCGTCACCGGGTCGCGCGAAGTGGAAGCCATCATCCGCGGCCCCGATGGCCTCAAGGAAGGCTTGAAGAAAGGTTCGGTCGTCGTCGACTGCTCGACCTCGGACCCGGTCTCGACCGTCGCGCTCGCGGCCGAACTCAACGCGCTTGGCATCGACTATGTCGACGCGCCATTGAGCCGCACGCCGAAGGAGGCCTGGGAAGGCACGCTCGATGCCATGGTCGGCGCACCGGACGCCGTCTTTGCCAGGGTGAAACCGGTGGTCGAGACCTGGGCCGGCCGCATCGTCCACATCGGCGACACCGGCGACGGCCACCGCATGAAGCTGCTCAACAACTTCATCTCGCTGGGCTATGCCGCCATCTATTCCGAAGCACTGGCCCTGGCTCAAAAGGTCGGCATCTCGCCGCCGCGTTTCGACAGCGTCATCCGTAACGGCCGCATGGATTGCGGCTTCTACCAGACCTTCATGCGCTGGACGCTGGAAGGCGACCGCGACGCCCACAAATTCACCATCGCCAACGCCTTCAAGGACCTGACCTATCTGGAGTCCATGGCGGGTGCGGCCGGCATCGCCAACCCGCTCGGCAACGCCACCAAGAATTCCTTTGCCGGCGCCCATGCCACCGGTCCGGCCGAGCAGTTCGTACCGATGCTGGCGACCCATATCGCCAAGGTCAACGGCGTCGACCTGATGCCGATGAAGGATGGCAAGAAGCAGACGATTTGAGGTTCAAACGGCCGCACGGCTCACCGCCGCCTGCTTCCAATCCCTTCATCGGTGTCGGCGAGCAGCTTGTGTACGGCATTGCGGGCCGCCGCCGGCCGTTGCAGGCGGATGTTCTTCTCGATCGCCTCATGCAGTTTCTGCGCTCGCCGCTGGTCGCCGACCTGCCGCGTGGTGAAGACGAAGAGATGGTCGAGCGCGGACTCGATCAGCACGCCGAGCGGCACCAGAAGGTCATTGCCAGAGGCCCGCAGGATGGCGAGGTGAAAGCGTGTGTCGGCGCGGATGCGTTCCGGCAGGTTGGCCGCCTCGCCCATTTCGCGGCAGGCGAGGCTGATCTCGGCCATCTGCTCGTCGCTGCGCCGCATGGCGGCAAAGGCCGACGCTTCCGGTTCGATGATATGGCGGAACTCTTGCACGGTGCGCAGGAAGGCCTCGCGGTCGGGCGCGGTCGCGTACCAGGCAAGCACGTCGCGGTCGAGCAGGTTCCAGCGCTCCTTCGGCTCGACCCAGCTGCCGATCTTGGGGCGTGACGCCAAAAGGCTCTTGGCCATAAGCATCTTGATCGCCTCGCGCACCGCCGAGCGGCTGACATTGAAGGTTTCGGCCCATTTGGCCTCGTTGGGCAGGATGCTGCCGGGCGGATAATCGCCGCGCACGATCCGCAGACCGATCTCGCTGGCGAGCGAGGCATGAACACTGGATCCGGGAAAGTGCGCCGCGTCGGCCCTGCGCATGGCCGCCGGATCGCGGCTGGCTTTCGCCTTGGCCCGGCTGGCTTTTCTTTCTGCCTTCTCGTGCGGCATCCACGTTCCAGTAGGTCGGCTGCCTGTCGCCCGGATGGATCCGTATCTGCGTGGCGCGCCGATCCCGTTGCCGAAAATCCAAACCATGGACGCGACAAGGCCGGAGCCTGTTGCCCCTCGCCACGGCGTCTCGCTCAGGAATTGACGGGGCGCCCGTTGGCCGAGCGCCCCGGATCGAAAACTACTTTTGGATACAGGTGTCGACCGTATCCTTGGTGCATTCGTCGAGGCCGGTGAAGACCGGATCGGCGACCTTCTTGCCCGTGATCAGGTCGATCATCACCGACGGCGCCTTGTAGCCCATTTCAAACGGCCGCTGGCCGACCAGCGCGGTGACAAGGCCATCCCTGGCGATCGCCACCTCGTCGCCGATCGTGTCGGCGGCGCCGATGACAAAGTCGTTCTTGGCCAGCCGGTCCTTCAACGGTCCAACCAGGTCGCGATAAGGCTGCGGCGCGCCGAACAGCGGCCAGCCGCCCATGATGCCGAAAGCATCGAGCTTGGGGTTGGCCGCAAGGATATCGGTCATTGCCTGCACGCCCTTGGCACCGTCGTCATTGGTGAAGACCGGGCAGCCGGCGACTTCGGTCCAGCCGCCTTCACCGGCTAGTGCCGCAAGCCCTTCCTTGCCCGTCAGGGCGTCGCGCATGCCTTGCGCGCGGCGCAGGATGTTATCGGCTGCCGGGTTGCCCTCGATGGTGCAGATCGTGCCGCCATTCGGCTTGGCCTTCTTGATGTATTCGCCGATCTTCTTGCCCATCAGGTAGTTGTCGGTACCGAGATAGGTCTTGCGAAGGGCTGCGTCCTCCTTGGCCAGGTCGGCGTCGACAGTCATGATCGGGACCGTCGGATTGGCGGTCTTGAGCGTCTGCGCGATCAGCGGCGCGTTGGACGGCGAAATCGCCACCGCCGCCGTGTCAGGCTTGCTCAGTATATCCTGAAGGATCTGGGCCTCGCCGGCCTCGTCGGAAGTCGACGCCGGACCCGTGTAGAAGCATTCATATTCCGAGCTGGCGTTTTCCTTGTTCCATTTCTCGCAGCCCTGGTGGATGGCCTCGAAGAACGGATTGTCGAGACCTTTCACCACGATGACGAGCTGCTTCTTGGCCAAGGCCGGCCCGGCGCCCAACGCCATGGCGGCGACGGCGGCGAGCAAAACTGTTTTCCTCATATCAGTCCTCCCTTGAAAAACAGACGGACACGGCGTGCCCGCCACACAGATCGGCCCCAACGCGAGATGGCAGGGCGAATGCCCATGCCGCCTGGCAAGACCGATAAGCATTTCCAGATGCGACCGGACCGGCATTGCCGGCACGATCGATGATCTCCCGCCGACCCCGCCGTCGA
This sequence comes from Mesorhizobium sp. GW821-FHT07A06, assembly GCF_059419085.1. Lineage (NCBI taxonomy): Bacteria > Pseudomonadati > Pseudomonadota > Alphaproteobacteria > Hyphomicrobiales > Phyllobacteriaceae > Mesorhizobium > Mesorhizobium sp. GW821-FHT07A06. The sequence continues at coordinate 642,062 of NZ_JBWKRC010000002.1, forward strand.
TCATGGCCCGGGACCGGCAAATCTTCCTCCGACCCTCAGCTAATAACGGCAAGCCGCCAACGTCAATTGCTATTTGTCCTACAAAACGGATTTTTCGGAACCGCCATCCACTATTCGTCTGACAAATGGTCTATTTCCTATTCATCGGACAATTGACGCCCGCACGGGCATTTGCGTAAATGACTGATATCGCTGTTTCCGGGAGGAGCTGGGAGAGCGACGCGAAAGCCGCCCCTGTCCCGGGCATGCGGCAAGCACAGGGAGGCAAAGGCTGGTGGCGGTTCTCGAACTCACCAACATCTCGAAGCATTTCGGCGCCATCCAGGCGGTCAACGACGTGTCGCTGTCGATCGAGCCCGGCCAGGTCGTCGGCCTGATGGGCGATAACGGCGCCGGCAAGTCGACGCTGGTCAAGATGATCGCCGGCAATTTCCGGCCGAGCCATGGCGCGATGCGCATGGACGACAAGGAGCTGATCCTGCACAAGCCGGTCGAGGCGCGCCAGCACGGAATCGAGATCGTCCACCAGGACCTGGCGCTCTGCAACAATCTGACCGCGGCGGCGAACGTCTATCTCGGGCGCGAGTTGCGGCGCGGCGTCGGTCCGTTCCGCATTCTCGACTATGCGGCGATGTACAAGCGCGCCGGCCAGATCTTCGCCGAGCTCAAGTCCGAGACCCGGCCGCGCGACCTGGTCAAGCAGATGTCGGGTGGCCAACGCCAGGCGGTGGCCATCGCCCGCACCATGCTGTCGCAGGCCAAGATCGTGCTGATGGACGAACCGACGGCGGCGATCTCGGTCAGGCAGGTCGCCGAAGTGCTCAACCTGATCCGCAATCTGCGCAACCAGGGCATAGCGGTGGTGCTGATCAGCCACCGCATGCCCGACGTCTTCGACGTCGCCGATCGCGTCATCGTCATGCGGCGCGGCAGGAAGGTCGCCGACAAGACGATCGCGTCGAGTTCGCCCGAGGAAGTCACCGGGCTGATCACCGGCGCCATCGAGCAGGCGGCATGAGGGCGCAAAACCCGTATTTCACCACGCTGGCGCGCATCGCCGCCGGCAGGAAAGGTCGATAATGGCAGTCACCCTTGACCAGACGATCGCGCAGAAGCAGCACACTTTCCTGTCGCGGATATTCTCCAGCCAGACGTTCTGGGTGGTGATCGCCGTCATCCTCGCCTGCATTTTCCTGTCGTTTGCCACCGACGCCTTCGCCACCTCGAAGAACCTCTACAACATCACCCGCAACGTCACCTTCGTCGCCATCGTTGCGCTCGGCATGACCTTCGTCATCATCACCGGCGGTATCGACCTGTCGGTCGGCTCGGTGCTGTGCCTGTCGTCGATGGTGCTGGCCGTCACCATGCATGCCGGCTATTCGATCGAAATCGGCATCCTGGCTTCGATCGCCACCGCGCTTGCCATCGGCGCCTTCAACGGGGTCATGATCGCCTATCTCGGATTCCCGCCCTTCGTGGTGACGCTCGGCATGCTGTCGATTGCCCGCAGCCTGGCCATGGTCGCCTCCAACAACACCGTCGTCTTCCAGTTCGGGCCGGACCACAACAAGCTGCTGGCGTTGGGCGGCGGCGCCTGGCTGTTCGGCATCGCCAATCCGGTGCTCTACATGATCCTGCTGGCGCTTATCACCGGCTTCGTCCTGCGCTGGACCAAGTTCGGCCGCCACATCTTCGCCATCGGCGGCAACGAGCACGCTGCAACGCTGACCGGCGTGCCGGTGCGCCAGATCAAGGTCGCCGTCTACATGATCTCGGCGCTGTCGGCCGGCATTGCCGGCATCATCCAGACCGGATGGCTGGGCGCCGTCACCACCAATCTCGGCACCGGCATGGAACTGCAGGTCATCGCGGCCACCGTCATCGGCGGCGCCAACCTGGCCGGCGGCGTCGGCACCGCCTTCGGCGCCATCGTCGGCGCCGCCCTCATCGAGGTGATCCGCAACAGCCTTGGCCTGCTCGGCATCAACGCCTTCTGGCAGGGCACCTTCATCGGCGGCGCCATCCTGCTGGCGGTGCTGTTCGACCGCATCCGCAACTTCCGCCGCAGCGATTGAGAGCCGCCGCCGTCGAAGCGCTATTCGTTCCGGTTCCTATCGCTCAGTCTGAAAATCGGCCGGGGCGACCCGCCATCGGCACCGGCCGCGAGCCGATGCCTTGACGGAAACCGGAAACCGGCCGCACAATCCCGGTGCAGGCGAAGGGAGGCCAGTCGCCTGCGGGAGGATATACCCATGACGGAAGCGATCAGGCTCTACTGGGGCCGGTTCGGACATGTTTCTATCCTGAATGTCGCAAGCGACTTCGTCACCCATGCCCATGTCGAGGCACACCTGATCATCTGGCTGGAAGGCACGGCCGGCGAAATGACGATCGGCCGCGAGACGGTCAGGCTGGGACCACACACCGCCGCCGGCATCAATTCGCTGCAGCCGCACAGCCACGTCCTGTCGCAGGATGGCAGGCCGGGCCTGTTCCTGGCCTTCTACATCGATCCCGACTGGGCGCGCAGGCGCCGCGACCTGCCCTCTTCCGCGCCATTGTTTGCCCAGGCGGCGATCACGCTGGAGCCCTGGCTGCACCGGGCCGCCGCCAGCCTGCTCGACCATCTGACCGACAATGAAAGCGTCGACGACGTGGCCAATTACGAGATCGAGCGCTTCATCGACAGCGTGCTCGATGCCGCCGACGCCTCGGCGCCGCAGGAAACCCGCATCCGCATCAGCACGATGCAGGACTTCCGCGTCCGCAAGGCGATCCAGTTGATGAAGGCCAATGTCTGCGAACGCATCTCGTTCGATGACGTGGCGCGCAGCGTCGGGCTGTCGCGGCCGCATTTCTTTGCCTTGTTCAAGGAACAGACCAATCTGACGCCCAACGTCTACTGGAACACGCTGCGCATGGAAGAAGCGGTGCGCCAGCTGCAGTGGTCGCAGGAGCCGCTGATCTCTGTCGCCTGCAATCTCGGCTTCACCACGCAGGGCAATTTCTCGCGCTTCTTCCGCGACCATGTCGGCGTGCCGCCGACACTCTACCGTGAGGCGGCGCGGGCAACGGCCTGAGCTCCAGCCGCTTGTTTTTCAGACTCCTTGATACGCGCTCAAGACGCATTGATAAGCGTCACCCGGGTCAGCCCCCTACCCTTGCCGCAACGCTCATTCGCAAGGGAACATCATATGGCCAAGGTCACCATCTCCAGCGTCATCGACGCGCCGGTCGAAAAAGTCTGGGCGCGCATACGCGACTTCAACGACCTGCCGGGCTGGCACCCGCGCATGGTCGAAAGCCATATCGAGGATGGCAAGGACGCCGCCGCGATCGGCTGCGTGCGCAACTTCCAGCTCGCCAGCGGCGCGCGCATCCGTGAAAAACTGCTCGACTTCTCCGACGACAATTTCCTCGTCAGCTATTCCATCCTGGAAACGCCGCAGCCGCTCACCAACCACAAGGCGACGCTGCAGCTTCGGCGCGTCACCGATGGCGACCGCACCTATGCCGAGTGGACAGCCAGCTTCGACGCCGCCCCGGAGGATGCGGACAAGCTGGCCGAGGGCATGGGCGCCAATGTCTTCCAGGGCGGCTTCAACGCCCTGAAGAGCCACTTTGCCGGCCAGAGCTGAATCGGGCTGAGAACAGGAGTGTTCCATGGCGCTTGCCCTCCAGACATTCCCGACCGTGAAGGACGCCAATGCGGCGCTGAAGACGGCCGGTACCCGCTATCTCGGTGGCGGCACACTCGTGGTCCGCGCGGCCAATGAAGGCGATGTCTCGGTCTCCGGCCTTGTCAGGTCGACCGACCCGACCCTGTCGGCCATCACGGTCGCCGATGGCAAGATCCGCATCGGCGCCTCGGTGACCATGGCGGCGATCGCGCGACATCCGGAACTCGGCACGCTCGCCAAGGCCGCGCGCGCCGTCGGCGGCCCGGCGGTGCGCAACATGGCGAGCGTCGGCGGCAATCTGTTCGCGCCCGCGCCCTACGGCGATTTCACCGTCGCCTTGCTGGCGCTCGACGCCACGGTCGGCACCGATGACGGCGAATTGCCGATCGAGACCTTCCTGGCCGGGCGGGACGACAGCCGCGCCATCGTCACGTCGGTCGGCTTCACGCTGCCGAAGGCCGACGGCTTCCGCTTCCTGAAAGTGTCGCGGATCAAGCCCAAGGGCGTCTCGGTGCTGAGCATCGCCATCGTTCTGGAGCGGGCCGCGGACGGCACCGTCTCTTCGGCACGGATCGCGCTCGGCTGCATGGCCGATCGGCCCGTGCGTGCCAAGGCGGCGGAAGAGGCGCTCGAGGGAAAGACGCTTGACCAGGAAGGCATCGCACTGGCGCTGGCCGCCGCCGCCGAAGGCACCACGCCCATCACCGATCCGATCGCCAGCGCCTGGTATCGCGCCGAAGTGCTGCCGGTCCATCTCGGCCGGCTGCTGCTGAGTTGAAATCACGAGTTGGGGGGCGCGCGTCTGTCCGATCCTTCGGGCGGACGCGCAAGGAGGAAACATGGCGAAGGTCCCGGTTCAATTCACGCTCAACGGCTCAGAAAAAGCCGAATTCATCGACAGTGGCACGACGCTGCTCAACGCCTTGCGCGACAAGATCGGCGACACTTCGCCGAAAGGCGGCTGCCACCAGGGCACCTGCGGCGCCTGCTCCGTCATCATCGACGGCGAGCTCCGGCTGTCTTGCCTGACCTTGGCTGAAACTTGCAACGGAACAGCCATCACCACGACATCGGGCCTCGCCGAGGGCGGCGTCCTGCATCCGCTGCAGCGCGCATTCCTCGACACGTTCGCCACGCAATGCGGCTTCTGCACGCCGGGCATGATCATGGCGGCCAAGGTGCTGCTCGACCACACGCCCAACCCCACCCGCGACGACGTGGTCGAGGCGCTGTCGGGCAACATCTGCCGCTGCACTGGCTACGAGCCGATCATCCAGGCGGTGCTGACGGCCGCGCGCTCCAATTCGCAGAACGCCGCCTGAGGGGATCAAGAGAATGGAACTGCGCAAGAACTACTTCGCCGATGTCCGCAAGGACGATCTGCATGAGATCGGCCAGCCCCGGCCCCGTTCGGATTCGCCCGGCCATGTCACCGGCAAGACAGCCTTTTTCGCCGACCGCAACTTTCCCGGCATGCTGCACCTGAAGATGGTGCGCAGCCCGCACCACCACGCCCGCATCCGCTCGATCGACACGTCCGAGGCTGAGAAACATCCAGGTGTGGTCAAGGTGCTGACCGCCAAGGACGTGCCGCACAATGTCTACACCATCCTGATCCTGATCCAGATCGGCCCCGAGGACGAGACCGTGCTGGCCGACGGCAAGGTGCGCTGGAAGGGCGAGGCCGTGGTTGCGGTGCTGGCCGAGACGGAGCGCGCCGCGCAGGAAGCCGCGGCGAAGGTCAAGGTCGACTATGACGTGCTGCCGGCCGTCTTCGACATGGAGGAAGCGCTGAAGCCCGGCGCGCCTTTGGTCAACGAATATCACGGCCAGAACTACTATCTCTATGACAGTGGCGAGTGCCGCAAGGTTCGCTTCGGCGATGTCGAGGCCGGCTTCGCCGGCGCCGACCACATCTTGGAACAGAGCTATCAGTCCTCGCCGATCGAGCATGCGCCGACCGAGACCACCGGCTGCGTGGTGGCGCCCGAGGGCAATGACCGCTTTACCTGCTACACCAACACGCAGGCAATGTTCTTCACCCTCGACAACACGTCGATCATCCTGCAGATGCCGGGCTCGAAGCTGCATTTCGTCGGCGGCACGGTCGGCGGCGGCTTTGGCGGCAAGGTCGACGTCATCGTCGAGCCGATCGCCATCCTCGGCGCCAAGCTGACCGGGCGACCGGTCTGTTTCATCTACAGCCGCGAGGAAGAGATGCAGATCTCGTCACCCCGTGCGGCCGAAAAGGTGGTCATCAAGGACGGCGTGATGAAGGACGGCCGCATCGTCGCGCGCAAGGTCACCGGCTACACCGACGCCGGCGCCTATTCGCGCCACTCGCCCTATGGCGCGCAGAAGGGTGCCGGCCACTATCCCGGTCCCTATACCATCCCGAATGTCTGGATCGACACCTACTGCGTCTACACCAACCGCACGCCGTCGTCGGCCATGCGCGGCTTCGGCGTCACCATCGGCGACTTCGCGCTGGAGGTGCAGATGGACAAGCTGGCGCGGCTGATCGGCATGGACCCGCTCGAATTCCGCTTCATCAACGCCTATCGCGACGGCGACATCAAGGCGCATCGCCAGCCGACGGAAGGGGCAGCGCTCATCGAGTGCATGCAGGAAGCTTCGCGCGCCGCCAACTGGCCGGTGGCGGAGAAATACATGGCGATGTCCTCCTACGTGAAGGGAGCTTGAGATGGCGATCAGGCGCGGACGCGGCGTCGCCGCGATCAACTATCCCACCGGCATGAATCTCGGCGGCGATCCGACCCAGGCGCTGGTCCACTCGACGCCGACCGGCAATTTCATGGTGACGCTGTCCTCGGTCGATCTCGGCCAGGGCATGAAGCAGATCATGGCGCAGATCTGTGCCGAAACCATCGGCGTGCCGACCGACCGCGTCGTCGTCGACACCGCCGACACCGACACCGGCCCGCATTGCATGGGCACCTTCGCCTCGCGCGGCACGCATCGCGCCGGCAACGCCGTCATCCAGGCCGCGAAAGAGGCGCGCCAGGTGATGCTGGAAGTGGCGGCGGAAGAACTGGAGGTCAACGCTTCCGACCTCGAGACCGACGGCCAGGGCAACATACTGGTCAAGGGCGCGCCGCAGAAATCGATCTCGATCTTCGACGTCGCGCTGTCTGCGCATTTCAAGCGCGGGCGCTCGATCTCGGGCCGCGGCATGTTCCTGATCCCGCGTTCCTATCCCGAGAAGGAAACCGGAGCGATGAAGCCGTCGACCTGCTACGCGCATGCCTGCACGGTGGCCGAGGTAGAGGTCGACGACGAGACCGGCGAGGTCACCGTGCTGACGGTCAAGAACGTCTTCGAGATCGGCCGCGCGCTGAACCCGAAAATGGTCGAGCAACAGCTGGTCGGCGGCTCCTGGATGGGCATCAGCCACGCGCTCTACGAGACGACGGAGCCCTACTACCCCAACCGCGATCATGGCGGCACCGACTTCAACCAGTATCTGATGCCGGGGCCAGGCGACCTCGCCGAGACCGAGATCATCGTTCTCGAGCGGCCCTCGGCGGACGGGCCCTACGGCGCCAAGGGGCCGGGCGAAATGTGCGCCAATCCGCAGATACCGGCGGTCGCCAATGCCGTCTTCGACGCCGTCGGCGTGCGCATCGACACGCTGCCGATCACGCCGGAGCGCATCCTGCGCGCGCTCAAGGCGCAAGCGGCGAACTGAAATGCCCGAGGTGAACGCCGAGACTGTCGCGACCTCGCCGGAGGCGGTGGCGTCGCATCTCGCCACCTCGCGCTATCTGGCCGACGACAGCCTGGCCACCGCCATCTTCCTGGCGATCCGGCTCGGCAAGCCGCTGCTGCTCGAAGGCGCGCCGGGCGTCGGCAAGACCGAGGCCGCGAAGGCTGTCGCCGAGCTGCTCGGCCGCGATCTGGTGCGCCTGCAATGCTATGAAGGCGTCGACGCCGCGCATGCGCTCTACGAATGGAACTACCAGCGCCAGCTGCTCGCCATCCGCCATGCCGGCGAACACGAAATCGACATTTACGACGACCGCTTCCTGATCGCCCGGCCGCTGCTGCAGGTGTTGCGGGCACCGGAGCAGCGCGTGCTTTTGGTCGACGAGATCGACCGTTCGGATCATGAATTCGAGGCGCTGCTGCTCGAATTCCTCTCCGATTTCCAGATCAGCATCCCCGAGCGCGGCACCATCCGTGCCGGCGCGCAGCCGATCGTCATCCTGACCTCCAACCGCACCCGCGAACTTGCCGAGGCATTGCGACGACGCTGCGTCTATCACTGGATCGGTTATCCCGATGCCGAGCGCGAAGCCGCCATAATCATGCTGCGCGCCGGCGATGTCGCTGAGGCCACCGCGCGCGCCGTTGCGGCAGCCGTGCAGACCATCCGCGCCCGCCCGCTGGCCAAGCCGCCCGGCATCGCCGAGGCCGTCGAATGGGCCAATGCCGCCACCATCCTCGAAAAAGGCGGCAGCCCCTGGCCGGAAGCCTTCCGCCGCGCCATCGGCGTGCTGATCAAGGACGAGGAGGATCTGTCCTACATCGCGCCTGAGCTTGGCCGGATTGTCGAGGAGGCGCTTGCATGAGCGCGTTGCCCAACGCCGCTACGCCCTTCCTCGGCTTCGGCCGCCTGCTGCGCCGCTACGGCTTCGCCATCGCCCCCGAACAAGTCTCCGGCTTCATGCAGGCGGTCACACTGCTCGGACCACGCTCGATGGCCGACATCCGCGAGGCCGCCCTTGCCACGCTGGCGCCGCCGCCCGATCGCCGCGACGAATTCGAAGCGCATTTCCAGAGCCATTTCTACGGCAGCACGTCAGCCGTGGTCGAAGGTGACGCGGACGAGGAAACCCGCATCAAGGATGATGGCGGCGCTGACGACCAGCGGATCGAAGCCGAGCACAGCCAGGAAGGCGGCGAACTGTCCTCGGCCCTGGAGCAATTGAGCACCCGCGATTTCCAGGGCGACGACGACAGACTGACCGCCTTTCAACGCAAGCTGCCGTCCGCCCTGCCCGCCCGCCGCTCCTTCCGCACCGTGCGCACCCCTTCGCGCGGCAAGCTCGACCTGCGCCGCTCGCTGCGCGAAATCGTCAGCGCCGACGGCGACGTCCCCTCACCGCTGCTGCGCCGCCGCCAGACCGTGCCACGCAAGCTGCTGCTCTTGATAGACGTCTCCGGCTCGATGAAGCTGCACACGGCGGACTATCTCAAGCTCGCGCACGCCATCGTGCAAGGCGCCGACCGCGCCGAGATCTTCACCTTCGGCACGCGGCTCACCCGCATCACCACGGCATTGCGCATCCGCGACCGCGACCAGGCGCTGGCGCGCGCGGCGGCCCAGGTCGACGACTGGGACGGCGGCACCCGCATGGGACCGACACTGCTCGCCTTCCTCTCCGTTCCGCGCTTTTCGTCCTTTGCCCGCGGTGCGGCGGTCGTTGTCCTGTCGGACGCTCTGGAACGTGGCGACCATGCCGAGCTGGAGACGGCCATACGCAGGCTGAGCGCCCGTGCCTTCCGGCTGTCGCTGGCAACACCCTTGGCCGGCGACCCGCGCTTCCGCCCGGCGACGGCGGCACTGCGCGCCATCCTGCCTGACCTCGACGACCTCATCGACGGCTCGTCGTTGACCAGCCTCACCGATTTCATCCTGTCGCTCGCCCGTCCCGCCCCCGCGGCATCGACAATCTGGAAGAGGGTTTCCTGATGCAAAAAGCCATCGACGCGCATTTCCACATTTGGCGCCAGAAGGACCAACCCTGGCTGGTCGGGCCGATGGTGCCGCGCATCTTCGGCCCTTACGAGCCGATCCGGCGCGACTATCCGATCGGCGAATTCCTCGACGACCAGAAGGGATCAGGCGTCGAGAAGGCCGTCTATGTCCAGACCAACTGGGCGAAGGAGGATTTCGAGAAAGAGGTCGCCTTCCTGCAGAAGACAGCGGGTGAAACCGGCTGGCCGCACGCCATCGTCGGCTATGCCGACATGACGGTGGATGACGTCAGGCCCCAGATCGACCGGCTGATGAAGTACAAACTGCTGCGCGGCGTGCGCATGCAACTGCACTGGCACGAAACGCCGGCCTTCCGCTTCGCCGCTTCGGCCGACCAGGTCATCGATCCCAAGGTGCGCGCCAACGTCGCGAGGCTGAGGGACTATGGCCTGTCCTTCGACCTGCAGCTTTTCCCCGCCCAGATGAAGGACGGGCTGACGCTGGTCGGTGAGAATCCCGATACCAGCTTCATCCTCACCCATGCCGGCATGCTGACCGGCACGGATCAGGAAACCACCGAGGCCTGGAAGGCGGGGCTGCGCACGCTCTCGGCGGCACCCAATCTCTACGCCAAGCTCTCCGGCCTCGGCACCTTCGTCCACCGCAACGATCCGGCGCTGATCGCCTATATCGTCGACAACGCGATCGATATCCTGGGCTCCGATCATCTGATGTTCGGTTCCAACTTCCCGATCGAGAAGCTCTGGACCAGCCACGCCGAGCTGATCAAGGCGCACCGTGACGCGGTGGCGAAGCACGGCGCGACCGCCGAGGCCGATATCTTCTGGAACACGGCGGAGCGGGTTTACCGGCCAGTGTAGCACTCTCTTCCTTCCCCCCTTGTGGGGGAAGGAAGATCGGCGCGCAGCGCCGAGACGGATGAGGGGTGTTCCAGCGAAGTGAGACGTTGGCGTTCCCTGGAGCACCCCTCATCCGACCTCGCTTCGCGAGGCCACCTTCTCCCACAAGGGGAGAAGGTAAGTCCCCGCCTAAGCCCTTACTGCGTCGGCAGCATGCCTTCGACGTCGCTGGCCGCGTCCGTGAGCGCTTCCTTGGGCGAGGCCGACTGGTCGACGATGCGCGACAGATTGTCGACGATCGTCTGCGTGACCTTCACCCCGTTGGTGCCCGGGAAGGCGTACCACGGAACCATCAGCGGCATCTGGCTGAGCCCGGCCTGGAACAGCGGGTTCTTCTTGTAGAAATCGCCGAGATAGTCTGACGATTTCGCTGCCAGCTCGTTGTTGGGGACATAGCCGGTGCCCGGCACGACGACGGAAGCGCCATAGGGGCCGGCGGCGAATTTCGCGAACTTCCAGGCAGCCTCCTGCTTGGACGTATCCTTGGTCAGGATGACCACGGCGTTGCCGCCGGTCGGCAGACGGCCGTTGACCGGATCGATCAGCGGGATCTTGGCGGTGCGCAGCGTGAACTTGTCGCCGACATTCTTGATGGTGTTGACCAGCGCACCGGTGGTCTGGAATTCGAAGCCGACCTTGCCGGCCGCGAAAGCCTGCTCGCCCGCCGGCTTGGTGAAGACCGGCATGCCGCCCTCCTTCACCATCCGTTCCAGGATCTCCACCGCCTTCTCGCCTTCGGGTCCGTTGAAGGCGACCTTGCTTTCGTCCTCGTTCAGCATCTTGCCACCGGCGCCGAACAGCAGCGCCGAGAACATCCAGTCATCGCCCTGCCAGCGGAAGTCGATGCCGTCGACACCATTGCCGAGTGCCTTGATCTTGCCGCCGAGCGCGATCACCTCGTCCCAGGTCTTGGGCGGATTGTCCGGATCGCCGCCGGCCGCCTTCACCAGGTCGGCGTTGTAATACATGATCGGGTTGGAGGTGGCGAAGGCCAGGCCGACCTGCTTGCCGTTGACCTGCGCCAGCTTCAGGATCGTGTCGGAGAAGCCGAGCTCCGCCATGTTGCCTTCCTTCTTGACCAACGGGCCGAGATCGACGGCAACGTCGCGTTCGTTCAGCATGCGCAGGCGGTTGAGGCCGATGAAGGTGATGTCGGGCATCTCGTCGGTGCCGGCCTGGCGAAGAATGGTCTGGATGCCTTCTTCATAGGTCGCCGACGGGCTGGCGAACTGGATCTTGATATCGGGGTTTTCCTCCATGAACTTCTTCGAGATCGTGTCCATCACGTTCTTGAAGAAGCCGGGCATCGGGTAGTGAATCGTCAGCGTCGTCTCGGCATAGGCCGGAATGGCCGTCGCCAGCGACACCGCCGCCGCGGCGAAAATCCTGGAAAAATGCTTCATTGCTCGTGCTCCTCGTTGGCCCAGTCAGTTGTTGGCAAGCTCAGCCTTTGAGACCGGTCATGGTGATGCCCTCGACGAAACGCTTCTGCGCCAGCAGGAACGCGGCGACGAGAGGAAGGGTGATGATCAGCGTGGCGGCCATCAGCGCGCCGTAGTCGTCGCCGGCCTCGGCGGCGCGGAAATACATCAGGCCGAGCGGCGGCGTCGCGTAAGCCTGCTTGCTGACGACGATCAGCGGCCAGTAGAGATCGTTCCAGTGCGCGACGACGGAAAAGATCGCAAAGGCCGTGACCGCCGGCCACGCATTGGGGACGATGACGCGGGCGACGATGCCGAGTTCGGACATGCCGTCGAGCCGTGCGGCGTGCAGCAGGTCGTCGGGCATGGCGCGGAAGAACTGCAGGAACATGAAGATCGCGAACACCGATATGGTGAAAGGCGCGACCAGCGAGGTGTAGCTGTTGAGCAGCGACATCCTGTCGAAGGCGACATAGAGCGGCAGCGCCGTCGCGTGGATCGGGACCAGCAGGCCGAGCATGACCAGCACCATCATCAGCCGCGCGGCCCGGAACTTCAGCTTGGCCATCGCATAGGCGCACGGAATCGCCACCACGACCTGGAAGAAGAAGATCACGCCGCACACGACAACGCCGTTCCACAGCAGTGTCGCCATCGGCACCTTGGCAAACGCCTTGGCGAAATTCTCGGCGAAGTAGAAATGCCGCGGAACGAGCGACAGCGACGAGGTGAAGATATCGCTCTGCGTCTTGCCCGCTGTCGAGATCATGAAGATGTAGGGCGCAAGGATCATCAGCGCGCCGAGCGAAAGCAGCGCGAAGCGGATGACGCGGCCGGCCGGAACGCTGCTCATGTGTAGTGGACCCGCCGGTCGAGGACGCGGTATTGCAGCAGCATCAGCACGACCAGGATCGCGAGGAAGACGACCGTCATCGCCGAGGCGTAGCCGACGCGCAGATAGACGAAACCTTCCTGGTAAATAGTGAAAAGCAGCACTTCGGAGGCCTTGTTGGGGCCGCCATCGGTCAGCATCTTCACCGTTTCGAAAACCTTCACCGCATTGGTGATGCTGATGGTGACGACGAACAGCGTCGTCGGCCCGAGCATCGGCCAGGTGACGAGGAAGAACCGGTCGAGCGCCGATTTCGCGCCGTCGACGTGAGCGGCGGCATAGAGTTCGCGCGGGATCGCCGTCAGGCCCGCCAGGAACAGCACCATGTTGAAGCCGACCGACTGCCAGATGCCGATGATCGACAGGCTGTAAAGCACGGTGTTCGACGCGCCGAGCCAGTTCGGGCCGGGAATGCCGGCTAGCGAAAGCAGCGCGTTGAGCGGCCCGATCGTCGGGTGGAAGATGTATTGCCAGACGGTCGCCATGGCGACGATCAGCGAGGCGACCGGCAGGAAATAGACGGTGCGGAAAAAGCCGCGCGCCCGGCCCTCGCCTTCGATCAGCAGGGCAACGCCCAGGCCAAGCACGATCGAGACCGGCGCGACAATGGCCGTATAGACCGAGGTGTTCCACAACGACCGGCGGAAGGTGCGGTCGTTCAGGAGGTGTGCGTAATTCTCGAAGCCGACGAAGCGGAACTTGCCGTAGCCGAGCTCGAAATCGGTGAAGCCGAGAAAGATGACGGCAGCCACCGGCAACAGCACGAACAGCAGCAACAGCACGATGGCCGGCGCCGCCAGCAGCCAGGCGGTCCGGTCCTCGCTGCGCGCGCGCAGCGCCGCCGCGCTCCGGACATTGCCGGCCAGCGCAACGCTAGACATAGGCCGGCTCCTGCCGCGCGCCCGCCGCGATGCGCAGCCGCTTTCCCTCCGGCCCGAAGACCATCGCCTGTTCAGGGGCCAGAAGGATGCCCACCTTCATTCCGGCAATCAGGTCCCTCGCCTCGTGCGGCGCCAGCTTGGCGACGATGATGTCGCCGGAGGCGTCGAGGCGGCAATGGGCAATGACTTCCGAGCCGAGGAATTCGAGGCGCTCGATCCGTCCGGCAAGGCCGCTCCTGCCGCTGGGGGAAAGTCTTACGAATTCGGGCCGGATGCCGAGACTGACCGGCCCGGTCGCAACCTTTTCCAGCAGGGCCAGCCGGATGCCCTCGAAGCCGACACGGCCGCTTTCGGCCTGTGCTTGGATGATGTTGATCCTCGGTTGGCCGACGAAGCGCGCGACCTCGATATGGGCGGGATCGTTGTAGATCACGTCGGGCGCGGCGAGTTGCAGCAGATTGCCGCCGATCATCACCGCCACACGGTCAGCCATCGAAAGCGCCTCGGCCTGGTCGTGCGTCACATAGAGCGTCGGCACGCCGGCGCGGCGGTGCAGTTCGACGATCTCGCCGCGGGCATGGACGCGCAGATTGGCATCGAGATTGGAGAGCGGCTCGTCCATCAGGAAGATGCTGGGATGGCGCACCATCGCACGCGCCAAGGCGACACGCTGCCGCTGGCCGCCGGACATCTGCCCCGGCTTGCGGTCAAGCAGATGATCGATCTTCAGCAGACCCGCCATCTCGCGCACATCGCGCGCAATGCCGGTGCGGATCTCTTTCTGGCCGGGCAGCAGCGAGCCAACGAGCGGCAGGCGCTGCGACCGGCTCAGCCGCTTCATGGCAAGCGGCACGGCGATATTCTGGCCGGCCGTCAGATGCGGATAGAGCGCGTAGGACTGGAACACCATGGCGATGTTGCGGTCGGCCGCGGCAACCGGCGACATGTCCCTGTCGCCGACGAAGATCTCGCCGCTGTCCGCATGGTCGAGCCCCGCCAGGATGCGCAGCAAGGTGCTCTTGCCGCATCCGGAGGGACCGACAAGCGCGATGAACTCGCCGGGCTCCACATCAAGGCTGATGCCGTTCAGAATGGCATTGCCGCCAAACGACTTTTTGACGCCGCGAAGCGAAAGCGCGCTCATGACGCGACCTTCTTGCGAACCTTGTGCGCCTCGTGCGGATAGACCTCCTCGACGACGTCATCCAGGACATGGGCCGTCATGCCCGGGATGGCGACGATCTCGCTGGCGACCGTGTCGCCGAATTGATGCACAACGGCGCCAAGCAGCCGCTCGCCCGGCATATCACGCTCCATGTCGCCGACGACGAAGGCCGCCGACGGACCCCATACAAGCGACGTGTTTTCATATTCGCCCTGCCATGCCCGGTGCAGGTGACCACTGGCGAACAGCGCGACATCGTGGGCGCCGATCAGGTCATAAAGACGCTGCCGCTGCGCCGGCCTGACACTCCAGTAACCCGTGTCGCCCTCACCGGGCTCGTCGATGAAGAGCGGCTTGTGGGCAAAGAGCGCGACGCGCCGGCCGGCGCGGCTTTCCAGTGCGGTCCGCAGCCATTCGAACTGCGCCTCTTCCTCGGCATCGTCAAAACCCATCAGCAGGCTGTCGAGCCCGATGAGACGCCAGGTGCCGGTGTCCTCCATCCAGTAGTCGGGGCCAACCAGCCGGCGCCAGCGCTCGAGGCGTCCGGCATTGACCGGCTGCAGCGAGCCGGGCAGATGGCCGACATCGTGATTGCCGGGCACCAGCAGCATCGGCTTCGGGATCTCCCGCATCAGATCCATGCAGAAGGCGATGTCGTCGTCCCGGTCGGCACCGTCGACGCTGAGGTCGCCCGTGTGGATGACAAGGTCGGCGCCGCTCTGCTCGATCCAGGCGGCCAGCGGCTGCCAATTGCCGTTGAAGTGCGGCTTGGTCGGGCTGAAATGGGTGTCTGTGATCTGAACGATTTTCATGTCGGCTCCAGCATGCGAGCCGAGCCCCCCGGCGAGCGGCATCGCATGGGGCTTCCTTAGTGCCGTTCCATGTCACTTCCTTAACAGCCGCTGGGATAAACCGCGCAATTGCGGGCAGCGGCTGGCGAAGGGTAGCCGGCGGCAATCGGCGCAGCGTGGAAAGCGCCCG
Organism: Mesorhizobium sp. GW821-FHT07A06; assembly: GCF_059419085.1. NCBI lineage: Bacteria > Pseudomonadati > Pseudomonadota > Alphaproteobacteria > Hyphomicrobiales > Phyllobacteriaceae > Mesorhizobium > Mesorhizobium sp. GW821-FHT07A06. The sequence continues at coordinate 657,727 of NZ_JBWKRC010000002.1, forward strand.
GATTTCAGCCGCTTGCCACTGCTAGGCTACAGAACAGCCGCGCTCACGATCTTGCGGCGGCGCGGCGGGAAATCACGCTCACCTCACCTCGAATTGCGGGTCGACCGGGATCTGCATCGCCGTGACCAGATGGTTGGTCTGCCCCGCCAGCCCGATGATCGACACCAGCTCGCCATGCTGCGCATCGGTCATCCCCTTGGCCCGCGCCGCCGCCGTGTGCGAATGGACGCAGTAGGAGCAGCCATTGGCGGTCGAGACGGCGATATAGATCATCTCCTTGGTCAGTGGATCGATGGCGCTGTCGGCCACCATCACCACCTTGAGCTGCTCCCAAACCCGCTTCAGCGACACCGGATCATTGGCCAGCCCACGCCAGAAATTGTTGACGAAGTCGGATTTGCGCGTCGCCCGGATATCGTCGAACACGGCCTTCACATCAGGGATTTTTTCGACCTCGGCATCGCTGAGGAGTCTTGTCGTTGCCATGGTGTGGTCCTTCCGTTTCGATCGATGAATTAGGTCGTTGAATCAAGTGATGCGCATAGACGGCTAACCGGTTTGTCCGATTCAGTTTTTGGCTCGGAACAGCACGGACGCCGAGGTTGGCAGAGCAACCCAGCGTCGCCCGTGGATGACGAAGGGAGAGACGCCTCGGCCAATTGTCGACGCACACACCAGCCAGAACCCTAATGCACCGCCGCGTACATGATCTTCTCCTCCGTCGCCTCCGCCGGCGAAAACTCCTCGACGATACGGCCCTGGCGGCAGACCAAGATCCGGTCGGACAGGTTCATGATCTCCGGCAGGTAGGACGAGATCACCACGACGGCCAGTCCCTCGTCGGCCAGCCGGTTGATGATCTGGTGGATCTCGGCGATGGCGCCGACATCGACGCCCCGCGTCGGCTCGTCGAAGATGACAATGCGCGGCTTTTGCACCAGCCCCTTGCCGATCACCACCTTCTGCTGGTTGCCGCCGGAAAGCTCGACCACGCGCGCATTGTCGTTGATCGCCTTGATGTTCAGCGTCTTCGTCCATTCCGCCGACAGCTGCCGCATCTCCTGCGCATTGATCACCCAGGCCTTTTCGCGGCCCGCCGCCAGCAGCCCGCCGAAAAGGTTCTCGGCAATGCCCATCGTCTCGAAAATGCCTTCGCTCTTGCGGTCTTCGGTTACGTACACGATCCCGTCGGCCACCGCTTCGCTCGGCACGAGATAGCGCACCGGTCTGTCATCGAGCTCGATCGCCCCACCCCGCAAGAAATCCCGCTTGTAGATACCGGACACGATCTTGAAGGTCTCGGTGCGGCCGGAGCCGATGAGACCGAACACACCGGTGATCTGGCCCTCGAAGATCGAGAAGGAATTGTTGCGCACGACATTGCTCATCGAAATGTCCTGCACCGACAGCACCTTCTTGCCCGCCTTGCGCAGCCTGGCTTCGTCGCGCTGTCGGTAGATCTGGCCCGACAAGCTGCGCCCGACCATGGCGGCAACGATCTTGTCGCGGTCGAAGGCGGAAGTATCGTCGGTGACGACCAGTTCGCCGTCGCGCAAAATGGTGATGCGGTCGGCGATGGCAAGCGCCTCTTCCAGGGCATGGCTGATGAAGACGATCGAGACCCCATTCGCTTTCAATCGGCGGATCAGCGCGAAGAAATGCCGCTTCTCCTCCGGCGTCAGCGTTGCCGTCGGCTCGTCGAAGATGATGATCTCGGCATTGTGGTGCACTGCACGCGCGATCTCCACCATTTGCCTCTTGGCCGCGCCCAGCGTCGCCACCATCGCGTTCGGATCGACCGGGAAATTCAGCGACTGCAGGAACTGTTGTGCTGAAATATACGTGCCGCGCAGCCGGTTGAGGAATTTTTCAGTACCGAGATAAAGATTTTGCGCCACCGTCATCGACGGCACCAGGCTGGTCTCCTGGAACACCATGGCGATACCGGCCTCGAGTGCCGCATGCGGCGAGGCGTAGGCGATCTCGCGCCCCTTGTGGAACATCTTGCCGGAGGTGGCGTCGACGACGCCGGCGATGATCTTGGTCAGCGTCGATTTCCCGGCACCATTCTCGCCGAGCAGCGCGTGGATCTCGCCCTTGCGCAGGTCGAAGCTGACATTTTTCACCGCCGGCACGCCGCGATAATTCTTGGTGACATTCTCCAGGCGAACGATCGGTTCCATCAGAAACCTCCCGTATCGACGGCAAGCACACAGTCGCCGCCCCTGGAGGCGATGAACAACTTGCCGTCCTTTTCCACCACGCTGCGGATGCCATGGCGCGTGCCGTTGGCGCGGCTGTGCAGGCTGAACTGCGGCTGCATGTTCTGATCCAGTCTGACCACCAGCCCGTAGGAGCGGCTCGGCGACCATGGCTTGTGGATGCCCATGGTGCGGATGCCGCCGCATTGCAGTGGTTCGAGGAAGCTGCGGTTGGAGGCCAGCGCCGGCGCGATCCAGTAGGCCGGCGGGACCTGGTCAATCATGTCCTGCCGGTAATGCGTCTCCTGCAAGACGAACTCGATCAGCCGGTTGCGCGGCGCGAACAAGGTCAGCCACGCCCCGCCATCGCGCGCCGGCGCGAGTCGCGCGGGATAGCCGGGCAGATGTGTCAGCACCGTCGAACGATTGCCTGTCGCGCTGCTGAAACGGATGAGCTGGTGGCGCCAGCTTTCGCTCACCAGAACGCCCTCGCCCGCCGGATGCAGACCGTTGGGGAACGCGATGTCGCCGGCAACTTTCTGGAAGCCGATCGCTCCCGGGCCACATCGCCACAGCGAACCGGACGCGCCCTTCTTCATCAGGTCGGCGGCCCATTGCGATGGGGTGTGCTCGGCCGAGCCATTGGCCAGCCAGAGCGTGCCGTCATCGGCATAGGCAAGTGCCGTGACGCAACGCACATCCGTCGGCAGCGAAACATCCTTGCCCGATATCAGCAGCTTGCCGCTTTCGAGAGCCACCGTCAGCTCACCCGATGGCGACAGCGCCAGTGCCGAAACGGGGGACGCAAAGGTCTCGACAACCCTGGGCTCGGCTCTGGCGCCAAGCGAACAGACGGCGTTGCCGCTTGAGGCGAGCAACCTCTCACCGGAGGCCAGCAGATTGTCCGGCTCGGCCAGTTCGGCAAACGCAGGCTCGTCATCGAGCCGCGTGTTGGGCCGGAAGGCGCCGTCGAGCGGCGGGATGGTGACCGCCTTGCCGCGAAACATATCCAGGATCGGATCGAGGATCATGGCTTTGCTCCCCAATAGGAAGCGGGGCTGGTCCAGTTCGGGTCGGCACCCGAAATCCTGTAGCGGCCGATGCGGTTGTTGAGGATGCCGCCGACGAAAAGATATCCCTTGTGCTCGCGCATCGAGGTGACCATCGGATGCGCATCGCCGGTGAGGTCGCCGAGTGCCTCCACGATCCCGCCCTTCTCGTTGAATTTCACCACGCCGCCGGTGTTGATGTTGGGGAACAGCCACTCGTCCTGCGGCAGCCGCCGCGTCATGCGCTTGCGCATGTCGGGATGGCGCAGCGACAGGTCGAAGCTTGGCGTGCGCATGCCCAGCCACGCCATCCAGTAATTGCCGTCCGACGCCCGGTTGATGTTGTCGGGATAGCCCGGCATGTCGCGGATGACGCATTCGGCGGTGCCGGCCTTCGGCCCTTCCAGCCAATAGCGATGCACGCGGCAGGCCCAGCTTTCGGCGAAGAACAGCGACTTGCCGTCATGAGCCATGCACACACCATTGGTGTAGCGATAGCCGTCGAGCAGCGTCTTCGTCGAACCGTCCTTGGGGTCGTAGACCAGAAGGCGCCCGGTGGCGCGGTTCTCGATCGAGTCCAGCGCCCAGTCATGCGCGTCGTAGCGCTTCGTTGAATCCGTGAAATAGATGCGGCCATCCGGCGCGATGTCGCAATCATTGGGATCGCGCAGCCGTGCATCGTCGACGATCGAGGTCCAGGAGCGTGACGTCTCGGCCGAAAGGCGTTTCACCTCCCGGTCCGGCGAAACGGAATAAAGCCCCATGGCACCGACGCAGCTGATCAGATTGCCCGATTTGTCGAAGGCGAGCCCCAGCGGAAAGCCGCCAATATGGGCAAACACTTCCGACTTGACGTAGTCCGGCGCGAAGAAGCGGACGATCTCGCCATGGCGGGTGCCGCAATAGAGATTGTCGTCACGGTCGAGGATGACATCCTCGGGCCCTTCCAGCTCACCGAGCCCGATATGATCGGCCGCGGACAGGCGGTTGTCGAGCTCGTAAGGCGTGCCGGAGCCCGGCACCGCGGACTGTGTCTCGCCCATCTTGAGATAGACCGGCGCGACATAGACTTCGTTGAGCACCTTGTGGCGGTTCTTCAGCCAGCGGATGTCGATGGTCACCGCCACCGCCAGCATGATGCCGAGCACCATCTGGTTGGTGCCGGTGCCGTAGCCCAGCCGGATCAGCCCGTTGGTCATGGTCAAGACGATGATGGCGCCCATCAGTCCCTTGATCACCGAGCCGCGCCCGCCGCCGAGGCTGACGCCGCCGACCACCGCCGCCGTCAGCGCCATGATCTCGAGGTTGAGGCCGGTGCCCGGCCCTGCACCGCTCAAGCGGCAGGCAATGAGGAAACCGCCGATCGAGGCGCAGAAGCCCGAGAAGACATAGGTCATGAACACGGTGCGGCGCACGCGGATGCCGGCATTGTGCGCCGAGCGCCGGGATCCGCCGACCGCCAGCACATGCCATCCCGGCCGCGAGCGCGTCAGCGCGATATGGGTGACGACGGCGAGGATGATCGCCAGCCAGACCGAGACCGAGAGGCCCCAGAAGGTGCTGTCGCCGATGAAATCCAGCACATCCGACGTGGCGGTCGAAAGCTGCACGTCGGCGGCGTAGGTGGTGACGAGGATGTCGAACAATGCCCGACCGAAGATGAAGGTGACCAGCGTGGTGAGGAAGGCGCGAAGCCTGAGATATCCGACGAGGTAGCCGTTGATGGCGCCGAAGACGAGCCCGGTGGCGAGCGAAGCGGCCAGCGCCAGCCAGATCGACTGTTCGAGGATGAAGAACACGTAGACGGCCGAGAAGCAGGACAGCGCGAAGATCGAGCCGACCGAGAGATCGATGCCGCCGCCCAGCATCACCACCGTCATGCCGGTGACCACCATGGAGAATTCGCCGAGCTGGCGGGTCGATTCCTGCAGCGACGTCAGTTTGAAGAAACCCGGAATGATCGAGCCGAACACGCCGAGCGTTGCCACCAGCGCCAGGAACGGAATGGCATTGTCGGTCCAGCGTTTGGTCAGGATCTCGCCGACCAGATGGTCGGGCACGAGATTGTAGCGCCAGGACTGAAGGCGTTCGCGAAAGGACATCGGCTCACTGCGGTACGAGAAAGAGGTGGCCGGGCAATCCGGCCACCTCATTGATATCTGTCGGGAACGTGCGGTTTATTTCGCCGCCGCTTCGGCCTGCAGCGCCTTCAGGTCCCAGCAGCTGTCGGGCTTGAGATCGGCCTTGGTCGTCGCCTTCTCGAGCGTATAGATATAGGTGTGCGAGGTGCCGGCTGGCTGGCCGCTCTGCAGCAGGAACTTGATGATGGCGTTCATGTCGCCCGACTGGCGGGCGAGATCGGTCATCACCACGGCGCCATAGGTGCCGTCCTGCAGCTTGTCGCAATCGGCCGCCTTCTCGCCGCCGCCGGTGGTGACGAGGAACACCTTGCCGTCGAGCTTGGCGTCTCGGATCGCGGCCGATGCGCCGGTGGCGTCACCGTCCCAGAAATCGATGATCGAGCAGATGTCCGGGTTCTGCTGCAGCATCGTCGTCGTCACGTTGCGCGAGGTCGTCGCGTCCCAGTTGGAGTCGGGCTTGGCCACCACCTTGAAGTCAGGATGCTTGTCCAGCACCTTCATGATGCCGGCATACTGATAGAGGCTGGAAGAGTTCGCCTGGTCGCCCTGCACAAGTCCGATCTTCTTCGACGAGTTTTCGCCGCAGCCCTTGATCGCCGCTTCGGCCTCGAGCTGGCCGAGCCGGTCCCAGTCGCTGCCGACGAAGGCATCGGCCGGGAAGTTGGCGGGGTTGTCGACCAGAAGCACATAGGTGCCGGCGGCCTGCGCCTTCTTCATCAGCTTGGAATAGGAGTTGAGGTCCGGCGCATGGATGATCAGCACGTCGGGCCTGGCGTCGGACGAGATAGCGTCGGTGATAGCCTGCGCGCCCGCATCGACCACCCAGTTCGGATCGCGCGTCTCGAACACGCCACCCCAGGCCTCGACTTCCTTCTTCAGGTAATGCGCCCAGCCCTGCGCCAGGTCGAAGCCCATCGCCAGCGGCACCAGCATGACGCGCTTGCCCTTGAGCGCCTGCGCATAAGCGGCCGGACCCGGATCATCGGCGGCGAAGGTCGGCGCCACGAAGGCGGTAACGGCCAGCGCCGTGGCGGCGGCCATCAGTGTTCTGATCAGTTTCATGTCACGTCCTCTGTTTCGACTGTCATTGCCGGCCGATCGTCGCGATCGTTCCGGGTACCCCTAAATGTCGCCTTGTTGCGCGGTCTGTTCGTCGCGTGGATTGATGATGCCGTCGACGATGATGGCGCCGAGCAGGATCGCAGCCTTGATCAGGTTCTGGTAGAGCAGCGGAATGTCGATGATGGTCATGGCGTTGAGAAGGATGCCGATCAGCGCCGCTCCAACCAGCACGTTGCGCACCCCGCCCCGCCCGCCCGACAGGCCGATCCCGCCGATCACAGCCACCAGCACGATGTCGTAGAGCAGCGTCGAATTGACGACACGCGTGTTGATCGAATGCAGGCTCGCCGCCGTCAGCAGGCCGGCGATCAGGGCAACGAAGGCAGAAAGCACGTAGCGCAGCACCAACATCGGCCGCACCGGAATGCCGATGTTGCGGGCCGCGACCGGGTTGTCGCCGGCAAAATAGATGTAGCGCCCCCATTTGGTGTAACGCAGGAAGAGGAAGAACAGGAAGGCGAGGCCCGCGAAGACGAACACCTCGATCGGGATATCGAGGAAGCGCAGGCCGCCGAGCAGTTCGACCCAATGTCCCTGCGGCACCGGCACCGCATCCTGCGTGATCAGTTGCGAGCGCACATAGCCGAAGACGAAGGAGCCGGTGGCCAGCGTCACGAAAATCGCCGGCACGTCGGCATAGGCGACGAGAAAGCCGTTGAGCAGCCCGATGGCGAGCACGCCGGCCAGCACATAGGCGAAGGCCAGCCCGTCCGACGTCCCCGTGTTGAGCAGCTGCAGATACCAGGCGACCGACATCGCCATGATCGCCACCGCGGACAGGTCGATACCGCGGCCGATGATGACGACAGCCATGCCGAGCGCCAATATGCCCAGCACCGACACCGAGCGGACAATGGCGACGAGGTTGTTGGGATCGATAAAGCCCGGCAGCCCCATTGCCGCCGCAACGAACAGCACCACGGCAATGGCAAAGACAATGCCTTCCTGATTCAGGCTCCTGGGAGTTAGCCAGCCGGTCGTGTTCATGTCTGCATTTGCCCCGATGGCAGCGCTGCCATCCCGAAAGCAAAAGCTAATCGGCTCAGCGCCGGTTCGTCAAATGAATCCGCGCTTGGAACACCGGCGGATGTCGATATTCACCGGGTGGACACATTGATTGCCGAAACTGGCGCAATGCGCGGAAACTCCTGCATTTTTGGCAACCGATTGCGCCATCGCCGTCATTTACGAAAGCGCTGTATCAAGGCGAAGGGATGGGGCGGAATTTATCTCCGCATCGGGCGAAAAATTTGAGTTCATTTCGCCGGCGCGTGGCCGGAAACCTCGGCTCCCGCGGCGGGCGGCAGCACGAGAAAACGCAATGCCGCGACCAGGCCGATGACACCGATCGCCAGGAAGGCGATTCGAAAATCGACGAGATCGAGCGCCGGCCGGTCCCTGGCGATCTGCGACAGGTTCAGGATCGCCGCCGCCACCGCGACGCCGAACAGCATCGCCACCTGCTGCAGCATGGACGACAGCGTCGCCGCCGAACTGCGCTGCGCCGCATCGATATCGGCGAAGGCCAGGGTGTTGAGCGCGGTGAACTGCATCGACCGCGACAGGCCGGCGATCAGCATCAGGACCACGACCAGCGCCTGCGGCGTCTGCGGCGAGATCGCTCCGCAAGCCATGATCGAGGCCGAGGCGATGATGCCGTTGACGACCATCACCGGGCGGAAACCGAAACGCCGCAGCGTTGGCGTCGTTATCGTCTTCATGCCGAGATTGCCGAGGAAATAGGCCAGGATCATCAAGCCGGCATCGACGGGCGAGAGGCCGAAGCCAACCTGGAACAAAAGCGGCAGCAGGAACGGCGTGGCGTTGATCGCCATCCGGAATATGGTGCCCGCGGCGAGTGTCGAGATGGCGAAGGTCAGCACCTTGAACGAGGAGAGATCGAGCAGCGGATGAGTCGCGCGCCGCAGATGCCGCACCGCCAGCCAGCCGATGACGATGCCCGCCGCGATCAGCAGCACCGTCGGCCGCGGGCCGTCCTCGGGATGCGCGATGCGCTCGAGGCCGTAGAGCAGGCAGGCGAGCCCGAGCGACGTCAGGAAAAACCCCGGCCAGTCGAGCGGCTTGGGATCGGCTTCCCGGTCGCCCGGAATGAAGCGGGCGACCAGCGCCAGCCCGATAAGCCCAAGCGGCACGTTGATGAAGAAATTCCAGTGCCAGGACAGGTAGGTGGTGATGAAGCCGCCGAGCACCGGCCCGACCACGGGCGCGAACAGCGCCGGCCAGGTGATCAGCGCGGTGGCGTTGAGCAGCTCGGACTTCGACGCATTGCGCAGGACAAGAATGCGGCCGACCGGCGTCATCAGCGCGCTGCCCAGCCCCTGCACGGCGCGAGCAGCGACAAATTGGGGCAGGTTTTCCGAAAAGCCGCAGGCAAGCGAGGCCAGCGTGAACAGCGCGATCGCCACGAGAAAAATGTTGCGCGCGCCGAACCGGTCGGCAAGCCAGCCGGACAGCGGCACGAAAACAGCCATGGTCAGCATGTAGACCGTGATGCCGATGCTCATCGCCACCGCCGGCACACCGAAGGAGGCACCCATCTGCGGCAACGAGGTCGAGATGATCGTCGAATCCAGCAATTGCATGAAGAAGGCGATGGCGACGATCAGCGCCACGCGCCGCGCACTGGTGGCCGTTGCCGGCAAGGCTTCAGTTTCGGGAATGGCAGTCATGTCGGAACCGGGTTGAACAGCATTTGGCCGACTGCGTCCATAGCCAGCGCAACAAACTTTCGTGTCGCCTCGCGGCCTGCTATGGGATGGGCGGGGCGACCGAGGAAAGGGCGCGCATAAATGAAGCCCATCTACATCGACTATCTCAATGCTCTAGACATCGATGCGCTTGCCATGACCGACGGCGAAATCATTGCCGCCGTCGAGGCCGGTCTGGTCGCTCAGGGCAAGGGCCAGACCGTGATCGAACCGCGTGTTCACCTGGAACCGGACCCATCCTTCCACGGCCATTTCAATGTGCTGCGCGGCTATGTGGCGCCACTCGACGCGGCGGGCGTGAAGATCGTCGGCGACTACGTCGACAACTATCTGCATGGCCTGCCCTCTGAATTCGGCATTCTGAACCTGTTCGATCCGCGCACCGGCACGCCGCGTGCCATCCTCGATGCCACCGTCATCACCGACATGCGCACCGGCGCCGTCACAGCGATCGGCGCGAAGCATCTGGCACGCAAGCACTCCAAGGTGCTCGCCCATATCGGCGCGCGCGGCACCGCCTATTGGAACGTGCGCCTGCTTGACCATCTCTTCGACTTCGACGAGATCCGCGTCCATTCGCGCCGCCCGGAAAGCCGGGACGGCTTTGCCGCCAAGCTCTCCGGCGACCTCGGCAAGAAAGTGACGGCGGTCGCCGACTGGAAGAGCTGCATCGAAGGCGCCGACATCGTTGTCGAGGCCTCGCGGCTGCCGGAGCCTCGGCCGCTGCTCAAGACCGAATGGATCAAGCCCGGCGCCCTGGTCGTACCCTATGGCACAATGAGCGCGGTGGAGCTGTCGCTGACCGACATCATGCAGAAGATGGTGGTCGACGACTGGGGCCAGTGCAAGGGCGGCAAGTTCGGTTCGCTGCGCGCCCATGTCGAGACCGGACGGCTGAGTGAAAAGACGCTGCATGCCGAGCTTGGCCAGATCGCCGCCGGCCTCAAGCCGGGCCGGCAAAGCGACGACGAGACCATCCTGTTCTGGCATCGCGGCCTGTCGCTGTCCGACATTGCGCTCGGCAAGGCGATGCTGGCCAAGGCAGGAGAAAAAGGCATCGGCCAGAGGCTGCGTTTCGCATGAGCGCGCTCGTCCTCACCGGAGCCGCCGTAAGTGTCGGCGATATCGCCACCGTCGCCCGCGGAGCCCGCAAGGTGGAGATCGGCCCCGATGTCCTCGGCAGGCTGGACAAGGCACGCAAAGTGCTCGACCAGGCCGCTGCCTCCGGCCAGCCCATATACGGGCTGAACACCGGGCTCGGCGCCAATCTCGGCACGGCGGTCGAGGGCGACGCCAGTGCCTTCCAGCGGCAATTGCTGGAAGGGCGCAGCGGCGCGGTGGGAGAGGCGCTGCCGGTTGAGGCGGTGCGGGCAACAATGGTCGCTCGCCTGGCGATGCTGTCGGCCGGCGGCTCCGGTCTCTCTCCCGCTGTCTTCGTCGCTCTGGTCGACGTGCTCAATGCCGGTGTCCATCCGGTCATGCCGTCACTCGGCTCGATCGGCGCCGGCGACCTCGTGCTGATGACCGCGCTTGCCCGTGTGCTGATCGGCGAAGGCGAAGTCGACTATCAGGGCCGTCGCATGCCGGCGGCCAAGGCGCTGATGATGGGCCGCCTCGCGCCCATCAGCCTGGCACCCAAGGACGGGCTGTCGCTGATCAACGCATCGGCGGTGTCCTCCGGCTGCGGCGCGCTTGCGGTAACTGACGCGCTGTCGGCGCTTGCCCAGCAGCAGCAGGCCGGCGCGCTGACCATGGAAGGTTTTGGCGCCAACCGCACCATCCTCGATCCGCGCCTGCACATGGCACGCCCGGCGGCCGGCCAACAGGAAGCCGCCAAGATATTGCATGATCTGCTGGCCCGCGACGAGCCGCCGGCGCCGACCACCCTGCAGGATCCGCTGTCGATCCGCTGCATGCCGTCGATCCACGGCGCGCTGATCGAGGCGATCGGCCAGGCTAAACGTGCCGTCGAGATCGAGCTTAATGCCGCCGCCGACAACCCGCTGGTGCTGGGCGATGACGAACTGGTGCTGTCGACCGGCAATTTCCACACGGCCGCCCTTTCGCTCGCTTTCGAGACACTCAGCCTGGCGATCGCGCAATGCGCCGCCGCGAGCGTCGCCCGCTTCATTCAGCTCACCGGCTCGGGACGCAACGGCCTGGCGAAATATCTGTCGCCGGTCGGCGGCGCGTCGGCCGGCTTCGTGCCCCTGCAGAAGACGGCGACATCGATCCTGGCCGCCATTCGCCACAAGGCCAATCCTGTGATGCTCGACTTCCTGCCGGTATCGGAAGGTGTCGAGGACCATGCGACCCAGTCCCCCCTCGCCGTTGCGAAATGCGCCGGGATGATCGCGCTATGGCGGCGGCTGATAGCCTTCGAGCTGATGGCTGCCGCCCAGGCCGTCGACCTGCGTGAAGGGTCGACGCTGGGGCCACGCACTGGCTCGATCTATGCGGCGGTGCGCGCGCATGTATCGATGCTGAAAGACGACCGGCCGCTGGGAACCGACGCCGAGCTGCTCCACGCCATGCTCGCCGATGGAGCGTGGCAAGGCGCCGCAATGGTCAGCCAGGAAGCCGAATAATCAGCTCCTTGCGTCTACCTTTTTCATGAACAGGCTGAGCTCGGCCGGGTCCATGTGCACGATGTGCCTGTCCTCCGGATAGGCGCCACTGTTGACGTCGGCGACATATTCGGAGAATGCCGCCACCCGCTCCGCCTGCAGCCGGTCATATTCGGCGGCGAAATTGCGATAGACCTTGGAGTGGCGCGGCATGTGACCCCGGTTCTGGCCAAGGATATCCTCGGCGAACAGATATTGCGCATCGCAGCCGGTGCCCGCCCCCATCGACAGCATGATCAGCGAGGTCCGCTCCGAGATTGCCTTGGCAACCTCCACCGGCACCACCTCGATCTCCGCGCCGATGGCGCCGGCGGCCTCCAGTTGCTTCACCGCTTCGAAGACCTGAAGAGCGGTATCGGCGGTCTTGCCGACCGCCTTGAAGCCGCCGGTCCAGGTGGCGCGGGATGGTATGAGGCCGACATGACCGATGACGGGAATGGCATCGTCGGCCATCCGTTTGATCGTGGCATGGCCGGCGCTGCAATAGACGGCGTCGGCACCGGCCTTGTAGAGCCGGAACGCCCAGCGCAGGAAATCATCCGCCGTGCCGATCTCGAAGAAATTCTCGCCCGGCATGGTGAACAGGCTGGGCGCGGCATCGCGATATTGCGGGTTAAGCACCAGTTCGGGCGGCACCGAGACGATGTCGACCCCTGCCCGTTCGGCGGCCTCCGCCTCGTCGAGCGTCAGCACCCGCAGCATGGTCAGCTGGCGCTTGCCCTTCATGGCGCGCAGATCGGCGACGGTCGGTCTCTTTCGGCTCATTAAAACATCCTCTCTGTTGCTTGCCACGTGCTGGGTCGGTTGCCGCGCGTCAAATCTGGATCATCACCTTACCGGCCTCGATCTTCACCGGATAGGTCGCGAGATTGACGCAGACCGGCGCGCCCTTGGCCTGGCCGGTCTTGTAGTTGAAGCGGCCATTATGCTTGGGGCATTCGATGATGTCGTCCATCACCAGCCCCTCGGCCAGATGCGCCTTCTCATGCGTGCAATAGCCGTCGGTGGCGAAGAACTGATCATCCGGCGAGCGGTAGACCGCGAAGGTGCGGCCGCCATGGTCGAAGCGGATGACATCCTCCTCCTCGACGTCGTCCACCGCGCACGCTTCAACCCAATCGGCCATCTTTCAGTCTCCTGCCAACACTCGCGATCGTTATTCGGCGGCCGCCGACATATCGACCTCGTGGAACTCGCCGCGATAGGGCCTGGCCGTCGGCGGCAATTCGCGCTTGAGGTAGAAATCCTCGTATTTCAGCTGCCTGAGCAGGACCGGCCAGACCTCGCGATAGGCATGCCACATCGACGGGTTCGGCTCAGGCAGATCGTGCTTGATCAGCTCGTGCAGCCTGGGCAGCGCGTGGTACGGCACCATCGGGAACATGTGATGCTCCACATGATAGTTCATGTTCCAGTAGATGAAGCGGCTGATTGGGTTCATGTAGACGGTGCGCGTGTTGAGCCGGTGGTCGACGACATTGTCGGCAAGGCCGATATGCTGCAGCAGGCCGGTCGTCACCATGTGCCAGGTGCCGTAAAGGCGCGGCAGGCCGATCAGCACCAGCGGTATCCATGACCTCAGCGCGATCGCAAGAACGATCGTCGCGAGATATATGGCCACGTGCCATCGGGCGGCGACCACGGCCTTGTGCTGTTCCATTTCGGGGATGTAGCTCTTCTCCTCCGCCGACAGCGTGCCGAAGGCCTGGCGCACCAGCGTCGGCAGCGAATAGCGGAAATCGAGAATGCCGGTGAAGGCGAGCGCCGCCTTCAACAAATCCGGCGGACGCATCACGGCGATCTCGGCGTCGCGGCCGACAATGATGGTGTCGGTATGGTGGCGGGCATGGCTCCAGCGCCATTGCACGGGATTGCGCATCAGCATGAAGGAGGCGATGTGGTAGACGACATCGTTCATCCAGCGCGTGCGGAAGGCCGTGCCGTGGCCGCATTCGTGCCAGCGCGAATCGCTCGACGAACCGTAGAGCACGCCATAGACGAACAGGAACGGCACCACCCACCAAGTGCCCCAGAACCAGACGATGCCGGCGGCCGAGCCCAGGATCGCGGCGAGCCAGATCACCGTGTCGCGGATCGCCGGGCCATCGGAGCGCTGCATCAGTTCCTTCATCGCCTTGCGCGGCACGTCGGTGTGGTACCACTCGGCCGAGGCCAGGCCGGTCTCGATCGCCCTGCGTGTGCTTTCGCCGACCAGGCTGTAATCGCGCTTTTTTGCCATCGTCGTCACATCGACCTCCAATCGTCATGCACCGCTGGCAACCCGGTCCGCCGGCCGGAGGGCTTGCTTTGGATAAATGTAGCGCTCATGCCCTGCCCGCCAATCTTGGGAAATTGCCGGAAGGCTGAGGATAATCCTGCTTTGGCTGCCGGGCGATGGCCGCGATCCGGTTTTCGGCGGCCGCGATCTCACCCGCACCGTCGAGCACCCGGAACACCGCATCGTAGGCCCGGCTTTCCCCATGCTCCAGCCAGATCATCTCGCCGCGGTCGCGCGCGGCGAGATCGCCGAGCACATGATGGGTCGAAGGCTCCATGCCCAGCGCATACTGCCCGGCCTGGAAATTCTGCCATTGATAGGCACAAGGCAGCTGGTCCTTGCGCGTCACCACTTCGAAACCGAGTCCGAGGCGGTCGTTGACCACCGCCACCGGAACCTCGCCCTTTGCGTCGGCGCCCATCTCATGCTGCCAGACCTGCTCGCTGAACCCCATTCGCGGTTCCGGCGCTGTGCGATAGCCGACCTTCTGCGCCTTGTAGCGCTCGCCGGCATGACCGGCCCACACCACGTCGCGGATCGGCGCGAGATAGCGCGAACCCTGGTCGAGCAGGGGATGGCTGACATTGATGTGGTAGAAATACATATGCGGCGTGCGGTTGAAGCCGTGATTGACGACACGGTCTGAAAGCCGGATCTCGTTGCCGCCGACATCGGCTTCGATGCGACGGATGAGATGCAGATCCTCGCCGAACACCGCCGACTGCTGGACGATGCCTTCGGCCCACAGCACGCAGCGGTCGCCCTCCCAGCGCTCGCCATGGCCGGTCAGCCGTGCCGGAATGGTGCCGACGCGGCCGTGCAGCGAATGGGTGACGGTACTCTTGCCGGGGTAGTTGTAGTTTTCGGCCGGCACCTCTTCCCGGCCCAATATGTGGTCGAGGCCACAAGTGACGAGCAGCCCGGAAAAGGAGCGTGCCCAGGCGAGCCCGCTCTCTCCCTCATAGTCGTGCAGACCCGGATGGCGGAAGCCGCTCGGCGAATGCCAGCCGATCGCCAGGCCCTTGAACTCGCAATCGGCGATATCAAGCGCCCGGTCGACCAGCGCCGTGAAGCGCAGGCCCGAGCCGGTGCGGAACTCCAGCATGCGGATGCCGCGCTCCACGCCGTCGCCAAGCGTCATCAGCCGCACGCCGGCGAATTGCGACAGCATGCCGGATCGCTCCGCCACTTGCCTTCGCGACAGCGTCTTGCCGTAAAGCTCTACCATGCGACGCCCTTCACTTTGCCCTCGCCTCTTTGAGCAAGGCCGACATGTCGGCGCCGGTGATGATGCTTTCCACGGTCAAGAGGTCGGTGTCGGCGACGATCTGTTCGGCGACGATTTCGCCGCGCCGCATGACGATGATGCGGTCGGCGACCTGGAACACGTGGTGGATGTTGTGGGTGATCAAAAGCACCGAATGGCCGGCGTCGCGCACTTCCTTGACGAAGCGCAGCACGCCATGGGTCTCCTCGACGCCGAGATTGTTGGTCGGCTCGTCGAGGATGATCACCTTGGCGGCGAACTGCATGGCGCGCGATATGGCGATCGACTGGCGTTCGCCGCCCGACAGCGTCGAAACCAGCGCATCGGCGTCGAGTTTCTTCGAGATGCCGACGCGCTTGAGCAGTTCGGAAGCGGCCTTGCGCAGCTTGGCGAGATCGAGCGGCGCGAACACGCCGAGCCAGCCGAAATTGACCGGCTCGCGACCGAGGAAAAGATTGCGCGCGATGCTGAGATCCGGCGCCAGCGACGTGTCCTGATGGATGGTCTCGATGCCGAGGTCCATCGCATCGCGGGTCGAGCGGATCGAGACCTTTTCGCCGCGCACATAGATGTCGCCTCGGTCGACGGGGAACACGCCCGAGATCGCCTTGATCAGCGTCGATTTGCCGGCGCCATTGTCGCCGAGCAGCGCCACCACTTCGCCTTCCCTGAGCGTCAGCGAGGCATTCTTCAGCGCACGCACGCTGCCGAAGGATTTCTGCAAATTCTGCAGCCGAAGCACGTCCATTATCAGCTCCTTGCGGCGTTCTTCTGCAGCAAAGCGTGCAGGATCAGCATGGCGAGGATGATGAGGCCGACGAAGATGTTGTAGGCCAGCCCCGGCACGCCGATCAGCACGATGCCGTTGCGGATGGCGCGCAGCATCAGCGCGCCGACGATGGTACCGAGGATGGTGCCGCGCCCGCCGGTCAGCGCCGTGCCGCCGACCACCACCATGGCAATGACTTCCAGTTCGTAGCCGGTACCGGCCACCGGCGAAGCGGCGGAGATGCGGAAGGCGCTGATCATGCCGGCAAGACCGGCCAGCACCGAGGTCGCGATGAACAGCCAGATCTTGACGGCGTCCGCCGGCACGCCGCGCGCCACCGCCGCGTTGCGGTTGGAGCCGATGGCGCTGATCCAATTGCCGAGCTTGGCGTAGCGCAGGATGTAGATGGCAAACAGCGACAGGCCGATGAACCACCACAGCGAGGTATAGAAGCGGAACGAACCGACATTGAAGCTGCCCGCCAGCAGGGTCACGAAAAAGCCGGGCTGGTCCCAGGATTTCAGCGGGAACCCTTGCGTGATGTAGAGGGCCGCGCCGCGTACGACGAGCAGCATCGACAGCGTCACCAGGAAAGACGAAATGCCGATCTTGGTGACGATCAGCCCGTTGATGGCGCCGATCGCGATGCACAGGAGAAGGCCGGCCAGAAGGGCGATGCCGATATCCAATCCCCCGTTCTGCACCAGCAGCATCACCACCACCGGCGCCAGTCCGAACACCGCGCCGACGGACAGGTCGAATTCGCCCGCCGTCAGAAGCAGCGTCATGCCGAGCGCGATGATGCCGAGCTCGGGCAGGAACGCCATCATGTTGGAGATGTTGAGCGGCGACAGGAAGTTGCGGTCGGCGATGGCGAACACCGCCAGCAGGACAATGAGGATGATGAGCGAGGAAAATTGCGGCGAGCGTATCAGGCTCGATCTGCGTTTCCCGACAGGCATCTCGTCTTCTGCGGCGATCGTCATGACTGTTTGAACCATGCTTGAAAGACGCCCGCCGCTTTCGCAGCGGGCGCTGCTTTTATCATTTCTTGTCGTAGAGCTTCAGGATCGGGTCGACGCTGGAGGCGTCGTAGAGACCGAAAGTGTGGATGTCGTAGCCGATCGGCTCACCCGATGCGGCCAGCCCGAGCAACGCCACCGGCATGAAGCCTTGCGCCGACGGGTACTGCCAGGCGGCAGCGTTGACGAAGCCGTCCTTGACGGCCTGCGCCGTCTCCTTGGAATTGCCCCAGCCGACGACCGGGATCTTGCCGGCCGGCACGCCGGCACCGTCGAACACCCGCTTCACGCTGGCCGCCACGGAATCGCCGAGCGCGATGATCGCCGGCGGATTGTTGGCCACCATATAGTCGGTCATCTTGGCGATGATGCCGGCCGGATCGGTGCCGCAATCGACGACGTCGTATTTGATCCCCAACGGATCGAAAACGCTTGCGATGCCTTCCGTCTCCAACTGCTGATAGCTGGCGCCGGGAACTTCCACCGGCAGGAACACCTTGTCGCCCTGCTTCACCATCTTGTGGTCGACGAGGTACTTGGCCCAGACCGCGCCGGCTTCCTTGAGGTCGGCGCCGACATAGGCCTGGCGGCCCGTCGCCGGATCGTCGGTGTTGAAGAACACGATCGGGATGCCGGCAGCCTTTGCAGCCTTGACCTCCTCTGTCCAAAGCCCCGGCTGCGCCGAGGTTGTGGCGATACCGTCGGGCTTGGCGGCGAGCGCCGAGTTGAACGCCTCTTTCTGCGCCGCCATGTCGCCACCGCTGAAAGAGATCTTGCAGGTCACCTTGAGCTGGTCGCAGGCCTTGGTCGCGCCGGCGTTCCAGTCGATCCAGAACGCATCCGAGGGGCCGCCATGCGACAGCAGATAAAAGGTCTTCTGGCCCTCCGCCGCCTGCGCCGTCGTGCCGAGGGCCACGCCGGCGAGCACCGTCGCCGCGGCCGCCAATTTCCAAGCGAATTTCAACATTCTTTCCTCCCTTGTTTGGAGCCGAGCGGCCGCGAACCGGCAGCGCGAAACAATCATCAAAGGCCGTTGGCGCGGAATTTCCCGTCGAGGAATTTCTTGGCGCGCGGCACGTCGTCCTCCGACAGATGCTCGATGATCACCGGGATGTTCGGATGCTTCTCAGCCAGCCGCTTGAGATAGAGATCATAGTTCAGCGAGCCGAGGCCCGGCGCCGGCAGTTCGATCTCGCCGACGCCGCGGAACGTATGGCTTTCCATCGCATCGGCGTCGCCGATATCGGCGTGCTTCTCCGACTTGTCATCGCCCGAGCGCTTGACGTCCTTGGCGTGCGCGATCTTGATCTTGTCGGTCAGCGTGTCGAACACCTGGTTCAGGATCTGGTCCATCCTGTCGATATTGTGCGTCTCGAAATAATTGGTGGGGTCCATCAGCAAGCCAAGGCCGGGGTGGTCGACCTGCGCGAACATCCTCACCGTCTCCTCGACCGAGCCGACGACGTTGTTGACATAGGTTTCGAGCAGGAAGACCGCGCCGTGGTCATAAGCCGTCTGCGCGAGGTCCGCGATCACCTTGCGGCATTCCTCGAAACCTTCCTCAGTCTTGTTCTTGGGATGATGGACCCAGTCGGATTCGGTGTTGTAGGTGCCGGTCTCCGAGATCACGTAAGGCGAACCGAAATGACGGGCGTTGCGGATGATCTCCTTGAGATAGCCGACGCGCTTGTCACGCTCGGCCTTGTCCGGATGGATGATGTTGGTGTAGCCCGACACGCAGCAGACCGGCAGGTTGTGGTCGCGGAAGACGTCGCGGACCTTCTTCGCCTTGTCCTGCGTGATCTGTCCGGCCGACAGGTCGACATCCTTGAAGTGGAGATCGAGCTGCACCGTGTTGAAACCGAGGCCGCGGATCTTCTTCGCCGTCTCTTCGAGGCCGTACGGGAAATAGCCCGTGAAAATACCTGCCTGCATCATGATCTTGAATTCCTCCCTGTAAGCGATTCAGTTGTCTGGTGTTTCGGTTGCGGTGATCAGATAGCGATTTCGGAAAGCTTGACCGTTCGGCCCGATGCCATCGAGCGGTATCCCGCCTCGACCAGCGCCATGGTCTTGACATTGTCAGCGACGGAGAGCGCGGGCGGCGTGCCGGTCTTCACCGCGTGCTGCAGCTGCTCCATCACGCCGATGAAGGCATGCGGGAACCACATCGTGTCCCAGCTTGGGCTGACCCATTCGCCGCCGGTGGTTTCCGCGGAGGCATAGGTCAGCGTCGAGGCCGCACCCGTCGGCCAGCCGATCGTGCCCTTGGCGACACCCTTCGTGCCGTCGACGCGCCAGTTGATGTGCTGGTCGTCCTTGTATCCCTCCTGGCGCGGGCCGGACCAGACATCCTCGAGCGAAACCGCGAGCACGCCGGACGGGAAACGCAACGTCGAGACGGTGATACCGTCCAGATGGTCGAATGTCGTGCGCGGATCCTTGCGCGTCAGCGTCGTGATCTCGTCGGGATCGCCGAACAGGAAGCGCAGCACGTCGAGATGATGCACGCTCATATTGGCGAGCGTCAGCCGGTCGTAATCCTCGAGGAAGGTCTGCCAGTGCGGGATGGCGTGCATGTCGATCTGCGCGAAGACAATGTCGCCGAGCGCGCCGCTGTCCATGATCTGCTTCAAGACGCGCATCGACTGGTCGTAGCGCATGTTCTGGTTGACCGAGAGGATCTTGCCGGCCTTCGCCGCTTCATCGCGCAGCTTGACGGCTTCCTCGACCGACAGCGCCAGCGGCTTCTGCGCCAGGATTGCCTTGATGTGCTTCTGCTTCAGCGCGTGGCGGATCAGCGCCGGCTGCAGATCGGGCGGGAAGGCAAGGTCGATGATCTCGACATTCGTGTCCTCGATCAGCCGTTCCGGCGTGTCGTGCACGGTCGGGATGCCCCAGCGCGTGGCGACCTTCTGCGCATTCGCCCGCGTGCGCGACGCAATCGCCACGACTGGAAAGCCGGCCTCCTTGTAGGCGGCGAGATGGCACTCCGCCATGATCATGCCGGCACCGACGCAACCGATCCTGTATTCCTTTGTGCGGACCTTCACGTCCGGTTCGAAGCCTTTGGCTGCCATGTCTTCCTCCCGAAATTCTGTCCTTGCGGCCGCAATCATCTCGACAACGCGCCTCCGCTCTGTCCGAAATAATGCACGCGGGTGGCCTCGCAGGATATCGCCACCATGGCGTCAGGCCTGATGTCGGGCTGGCCGCGCAACAGCGCCTTCAGCCGCGCTTGCCCGGCAGCGAGTGTCACGACGGTGTAGCCGCCGAGCGGCTCGACTTCGAACACCCGCGCCGGGCGGCCCGAGCCCCCGTCCGCCCAGGGTCTGACCTTGATGTCTTCCGGCCTCAACCCGATCTCGACGGCATCAGCGGGAGCAGTCTTGTCGGCAATCCGGATCGTGCCTTCAGCCGCCTCGACACCGCCCTCGCCGCGCGCCGATTTCAGGATGTTCATGACAGGCGAGCCGAGCAGCCGCGCCACATAGGTGCTGGCCGGCCGGTCATAGATCTCGGCCGGCGCACCGATCTGCCGGATCTTGCCATTCTCCAGTATGGCGATGCGGTCGGCGATCGACATCGCCTCTTCCTGGTCGTGGGTGACATAGATCAGCGTCTTGCCGAGTTCGCGCTGGATCCGCTTCAGCTCGACACGCGTCTCCTCGCGAAGCCTGGCATCAAGCGCCGAGATCGGATCGTCCATCAGATAGGCGTTGGGATCGCGCACCAGCGCACGCGCGATCGCCACGCGCTGCCGCTCGCCACCCGAAAGCTGCGCCGGCGGCTTGTGCAGGATGTGGCCGATATGCAGCTTGGCCGCGACGTCGGCGACGCGCTTTTTGATCTGGAGCTCGGCGACGCCGCGTTCGACCAGCGGAAAGCGCACATTGTCGAGCGCGCTCATATGCGGGAACAGCGCCAGGTTCTGGAACACCATCGCCACATTGCGCTCGGCCGGCGATACCGTGTTGACCGGTCTGCCGCCGATCAGGATTTCTCCGGCGTCCGGGCTCTCCAGCCCGAGCACCAGGCGCAGCATCGTCGACTTGCCCGATAGCGGCGGCCCGAAGAAGCAGAAGAACTCGTTGTCGTTGACGGTGAACGACGCATCGTCCACGGCGAGCGTTGCACCGTATCGTTTCGTCACGTCGCGGAAGACGATGTCGGCCATGGCTCAATCCACCCTCATCGCAAGGCCGCTGGCGGCATCGAAGATGCGCACCGACGCCGCCGTGGGCGCGACAACCGCTGTTTGTCCGATCGAGAGCCCGACATCATTGTCGAAGACCGCCTTCACGGCGCCCTCGCCCTGGCCGAGATGGACGATGGTGCGCGCGCCGATGCGCTCGACGAAGGTGACAGGCATGGCAAGACCGCGGCCGTCCTGCGCCAGGGCCACCTGCTCCGGCCGGAAGCCGTAGAGCACGTCACCACTGGCACCGCGCAAGGTGGCCGCCAACTCGTCCGGCAGCGGCGGCGTGATGCCCAGCGGCCCGAGATCGACGACAAGCCCGCGATCACTCTCCGCCGGCTTGCCCTTGAGCAGGTTCATGCCCGGCGCACCGATGAAGCGGGCGACGAAGACATTGACCGGATTGTTGTAGACTTCGAGCGGCGTGCCGACCTGCTGCAGAACGCCGTGGTCCATGACGGCGATGCGGTCGGCCATGGTCATGGCTTCGAGCTGGTCGTGGGTGACATAGACCATGGTCTGCCTGAACTGGCGCTGCAGCTGCTTCAGCTCGGTGCGCATGACGGCCCGGAAGGCGGCATCGACATTGGACAGCGGCTCGTCGAGCAGGAAGATCGCCGGCTCCATGATCGCCGAGCGGCCGATCGCCACGCGCTGCAAGATGTTGACCGACAGCCGGTCGGCCTTGCGGTCGAGCAGCGGCGTCAGCTGCAGCAGCTCGGCAATGGCGCCGACGCGTCGGTCGATCTCGGTTTTCGCCGCACCGCGCATTCTTGGCCCGTAGGCCAGGTTCTGGCGCACCGTCATATGGGTGAAGATGGCATAATTCTGGAAGACGAAGCCGACGCCGCGCCGGCCCATCGGCACGCCGGCCATGTCGCGCTCGCCAAACAGGATCTTGCCGCTGGTCGGCTCTTCCATGCCGGCGATCATGTTCATCGTGGTCGACTTGCCGCAGCCGGATGGCCCGAGCAGCGCCATGAACTCGCCATCCGCTATGTCGAGGTCCATCGTCTTCAGCGCGGTGAAGTCGCCGAATGTCTTGGTGAGGTTGCGCAGCTGGATCGCGCTCATGCCGCCACCTGCCCTGCCCGCGCCATGCGCTTCATGGCGAACACGGCGACGACGGAGAGGACGATCAGGATGGCCAGCGCGATCGCCGCCACATAACCCCAGATCAGGTCCTGCGTCGTGACCTTGTAGATGTAGACCGAGATCGTTTCCGTGGCGACGCCGGGACCACCGCCGGTCATGATGTAGAGCGTGTCGAAGATCTTGAAGTTCTCGATCACGCGGATCGCCAGCGCGATGATGATGATGGTCTTCATCTTCGGCAGCACGATGGTGACGAAGCGCTGCCAAGGATTGGCGCCGAGCAAGGTAGCCGCCTTGATCTGGTCCTCCGGCACGCCGACCAGGCCGGCAAGCAAGATCAGGAACATCAGCGGCGTCCATTGCCAGATATCAGCGATCATCACCGCGATCAGCGCCAGCGTCGGGTCCGACAGCCAGGCGATGGTGACCTGTGTACCTGATATGGCGGACAGGATGTCGTTCACCGGGCCGCCGGACTGGAACAGCATGAAGAACATGTAGCCGGCCACCGCCGGCACCACCATCATCGGCGTCAGCAGGATCGAATAGAAGATGCGCTTGCCCGGAAAATCGTCCGCGAACAGCGTCGCCAGCGCCAGGCCCAGCAGGAATTCGGCCGGCACGCAGACGATCATGACGATCGCCGTGCGCTTCAGCGCGCTCCAGAAGCGCGCATCGGCGGCAAGGTCCGTATAGTTGGCAAAGCTGTTCCACATCTCCCAGGCATTCCACCAGCCGAGGCCCGAAAGCGGCGACCAGTCGGTGACGCTGATGTAGAGCTGCATGAGCAGCGGAAAGACCGAGATGAACAGCACCAGGATCTGCGCCGGCAGCGTCAGCCGGAAGCCCAGCTTTGCTCCTTCATCGCGCGGCGCCGGCTTTGCCTGGACGGCCTTCATCGCGTCCTCCGAAATCGTGGCAATCACCGCGCTCATTGCTTGAGCGCTCCAAAAGTCAGGCCGCGCACCAGATGGCGCTGGATGGCGATGCCCATGATGACCGGCGGCACGGCGGCGATGAGCCCCAGCGCTGCCTTGGCACCATAGAGCTGGCCGGTCATCGAGGACGACAGCGAGGCCATGTAGACGGGGATCGTCACCCATTCGCGCGTCGTCAGAAGCAGCGCGATCAGATAGTCCGACCAGTTGAGGATGAAGACGAAGAGGGCAGCACTCGCGAGCGGCGCGCGCATCATCGGCAGCGTGATGCGGGTGAAGACGCGCAGCCGCGAGCAGCCTTCGACCAGGGCGGCTTCCTCGATCTCGCGCGGCATGTCGTCGAAGAAGGTCTTCATCAGCCAGAAGGCGAACGGCAAGGTGACGATGCCGTAGATCAGGGCCAGCCCCCACCAGCTGTCGGTGAAGTTCAGGAACGACCACATGATCATGACAGGGATCATCACCGCCATCGGCGGAAACAGCCTGAGCTGGATCAGCGCCAGCGGCAGATTCTGTCCGGAGCCGAAGCGCGACAGGCCGTAGGCAGCGGCCGTGCCCGCCGACATGGCGATCGCGGTGCCGAACACCGCCGAGAGCAGCGACGACAGGATCGGCTTCAGCGCGGTGCGGTCGAGCGCCACGATCAAATTGTTGGTGGATTCGCCGAAGACGAACTGGAAATTGCTGAGTGTCGGGTTCTTCGGCCACCAGGTCAGGTCGACACCGGTCGCCGACCATTCGGCGATCGGCTTGAAGGCCATCGACACCATCCACAGGATCGGCACCAGCGTCACCGCCATCGCCGCGAGGATCGCGGCGTAGCGGAATATCTCGAAAGGAACGGAACGCTTCATCTGGCTGCTTTTGCTGGTGATATGGGTTGCGGAGGGGAAGAGCTTTCGCCCTCCCCTCCGGCTCTGATCCAGGGAGACGGATCAGCTGATCGGATCGAGAACGGTCGGCCAGGCCTCCTTGTTGGTTCTGATGGCTTCGAGCAATTTGTCCTCGCCGATCCGCCGGGCGATCTTCTTCCACTCGGCTTCGGTGTCGGCCATCGCCTGTTCAGCGGTCTTGGCCTTGGTCAGCGAGGCCATGAGGTTTTCGTCCAGCGCGTTGTGGAAGGCGGTGGCGCCGGGATAGTTGATGGTCGGCACCGTGCGGGCGACGGTCTCGCGCACCACATCCATGTGGTAGGCATGATAGGTCTGGCGCACCAGCGGATCGGAGAAATCCGAAAGCCGGAACGGATCGAGATAGCCGCCGGGATTGGCGCTCATCCAGGCATAGATGCGGGCCGAGCCCAGCCATTGCAGCAGGAGGTAGGCGACTTCCTGGTTTTTCGACTGCGACGAGACCATGCCGGTCAGCGAGAACCACAGCACCGAGCGGCTGATCAGTTTGCCGTCGATCTCGCGTCCCGGCGGCAGCATCGTGCCGATCTTGCCGGTGACGGCCGAATCCTTGTTGCCGGCATTGTCGAGGAATTTCGGCAGATTGGAGAAGGCGCAGGTCATTGCGGCACCCCCCTTGGCGAAATTGCCATACTGCTCCGGCCAGCCCCATGAGATCGCATCCGGTGAATGATGGACGAGCGATTCCACATATTCGTTGGTGGCGGCGATGCCGTGTTCGGAATTGATCAGTGGCTTGCCGTCGTCGCCGAACAGGAACTGGTTGGGCGAGGCCATCGAGACATAGCGCTGGTACCAGTTGGTGTAGCCCCAACCCTGGTTGCGCAGGTCGGTCGAGCCGAACAGGCCCTTGTCGGGGCGCTGGAAGAAGGCGGCGATGTCGCTGTGCTGCTTCCAGGTCTTCGGCGGCGCCAGGTCGTAGCCGTATTTGTCCTTGAAGGCCTTCTGCTCGGCGGCGTCGCCGAACAGGTCGGTGCGGTAGACCCAGGTCTGGAAGTCGCCGTCGAGCGACACGCCATAGTTCGAGCCGCGATATTTGTTGAGCAGCGACACGCCCTTGGCGCCGTCGACATAGCCGGTCTTGGGATCGTCCCACTCGGGCTTGTACTGGGCGACGAAGTCGTCCAGCTTGGCGATGCCGCCGGTCTCGGCGAGGTCGCCGAGGCGGTTCCATTCGGTTGAATAGATGTCGTAGGCCCCACCCTTGGTGGAGATATCCTGCATCGTCTTGGTGAATTCCTGGCCGTTCGGCAGGCCGACGATCTCGATCGGAATGCCGGTTTCCTTTTCCCACAGCTCCTTGATCGATGGCGCGCCGGCCGGGAAAGGCTGCGTCAGCTGGCCGATCGAGCCGTCCGACAGGCCGAGCACGATTCTAGCCGGCGCCTTGCCTGCGCCCTTCAGCGCCTTGGCGGCCTCGATGGCGCGGCCTTCCGGTGTGTCCGCGCCGTATTGATAACGCTCGGCGCCCTCGAAACCGGTCGGGCCGCCGATCATGCCAGGCGCCAGCGCGTCGGCCGCAAAGGCGCGGCCGGGACGAATGAATTGCGGTGCGATGCCGGCCGCGGCCACGAACGCCGCCGCCTTTCCTCCGGACGCCAGCAATCGGCGTCGCGATATGCGGATCAGATCAGACATTGGAATTCCTCCCTCAGGGCTCAATGTTTCCTCCACGAGCCCATGAGGGATATTGACGGCAGTATCGGAAGGCTGTCAACATCATAAATAATCAAAACACCTCACAACATCGCAATAAGGCGAGGAAATGCGTCATACCAAGGTCCATGCATCGCTCCTGATGCCTCGAATTGATGGGAAATGTGCTTTCCCATCCCGGCTCCGAACCGTCAGGCGACCTGATTTAGCCCGGCGGCTTGCGCTTCGGCCAAGGCCGGATACATCATTTCCCATCAGAATCGCGGATAGCGGGTGCCGTCGCCATCATGCCGGCGGCCGGCATTGCACGATCTTGATGCATTGAGGAGATGAAAGACGGTGCGTTCCACCCTGACTGACATAGCCCGGGAAGCTGGCGTTTCCGCAGCCACCGTCGACCGCGTGCTCAACAACCGTCCCGGCGTGCGGGCGCGCACGCGCGACATCGTGCTCGAAATGGCGCAGCGCCTCGGCTACATCGCCGAAAGTCCGAACGGGGCACCGCCGAGGCCCTCATCCGGCGAGGTCATGAGGCTCGACTTCGCGCTGCCGGCCGGCACCAACTCCTTCATCAAGATGCTGCACCGCCACATCGAGGCACAGGCCCTGGCGCGCCCCGATCTCGACGTGCACATCGCCACGATTGAAGGCTTCAATCCAGACCGGCTTGCCCGTCTGCTGCAGGATCTGCGCGGCAAGACGCAAGGCGTCGGCGTCATCGCGCTAGACCATCCAACGGTACGCGAGGCGATCCGCTCGCTGTCGGCCAATGACGTCAAGGTGGTGACCATCGCCTCCGACATCCTGCATGTGCCGAGGGTCGCCTATATCGGCATCGACAACCGTGCCGCGGGTCGCCTGGCCGGCTATCTGCTCAAGCGTTTCATGGGCCCGGAACGTCCCGGCAAGGTGGCGCTGTTCGCCGGCTCGCTGTCTTATCGCGGCCATGAGGAACGCGAGATGGGGTTCCGGCACATATTGACCGAGGAATCCCCCAATCTCGAGATCGTCGAGATGCGCGAGATGCTCGACGACCGCGAAAAGGCCTATTCGGAGGCATCGGCGCTTCTGGAGCGGCACCCCGACCTTGCCGCGATCTACAATGTCGGCGCCGGCAACACCGGCATCGCACGCGCGCTCAAGGAGCGCGGCCGTGCGCAATCCATGGTCTTTCTCGGCCATGAGGTGACGGACGGCACCAAGGACCTGCTGCTCGACGGCACGCTCGACGCGGTCATCGACCAGAACCCGCGCGTCGAGGCCCGCGAAGCACTCAACACCTTGACCCATGCGGTCCGGGGGCTCCCCTATGAATTGCACCAGCCCAGGCTGCAGGTGATCTTCAAGGAGAACATCCCGGAAATCTGACGGATCGGGACGAGCGGCGCAGCGCCGCCCGACGCTTCTGACTTACTGGACGGCGGCGACCTGCGCGGCGGCGGCGTCGACGAAACTCTTGTCGACCCATTTGCCGTAGTCGATCGAACCCTTCAAAAGCCCGGCGCCAGCCATGAATTTCTCCTCGCCCTTCAAGGCGTCGATGGCGTCGTCGGTGAGTTTGGGATCCTGGTGGAACACGCCGTCGGCATAGGTCTTGCGCACTGACTTCTCCGACGATTTGGTCGCCTCGACAAAGATCTTGATCGTCTCGTCGGGATGCGCGTCGGCCCAGCGCGAAATCTCGATATCGACCTTCAGCAGCCGCTTGACCAGGTCGGGATATTTCGCCGCGAAAGCGCCGTTGACCGAGATGACGTTGGGCACGTTCCACTCCGGATGCGTGCTTGTGTCGAACAGCACCCGCGCCTCGCCGGTGTCGACCAGCTTGGCCGCTGTCGAGTCCGTCTCGACGATGGCGTCGATGTCGCCGCGCAATAGCGCGGGGCCGGAGGCCTCGAAAGGCAGGTTCAGCCCCTCGACGTCATTCGTGGTCAGGCCGACGCTGTTCAGCGCCTTGCTGAAATTCGAATGCCTCACCGTGCCGGTGAGATAAGCGACCTTCTTGCCCTTGAGGTCCTGCAGGGTCTTCAGCGGCGAGTTGGCCTTGACGACGACGTAGGAGCCGCCCGCCCTGACATAGCTCGACAGGCCGATCAGCTTGACATCGGCGCCGGACGCGGCGACGCGCAGCGCCGGGTTGTTGCCGGTATAGGTCACCTCGATGGCGCCGGTGGCCAACGCCGTCGTCGCCTCCGAGCCGCCATTGAAGGTCACCAATTCAACCTTGATGCCGTCCTTGGCGAATTCCTTGTCCCACCAGCCATCCTTCTGGGCGAGGATGAATTTGAGATGCCCGGGCGCGGTGCTGCCGATGCGGATCACATCGGGCTTGTCCTGCGCGAAGGCGGGCATGCCGCCAAGGCCGATGACGACGGCAATGGCGCCCTTCAGGAGCAGCCGGCGAAATCCATCGAATGCGATGCTGGTCATGGGAAAATCCTTCCTGATTGGAATGAATGGCTTAAATGAGCGAAGACTCGGACTGGCCTTTCCAGGCGGTCGCCCAGCGCTCGAACCAGACGAGCAGGTAGTTGACGGTCAGCCCGATGACGGTGAGCGTCAGGATGCCGGCATACATGTCGCCCGTCTCCATCATCAGCTGCGAGTTCTGGATGAGGAAGCCGAGGCCGGATTTGGCCGCCAGCATCTCGGCGCCGATGACAGCGAACAGCGAGGATTTGACCGCCAGCCGCGCGCCGGCGACGATCGAGGGAATGCTGGCCGGCAGGATGACTTTGCGGAACAGGTCGAAGTCGGACGTGCCCATCGAGCGTGCCGCCTTGATCAGCAGCGGATCGACCGATTTGACGCCGCTGATCGTGTTGACCAGCAGGAAGAACACCGAGGAGTAGAAGGTGATGGCCACCTTCGATTCCTCGCCAATGCCGAGCAAAAGAATGAACACCGGCAGCAGCGCGAATTGCGAGGTGTTGCGCAGCGTCTGCACCAGGAGGTCGCTGACCTTCTCGAACAGCGCATAGCGTCCCATCAAGAGGCCGAGCGGAATGGCCACCACCACGCCGAGCGCGAAACCGATCGCGGCGCGCTGCAGGCTGATGCCGATATGTTCGATCAGCACGCCCGAGGCGAGCAGGTTCCACCACGCCACCATCACCTCGCTCAGCGGCGGAAAGAAGATGCGGTTGAGCCAGCCGAGCCGCGGCGCGATCTCCCACAGCAGGAAGAACAGGCCGAGCAGCGGCAAGCCGTAGACGAAAGTGCCGAAATGCGCGCTCTTCCTTCGGGCCTTGGCGGCGCGGCCAGCCCTTGGCGCCGCCCCGGCAACGCCGCGAAAACCGATGGCGGGGCCAAGCTTTTCGGTCAGGTAGGCCATGGCTAGCTCCTCAATGGCTGAAGGCTGGCGACAGCGTCCAGTCCTTCTGTGCCTTGTTGACCTCGTCGCGCAGCACGTCCCAGACGCGGGCGCGGTAATCGTTGAAGGCGGTGCTGGCGCGGATGTCGCCGTCGCGTGGCCTCGGCAGGTCGATGTCGATGATCTCCTTGACCGCGCCTGGCCGCGCGGTCATCACCACCACCCGGTCGGCGAGGAAGATCGCCTCGTCGATGGAGTGGGTGACGAAAATGATCGTCGTCTTGATCTTGCCCCAGATCCTGAGCAGTTCGCCCTGCAGCAGTTCGCGCGTCTGCTGGTCGAGAGCGGCGAAGGGCTCATCCATCAACAGCACTTCAGGGTTGCTGGCCAGCGCCCGCGCGATTGCCACGCGTTGCTGCATGCCGCCGGACAACTGGTTTGGGAAACGGTCCTCGAAGCCGGCAAGACCGAACAGCGACAGCAGGTGACGGGCGGTGGCCGTACGCTCCGCCTTGGCGACGCCGCGCACCTCCAGCGCGTATTCGATGTTGGCCAGCGCCGTGCGCCAGGGGAACAGCGCATACTGCTGGAAGACGTAGCCAGTCTTGGGATCAGGCCTGGTGATCCGCCTTCCGTCCAGCCGGACGTTCCCGGCAGTCGCCTGCGTCAACCCGCCGATGATGTCGAGCAGCACCGATTTGCCGGAGCCGCTCGGCCCGACCAGAGTGATGAACTCGCCCCTGCGGATGGACAGATCGACGCCGTCGAGCACGGTGACGCGATCGGTCGCCTCACCGTCGACGGTGACGAACTGCCCCGGCTTGAGCTGGAAGGTTTTCTTGATGTCGCTGACGACGATGCGGTCCATGATCTTGTCGCCTCCTATTGCGCCACGCGGATGCGGTGCGTCGGGTCGAATTCCGAGCCGCCGGCCTTGCCGCGCTTCCAGCCGAGCGCACGGGCATAGGAGCCGAACAGAAGCCGCTCCTCGACTTCCGCCTCGCTGATGCCGGTCGGCCCTTCGGCGAATTCGGCCACGTAAAGCGCGTCGGTCGGGCAATAGATCTCACACAGGAAGCAGGTCTGGCAGTCGTCCTGGCGCGCGATAATGGGGGCGCCGTTGTCAGTCGCGTCGAAGACATTGGTCGGGCATACCTTGACGCAGATGTCGCACTCGATGCAGCGCGTGGCGGAGACGATCTCGATCATGAAGCCAGCTCCGCGAGCCGCTCCGGCGCGCCGGCAATGCGGAACGCGTCGACGCCGGTGATCACCAGCCGGTGCGCCAAATCAGGGCTCTTGCCAGGCACATCGGTGCGGCGGTGCATGCCGCGGCTTTCGGCGCGATGCAGCGCGGCAGCCACCGACCAGCGCCCGGTCGCGGCGATCGATGCCGCCTCGCGTGTGCGGACCCGATCCAGCCCCTCGCCCTGCAGATGGTCGCGCACATCGCGCCAGACGCTCTCCAGCCGCTCCCGGCTTTTATCGAGACCGGCACCGCTGCGGAAGAAATTCCCCTCGAGCGGCGTCACCTCGTTGCGCACGGCGTCGATCACCTCACCTGCCGCAATGTCGGCGCGCGGCGATGCTGCCGGCCTCAAGCCGGCCTGGCCGAGCGATTGCACGATGCCGCGAAACGCCTTGCCGCCGCGACGCTTGGCATGGATCGAGGCGCCCTTGCCCGCCCACCAGCCGCTGGCCAGCGCCCAGGATGAGTTGACGGCGCCGCCGCCGGAAACCGCGCCGGTCATGATTTCGCGGCTGGCCGCGTCACCGGCTACATAGAGGCCGGGCACGCCGGTGGCGCAATCGTCGGAGACGATGTCGACGCCGCCCGTGCCGCGCACCGTGCCTTCGGCGCGCAAGGTGATACGGAACAGCTCGGTGAACGGGTCGATGCCGGCGCGGTCGTAGGGCACGAAGCAATTCGGCTGGCCCTGGCGCAGCCAGCCCTGCAGCGCCGGCTCGGCCTGGTCGAGCCGCGCATAGACCGGACCATCGATCAGCGCGCGCGCCACTTCTTCCTCGCGGTCGCCAATGCCGTTGCGCAACGGCTCGCCTGTCGGCCCGAGGATCGGCGAACCATCCTCGCGATGGAACGAGGCCCAGCGGAACGGCAACCCCTTGTTGAGCGAGGAGCCGTACGGTGCCAGCGTGTATTTGCCGGTGAACTCCATGCCCGACAGGCTGGCTCCGGCCTCCGCCGCCATCAGATAGCCGTCACCGGTCAGGCCGGTGCCGCCGAGGATGCGCTCGCGGAAAGCGCAGCCGCCGGTCGCCAGCACCACTGCATTGGCATCGACGCGCCAGTCATGGCCCTTCTGCCGGGCAACGCCGGCGGCGCCGACGATGGCATCGCTGTCCGAAAGCAGTTCGAGTGCCGGGTGATGGTCGAGCACGGTGACGCCGGCCAGAAGCACGCGGCGGCGCATGAAGCGCATGTAGTCGGGACCGCGCAGATTGGCGATGTAGAGCCGGCCGTCCTCCTCGCTGGGGAAGGGATAGCCCCATTCGGAAAGCCTGAGCAGATTGCGGTAGGCGGTGTCGACGCAGCGCAGCATCCAGCGCTGGTCGGCGAGCTCGCCGGTGCGCTGCCAGCGCCGCTCGACCACGGCATGCCTGTTGTCGCCCGGCGGCACGCACCATGTGCCTGTGTTGGACGGCGCGGTGGCGCCGCTGGTGCCGAGATAGCCCTTGTCGGCCAGCACAACCTTCGCGCCGCTCTCAGCCGCCGCGACCGCCGCCCAGGCCGCGGACGGCCCGCCGCCGAGCACCAGCACATCGGCCTGTAGATGCAAGCTGTCGGACACGGATCGTTGTGGCTGGGGCATGGCTACTCGGATATCGATTCAAGGCAGGCCGCGGCCGCTTCAGGCGGCACGGGCCGCGCCCGCGAACCACACCGGCTCATTGCCGGCGCTCCATTTGATGTTGCAGCCGATCGACGGCACCTGATCGGCCGCGGGCCTGCCGCCCTCCAGCACCGTATCGACCGCGACGCGCAGATCCGCACCCGTTACCGGCTTGCCATTGCCCGGCCGCGCATCGTCGAACTGGCCGTGATAGGCCAGCCGGCGATCGGCGCCGAACAGGAAGAAGTCGGGCGTGCAGGCCGCGCCATAGGCCTTGGCCGCCTGCTGCGAGGCGTCCTTGAGATAGGGGAAGGAATAACCGAATTTCTCGACTTCCTCACCTATGCGGGCGAGCGTCTCCTCGGGGTGCGCCTCATGGTCGTTGGCGTTGATCGCCACCACCTGCAGCCCCTTGGCCGCATAATCCCTGGCGAAGGCGGCGAGTTGCTCGCGGATCAGCACGACGAAAGGGCAGCGGTTGGAGATGAAGGCGACGAGCAGGGCCGGCCTGGCGTCGAAATCGGCCAGCCGGTGCAATACGCCCTGCGCGTCGGGCAACAGGAAGTCCGCCGCCTTGGTGCCAAGCTCGATCGGATTGGATTCTGTCTTCGGCATCGATGCGCTCCCTTTTCCACCTGTTTCACGGGCCATGCCACAGGCGCGCTGGGCGCCCACAGTTAGTCTATGAATTTAGTAGAATTATAGGCTGGAGAACGCGTTTACGGTCAACCGCAAGGACTAGAATATCGTGCCAATGTTCCAGGCCGGACCGGCAAGTTTGTGCGGGAAGCAGCCAATCCGGAGAAATTCGGCGAATGAGGCGTCATCTGCGGATCAAGGGTTGGTGCCGGTATCACCCTTCCGGATAAAGCGCCTTCGCCAGGTCGCGGATCGCATCCGATGTACGCGGGCCAAAGCCGATCATGTAGGCGCCGTCGAGCACGATCAGCGCCTTGTTGGCCGCCGCTGGCGTAGCCGCCAGCGCGCGGTTTGAGAAGACCTGCTCCGGCGTCGGCCCGCCCTTGCCGTCGCTCATCATCAGGATCACATCGGGCGCCATCTCCACCAGTTTCTCTTCCGAGGCGGCCTTGTAGCCTTGCACGACATCCATCGGATTGAGGCCGCCGGCATAACGGATGATGGCGTCGGCCGAGGTGCCGGCGCCGGCGGCGCTCAACTTCACCAGCCCATGGAAGAACACCACTTTCTTGCGCCGCTCCAGCGGGATTTTCGCGGACAGCTCGGCGGCGGCCTGGAAGGCGGCGAGCACCTCGGCGGAAACCGCCCTGCCCTTGTCCTCGAGCCCGAGCGCGGCGGCAATCAGCGTGATCTTGCGTTCGATGCCTTCTGGCGTGTTGTCCTGCGGGACGAAGACGATCGGGATCGCCAGCGACTTCAGCACCTCCACCGCTTCCGGCGGCCCGCTGTCCTCGGCCGCCAGGATCAGATCGGGACGCAGGCCCGCCAGCCCTTCCACCGAAAGCTGGCGGCGATAGCCGACATTGGGCTTCTCGGTCACCTCGGGCGGATACTTGCTGCCCCGGTCGACCGCGATGATGCGCTCGCCGGCGCCAAGCACATGGACGATCTCGGTGACATCGGAGCCAAGCGTCAGGATTCTCGTTGCCGGCCCCGGCGCGACAGTTCGTCCCAGCGCATCGACAACGCTCTCGGCGGCCAGCGCCTTGAAGCCGCAGGACGGTGCCAGCACCGACAGCACCAGAAACAGCACCGCCAGGATCCTGCCCGGCTGGAACCATGGACTCCGCCTGCCCTCGCCTACGCTGCCCTGCATCGTTCACTCCTGTCCATTTGCCTTCTCGATGATTGGCTTGGCCTATAAATTTAAAGTTGACTAATGTCATCATGTTTTAATATGTGACCTCTGCCCGGACCGTTTGGTCGAGGGATTCCAATCATGCCAGCCAGGGCCGTTCAGCCACCGCCAGCAGTTTGCATTTGCTTGGGGCTTGCATGACAACGACAACAAACACGACCTTGATGGCCAGCACCGCGCTCGCCTTCGTACTCGGCCTCTGCGCCGTGCCTTTCGCCAATGCGCAGGAACAGGAACAGGAACAGGAGAAAAAGGCGGCCGCCAAGAGCGACCGCCTGGCGCCGGCCAGTGCCAGGCAGAGCCAGCCCGCGACCATGCTCGACGTGATCACCATCTCGGCGACGATGATCAAGACCGCCGTCATCGAATCGATGGCCGCCATCAGCGCCGTCGGCCAGGATGAGCTCGACCGCATCCAGCCCGACACCGCCGCCGACATTTTCCGCGCCACGCCCGGCGTCGCCGCCTCGATGAATGGCGACGACCCGGCGACCGCCATCAACATTCGCGGGCTGGAACAGTATGGCCGCGTTGTCGTCACGCTGGATGGCGCCCGCCAGGATTACTGGCGCGTCGGCCATGGCTCCGGCTCGTCCTATGTCGAACCCGACCTGATCAAGGAAGCCACCGTCATTCGCGGCCCGGTGTCGAACGCCTATGGTTCCGGCGGCATCGGTGGCGTCGTCTCCTTCGAGACCAAGGACGCCGGCGATTTTCTCAAGCCGCGGGAGAGTTGGGCCCTGAGCGAGAAGCTCGGCTATGAAGACAATGGCGACGGCTTCACCACCAGTACCACCGGCGCTTACCGATTCAGCGAGGATGCCGACATCATCGGCAACCTCATCTATCGCGACCGCGACAGCTACACCGACGGCAATGGCGACACCGTGCCATGGATCGGCGAGCGCGTGACAAGCGGTTATATGAAGACGACGCTGCGTCCGGCCGACGGCCATGAGCTGAAGCTCGGCGCCATCCTGCAGCGCTACAACGACCAGATCACCGGTTCGAGCGGCTCGACCTCGCCGACACTGAGCCGCTACGACACCAACACCACCAACCAGACCTACACCGCCGCCTACAGCTGGAAGCCTGACGACAACGACCTGATCGACCTCAGCGCCAACGCCTATCACAACCGCACCCGCGCCGAGCAGACGCAGGTCTGGCCCACCTCGGCGATCGGCAATTTCCGCTTCTATGATGTCGCGACATCAGGCTTCAACGTGAAGAACTCCTCGCGCTTCCACGCCTGGGGCATCGCCCACACGCTGACCTATGGGCTCGACTATTATTATCTCGAGGCCTCGTCTGAAGCCGCGCATTTCGGCGCCGGTGAACAGCAGGGCTATGGCGGCTTCCTGCAATGGCAGGGCGACTACGAGAACTGGCTGCAGGTGATCACGGCCCTGCGCTATGACGGCTACCAGCTCGATGGCGAGACCCGCTCGGTGCCGCCGGAACAGGCGTCGATCTCCGGCGACCGCTGGTCGCCGCGCCTGACCGTCGGTGTCACGCCGTTCGAAGGCTTCCAGCTCTACGGCACCTACTCCGAAGGCTACCGGGCACCGGGCCTGCAGGATGTCTTCCGTGGCGGCGGCGCGCATGGCGGGGCCGACTCCTACCGGCCCAATCTCCTGCTGCAGCCCGAAACGGCGAAGAACTGGGAGGCCGGTATCAACGTGAAGTACGACGATGTGCTGACGGCGGGCGACCGGCTGCGCGCCAAGGTCAACGTCTTCCAAACCGATGTCGAGGACTACATCGACGTCGACCTCACCGTCCTGCCGCGCACGGCAATCAACATCGGCGACGCGCGCCTCAGGGGTGTCGAGGCCGAGATGGTCTACGACCATAACTGGGGTTTCGTGAACCTCGCAGGCGCGCTGATCGACGCCAAGGTCGTCAGCGGCGTCTATTCCGGCCAGGCCTTGAACAACACGCCGCTCGACCGCTTCTCGGCCACGATCGGCTTGCGCATGCTGGAGGATCAGCTCACCATTGGCGCGCAATATCTCAGCGTCGGCAAGATCACCCGCACCAGCCGCACCAATCCCAACGCCGTGCCGGTGGTCGATGACGGTTTCGACCTCGTCAATGTCTTCGCCAACTGGACCATCAACGACAATCTCAAGCTCGATTTCGGCGTCGATAACGTCTTCAACACCGCCTACACCGACCCGCAAAGCGCATGGTCGACCACGGCTGCAACGGAACAGGGCAAGGGCCGCACCTTCAAGCTGGCCCTCACCGGCAGGATCGGAGGATGACAATGAGCGAAGCATCGATGCATGAACTTGCCTGCGAGGCGCGGCTCAACCTGAAGCGCCTGCCGGACTACATGGACAGCATCAGCGACAGGCTGCGGAGCTTCGAGGCCGATGCCTCGCATGATGGCCGGCGCATCGATTTCCGCTTCGTCTTTGGCGGTGCCTCCATCGACATGGAGCAGTTGGTGATGCGGGCCAACGCGCCCGACCGCGACGGGCTCGCCCGCATCAAGGACCTGCTCGCCACGGCGGTCCAGGTCTACGCCAGGGAGGAAAACCCGGAGATCGTCTGGACCGGCGATCTCTCTGGCGAAACCAGCCTCGCCCAGTTCCGCGAGATGACGGTAAGAGAGGTTCGTGACCTCACCCCGCATATGCGCCGCATCCGTCTTGCCGGCCAGGACCTCGGTCGTTTCGCCAAGTTCGGCGGCATGCATATCCGCATGCTGTTCCCAACCGGGGAAGTGCCCGATCCGCTGTGGCCGATGCTCGGCGACAATGGCCTGCCGGCCTGGCCCGCTGACGACCGGCGCCCGGTGGCGCGCGTCTACACCATCCGCGCGCTAGACGTCGCCAGGGGCATCATGGATGTCGATTTCCTCGTCCACCCCGGTGACAGCGTCGGCTCCGCCTGGGCCACGCAGGCTGCGGCCGGGATGAAGGTCGGCATCATGGGACCGGTCGGCCGTCCGGTGCGGCAGGCTGAGTGGTACGTCATGGGATCGGACGAAACCGGTCTTCCCGCGCTGGCGCGGCTGCTGGAAACGCTGCCGGCGCAAACCAGGGGCGTCGCCTTTGTCGAAGTCGCCGACGAGCGCGAGAAGCAGGAGATCGACAACGCCACGGGCATCGAACTGCACTGGCTGACAAGGGACGGCGTGCCGGCGGGCGAGGACAAGCTGCTCGCCGAGGCCGTCCGCTCGGTGGCATGGCCACAGGACGGCTCGACCTTCGGCTGGTTCGCGGCGGAAGCCGGTGCCGCCAGGATCGTGCGCGAATATTGGCGCGACACGCTGGGGTTGGGCCGGGACCGGACGCTGGCAGCGGCCTATTGGCGGCGCGGGGCCGCGGGGCTGATGGCTGGGTGAGATTTGAGGTCTGTCTGATGGCAGTAAGCTGACAAGCGTTGGCGCTGACTTTCAACGATTTTCTCGGACCCTGCTGACGATCGCCCCGCCATCCGGCCCGATAGCGATAGCAATCCGGTCACCAGGAACAATCTCAGCAATGTCACACACCACCAGCGGCATATGGATGTCGTAGAGAAACTCCGCCACGATGGCGCCAACCGCCAGGATCGGGTCCGGCCGCTCCAGAACAATGCCGGCCGGCGCCGTGCCACGACGGATCGCTTCGGCTAGCACCGAGGAGGACGACGACGACCCCCGCCCGCCCGGCATGATCAGGATCTTGCCGGCCACGTTCTGGCCAAGGCCAGGATGCGAGTGATCGATGATCTCGCCGGTCTCGGCGTCGATGCCGCCCCAGAAACTGAGAGGCTGCGAAAACACCAAAGCCAGGCCTTCGGCCTCGCCGGCGAGTTGGAAAGCGCCCGGCCATTCGACAACTCCACTTGCAGCCGATCGCGTCATGAACCACCCCTCACGACATGCCCGACCGCGGCGGAGCGGATGCAATCCCTCATGTCGGCGAAGGCGACGGTCACGCCGATATTGCCCGGCGCGTAATGCGCCCATTTGCCGGAGTTGGTCATCACCACACCGTCGAGCCGCTCGAGAATCGTGGTGACATAGGTGCAGGTGTCGGCGACCGGGATCAGGCCGAACGCCTCCATGCCGGCAAGCGCGCCTTCTTCCTGCAGCCGCGTCAGCGTCGCGCGCCCGGTGTTGACATAGATCGGAATGCCCTTGCCCGGTGCTGCCTCGCGCAGCACCGGCAACAGGCGCATCCATTCCTCATGCGAGAAATGCGGCGTGCCCAGCGACACCGCCGCCAGCGGCGCTCCGTCCGGCACCGTCGACAGCCTGGCCAGCGCATCATCGATATCGGCGCGGGTGACGATGATCGTCTCTTCCGGCGCCTGGCCGTGCAACGCTTCGTCGAGCGTCCCCGCTTCCGGCGTGATGCCGACCGCATGGAACAGCGCCACGGCGCCCGTCGTCGCGGCGGCCGCGCCCAGCGCCTTCAACTGATCCTCGTCGCGTGGCTTCGGCAGGCCCGATATGACCGGAATGCGGTCGCCACTGGCCTGACCGATGACCAGCCCGACGCCGACGAACAGGCTGTCGCCTGGTTCGGCCTCGGCGATGTTCAACTTGAACAGGATGCGACCACGCCGGTTCTCGCTCAGATGCAGGCCCCAGGCTGGCGCGCGCCCGGTCATGGCGCAGCACAGATCGATGAAATCGCCATAGCGGTTGGTGCGCGCGCCGATCACCGAATTGGCGAAAACGATGGCGTTGGATTCGCCCCAGGCGATCTGCTGGCCGAATTCGGGCCGGAAGCGCGTCTGATAGGGCGCACAGGTGAAGGTCGCCTGGCAGCCGAGTTCCAGATGCGCCTTCATCAGCCGCCGCGCCGGCACCTCCTCGGCCGCCGGCATCTTCACCATGCCCGGATGGATGAGATCGAACGAGCCGACATTGAGCGTCGTCGGCACCTGCACGCGCCCGCCGCCCTCGACCAGCCGTTCGACGAAGTCGAGCCCGGCCTTGCCGTGATAGAGGCAGCCATCGATATGGGCACCCGAAATGTCGAGCAGGCCACGCGCGCCGATCGCGTTGGAAAAGGCGACGAGGATTTTCATGGCGGCGGCCGCGGATGGGCCTTGCTCGCCGTCGAGCATGGATCGGTCCTGCGCGGTCAGTTCAAGCGTCATCGGAATGCTCCGGACTTATGCCGGGCTATGCTGTTCCTTATTGCCCGCTGTCTGGCAAGAGCCAGAACGAGGATCAGCTCGCCGCGATCAGCACCGTGCTTTCCGGCGACCAGCGCAGCACCACATCCTGACCCTCCGCCAGCCTCTCAGCGCCGGTGTTCTGCACGATGACCTTCAACGTCTGGCCGGCGCGCTCGACAAAGTAGGTGCTGTTGTTGCCGGCGAAGATGCGCTTGGAGACCTGACCCTTCAGCATGTTCGCATTGGCCGCATCGGACGCCCCGCCATCCGTGGCAATGCGAATTCGCTCGGGCCGCACGGCGCAGCTCGCCTTGGCGCCGGCGGCAAGCGTTGCGCCCACGCCGGCGGCGATCGCCGTGCCGTCCGGCAGCCGGATGCCGTTGCCGGTCGAGTCGCCGCGAAAGATGTTTGCGTCGCCGAGGAAGGTGGCGGCGAACTCGCTTTTCGGCCGGTCGTAGATTTCCTCCGGCGGCCCCTCCTGTACCAGGCGGCCGTCGCGCAATATGCCGATGCGGTCGCTCATTGTCAGCGCTTCTTCCTGGTCGTGGGTGACGAAGATGGTGGTGATGCCGATCTCGCGCTGGATACGCTTCAGCTCAATCTGCATGTCGACGCGCAGCGCCTTGTCGAGCGCGCCCAATGGCTCGTCCAGCAGAAGCACACGCGGCTTGGTGACGATGGCGCGGGCAAGCGCGACACGCTGGCGCTGGCCGCCGGAAAGCTGGTGCGGGCGGCGGCCGCCGAGCTTGCCGAGTTGCACGAGGTCGAGCGCGCGCTGCACTTCGGTGGCAATCACCGCCTTGGCCTCACCGCGCACCGACAGGCCGAAGGCGACATTGTCGGCGACGCTCATATTGGGAAACAGCGCGTAGTTCTGGAACACCATGCCGATGCGGCGCTTTTCGACCGGCACGCGCTCGACGCTCTCGCCGCCGATGGAAATACGGCCGCTGTCGGGAAAATCGAAACCGGCGATTTGCCTGAGCAGCGTGGTCTTGCCGCTGCCCGATGGTCCGAGCAGCGCGTAGAAGCCGCCATCGGCGAAATCGATGGAGACATTGTCCAGCGCCTTGTGCGCGCCGAAGCTGCGGGAGACGTTCGCGACCTGGACGCCAGCCATTATTTCTCTCCGCCGAATTTGAAGAAGCGCGCCGTGAGCAGCATGAGCGCCATGGACACGACAATGATGATGGTCGAGACCGCGTTGATCTCAGGCGTGAAACCTTTGCGGATCGCGGCGTAGATTTCGACCGGCAGCGTCGTCTGGCCGGGTGTCGAGAGGAAGTAGGAAACGACGAACTGGTCGAACGACACGGCAAATGCAAACAGCCCACCGGCGATGACGCCCGGCATGATCCAGGGCAGCGTGACGCGATTGGTCACCTGCCACTGGTTGGCGCCGAGCGAGCGTGCCGCCTCTTCCAGTTCCGGCGCGAAAGTCTGCAGCCGGGCCGAGACGACGACGATGACATAGGGCAGCGCCAGCGCGACATGGCCGAGCAGGATGGCGAACAGGCCCCGCCCGATGCCGACGCCGAAGAAGAAGATCAGCATCGCCGTGCCGGTGATCAGCCACGGAATGGCGATCGGTGGAAACAGCAGCGCCTGCAGCACCTTCTTGCCGCGGAAATCATAGCGAAAAAGCGCCAGCGACGCCGCCGAGCCGAGCACGACGCTGATGAGCGTGGTGATGATTGCGATCTCCAGGCTGTTCCACGTGGCCGCGATCAGCTGGTCGTTCTGCCACAGCGAGGCATACCATTCCGTCGTCCACTCGAACGGCAGTTGGTAAAAGGGCGAGACGTTGAACGACATCAACGCCATGATGATGATCGGCAGATAGAGGAAGGCGAGCAGCAGGAAGATATAGATCCGGCCGAACCATTCGAGGATGCGGGTCGTCATCATCAAGCGGCCCTCCGCAACACAGGCGAGGCGATCGCCAGGATGACCAGCACGACCGCCAGCAGGATGAAGGACAGCGCGGCACCCAGCGGCCAGTTGAACACGGCGACGAACTGGTCCTCGATCACCGTGCCGTAGAAGGTGCCGGTGCGCCCGCCAAGGATGCGCGGCTCCATGAACGAGCCGACGACGGGAACGAAGATGAGCGCGGCCCCCGCCACCAGACCGGGCATCGACAGCGGGATGATCACGCGCTTGAGCACCTGCAGCCGCGAGGCGCCGAGCGAACGACCGGCCTCGATCAGCGAATCGTCGATCGCCTGCAAGGTGAGATAACAGGTCAGCACCATGTAGGGCACGTAGGAGTGCACAAGGCCGATGATGACGGCGGGATAGGAATACATCAGATCGATGTTGATCTTGAACGGCAGGACGGCGTTGAGCGCCGTATCGAGGATGCCACCCTCGCGCAGCACCATCGCCCAGGAGAATATCCGCACCAGCCCGTTCGACCAGAACGGCAGGATGACCAGCAGGAAGATCGCCTCGCGGCTGCGGCCTTTCAGCACCTTGGCCAGCACATAGGCGGCGGGATAGCCGATGAGGATGCACCATAGCGTCACTTCCAGGCCGAGCCTGAGCGAAGCGAGCAGCAGCGTCAGATAGAGGCTCTGCGAGAAGAAGGCGGCATAGTTGCCAAGCGTGAAAGCCCAAGGCTTCCCCGTCAGCGGCAGGTCGGTCATGAAGGAGAAGAAGACCATGGCAGAGAGCGGCAGGAAGATCGCCACCGTCAGCCAGAGATAGGCCGGCGCCAGCAGCGGCAGGGCCGATCTCAGCCCGCTGCGCGGCGCACCCTGCGCTGCCATGATAAGCCTCCTCCCCAGGATTGAGGGACCAGCCGGCGCGAACCGACGGCTGGTCCGGACGTAGACCTACTTCACGTCGACCTTGAGCTGCTGCCAGAGCGCCAGGTAAGCCTCGCGCTGCGCGTCGGTGATCGGCGCCTGGAACTGGATGCGCTTGGCGACCTCTGGATCGCCCATCACCTTGCGGTTGAAGGCATCCTCGGGCAGAGCGTCCACCGCCTTGGTGTTGGCGGAGACCGGGGCGCCGACCTTGGTGACCCATTCGACATAGAATTTCGGGTCGATCATCCAGTTGATGAAGGCCTGCGCACCCTCGACGTTCTTGGAGCCGACGGGAATGGAGAAGGCATCCAGCCAGGCGACGGCGCCCTCCTGCGGAATGACCAGGGAAACCGGCAGCTTGAAGTGCGTCTTGGCGCGGTCGGCCGAGCCGCTCCAGTAGGTGCCGATGTCGATCTGGTTGGAGGCGACCATCTGGTTCCAGTCGTTCTCCGAGCTCCAGAAGGTCTTGATCTGCGGCATCAGCGAGGTGAGCTTCGTCTTGACCGCATCCATATCCTTGATGTCGTTGATGTTCTGGCCGGTGGCGATGGCGCCGAACTGCACCGCCTCGACGGCGTCGTCGCGAATGACGACGCGGCCCTTGTGCGCGGGATCCCACATTTCGGCGATCGACGTCGGCGGCTTGTCGAAGGACTTTTCGTTGATGGCGAGCGCGGTCAGGCCCCACACCCACGGCACGCCATAGACCTTGCCGTCATGGTCGAGCATCGGCGAACCGGCCTTGTCCTTGCTGATGTCGGCATAGTTCGGCAGCTTCGACACATCGATCGGCTGGATCAGCTTTTCCGCCATCGCCTGGTCGTTGAAGGCAGCGTTGATCATGACGACGTCGTAGAGGCCGGGATTGGTCCGGATCTTGGTCAGCATTTCCTGTTCGGAATTGAAGAAGTCGTTGACGACCTTGTTGCCGGTCGCCTTCTCGAAGGCCGCGACGGCCCATGGCTCGTCGGCGCCGTAGCCTTTCCAGTTGAGCACATGCACTTCGGCGGCACTGGCGGCCAGCGTGAGCGCGGTGGTGAAGACGGCCGTCGCCGTCAAGAGAGCAGTCAGTCTTGGCATGCGCATGTTGGTTCCTCTCTTTGTTTGCCCGCTTGGCGGGGCTTGTCAGGCTGTCTGATGGGCCTTCTGGTTCTGGCCCGGCGCGCCGGTCGCGGCGGCCTGGCTCAGGAAAGTCTGGATTTCGGCATCGTTCGGCGCCGATGAGCCGCCATGACGGGTCACCGAAATGGCCGCCGCCGCATTGGCGTAGCGCGCCGCCTCGAAAGGATGTGCACCCCGCGCCAGCGCGCTGACGAAAGCGCCGATATGGGCATCGCCGGCGCCATTGGTGTCGACGGCATCGACCTTGAAACCGGCAACGGTTTGCGCCGAACCGCCGGCCAGCCTGACATGGCAGCCCTTGGCGCCGGAGCGGATCACGACACCGGCCGCCCTTGGACAATGATCGGCGAGAAGCCGCGCCGCGAGGGTCTCGACATCGCCCTGGCCGGCGATCTCGGCGGCTTCCGCCATGTTGCAGCTCAGCCATGCCGAGCGGGCCAGCACACGCGCCAGGATCGGGCGTGGAATGTCTGAAATGACGGGCGTCGGGTCGAAGACAAAGGGAATGTTTTCCGGCAGCGCCTCGATCCAGTCGGCGAGTGCTTT
This sequence comes from Mesorhizobium sp. GW821-FHT07A06, assembly GCF_059419085.1. Taxonomy (NCBI): domain Bacteria; kingdom Pseudomonadati; phylum Pseudomonadota; class Alphaproteobacteria; order Hyphomicrobiales; family Phyllobacteriaceae; genus Mesorhizobium; species Mesorhizobium sp. GW821-FHT07A06. The sequence continues at coordinate 701,343 of NZ_JBWKRC010000002.1, forward strand.
GCGGCTGCCCGGGTAGCTCAGCGTATAGCCCGAGGTGAACACCCAGTCTCCCGGCGCTACTGATACCGGCGCCATCATGTCGAGGTTGAGAATGCTCTCCGCACCGGGCCATGACACGAAAGTGCGTTCGGCATCGCTCGAGATCATGGCGACGCAATTGCCGCTGTCCATCACAGGCGATGGCGGCGTCAGTGTTTCGATGCCCTCGGCGGCGAAGGCGGCGCGCAGGAAATCGCCATTCGGCCCGCTGCCGAGTTGGCCGCCAAACACCACTGTCATCCCGGTGCGGGTGGCCGCGACCATCATGTTGAAGCCGCCGCCTGCGACCTGCGCGTAGCTGGATGCCGTCTTCTCAGTGCCTGGCGCCGGCAAGGCGTCGATGCGGTAGACATAGTCGACCACCGCGCTACCGATATGGACGAGACGCCCGCTCATGCCGCGGCGTCCTTGCCGGAACCGGCTTTTGGTGCAAGGCCTTTGGACGTCCGCGCAGCGACAAGATCGGCGGCAAGCGCGCGAACATCCGTCATGTCGATCCCCCTGAGGCCGGCGACGCGTTCCCTTGGCAGCCGTGAAAAGCCGGTGCAGGCGCCGGCCATGCCGGCCGCGATGGCGCCGATCGTGTCGGTGTCGCCGCCGAGATTGGCGCTGATGACCGCCGCTTGCCATGGGTCACCATCGGCGACTTCCAGCACAGCGAAGGCCGCGGGAACGGATTCCTGGCTGGCAACGCCGGTGCCGACCAGATCGGTGATCAGCCGGATCGCATCCCTCATCACCTTGCCGCGCACCAGATCCTGCGCCCAGACGATACGCGCCGCGATGTCGCCGCCGGTCACCCAATGGCCAAGCGTCGCCCCTCGCCTCGCCGCCGCGACGCCGCTGTCGGATGCGGCGCGCCAGTCGCCGCCGGAAACGCCGTGGCTGACGGCGGCCGCGACGGCGGCAGCCGACGCTATGGCTATCGAGGTGTTGTGCGTCGCCCGGCAGGTCTCGGCCACCTTGGCGACGAATGCATCGAGCGGTTCCAGCGGCATCATGATGCCGACCGGCGCGATGCGCATCGCCGCCCCATTGGTGTCGCCGCTACGTCCCGCCTCCTCGGCCGGCACGCCATTGTTGATGGCGTCGATGGCGCGCTTGGTCGATGGTCCCAGGAGATCGTAGCTGCCGCGCGCCTTGACCTCGCGCTCCCAGTCGAGCAGCGCGTTGACCCAGCGCGCATGGTCGAAGCGCTCGCCTGAAACAACCAGGATGCGGCCAAGCAGCAGCGCCTGTTCCGTATCGTCGGTGATGGTGCCGGCCGCGAGCCCCTTCGATACCGGATGATCGGCGAAGGGCGCGATGAAATCCTCGACATGGCCGTAGAGTTCGGCAATGCGCGCCGGCGACAAAAGCTGCGTCGGCATGCCGAGCGCGTCTCCCAGCGCTCCGCCGACAAGCGCGCCCATGGCGCGATCAAGTGTGGTGTCGTCCGGCATCGCTCAGAACCTCATATGCAGCGCGAAATGCGCGGGATTGAGCAGGCTGGTGACATATTCGATCGGCCGGTCGTCGGCCGCACGCGTCAGCCGGCGGCCGCGCAGGAAGGGTGTACCTTGGGGGCAGCCCAGAATGGCGGCGTCCTCGGCGTTGAGCATCTCGATACCCACCCATTCCTCGCCATGGTCGGGGATCAGGCCGGCGCCGCGCAACGTCTGGTGCAGCGATCCCTCACGCAGGCCGCGCAGCGGCACGTCCTCAAGCTCCGGCGACAGCGGCAGGCGGCTGCGCTCGATGGAAATCGCATGGCCATCGCTGGCGTTGGTACGCACCCGGTCGACAGCGATGAAGAACGGGCTTTCGATGCCAAGCAAGGCTGCCAGATCCACGTCTTCGATGACTTCCAGCCGCAGCGTCCTGGTCTCGGCATTGGCGCCAGCATTGGCCAGCGCCCGCGACCAGCCGATGGCGTCGTCGACCGGCTTGCCGTCGAAGGTGACGAAGGAGCCGATGCCGACCTTGGTGGTGATCAGCCCGCGGCTGGACAGTTCCTCGAGGCCCTTGCGGACCGTGTTGCGACTGACGGAGAAGCGCTGGACGAGTTCGTTTTCGCTTTGCAGGCGGTCGCCGAAGCCGAGCAGGCCGGAACGGATTTCATGTTCCAGAACGGTCGCGATCTGCTCGGGCTTGCCCGTGCCGGGAGACAGTTGAACCGCGCGCCGCTTCATATTCATACCTGTTCAGTGAACCTGTATAATCCTGTTCAATATATGGTCACAAAACGCGTGTCAATGCGGTGCCGAGGGCAGATGGAGAAGGCAGCGAGTTCCCGGCCCCGGAAAATGTGGTGGAGAGCCGGACAACCGACCACTGGGCCCGACACTGTGATAGGTTCGCGCGTCGAAGGAGCACCATGTCCCATTCAACAGAGCATAAGAATCCCAAGCTGATCGTCGTGATTGCGTTCGATCGCGGCGAGGACGGGGACCTGTTTCCAGCCTTCGGCCCCGCCGACCAGCAAAGCGAAGACCGCGCCATACGCACGGCCAGGGCTTTGGCGGTTAAACACGCCGGCGTGATCGCCTGGAGCCGGGATGCCGACCCGACCCTTGGGGACTACGGCCCGCCGACCACGCTGTTTGCCAGCGGCGACGTCCCGGACATGGAATAATCCGGTAGCGCCCAGGCAGCCCAGAAGGAATAAAATCTGATTTTAATATTCGTTCACCTCAAGGAACTGTTTTCTCTCAATCCCGTTTGTCTTCAGGTCGTTTATTCCAATGACCTCGACAGAGAGGAATTCCCAGATGAACTTCAAGATGCTCACGATGGGCGCGATGGCGCTTGCTATGATGACTGGCTCGGCGTTGGCCGCTTCGGGGGGCAACACCTCCGCGCTCGACAATCCGGAGAAGATGGCACCCTTCTACACGGACTCAGGCATGAAGACGATGAAATCCGAAAAGGAATTCAAGGCCGCCTGGATGGCCATGAAGGAAGAAGACCGCGCAGGCATGATGAAGGAATGCAGCGACAAGGCCATTGCCAAGTCGCATGACAATTTCTGCAAGATGACCAAGCAACTCGGCGGCGCAAACTGACCAGTCACGATTTGGGCGCATGCCGAAATCGAACAGCCGGAAGAAGGCGGGCCGAGTGTCCGCCTTTTCAGCGATACGTGGGACATCACGTCATCGTGGCTGGTGATTTACTTCGCGACAATGGCCGGGCAAAGGTGTAAGGCCCTTGCCTGGAGAGGCAAAACGCCGCTCGTCTGGCTTGCCCCATGTTTCAACCCATTGCGAACATCGAAGACGCGCAGACGCTGGCGCAGGCGATCGTCAACACCATCACCGAACCATTCCTGGTGCTGGACGAGCAGTTTCGCGTGCTGGCCGCCAGCCGCTCCTTCTACAAGACATTCGAGGTCGACCCCGCGCAGACCCAGGGCTCGCTGCTCTATGCGCTAGGCGATGGTCAGTGGGACATTCCGGCACTTCGCTTGCTGCTGGAGACGATCATTCCCGAGAAAGTCGCCATGGACGGCTTCGAGGTGGAGCATGATTTCCCGCGGATCGGCCGCCGCACCATGCTGCTCAACGCCCGCAAGGTGCTTTACGACCACAGCCCGGCCGTAACCATCCTTCTCGCCTTCAATGACATTACCGCCCGCCGTGTCATCGAACGGGAAAAGGAAGAATTGCTGCGCCGCACCGAGGATCTTCTTCACCAGAAGGACGTGCTGCTGCGCGAGATGGAGCACCGGGTTGCCAACAGCCTGCAGATCATCGCCAGCATCCTGTTGCTGAAGGCACGCTCGGTCACGTCGGAAGAGACGCGTCAGCATCTCAAGGATGCCCACCAGCGCGTGTTGTCCGTGGCAGAGGTGCAACGCCATCTTCATACCTCGGTTGGCGTCGACGAGATCGATGTTGGCTCCTACCTTCCGAAATTGTGCAGCAGCCTCGCCTCGTCGATGATCGGCGAAGCCCAGCCCATCACGGTCGCTGTCATGGCCGAAGGCGGCAGAATGGATTCACAAAAGGCGGTCAGCCTTGGGTTGATCATCACTGAACTGGTGCTCAACGCCATCAAATATGCCTTCCCCAAGGAAAAGTCCGGCGCCCTTATCCAGGTGACCTTCGAGACCGCGGGCAACGATTGGAAACTGACCGTTTCGGACAACGGTGTCGGCAAGGTCGCCAACGACTTGCCGAGTACTGGACTTGGAACAGCGATCGTCGAGGCACTGGTGAAACAGCTGGAGGCCAAGGTGGAAACCGTCAGCGACACCAACGGCACAAGCGTCTCGGTCACCCGGGCAACGTTCACTTCACGAGTGCCGCGCGCGGCGTAGGAACCGCTACCACGAGGCCTGCCTTCCCGACATCGCCTCGATCCTGATCCGATAGAATAGATGGCTGCCCGAGAGCGCCAGAGTATCGCCGGGCTTCAGCGCTCCAGGCTCCCACCAATTCCCATGCTTGGCAAGAAGCGACCAGGCAAGCCGGCGATCGCTATCGACCGGAGCGATCATCCTTTCAACGCCGGTCATGCAGCCATCTGGATCAGGCGCTTTGGACAACTCCTCGAACAGGCCTTCCACCACGACACTCCTCCAGCCATCGACACCGCCGACATCGTCGACCTGAAGGCAGACATGGGGATTGGCCCGCATCCAGTCGACTTTCCTGCCGGGAAGCGAGAAACTGAAAATGGAATTCTCGCCAAAGGCGAAATGGACCGGCACCACATAAGGTTTCTGGTCACGCACGCATGCCAGGCGACCGATGCGTTGCGTCTTCAAAAGGGCGACGCACTCCTGCCGCGTCATCTCCTTGATGTTCATCCAATCCTTCTTCCTGTTCGGGCCGCGCGCTCGATGCGGCGTACGACCTTGATCGCCTCTGCTTCCGCTATGCCGATCAACCCATCGATCTCCTGGATGGTCTCGACATGCTTGCCAGCGCCGCCATCCGCCGGGACATGAAGATCATCGCGAATTTCGCAGAGTGCGGTTCTGAGTGCTGCGGGCATCGGGCTGCCTTCCGCAAGCTCAACAGTCTCGACGCAAGCCGGTTCCTTCGGCTTCAATGCAAAAGCCCGCTCCGGGATGCCGGGGCGGGCCTTGGAGGAGGATGAAGGGGTGGGACCCTCTCCTCTTGTTTCCACGGGGGGTGTGGACCGAATTCACAATACGATAGTCGCGAAAAATTTGGGATCACAAGCCGGCTTGCTTCCATCACAATCCGGTGCGCTCCGACCTGGGCTTGGTCACAAGATCGCGATTATCCGAAGCTTGCGGGCCTCTAGATCCGCCCTAGCACGACAAGGATGATAATGATTAGCAGCACGAGCCCGAGCCCGCCGCCACCATAGTAGCCAGTCCCATAGAACGGTCCGCCGCCGAGCCCGCTGAAACCGCCAAGCAGCGCGATGACAAGGATGATGATGAGTATGGTGCCTAAGCTCATGGTTTCCCGCTCCTGTAGGCGCTGCCACGCCGGTTTTAACATCGCCACATGCGACGTTTCGAAGACGTGAACGTTCGAGCAGCCTTACCGTTCCGCGCTATAGTGGGCACGGCATCCGCACGGAGATGATTTCCGCCGGCGAATGCAATCTCGGGCAATAAAGTGCCGGTGGAAATTGAAAGCGCTCGACATGCAGGAAGCCCGCCTGAGTGACGGGCTTCCGACCGGCCGAAGGCCAGGAGAGTGCTGTCAAAGCCTCACGGCTGGTTTCGCACGTCCGACCCTGGCGCTCTTTGCCTCAACGACGGGCGATCAGCAGGCAGAGTTGACGCAGATCGCGGTCATAGGTGCCTGCGCTGCTGAGCACGTCGACGCAGCGCTTCTTCATGCGCGCTACCTGGCCGCCGGACATCTGCGCTACGACACCCGGGAGGCTCGGGTTCGACGGGTTGCTCGGGTTGGACGGATTGCTCGGGTTGGACGGAGTTGTCGGATTGGTTCCACCGATGCCGATGCCGACCCCGACGCCGCTCGCGCCGCCAACATTGGCGCCGAGCCCGGCGGTAACGCCACCCGTCCCGCCGACATTCGCACTGGTCCCCGCATTGATGCCGTTGCTTCCACCGACCGAGGCCCCCAATCCGGCGCTGACGCCGTTCGAGCCGCCGACATTGGCACCGGCACCAGCATTGACGCCGCCGCTCCCGCCAACCGAAGCGCCGACGCCGGCGTTGACGCCACCGCCGCCACCGACGGAGGCACCGACACCGGCATTGACGCCGCCGCTACCACCCACCGAGGCCCCGACACCTAGCCCTGCCGCATTCGCTGGCAAGGAAAGAACGAGGACGATTGCACTACCGGCCAACACACTGGCGACTGTCTTGATGGTAAAAGCCATAACACTCTCCTGTTGTCGTTGCGCTAAGGCAGTCGGCGTACAGCCGATTGCAGATTTAACTACGTGACAAAGGAGAGCAGGTTTCAAACCATCACATACTTGCGATGATGATGGTGTTTATTGCAAGAATGCAGAAATTATAAGAGGAATAAAAATATAATACACGTGTAAAAAACATTCTACGTCAAAGAGCGCGAATTATCGATATAGCAGCTGATCTTGGAATAAAAACGATTTTTCATGGAAGCGTCGCTCCGTGTCAAACCGGAAGATCGGACATCACTCAGCGATCAGGACAGAAACAAGGAACCGCTCCGGGCAAGCGCTGCCAGCCATCCCCAGTCCTGGCAGGATCGGCTCTCTTCAGCGACAGTCCTGCTCTCAGAATATCCGGTAGAACAGCCTGTAGTGCACCCGTTCCATGTAGGCGCGATATTCCGGCTCGGCCGCCAGCAGGGCCTCCTCGCGCAGGATGCGATACAGTTGCAAATAGGTGATGACCGCATAGACCGCGAGGTTGTGGAAGGAGAAGGCCGACAGCAAGTAGAGCACGTGGCCGGCAAGGTAGCCGGCATAGATCGGGTGCCGCACGATACGGTAGGCGCCGCCCGTCATCACGCCACGGTTGCCGGGCAGGATGGCAAAGGAACGGCCCAGCGATATCTTGCCCCAGATGACGAATAACAGCGCCGCGAACTGCAGCGGCGCGGCGATATAGACTGGAATGAGCGCCGTGCCTGGTTCAAGGCTGATCAATGCAACCCCGAAACTGGCGCTCACCGAGACGATGACCGTAAGTGGATTCCAGTCGCGCGTCACCGGACGCCGCGACACGAGCAGCCAGGTGAAGGTGAGTATCTCGGAAATCGCCACCAAGGCGGCGTTGAGCCGAGTCGGATCCTCCACGACCTGGTAGAGGCCGCGATAGACGAACAGCCCCGCGCAGGCCAGGGCGCAGGCACGAAAGAAGCCTTCGCGCAGGTCGGCAAGGATCTCGCGCTTGCGCACGTCGGACAAGATCCCGTTCCGGCCTGCGCTTGAAAGCGTTTCACTTTTTGACGTGAGCAAGCCAAGCACCCCGATGATCCCTCGAAGGGACCATTGCATGCAACCATTGCCGGGCGGTTAACCGGCAAGATCGGATCGGGATTGTCGGGATCGACCAGAAGGCTGGAGAAAGACGCGCCCCGACGCCAACCAATAGCGCACCGAGTGCACCGGCTGACGCGCATCCAGCCTCAACCCAGATATGAATTTGCGAAATACCTGGCGAAATCCGGACGTTGCGTCAGAACCTTGCCATCGGCGTCTCGCAAAATGCCCGCGGTGAAGAGATAGCCGCCGATCGCGCCCATCTTCACCGGGTCCATCGTGCCGATGGCACCGTTTTCCGCGCGCAGATAGTGTCCGTTGATCAGCACTTTCAGCGACGCCTCGATCAACGACGGATTGGTCAGGGCATCCTTGTTGGCGGCGATCAGCAGCGCGGCGGCTTCTTCCGGATGATCGACGGCGAACTGATAGCCGCGCCGCGTTGCCTGGACGAAGGCCGATGCCAGTGCCGGGTTTGCTTGGAGATATGCTTCGCTCGACGAGATCAGCGTCGTGTGCTCGTCGGGCACGCCATAATCGGCATAGACGAAGCTGCGCTGCTTGACGCCTTTGAGTTCGGCCTCGACGCCCTCCCAGGTCGCGACCTCCAGCGTGAAGTCGACCGAGCCATTGGCCAGCGCCTCATAGGCGGAGGTGCCGAGCGTCACCGTCTCGAACTTGCCCTTGCCACCGTCGTGGCGGATGATGGTCGAGATCAGCGCATTTTCCCAGGCGCTGCCGAAACCGCCATAGGTCAGGCCGTCTAGGTCCCTCGGGCTTTTGATCTCGCTGCGCGCCGCATTGAAGACCACGCGGCCGGTTTCGGCCTGCACCACCGCATAGACCGCCTTCAAGTCGGCACCGGCGGTCCTCTGGGTGAAAAGGCTGATGGTGCCGTTGATGCCGAAATCGGCAACGCGGTTGGCGACCAGCGTGCCGGCGCCGGTGTCGCTGTAGGGCAGGATGTCGGCCGCGAGGCCGGCCTCGCGGTAAAATCCCTTGTCGCGGGCGACGAACAGCCCGATGTGGTTGGTGTTGACGGTCCAGTCCAGCGCGACAGATACTTTTTGCGTTGCCGCAAGCGAGCGGCTCGATCCCCCAACCAGCGGAAGACCGCTGGCAAGGGTGAGCAGCAAAGCCTGCCGGCGCGTCAAGTCAGTCATGGTCATGTCCTTTGGATGGTTGAGGGTTGAGCAAGATGTCGAGGATCTCGGCCTCGAGTGCGCCGGCCTGTCGCGCGGCGGCGCCGGTCGGATCGCGCGGGCGCGGCAGCGGCACCCTGATTTCACGCAGCACACGGGCCGGGCGCGCCGACAGCACATAGATGCGGTCGGACAGGAACACGGCCTCGCGCACATCGTGCGTGATCAGCAACGCCGTCCAGCGATGGTGACGCCACATCTGCTCGAGCCAGCGCTGCATGGCCGCGCGGGTCAGCGCGTCGAGCGCGCCGAACGGCTCGTCGAGCAGAAGCATGTCGCGCTCCTGCACCACCGTGCGCAAAAGCGCCGCGCGCTGGCGCATGCCGCCCGAAAGCTGTGCCGGAAAATGCCGCTCGAAGCCGGCAAGCCCGAACTCGGCAAACAGCGGCGCGACGCGAGCCCGCGCCACCTTGCGCCTGGTGCCTTGCACTTCCAGGCCGAGCGTCGTGTTGTCGATGATACGCCGCCACGGCATCAGCGCGTCGCGCTGCGGCATGAAAGCAAAATGCCTGCCATGGTCGTCGAGCGGCGCGCCATCGAACAACATCTCGCCCCCGCCATGCTCGGCACCTGTCAGGAGTTGGAACAGCGTCGACTTGCCGGCACCCGAAGGCCCAAGGATGGAGACGAATTCGCCGGCGCCAACGCTGAGCGAAATATCGGCGAGCACGTCGAGCTCGTCGAATGCCTTGCGCACATGCCGCAATTCGAGCCGGCTCATCTCCGCGCCCCCTTCCCCGCCGGCTGCCGGCCGGCCCGTTCCCACGGCATGGCAAGGCGCTGCAGGAGCGCCGTCAGCCCGAACAGGACAAGCGTCAGCGCGGCGCTGACACCGACGGCGGCCAGCACCAGGTCGGGGCGGAAATTGTTCTTGGCGTTGAGCATGTAGATGCCCAGCCCTTTCGCCGCACCCGCATATTCGGCGAAGATGGCGCCGACCACCGCATAGGTGATGGAGATCCGCAGGCCCGCGAAGAAATAGGGCAGCGCCGAAGGCAGCCGCGCCAGCACGAAGACGCGCCAGCGCCCTGCCCCCATGGCGCGCAGCATCTGGCCGATCTCTGCCTCGGTCGCCTCGTAGCCCTGCACCAGAGCCACCAGCATGGGAAAGAAGGTGACCAGCGCGACCAGCATGATCTTCGGGGTCAGCCCGAAGCCGAACCACAGCACCACCAGCGGCGCGATCGCCACCAGCGGCAAGGTCTGGCTGATGATGAAGACAGGAAACAGCGCGCGCCGCAGCGGCTGGAAGAAATCGACCAGCATGGACAGCAGAAAGGCGGTACTGAGCGAGCAGGCAAAGCCGATCAGCGTGGCGCGGATGGTGGGGATAGCGTTGTCGACCAGCGCCTCGCGATTGAGCAGCGCCTGTTCGAAGACGCGTGACGGCGCGGGCAGGATCGTCGGCTTGATGCCGGAATAGGTGGCGTAGAGCTCCCACGCAACGAGCAGCAACCCGACCGAGATGACGGCGGGTATAGCCTTGGCAAGGGAAGCCGCGATCGGGCGCGGCACTGATGATGAGACCACGAGCATAACCTTTGACGGGTCGCGCGGAAGCGCGGCCGGCCTAGACAGCCGACGGGCTGTTGGCCGAAACCGTGACGTCGAGGGTTACGTGGCCGGCCCCCGGCCCGAAGCGGCAGAAGGCCTCGTTCAGCGCCGAAAAGATCGCGCCAGTGTCGCCGCGCAGTTTGGTGCAGAAGTTCTTGGAGCGATCGTAGACGCCGGACTGCTTCAGGAAATCGATGCAGCCATAGATCTCGTCCATGTGGTCGCCTGTGCCCATCACATAGAGTGAGAATTGCGCCGCCGCCGGCTGGCCGGTGGCAGCAGCATTGCGCACCGCGGTGATGGCGGCTTCCTTGCGTGGGCCAAGCGGCCCGACAGGTCCGCCAAACGCGTCTGAGCGGCAGATCGGATCATCCGGCTCGCCCGGGCAGCCGCGCGAAATGGCCGCCGACAGCACGCAATGCTTGCCGCTCCGCGCCGCCGCCACGAACAGATCGCGCAGCGCCGGGAACAACACTTCGGGCGGCCCGACCAGCAAGGTCGAGATGTCGTCGGTCTCGATCCTGAGCCTGTCCCGGTAGGGATCGAGCGCGCCGAGCGCACCGAGGATGACGCCGACGAAATCGTCGGCCATGGGATATAGGGAAATCTGTGCGCCTGAAAACATCGCCCGCCTCGCTCCGCTGGTATTACCCAGATCAGCTTCTAGGGTCTGTGGGCTTGCCGCCCCCGTCTCAGCCCCGACCGTACGGAGCACCCCTGTGGATGGACGCCTTAAAGCACCATTCGCACCGAAGGGGAAGCCGTTTTTTCGGCGCACCGGGCCAAAAGCATTGCACCAGATCTGATCACAGGATGGGCGCCGGAGGTCCTCCCCGCGCGAATTTATCGGGAACCTTCGCCACGCCGCGAGGTTGACCCACCAGTCGCAACGCGACGAGTTCACAGAAATGGAGACAGAACCATGTTCATGAAAATCCTCGCAGCTTCGGCGTTCACCGTTGCCCTTGCAACATCCGCGATGGCGCAAAGCAATAGCGCAAATGGCACGGACGGGTCGAGCGGCAGCGGCCAGTCGATCACCGTGGACCCCAGCACGCCGGCGTCACCCAACACGGTCGATCCGGCGGCGACCAACAGCACCACCACCGCCCCGGGCGACATGAATTCCAATGCGGACAAGAACTGCCCGACCAATCCCCAAGGTGCGCAGAGCGATGCCAACGGCAACGCAACCGCCCCGACGGTGAACGACAACAACTGCGGCAAGTAATTTCGATCGCAACCAGGGAGATCGCGGAGCGCGAGCGCCGCGATCTCCCTGTGTAACCGGTCTCAATGACCGGGCTCCGGCAAGCCGCTTTTCTCGCTGAAACGCTATTTCAGGACACGGCTTCTGACTTGAGGGCGCGCAAAAGCGGCGCGCAATTTCAAGAGCCGTTTGAGCAGGCGGCCATGGGTTAGATAGCGGACCCTGCCATCGGCGAGATCGAACTCGGCGGTGCCCCATCGTGCGACCGGCGCTTGTCCAGTCGGCGGGCCAAGTCGTCCGATTTGGAACGCCAGTCTGACCTTGCGGCCGGCGACATCCAGATAAATCCCTGGAATATTGCCCAGCACATGCCATAACCGCGCGACATGCTCGATCGACATGGCCGGCGAGATCATCGTGTGGGCCGGTTCAAGCCGCGCCCAGATGAAATCTCCCGCCGGCTGTCGTGTCCCCGAAAGGTTGCCTTTGCAGTAGGCGGGCGCCACCTCGCTCACCAGCGTGTGCATTGCGCTTGCCAAGCCGTCGATCAGGGCCCGCCGCGACGCCCAGTCTGTCTCCGAAAACGACACCTGCCCGAGGATGTCGCCGTCGTCGAAGGCGGCGGACATCTTGTGCAGCGTCACACCGCCATGAACGGCATGCTGGCCGTCCACCGCCAGGCGGTGGAGAGGATGCGGCCCCCGATAGTTGGGCAGCAGCGCTGGGTGAAGATTGAGCCCGCCCTTGGGAAAAATGCTCAGCAATTGCGGTGGGACCAATGTGGGGAAAGCATAGCAGATCAACACAGCGGCGTTGACCTGCGACAATTGATTGCCGAGCGTGTCCCAATCATAAGGCCGCCCAAATTCGATCAGCCTTGCCGGCGTGTCGCCGACATAGCGCCTGAGCAACAATCTGCGTTTCAGTCTTCGGCGTAGATTGCCGGTGCTGAAGTGCTTTGGGCGCCGACGCAACCCAGGCACAACGATAGCCCCGATGCGATGGCCTGCTTCAAGCCACCCTGCCAGCAGCGGCCCGGTAAAGTGGTTGACGTCGAGTATGAACACGGCCGAAAGCCGGTCTTGCCCGGTCTGCGGGCTCAAAAGCAGCACCCTCTCAAAGCGCCCGTCAAGCCGATCACCTCATTCAAACGACGATCGAGCCAGGCCTTTTCGGGGGGCCGACCGCTTGCCAATGAAGGCCGTCGATCAGGTCTTGATTTGCGAAGACGGTATCAAGGCGGTGACGTCCGAAAGGCGGCCCCCTTTCGTCAGGACTGGCTTCTGATAAATCTTCTTCATGCTTCCCCCGTCGGATCATCCGCGCAATTTCGGCAATGCCACCGCCCGTCAACCGTCATGCGATGGCTGGCCGAGCGGCAATCGGCGAGGCGATTATAGTCCCATGCCGTGCGAAAGCCTATCCGTAAACTTATGAGACGGCTTTCTCACGAACCGGCAGCTTCCAGCCTGGCCTGACGAAATGGCAGGTATAGCCGTTGGGATATTTCTCCAGATAATCCTGATGCTCGGGCTCGGCCTCCCAGAAAGCACCTGCCGGTGCGACTTCAGTAACGACCTTGCCCGGCCACAGGCCGGAGGCATCGACGTCTTCAATGGTGTCTTCGGCGACGCGCTTTTGTTCGTCGCTCGTATAGTAGATCGCGGAGCGGTAGCTCATCCCGACATCGTTGCCTTGGCGGTTGCGCGTCGTCGGATCATGGATCTGGAAAAAGCGCTCCAACAATGTGCGATAGCTGATCACGGCCGGATCGAAATTGATCTCGATGGCTTCGGCATGGGTGCCGTGGTTGCGATAAGTGGCATTGGGTACGTCGCCGCCGCTATAGCCGACACGAGTGGAGATGACGCCGGGGTAGCGCCGTATCAGATCCTGCATGCCCCAGAAACAGCCGCCGGCAAGCACCGCGCGTTCGGTCGAAGTCGCCATGTCACGTCTCCTCAAGAAAGCAATTCAGGGGAAACGCTAGCTGTTTCCAGCCTGAATTGCACAACAACAAATTGGATTTCCCACAAATGGGCATTGTCGGCGGCTTCGTCCAGTCGACTGGAAGTGAACGCGGCGCCTACAGGGTGCGTGCGACCCATGCACGAACGAAACTATCACGATGCGGAACGGGATCGACCGCTCGACAGGCTTCAGTTGCGCGGATGCCGGGTCCGGCTGTCGGCGGCAAGCGGCAAATACCGCGTGCCGGGCGGAATGGCGGCAAAATTGATCGTCACTGGCGGCGCCCCGCGCGACCAGTTGAAAAGAACGGTCTTGACCGGGATGTCGTCCAGCCATGCCCGCAGTTGCGGCGGCACATCACGCCCCGACCAAATCATCAGCATGCCGTGGTCGCGCAGCCGCTGTGTTGTGATCCAGGGCGCGAATCGCGTATTGAGGTCGGTGAAGATCGAAGGCTTGTCATAGGCGTTGAGGCCCGCCAGCATGGCCAGATTGGTATCGCCGCCGACAATGTCGAGCCGGCCGGGCACCGCTGCGTGCCAGACCGCCTCGGCCTCGTCCGAGATCGGTTGCGCCGGCCAGCAGACGGCGTCCATGCGCCCCCGCACATTGCAATCCGTCCAGCGGATCGCCGCATAGGCGGCCGACATGGTGACGATGCAGGTGAATGCGCAGATCGCCAGCCTTCGCATCTCGAAGGCACCAAGCCGGTGGCCGAGGAAGGCGAGCGCCACGACGCCGACAAGATTGTACATCGGCGCGCCCCAGGATTCACCGGTGCCGGTGAACAACGAGGCCAACATGATCAGGACCGCCGGGCCGAGCCCCATCCATACGAGATAGACCAGAATGCCGCGTTCGACGGGCGCTTCTGGGGCAGGCGAACGCCGCAGCAGCCCCGATATCGACAGGACCAGGAGAAAGCCGGAGAGCCCGGCCATCTGGACACCGATGTAATACAGGCGAGCACGGTGTTCCGTCACCCAGGCGTCGCGGTCGGCGAAATAGGTCAGCGGCAGGAAATCGATGCGGTAGAGTTCGATGGCCAACGGCGCGGCGACGGCGAGAAAAACCGCAAGGCCGAGCCATGGCCAAGGCGTTGCAAGCCGGCCGCGCGCGCGCGCGTCGGACAACAGCCAGAGAGCGCCGAAGGAAAGCAGCAGGCCGGTGGAGAACTTGGCATAGAGCCCGACGCCCGACACCAGTCCGAGCGCCAGCCACCAGCCAGGTCCACCACCGCGGCCTGCACGCCAAAGCAGCCAGCATATGGCCGCCCAGAACGGCATCTGCGCATAGTCATGATTGAATTGCGGGGTCGGCCAGCCGAAGAAATAGACCGACGGCATCAAGAGCACCGCGGCCAGCGCGCGGCTTTGCCCGAGCATGTCGCGGGCCAGCAGATAGACCAGGACGAAGGTCGACGAGATCGTCAACTGGGCGAGCAGATATTGCGGCCAGCGGAACGATCCGGTCAGAAGATGGCTCGTTTCAAGCAGCCAGCCGGGAAGCTGCGGATGCTTGTAGGTCAACAGCACCCATTCGCGGCCCCACATGAACCCTTCCACGACATCGCCAGGCGGCGCGGGGTCGATCAGCGCCGGCACCATCGTCCAGCACACGATCTGCACCAGGCACAAGAGCGCCAGCAAATACCAGGGATGACGAAGCAGGCCGGACCAGACCGACGAACGGTCGATGCCCGCGACAGGCAACCCGCCCGGCAGCCAACCATCTATGGAGTCGTCAATTCCCGTCATGCGGCGCTTAAATCACACCGACCGGTTCGCCGAACAGCCCCAACGTCGAAGCTTACGAAAAAGTATACTTGCAGGCCATTGCAGGACCAAGATTGAGCGGGAATTTCAGCGCTCCATTGCCCTCCCCGACAGAACAATCCGCATATCTGATCCTGTCTGAACCTCCCGGATACTCAATGCGTCACCAGCATGCCGTCATCCACCACCGCGCGTTCGATTTCTGGCTGGCGCGCGCGGCTGTCCTCGTCATCATCTGCCTGCAGCTTCTGGTCATCAACGATCTCTCGTTCGGTCCCCGCTGGCTGGCGCCGGCCCTCGAGGCGGCGCTGCTCGTGCCGCTGTCGGTCGCCACGGCCTGGACACAGGTCGCCACCCAGAAGGCGGTCGAGGAGGAGCACTGGTATCTGGTCGGCCGGTTCCGCGTCATGATCCGCAGGACGGCCCTGGTGATGACCGGGGTCGTCAGCATCATGAACTGCGGCTCGCTGGTGTTCCTGGTGCGCGCGCTGCTGGCGGGCCATGCCGGCTCCAGCGGCCAGACGCTGCTGATCGACGCGCTCAACATCTGGGTCACCAATGTCATCATTTTTGCCTTGTGGTTCTGGAGCACCGATCGCGGCGGGCCGCCGACCTGCGGCCTCGTCAACCGCGCCCATTCCGATTTCCTGTTCCCGCAAATGACCTTGAACGACCGCGAGATCCGCGACTGGCTGCCGGGCTTCGTCGACTATGTCTTCCTCGCCTTCACCAATGCGACAGCGTTTTCGCCGACCGACACCTTGCCGCTCTCCCAGCGCGCCAAGCTTTTGATGATGGCCGAGGCGATGATCTCCCTGCTGACGATCGCACTGGTCGCGGCCCGCGCCGTCAACATCCTGGCCTGATCCATGTCGTCCAAAAGTGACCTCGGCTTCGGGAAGACGACATGCGTAAAAAACAAAGCCCTGAAGCGCGCCGCATGAATCCACTTCGCCGCGGCGCGCTTTAGCCCAAAACGCAAAAAAGCCCGCTCCGGCGAACCGGAGCGGGCAGTTGGATTGTCCGCGACTGTCGTGAAGCCGGAGCGCGAGGTGGAGGATCCACCACCCTCAATCCGCGCCGAGGTCGCGTTCGAAGACCACCTGGTCGCGCAGCGGAATGCCGTTCACAGCCGAGCCTTCGGGGTAACCGGTCGATGGCCCGAAGGCGTCCTGCACGATACGGCACATGCGAAATCCCTGTCGCTGGTAGAAACGCAAATTGCCGATATCGGCCGTTGCGGTCGAGACGATCAGGCGCCTGCCGTTGCGCTCGCGGCAACGGGTGATTGCCGCCGCGACCAGGGCACGCCCCAACCCCTCGCTCTGCCTTGCCGGGCGGACCGCGAGGCTCTTGAGTTCGAACACACCGCCCTCACCTGTCTCGATGACCTGCGCATGGCCGACGATCCGACCGCCATCGCGCGCGACAAGCACCTCGCCCCGATCGATGTAACTGGAAATCTGCATGGGGGAATCGTCTGCCAGGGCAAACAGAGGCCGTAAAGCCTCACGGTTTCCGTCGTATCGTTCAATAAGCATTCGCAGGTCCGGAAGGGATCAACGCCACCGCGAGTTCGGCGGCCCTGCTCTGGATATAGCAGCGGCCGGTCAGAAGCCACAAATGCAAAAATCCCGCCCTTGCGCGAGCTGTCAGGTGGAGATTTCGGCACGCAAAGCCTGCGGCTATTCCTCCGGGGCCGGACTGAACTTGCGCACGATCACCTCGAACAAAATATCCGAAATCCACATGGCGCAGACGCCAATGAGAAAGGCCGCCGCCAGCGTTGTCGTGTCGTCATTGGCCAGCGGCAGGCCCGTGGCGCGGGAATATTGGACCAGGGGCAGCGTCAGATAGGCGGCGGCGAGCGCGCCGCAAATGGGTGACGCCACCATCTCGCGCAGCTTGTAGCGGTGCCGCGACAAGGCGCGCAGGACGCCGCCGGCCAGGCCGGCGACAACGACCGGTCCCTTGATGCCGAGCAGATCGAAAAAATCATGCATCATCTCATCGCCCTTGCGATCAGGAGACCAAGGACCGATCCGGCGCCGAAAATGACCAGCCGGCCGAGCATCATGGCTGCATCCGGGGTAAATGCCACGAGAGTCATGGCTGCCATCCGCACAGTTTTTCGCCCTTGCGATTGTGTGCCAACAACGCCTTGACCTCGGCGTCCGGCAATGTCTCGACCGTGGCCGCCGACAGGCGCAGCGGGTTCGACACCGCGCAGAACCCGCCCTTGACGGTTGTGCAGCCTGCCATCGCGGCCAGCACCGACAGCAGCATCAATCCCTTGCCCATGATTTGAGCTCCTTTCGCGCGGTGGCGGCTGGCAGCGCGCCGATATCGTTCTGGACCTGGTCCGCGATGTCGTGCGCAGCGGCTTCGGCGGCGGCTTGCCTGGCACGTTCGCCGCGTTCGCCGGCAAGCCGCTGGCGGACGCCCCAGCCGAGCGCCGCGAAGATGGCCGCACCCATGCCGAGAAGGGTCGGATTGCCGAGCAGGAAGGACAGCAGCGCGCTCATTGGTTCGCCTCATCCTTGACCAGATAGCCGACGGCAAAGACGGCGATCGGCAGAAGCGTCGCCCATGTCTCGGCGTCATACCAGGACGGCCAGAGGTTGCGCACGAAGACACCGCAGACCGACAGGACCGCGGCGGCGATGGTCGCGGCTGTCAGCTTGTTGGTCGGGCGGATGGTAGGTTGGATGACAGTGGCCATGATCAGAATATCCCTTGCAGGGCAACGGCAATGTGGTGCCAGGCGGCATAGGCAAGCAGCAGGCAGGCGGCGATGACCCCTCCAGCCTTGGCGGCAACCGGAATCCCTGAACCCGACGCAGCCTCGGCGGCCGACGTTTCAACATCGGGTGGCTGCGGGACCGGCCCAGGGACCAACGCTGGCGTTGCGGGCTGCGCGGGCACTGTCGCGGGGGCCGACATCAGCAAGGCTTGGGTCCGCACGGACTTGACCCGATCGGACCAGCCCCGCCCGAATGTCCCCCATGTCGGCAATCGCTTGAGAAACGCCAGACGGGCATCACAAAGCTGGTCGATGACGATGCCGGCGGGTCTTGCCCTGGCTGCCGCCAGCGTGGCCGGACCGATGCGCCCGTCCTGGGAGACGCCCACGGCTGCCTGCAGGTATTTTGCCGCCCTGCCCGGCCCGCTGTTCACAGCGAAATCGAACACGGCGTAGTCGACACCGTCAGGCAGCTCAGCGCCGAGCACGGCGTCCCAGTAGAACCGCCGATAGACGGTCGCGACCTGGTCGTCGCCGATCTTCTTCAGATCGGCCTTGCTGGCATCGGCCTTCACATAACGGCGAAAATTCGCCAGCGTCACGCCCTTCATGGTGGCGCCGCCAGGGTCGGCCGGATTGTCCGACCAGCCGCCCTCGGATTTCAGGACGAGCGCAAGCGCCCGCGCAAAGTTGCGGTCCATGGGGGTTCCTTTCGGGTGATAGTGGCTCGAGTTATCGATGCGGAGCTACAGTGGATTTGAAGCCGACATCGTTTGGATAATTCGAATAGCCGCCTTCGTGTGCAAGCACGCGGGCAAGCGATTCCTTCTCACGGGAAACAGCCATGAATTTTCCTTTGGGATGATGTTCGGGGGGCGAGTTGGTTTAGATCGGCCTAAAGTCCCGCAGACGTTGTTCTCTGTTTTTTCTTTCAGTTGTCATGGAGCATGACTGCGAATAGGTTGCGCCCAATTTTCCAAATGAGAGACCCCGGCTTGCTTAAGTCGCTTGCAAAAAGACTGTTCCCGAGATCAGCGCCAGCCGATGCTCTAGCGACTGTAGAACGCCAGCGGAATCCTTCACTGGACGGACTTCGCGGGTGCGCAGTGCTAATCGTGATGTGCTCTCACTTTGACGGACTTTTCGGCATCACTAAAGGCAATCTCGGCGTCGACATCTTCTTCGTCCTGAGTGGTTTTCTAATCACGTCGCTGCTGCTTCGCGAAATTGCCGACACAGGTACCGTCAGCCTCGGCAATTTCTATGCTCGCCGAGTCCTGCGGTTGGCTCCGGCTCTGCTCGTCTGTGTTTTTCTTTTCGGCGCGATCGATCTCGCATTTGGAATATTCCCCCACAATATCATCCTGCGATCAATTCCTGCCGCTATCTTCTATGTGAGCAACTGGGTGCGCGCCGCCGATCTGTGGAATATGTATGAGTTCGGGCACACTTGGTCGCTGGCGATCGAAGAGCAGTTCTATCTTATCTGGCCGATAGCGCTCCTGTTCCTGATTGGTCGCGTCCAGAACTTCACGGCGATTTTTGCCGGTGTGCTGTTTTTGGTTCTGGCAATAGAGGTGAACCGCTACACGTTGGTGGCCCGTGGCGCTCCGGAGATGTGGGTCTCCGCGGCATTCCACACTCGCGCAGACGCGATATTTGCCGGAGCGCTGCCTGCCATCGTCGCCCACGCCGGGATATCAGAAGGGTTCAAGCGGTTGCTTTGGTGGGCGGCGCCTGCCGGCGTCATGGTAATCGTTCTTGTGCTGCTGTTGCCTGCCGACTATCTCGCCTGGAAACAGCCGTTTGTTGTTGCGTCGGTCGCCGTCATCGTTCTCCATCTTTCGTCAAATGCAGGGTCACGCATGCACCTAGCAATGTCGGCTGACTGGCTCGTCTACACAGGCAAGATATCTTACGGTCTTTACCTTTACCATTACCCGATCTGGTATTTGACGGTGCACAAGTACGGAGCCGCGCTGTCTGTCGGAGAAAAGCAAGCAATCGGTTTATTCATCCTAGCGCCCGCCTCCTATGCCATGGCAGGCATGTCGTTCAGGTACATCGAAACTCCCGCCCTGCTGATGAAGGAGCGTTTCCGCAGCAGGGTCACTGCCCTTGCCTAGTTCTTCGCGGCAAGGGCCGCTGCCACAGCGCTGTCAATCATCGCCTGCACTTCTGACTGTCGCGCTGCTTCCGCCTTTTGTGCGGCCTGCCCTTCGGCCGCCGCCTGCTCAGCCTGTTGCCGGGCTCGCTCTTCCTCTTCCGCGACCCTTGCTAGGCGCTTGGCCTTTGCGGCATCGCACCAGGCCTTGCTGTTCGCTGCGATTGCCGGATAAGCGCGGTGATGTTCAACAGCCGACGCGATGAAGTCGGCGAGAGCATCGCCGTCCTCCACCTCGAAGCCCATCGCGTCGAGAAGCACCCCGTTCTGCCACCGGACGAGACCGGCGACATCATCACAATCGGGCTGGATTGCGAGCCTGTGAGGCTCCATCCCGCCGAGGCTATTCCCATCATCATCAATGACGCCCTTTAAATAGCGAAGGCCGGCCGAGCCGTCAAAGCCCAGCGTGATATCCTGAAAGGTCGCTACGCGCTTCATGTGTGCTATGTCCTTTGATGTTCTTAGTTTAGACAGTGAACAACTGGCCTGAGCAGCGGACGTTTGCCGCTGTGTCCATGCCCAGGGGCTGAGAGGCCCCCCCACTCGCCACTGTCTCGACGGAGATGGCCGACGTGTTTACCGGGATGTAAGCTTGGGGGCTCCCTGTGAAGGTCATGTTGTTGAAATACACAGCCCCTACGACACCCGTGACGGCTGCCGTGAATGGCATCCCAGCTATGGTCATCGTTCCGGTTCCCGTGTGTGCCGTCCATGACAAGTTAACGGAGTACGAAAACAAGTTGCCAATCTTGGTGTACTTACCGGTCTGGGCGTTATAGGTCCCCGTGCCAGCGGTTGTGGCACCAACAAGGGTGGGCGTAAACGTGCCTTCCTCATAGTCATCCAAGGTGTTGGCGTTAGAGCTTGGCGCATCGGTTGCCGGAAAAGCAATCTGCCCGCCGGTCAACGTGATTGTGTCGATCGTAGGTGTTGCCAGTGTGGGCGAGGTGCCGAAGACCAACGAGCCGCTTCCGGTCTCATTGCTCACAGCAGCCGCAAGCTGAGCGCTGGTGCCGCCCGCCAGGAACGCGGCCATGTTGGAGGCAAGGCCGCTGATGCCGGTCGACACCGGCAGTCCTGTTGCATTCGTCAGCGTCCCCGAAGACGGCGTGCCGAGCGCCCCACCTGACGTCAATAGGCTGGAGAGCAGGACACCGCCGTCTTGAATCATTTTGCCCGTCGTGCCGTTGAACATGGCGACACGTCCAGAGACCGACGATGCCGGACCTGTTACAACATCGGCAATCTTGATCCCACTATCCTTGCCCACTTTGCCAGTCGTGCCGTTGAAGGTGACGATATTGTCAGCCCCCGACGAAGCAGGCCCGGTGAAATCCCCCGCTCCCAAGCCATCCGCGCCCTTGTCGCCATTCCGATCGAACGTGAGCCAGCAGGCCATGCCATTCGTCATCGAGCCCGACCCGCTAACGTAGGCAAGTGCCACCTTTCGATAACGGGTCGCCGCCATCAAATCGTCGCGCAGTTTTACAACCTGACCATCCTTGCGATGGAAAATCCTGAATTCCTCGAGCCACTCGCCGAGGGTGGAGAACACCTTGAAGCGGCCGGATTGCATGCGGTCGAGCATCTCCATCAGCCCGGCCTCGACCGAGACCGAGCCGTCGGGAAATTGCGCGTGGCGCGACAGCATGTTCAGCCCGTGCGCCGCATATTGTTTGGCAAGCGCCACCCCCGCCCCTTCCAGCGTCTCGCGGCGGCCGTCGCGCGGCCAGGCGAAGGGCAGCCATTCGCCCCAGGGTTTCAGGGTCAGCGTCTGCATGGCCGGCGTCTGCTGAGAGGCCCGCGCTGATTTGGTGACATAGACGACATCGGCTTCCGTATCCCAGGCGAGCTCGACGGCGGCGGAAGGATGGTCCCAGCCGAAATCGAGCGCGCCGATGCGCGGCCAATAGCGCGGCAGCCGGAACGGCTCGCAGACAATCAGCGCCTCGGCGACGGGAAAGATGCGGCCCGAGCCCAGCACGGGAATGCCCTGGGCGCGGGCCTCGCGCTCATGTTCGGGATAGGCAGCAACGATCGCCTTGCGTTCTTCGGGCGAATAATGCGCGGCATCGTCGATGGTCATGAAGGTGACGTGACGGGACATGGCGGGCCTGATTCAGCTTGTGAGATGACCACTGCATGGCGCTGTTCAGGCGTGGTTTTTTGGGGTCGGATGCGACAGTTCTTGGGAGAAGGCGGAGCGCGCTTTTCGATCTTTTTACCCAGCCACCGCCCGCATCTGCGCATGCTGCCGCACATGCTCCAGCGTCAGCTCCAGCCCGATATGCGACAGCTCTGTCGCGGCGGCTTCCGCGGCATGCGTGGCGGGTTCCACCACGCGCTCGAACATCTCCTGTTCGTAAAGCTTCACGGCTTGCCTCCAGTCACCGGCCTCGACCAGGTGGCGGGCGAGTTCGGCCGCGTCGAGCATGGCGGCGTTGACGCCCTCGCCGCCGAAGGGCGACATGACATGGGCGGCGTCCCCCAGCAGCGTCACGCCGACCCGGTTCGGCCAATGGTGGCCGATCGGCAGCGCGTGGATGGCGCGGGCCACGATATTGTCGTTGCTGGCCGCGATCAGAGCGACGAGCTCCGGCGCCCAGCCCTCGAATTCGGCCATCAGGCGGGCTCGCGCCGCCGCCGGCGAAGCGAAATCGAACGTCCTCTCCGCCCAGTCGGCGGGCACGCGGAAGATGGCATAGCCGCGCAGATGCGCATTGGCGTTGCGCTGCACGATCATGCCGCGGCCGTCGCCCTCGGCGCCGATCTTGCCGCGCCCGACCAGCTTCGACAGTTCGGGATGGCTGGCGTCGACATCGTCGATGCCGAATTCGATGAAGGTCAGCCCTGTATATTGCGGCCGGTAGCGCGAGACCAGCGGCCGCACCCGCGACCAGGCGCCGTCGGCGCCGACGACGAGGTCGAACGGGCCGAGCAGGTCGGCGCCGAAGGCCAGGTCATAGGCGCCGTCGGGGCGCGCATGGACCTCGCGCAGCTCCCTGCCCCATTGCACGCTGCCTTCCGGCAGCGAGGCAAGCAGGATGTCGCGCAGCGCCGAGCGGTCGACTTCCGGCCGGTCGCCGCTGTCATCGTCATCGGCCAGCACCAGCCGGCCGTCCTTGTCGTAGAGCCGGCTGCCCTGGTCCTCGTAGCGGGCGATGCGCAGGAATTCCTTTTCGAGGCCGGCGCGCCGCAAGGCGAGCTGGCCGGAGTCGACATGCAGATCGAGCGTGCCACCCTGCGGCCGGACCAGCGCATGCGCCTCGCGCTCGAAGACGGTGGCGGCGATGCCGTTGAGATGCAGGATGCGCGCCAGCGTCAAGCCCGCGGGGCCGGCGCCGATGATGGCGATGCGCAAAGGGATTCCGGTCATGGACAGGGGTCTCGCATTGATTTATATAGGAGCCTATACAATAAACATAGGCACCAATGCAAGTCATGACCGACTGGACCCTGTTCTCGAACCCCGCCCCACTCATCAACATGGCAGCGCGCAGCCTCGCCCGCCTTGGCGAGCGGCGGGTGAAAGCCTTCGGCTTCTCGATCGGCCAGATGCCGGTGATCTATCTCCTGCGCGACGGCGCGGCGATGTCGCAGAAGGAACTGGCGCGCTTCGCCAAGATCGAGCAACCATCCATGGCGCAGATGCTGGCGCGCATGGAACGCGACGGCCTGATCCGCCGCACGCCCGACCCCAAGGATGGCCGCAGCAGCCTGATCTCGTTGACCGAAGCGGCGCTGAAAAAACTGCCCGCCGCGCGCGCGGCGCTGGACGAAGGCAGGGACGAGGCATTGGCCGGTTTCAGCGAGGACGAGGTGGCGACGCTGCTGGGCATGCTCAGGCGGCTGAACGAAAACCTGGACCGGATGGTGGCGCGGGAAGTGGAGTGAGCAAGTTCAGGACCCCAGTTCCGAGGCCCACCTAGCTCTTATACCCCTCGTTCAAGCAATCATTCTTCCAGGCCCAGTCGAAGTCGGCCCGCGAAATGGACTGGCCCATGCCCGGCTCGACAAACGGACCGGCGGTGTTGTCGATATAGACGATGAAGCGCGCCTCCTTGGTGAAGGTGCCGACCTTGGCGGTGATGACGCCGCAGGTCTGGCCGGACGAACTGTCGCCGGTAAGCTGGACATGCGAGAATGTGGCGGAAGGATCGCTCACCAGCTTGTGCATCTTGCCTTCGGCGGCACTGATGGCATCGGCGCGCCAATCGCCGCTGCCGCTACAGGCCGAAAGCACGGCGCAAAGGACAAGCAGTTCCGCAATCTGGCGCATGTGGGACCCCGAACGTCGCACCGGACGCTACCCGGCCACCGGTTGCCGCAAAAGCGGTATTGCGGATCATGGTTTCGCGGCGGTTGACCCCTTCGCCATCCTCTCCACTTCCCCCGCCGACAGGAACAGCAGCACCACGTCGCTCATCCCAAGCAGCGGCGTGAACGTCACGATCGTTATCCCGCCGGTCGCATTGGTGCGGGTCAGGCCTTCGGAATAGATGTCGAGCGGCGGCTCCTCGTCGAACCAGACGCCGTGCAGCGTCTCGCCCTGCCATTTCTCGCGGCCCTTCTCGAAACTCTTGAACGACAGCACGCTCTCGCCGGCCTGCACATCGCCGCCGCCGCCATGGCGCACCACGACGCTGTCGAGCGCGCCCGGCGCGCCGCGGCCCATGATGGTCTGATGAATAGCATCCGCCGGGATCATGCCGGTGCCCCAGGCCGCCTGCTGTTGCGGTGGGCCGACCAGCACGCGCTGCGGGTTGTCGCGCGTGCCCTCGCCGGTCACGCCGGCCGCCCAAAGCCGTACAGGCGTGTCGAAAACCTTGCCTTGCCACCAGGCGGGATAGCGGCCGGTCAGATGCATCGCCCATTCCGCGCCGCCGGCCCTGGTCTTGCCGAGCTGGTTGCCGGCCATGAACAGGCGCTCGCGGTTGACCGCTCCAGCCGCGTGAAATTCGGCCTGGCGCGGATACGGTCTGTACGCCGCCAACTGGTTGCTGCGTCTGCGGCGGTCAAGTTCCGCCAGCAGCGCCAAATATTCCGTCTTCGCGGCGATCGGCGGGCTCTTCGAGGAACGGCCTGACGACGGCTTCGAGGGCCCTGATGCGGCTGCGGATCTGTTCATCGCTGAGGGCGTCCAGATGGTTGACGGCGGCGACATCGAAATCCTTGGGCAGGACTGAAAGCACGATCTTCAGATACTGGTCGGGCTTGTCGGCCCGCACCTCGGCGATGACGCCGGCGCCATGGGCGCGGAAATCGGCCCGCACGGCGGCAAGAAAGTCGTCGCCCAGCGTCTTTTTCGGCCGCTTCGGCCGAGGCGTCGGCGCGGCCGCCTCGCCGGCCCGCTTGCGCCTTGCCGGTCTTGTCTTGCGGCGCGCCGGCCCGGCGCCGGCTTCGTCAGCCATCGACCTGGCCCATCGCCTTTGCGGCGGCATCGCTGGCCGCCTTGCCCGCCTTCGGCATCGATCCGACCGGCTTTCTCGAGCGGCCGGTTTTCTTCTTGGCCCGCTTGGCGCGCTTCGGCTTGGCGGTCGCGGCAGTTTTTGCCGCACCGGCGCGTTTTGCCATGCTGGCCTGCGCCTTCAGCCGCGCCAATACGAGACCGATGGCATGCCCGCCAATGCCGGCTTGCGGAAAACCAAAGCCGCCGGCCGCATCCCGCACCATGCCGATCAGCACGCCAGGCGCCACCGGCTCGACGCGGCCCAGACGCGGCCGGGGCGCGGCGCCCTCGAACTCGCCAATGGCGCTGACGATGTCGCGGCCGTCATCGTCGGTGATGATGGTGGCATAGCGTTGGGTCATCGGATTCTCGCAGAGGGGGGCGCTGTCCCGCCGGCGTCCAAAATCGGCAGCCTCAGCGCCGTCACATGACAAGGCGCCAAAAACACAAAACCCGCCTCGGCGGCGGGTCGTTGGCGCAAATCAGCACCATGGACGAGATGATAGCCTGACTGCCCTCACCCGGTCAAGGAAAAAATTCCTAGGCCTCAAAACCCGCCTCAAGCCTCCTCCTCGATCATGCTCTGTGCGACCTGCGTGGCGCCGCCATTGATCCGGGCGGCGACGATGTGGCCGAGCGCCACGGCACCCACGCACAGCAGCACCGACAGGCCGATGTTGAGCGCCGCCCGGCCGAAGCCGCCGGCGCGCAGCAGGTCGAGCGTCTGCAGGCTGAACGACGAAAAGGTCGTATAGCCGCCGCACAGGCCGATCATCACGAACAGGCGCAGGCTTTCGGAGGCGGGATAGCGCCCGCCGGCCAACGTCAGCGTGCCGAAGAAGCCGATCAGCAGCGAGCCGCTGATGTTGATGATGATGGTTCCCCAGGGCAGTTCACTGCTCACCGGCAGCGCCCAGGTGGAAACGAGGTAGCGCGCCAACGTGCCCAGCGCACCACCGGCCATGACCAGAAGACAGTTCGAAAAAGACATGCTCGATCCTCTCTGAGACGAGCACATCGGCCCGCCGTGGCGGCGGAATCGACAGATTCCCACCGCGGTTTTCGCGGCAGGAGTCATCAGCCATCACTGGCGGTTTCGGGAGAACCCCATTCCCATCACTGGTAAGATGCCAGATGCCAGACATCTCCCATTACTGGCAACATGCCAGAGCGCGGCCGCTTCGACAAGCCGGCGGCGGAAGCGGGAGGCTGAAAACACAAAACGGCGGCGGGTCGTCGGTGCAAATCAGCACCATGGTCGAAATCATGATCGACTGCCATCACCGGACAATCGGATCGCCAACGGCCGATCGCCGAAATCCGGCATTGGCTAGCCGGCTTTTCTTCAGCCCGTAGCTGTGGGATCATCGGTTGAAGCTCATGGAATGATTCCCGTCACGGCCTTTGTGGGAGAGGACGATGGACAGACCAGCCATGGCATCCGTTTTCAGGATGCGACATGCTCCAGCCTCGGTTTCCGGGGTGCGAAGTACCGGCCAGGGACAGGCCGATCCGGTGATCCGCGTGAACTCGCTTGGCGAGGCGATCCGCTTCGTCGCGGGTGCATACCCCAACTACGACATCGGCGCCGTTGCCATCACGTGCGGCGATCCGTCGATCCCGCGCCTCGGCAGCCTGGAGGTCAAGGCGCTGTGGCGCGAATATGGCGAACGCCTGACGCAGGAATAGACAGTTTCCCACGACAGACGGCCTGCCCGTCGTCCGGATCGAAGATGACCGTACCCGGCGCCTTCATCGGCTGGTCGGGATTGCGGCGGCGATCCCGCTGGTGCTGCTGGTCGCGCTGTTCGCCGACAGGATCCGAGGCGGCACGCTTTGGCTCCGGATCGGAAACGCGGCTGGCGCGTTTCAGCTACGGTGAATAGAGGGAGCAATCGTCATGAATGTCGCCAACCTGCAACTCGAGGGCCTGCTGATGGCCGTCGCCTCGATCAACCATGTGCTGGTGCGCAAAGGCGTGCTGACATCGGAGGAGATCGATATCGCCCTGCGCAAGGCCGAGGCTGGCGAGACCAGCGAGGAGCGGTCCGGCGGCATGTCGGCGTCGAGCCGTGACGCTGTCAACTTCCCGATCCGGCTCCTGGAGCTCGCCAACCAGTGCCAGCCGGAGGCGGACATGCCCTCATTTTCCAAACTGGCCCGCATGGTCGGCCAGATGAAGGAGCCATATAACGACCAGATGTGAGATCAGCCGTTTCACGGAAACGGCTGACTCCTCTGATCATCCCCTATGCCCTGCCCGGCCAGCCCGGGTTCAGCGCCAGCGTCTGTCCCGGTCCGTGCACCGCCGCGAACAGCAGTCCGGCGATGAAGGAAAAATGGTCGACGAAGAAGCCGAACTCGGCCTGGTTGCCGGCCCAGTGGCTGGGGCCGTGGAAGGCGAAGGCCAGGAACAGCACATAGGCAGCGGCGACAAGGGCCGCCTGCGTGAAGAAGGCGCCGCTCAGGAAACACAGTACCAGCGCAACCTCCAGGATGGCCGCGCACCAGGCGAGGAAGAGAGGGAAGGGAAAGCCGGCGGCGGCGATGAAACCCGCGGTGGCGCCCATGCCCATGAACTTGAAGGTCACCGCCATGAGGAAGACGGCGGCAAAGATCAGGCGGGCAATGAGAAGGGCCGTGGTCTGCCACGGCGATTGAGCGATTTGCGACGGCATGACTTTCTCCAGGGGTTTGAAAACCGTTTCGCTCCCAAGGACGTGCGACCTTAGGCGGTTCCGACATCCCCCTCGCGAATTTACCTGAAAACCCATAAGGGACCGCCCGCCGCCACGGCGGCAGGCGGTCACCCCGCTTCAAACGCCCTTCCGCCCCGGCCGAGTCGCTCGCCACAAAAATCGCGAAACTTGTTCGTAACCATGATCGTGGTAGCCTTAGCTTGGGCTAATGCACAGACTTGTCTGATGCAGTGTTTGGGTGGGTTGAGAATTGGGCGCGCGTGTCAGGCTGGGGACGGGACCCTTTCTGGTCGGGTCATCGGTGGTGGAGTGCAATGGCTGCGGCGGCAGCGGGCAGGTTTTCCAATGCCCGCGCTGGACAAGCTCCAACGGCCTTTGCTGTCCCGCGGGCACCCACCATCGTGGCTGCCCCGGCGCCAGCGCGCCCTGTGCCGAATGCGGCGACACCGGTCAGCGCGACGCCGGCCCGGTTCATTCGCCGGCCTGAACAACGGCTTGCAAGCCGTTCCTGCCGGGGCGATCCGCCGTCATGGAACCAGCAGCGCCGATCGCTGTTATGTCTGATCGCGGCATCGCGTGGTACAATGTCCGCGCGACCATGCGGCTGACAGAAAGCGAGGCCCGCCATGCCTGACGACAAATCGAAGATCAAACAGGACCGCAAGCTGGTTTCGAGCGAGGAAACCTACGAGGTTGCCGCGTTTGCCCGCAAATACGGCATCCCGCAGAGCGAAGCCCAGACCATCATCAAGCGCTACGGACCTTCGCGCAAGAAGCTCGACAACCATATGGCGGCGCGCGGATAGAGGGCGGCTGCCGCGAGCCGCGAGAACGGAGGGCCGCGACCATGTCCGACACCATACGCAGGACCGGCAGCTGCCTGTGCGGCGGCGTGCATTTCGTCGTCACCGGTCAGCCGACGCGGGTCGGCCTCTGTCATTGCAAGGACTGCCGCAAGGCGGGCGGCTCGGTCTATTCGGCCTTTGCCATCTGGCCGCGCGATGCCTTCGAGACATCGGGCGAAGTCGCCACTTACGGGACGCGCAGCTTTTGCCCGACCTGTGGCGGCCGCGTGGCCTGGGTCGGCGACACCGAGGCCGAAATCATGCTTGGAAGCCTCGACGTCGTGCCGACCGACCTTGCGCCCGAATATGAATTGTGGATCAGCCGCCGCGAGACCTGGCTGCACGCCCTGCCCGGCGCGGAGCAATTCGAGCATGACCGGCCGCGGGGCGAAGACGCCGATCCGCCCGCGCCGCGACCTTTGTCGGACGCCGTCGCTGGCGACTGAAAATTGATCCTTCGGGTCTGGAACCCTCCCCTGCCAGCGACGTTATCCGGCGCCCCTTAGGCATGCCGCGGTTTCCTCGAACCGCGGGCCAAACCTACCCGTCACGGAGACTTCAGTTGAACGACAAGATGTTTCCCCGACCGATCCGCCTGAAATTTGCCCCCGAGCGCGAGCGCGTGGTGCGCAGCGCCTGGGAGGGCCTGGAATGCCTCGGCGACTGGCCGTCCGGCCAGGGCCGGCGATACCGGGCGGCGTTGCGCAGCTGCCGCGATGCGCTGGATGGCTGGACGCCGCCGGAAAAGGCGATGCGGGCCATGATCAATGCCGCGCGCGAAGCAGACATCCTCCGATAACTGAAAACAAATGGGGCGGGAAAAACAATGGCCGATGTGATGCTGTCGACACCAATGCGCATCAAACCGCACGGCTCGGACACGATCCGTGAGGTGGTGAGCCTTCAGGACGCCAGCGAGATCCTGATCGACTGGCCGCATGCCAGCCGCGGTCCCTTCTACCAGGCCGCGCGCGAGAAGGTGGAGGCGGCGCTGGAAAACAAGGACGGCGCGGCACAGGCGCAGGAAGCCTTCACCGCGCTGTGCGATGACGCCGGCGTTCTGGTTCGCTAGAACATTCCAGGAAACTGCGAAGCGGTTTCGCCTGACAAAAAAGCAGGCGATGCCCTCGCCTGCTTTTTTGCGGAGCGGGTCTTTTATTGGGCCGGCAGGTCGCCATCCACGATAGGATGAGACGTTTCGAACCCGAAACTCTTCGGCGCCATCAGCATAAGGACGATCACGATTGCGATGGTGGCAATAAACGTGGCTGTGTTGGCAATATCCCTCAAGTTTCCCGTCCTTTCAAATCCGATTCGTTAAAGAAACGTTTCCCGATCTGTGAGGTTCCATTACCCCGGCGGCAAAGCCGCCAGCCTGGCTTCTACTTGGACGGCGGCTGCGCCGGCACTTGGCCGGGCTTGATCACCGGCGTGTTGCCTTGGTCGGGCGCTGGCGCCGCCATTCCCTGGTCGCCGGTGGCCGGCGGCTTCAGCACCCCGCCGCAATCATTGAGCTTTTCAGTCAGATTGCCGTCGCCGGACGGCTGCTTGCCTTGCTCCGGCTGGACACGGCATTTGTCGGCTTGCTGGGCCGGGTTCTGCAGCTGATCCGTCTGTGCCGCCGCCGGCAGCGCTGCCAACACCAGCATCAGGGACGCGATGGCGAGAGGTTTCATCTCGGCCTCCTTCTCCTGCGCGGCCGCCCCGTGGCGACCTTTCCTTTCGCAGGGACAACGCCTGTCGGCGCAAAAGGTGGCATCCAAGGCGGTGATAGGATCAAGGCGGACGTCGGCCACCTGCAAACCGGATCAGCGGGTTTCCCCGGCATCGTCCTCGGACGGGGCAGCCGGCGGGTCCGCCCTTTGCGGGCACTCCTCATAGCGGTGGTCGCGGCCGCCGCAGAAGGAACAGCACATCGCCTCGCGGCCCTCGTCTCCGGGCCACCACCGCGGTGTTTCGTAAGCTTTCCTGTCCATTCCCAGCAATGCGCGACACGCGATTTGGTTGCGCCGATGGCCGCGCCGCGTTCAGGCCTCATGCTTGGCCTGTCGCGGAACCGGCGGGACGAAGGATGAGTTCTGTGGACAATGAGAGCCCGCTCGGGGATCCTCCGGCAAAAGTGAAGCGGCTTTCGACCGAAACCGCGTTAGAAGAGGTAACAATGATGTCGGTTCGCTTTCGAATCTTGTTGATGACCTTGGGCACCGTGCTTGCGGCAACCGGTCTGGCCGAGGCGCGGCCCGACAGCCGTTCCATGAACTGCGCCGAAGTCCAGGCCATGATCCAGAGCCGCCGCGCGGTGGTGCTGACCACCGGCCCGAACACCTATGACCGCTATGTCAGGCAGTTCGGCAATGAGTGCGACTGGCCGGAAGTGCCGATGTCGGCCTATATTCCGGCGCGCGACGGACACTGCCCGGTTTATCGCTGCGAAGAGCCGGTCAACAACTTCCCGAATTGACGCTTCGCCGTACTGGCGCCATAACCGTTCCAGCTTCTCCCGCTTCGTCTAATGGTAGGACAGCGCCCTTTGAAGGCGTGAATCGTGGTTCGAGCCCATGAGCGGGAACCAGTCTTCGACCGGCTGGAGCAATTCCGGGAAACCGTGAAACGGTTATCCCATGGAATTGCGTCAACGAACTCCCGGTTTTGGAACCGGTGCTCCTGAAACCATTTCATGGACCCCGCGTTGACGACCTGGCATGGCCAGACACAGGAGGCATTTCATGACCGTCAACTGCCGCATTTCCATCGACAACCGACCGGACGCCACCGACGCAATTTTCCAGGCGGTGCCCAGGATCGGAGAAAGCGTTTCGCTGTCGGTCGACGGAAGCCCGCAGGACCTGCGGGTTTCGCGCGTCGTGCATGTCCCCGACGGGACACTGGATGGCGCAGCGATCATCGTCGAGGTGACGACCAACATCCTCTAGCCCTGCCCGCCGCCGGTCGGGGGATGGTTGCCGTCGCCGCCGACGGCCACCACCGAGCCTCACGCGACAGTGACTGGCAGGGATGAAACTTTGCGCCGACGCGAACGTTCAATATCCGCAACGCCGTCGAGGTTCCAATGCAGACCGCTTGGTTTTCCAAACCCGTGGTGGTTTCTGTCGGTGTCACCGGTGCCACCCGCAACCTGTCCAACACGCAGCAAGCCATCGAATTGCTCACGACCCATTGGCGCGATGCCGGTAGCCTGAAACATCAGTCCGCGCTGCGCGCCTGCCGCCGGGCGACCAGCGGCGACATGTCCCCCGATACCGCCAGGGAGGCCTTTGTCGAGGCCGCGCGCGAAGCGCACATACTGGTCGAGTAGGAACTGGCTGGTCGAATGGGAACCGGTCGCCGCCCGAATTCACGGGCCGCGGTCCCTATTCACAATCTCGTGATTGATGGAACCGACTGAAACGACAGGCGTTTTTTTGCAGGCGTCTTTTTGTCAGGCAACATCAGGAGGCGTTTATGCGCATCATGAATCTCGTCACGCTCGCCCTCATCATCCTTGGCGGCCTCAACTGGCTGGCCATGGCTGTGACCGGCCATGATATAATCGGCACGATCCTTGGGGGCGCCATGCTGGCCCGCCTTGCCTATCTGATCATAGGCCTTGCAGCGATATGGCAGCTCATGCCGGGCTTCCAGAGCTTCACCGTTGGAGAAGTCGATGCCGAGAGGCATCTCCCGCATCATCGGTGACCGGCAGGCCGGGGCGGCGGAAAAACCTGCCGCCCCACCTGAGCGCAACGCCGCTTGAGCAGCGCTCGTTATTACGCGCATCGCGCATGCTCCGCGATTGCCATCGGCAGGTGCCCGCCATCGGATAAGCGCGACACCAAGGTCTCTGACGGGCGTCAGATGCCGAAGCCGCGCGCTTCGTCATCGGGCTCGGTGCCGGGTTGCGGCACGATGATCGCTGCCAGCGGCGCGGCCAGCTGCCATCTGAGATGCCCCGCGGACCGCTCGAGGACGGCGGAGCCGCCAAGCGACTGCGGCGCCACCCGCTGCAGGACGACGGTGCCGAATCCCTTGCGCGTGGTCTCTTCGCGTCTGTCGTCGGGACGGGGCGCGGATGTCTCGTTCCAAAGCAGTTGGAACTCACGCTCGCCCGAGCCGCCGGCATCGTGGGTGCCGGAGCCGATCGTCCAGGTGACTTCGATCCGGCCGTCTTCGCTGCCAAGCGCGCCATATTTGGACGAATTCGTGCCGAGCTCGTGGAAAGCCATGCCGAGATGCTGCACCGCGTTCGACTGCAGCGTCAGGACCGGACCGGAGAGCAGGATCTGCTCCTCGCGGCCGAAAGGCTTCAAATGTTCCTGGATCAGGTCGAACAGGCTGGCGCCGGCCCATTCCGAGGTGACAAGCAGATCATGCGAACGCGAAAGCGCCATGATGCGGGCACGGATCAGTTCCTCGAACTCGCGCGGGTCATTCGAGCGCTTGCTCGTCTCCCGGACCATCGACAGGATGACCGCGAACTGGTTCTTGACGCGATGGTTGACCTCTCGCATCAGCAGCCTGATCTTGCGCTCGCTCTCCTTGGCTGCGGAAATGTCGCGGGCGATCTTCGAGGCGCCGACGATCTCGCCATTGGCGTTCTTGATCGGCGAAACCGTCAGCGAGACAGAAATAAGCGCCCCGTCCTTGCGCTTTCGCGTCGTCTCGTAGCTGGCCACCCGCTCGCCGGCGCGAACCCGGCTGATAATCTCTATTTCCTCGCTCTTGAGGTGATCGGGAATGAGCATGACGATCGACTGGCCAATCGCTTCCTCGGCGCTGTAGCCGAACATGCGTTCGGCCGCCAGGTTCCAGCTGGTGACGATGCTGTTCAGATCCTTGCTGATGATGGCGTCGAAAGAGGAATCGATGATCGCCGCAAGGCGCGCATCCGCGGTCGCGCTCTGTTTTTGGTTGGTTGCTCCGATGTCAGCTGTCGCCGCCACGATATCGCTCATTTGCATGAGGTAGCGCGCAAACGGATCAAGGCAATCTCGCCCCAGGACAATCCGTACGGGCCGCGCGTCACGACCGAAACGGATTTCACTCCGAAGGCCGATCGTTTATCTTGCCGTCGCTCTCGGGCAGCACGCCGAAGTCTTGCGATTTGACGCCCTGCTCGGCCGTCAGGAAGCCATCCGAGGCAAGGCCACGTCGCAACAACTCCCTGACCGCGGCCGAGCGGCTTGGCATGCGCTTCTCGAATCGCCAGTTTTCCAAGGCCGCCAATTCGTCGGCGGTGAGCATGATTTGCAGCCGTTCGGGCCGTTCCAGTTCAGCCATGTGCGCCTCTCGCTCAAGACTAAAAATACAGCGAGTTAGTATCTAACTCATTATTCTATAATTGGGGTAGTGCGTGTCACACGTCAAGATCGGCCAGTGAGCGCTCCGCGTATCAGGCTCATGATGCGTATCAAACGCCGGACACACATTCCTGTAACTATCATAACTAATTGATTTATTTATGTATTTTATGGAAATTTACTTGTCATCCCGTCACGCTGGGCTCATGTTTCGATCTTGACAGAAAACCGTTCCCCCTGGGAGGTTTCAATGCGGTACGATTACTCCACGCGCTTGCGCGACGACGTCCATTCAGCGGTCCAGAAGGCATTCAAGACGGCTGGGATCGTCAACATCTCGGCGACGGCGGAACAGGTCCGGATGAGGAATCTGGTCGAGAACGTCGCCCTTGAGGACATTGAACACCTGGTGCTGCAGGCCGCCCAACTGCTTGGCGCGGCGATCGAATTCGACGCCTTGAACAGTGGCTTGATTGTGCTTGGAAACCATCTCGTCGAGGATGACGAGGAGAGCGCGATCACCGCAGTCGATCTCGGTCAATCCGCATCGATGCAGTAATCCAGGGACAGTGCCGACAGGCGCCCTATATGATCCGGGAAGCCTTTAACCGGAGACGCCCTGCCATGACCCTTGCCACGCGAAAACTCGGCAGCCAGGGGCTGCAAGTCTCGGCTATCGGCCTCGGCTGCATGGGCATGAGCCAGTCCTACGGTCCGGCGGACGAAGCCGAATCCACCGCCGCGCTGCATAGGGCCATCGAACTCGGCTGCACCTTCCTGGATACCGCCGAGGTCTATGGCCCGTACGGCAACGAGGCCCTGCTCGGCCGGGCGCTGAAGGGCAAGCGCGGCCATGTCACCATCGCCACCAAATTCGGTTTCCGTATCGAAAACGGCAAGCAGGTCGGGGTCGATAGCCGGCCCGGCCATATCAGAGACGTTGTGGACGCCTCGCTCGGCCGGCTCGGAACCGACCATATCGACCTCCTCTACCAGCACCGCGTCGACCCGGCGGTGCCGATGGAGGATGTCGCCGGCGCGGTCGGCAAGCTGGTTGACGAGGGCAAGGTTCGCTTCTTCGGCCTGTCGGAGGCAGGCAGCGCCAACATTCGCCGCGCCCATGCCGTGCATCCCGTCTCTGCGGTGCAAAGCGAATATTCGCTGTGGGAGCGCAATCTGGAGCCAGAGATCATCCCGCTGCTCGGTGAACTCGGCATCGGCCTGGTGCCGTTCTCGCCGCTCGGCCGTGGCTTTCTCACCGGCGACGTCAGGCGCGCCGAGGATTATCCCGAAGGCGACTACCGCCGCAACGACCCGCGCTACCAGGGCAGGAATTACGACGCCAACGTCGAGGCGGCCAGCACGGTGCGCGACGTGGCAACGGCCCGAGGCGTCAAGCCGGGTCAGGTCGCACTCGCCTGGCTGCTGCACAAGGGAAGCGATTTCGCGGTCGATATCGTGCCGATCCCCGGCACCAAGCGGACAAAATACCTGGAGGAGAACATCGCCGCCGCCTCGCTGAAGCTCGACGCCGCCGAAATGGCCGCGCTCGACGAGGCGCTCGCGCCAGGGAAGATCGCCGGCCCACGCTATGGCGAACGTGGCATGGCGATGGTGGACCGATAGAGATGGTGGAGATCGGCAGGAAGCGGATATTGGAAGCCGCTCGGACGAAAGGCCGCTCTGCGGAGGCCGCATCGGGGGCCTCCGATCCGGACTGCATTCAGGATGGCCAAAGCGGCTTCACCCGCTCAATGCGATATCTCTTCTCGAACTCACGGAGCACCATTTCGAGCGTTGCCTCAAAGGCACCCTGATCGAACATCATCGATTTCTTTGCCTCATGAAGGTACCGCCAGTCGGTGAAGGCGTCTTGGTGCTGAGACAGAATGTGACTAATGCTGTAGTCGACGTAGAGACAATTGGGATGATACGGGGCCACTGATCTTTTGAACTCCGCGTCGAGTTTTTCTTGGCTTTCGGGCTTTAGGCGATCAAACAGCTCCATCAGGTTGTGCGATTTGACAACCCTTGGATCGTCGTGGTCGAAGACGAACCACGCTTTGAGTGCCAGTTCCATCGAAAGCGCCAAAAGCATCGGTTCAACACCGACGTGTTGGCGTTCGCTCAGATCTGCATGCTCTCCGAATTCTTGGCTTGGAAAGCTCTGAGTTTTTCGCAAGATCGCCTTTGCGGCTTCCCCGATCCTAATTGCCGTCGATAAGCGCGCACTCATTAGAGGGTCCATTGGATTAATGTAGACTAGCTCTGGAGCTTGAGCTGAGATATCGCAAGAAGGCAATCGCTTAGGCTAGGTGGCACGGAATTACAACTTAACGACAAGTTCGAGTAAGTTCACCGCCGACGACCTGTTTTTCTCGCCTCTCAGGAGGCGAATGCTATCTGGAACTGCGGGCGGTCGCGCGAGCTTACCAGGCTATGTCAGCTCGTCTGCATTCAAATGCTGGCGTCCGGCGAATGAGCAGACTGTTCGCCTTCAGGAGCTCCCCGGAAGGTGGATGAACGTCCGACATGACGCGCGAAGTCGTCATGAGCACCTTTACCGGGAGAGCCGCCCACTCGGTCGCTCGGCTTCATCCCTAGCCAGCCGCCGCGGCCGCCACCTTCCTCGGAGCCGCCCGCCGTCGCGCGCGCCGTTTGGCGACGAGCTTCAACGCGATCGGCGGCTCTTTCGACAGCGCGCCCGTCACCGCGCCGGCCATGCCGTGCGCGACGAAATCCGCGCTGATGTCCTCGGCCAGCCTGGCGGCCGCTTCCTTGTCGCCGTTGCCGGTCTCCGACCAGAACACGATGCCCACCCGAAGTGCCGCCTTCGCCCGCTTCAGCCGGCGAACCAGGAAGCGGGCGTGCTTGACGGAATCGCGGTTGAGGAAGCCGACCACGACCGTGTCGATGGCTTCGAGTTCGAGCCGGCGGATGCTGGCGGGTTCCATGTCGGCAAAGCCCGCCTTCGGCGCGGTCGCCCCCTGGACTTCCAGGACCTGCGCCAGCATCGCGGCCGCGGCATCGTCGAGTTCGCCTCGCCCGCCGGCGCAAAGCACCGACAGGCCGGTGCCGTCTGGCAGGTCGGCCGCGTCCTCATCGGCCGCGTCGCCGGGCTCGCCCCCCTCCTCGGCCTGCTCATCCTCCTCACCCGCTTCCTCTTTCGCTTCGTCCTCCAGATTGGCCACCAGCACCAGGGCGCTGGCCGCCACTTGCCGTCTTTGCAGGTCACCCATGACGCCGCGCACACGGTCCCGTTCGCCCAGCAGAAGGGCCGGAATCGCGACCTTGTCGTAGAACTCGACCAGGTATTTTTCTTCCAGCATCTCCTCGGCATGATCGGTGGCTTCGTCCGGATCGCCGGCCAGAAGCCGCTGGTAGAGCCGCGCATGAGGTTCCAGCACGGGCTCGTTGCCGAACAGCACGTCGAGGAATTCGAACTGCGGCACGTGCCTGCCCAGAACCACCAGGCAGACGGTGAGCGGCGTCGACAGCACCAGCCCCAGCGGCCCCCACAGCCACGTCCAGAAGATCGCCGCAACGATGATCGCCAGCGGCGACAGCCCGGTTCGCGAACCGTAGAGCCAGGGCTCGACGACATTGCCGGTGACCAGTTCCATCACCACGAACAAGGCGGCCGTCCACAGGACGAGTCCCCAGCCGGGCGCCACGGCCAGCGCCAGGAACAGCGGCAAAAGCATGCCGATGGCGGGGCCGATATAGGGAACGAAACGCAGCGCCAGCGCCAGCAACCCCCAAAGCAAGGCATTGGGAATGCCGAGGATCCACAGCCCGATCGCGATGGGAATGGCGTAGACGGTGTTGACCACCAATTGCATGAGCAGATAGAGCCCCACGCGCTTGCCGGCATCCTGGAGCGCCTCGGTGGTGCGGTGAAGGTCGCCATAGCCGACAAGCCTGATGAAGCGGTCGCGCAAATCCTCCCGCTCGAGCAGCATGAAGATGACGACGACAATGATCAGCCCGGCCGATCCGAGCGGGCTGATCAGCGGACCGACGATGTTCTGCAGGACCTCGAGCGGCCTTTCGTGCGCGACGATTTCGACGGGCACCGGCACGCGCGGCGGCTTGTCGGGCGTGGCGGCCGGCAGCGTTGCGTCCTGCCTGTCGATCTCCTGGCCGACACGCTCGACCACGCCGCTCAATCTCGAAATGATCCCTCCCCCGACCCCGGTTTCCTTGAGCGAGCGGATCTTGGCCAGGATGTTGGTCTGATAGACCGGGATGTTCTGCGCCAGTTCGCTGACCTGCGTGGCGACGATGAAGCTGAACAGGGCAAGTGCCGCGAAGGCGGCCAGCACGCTGGCGATGACAGCCGCGATCCTGGGAATGCCCACCCGCTTGAGCGCCGAAACCAAGGGCGCGAGCGCGAAGGTCAGCAGCAGTGCAATGGCGATCGGCAGGAACACCTCGCGCCCGAAATACAGCGCAGCCACCGCGGTGACGGTGGTCGCCACATTTGGCAGTGACGTTCGCGGGTGGGGCGCGGCGGCCGAAAGAATGTCGTCCAGCCCCTGCGACGCCATTCCATTCCGACGATTGTTCGCCACCTTGTACCTCTCCCCTGCCAATGGCCATGGTCCGATATATTGAACCGGCGTGCAACCTTGGCCGGCGGCTGTGCGCTGCTCCCCCAACGGGCGCCGGTCCGAATGGCTCCATGCGCTTGACATTTTGTGCACATGTCAATAAATGAGTGACCACTCACTCAAATGGCTTGGACATGGCACGCCCTCTCAGCGAAGAAAAACGTCAGGCAATCCTGGCTTCGGCTACCGAACTGGTGGCGACGCTTGGAACCGGCGCGGCCACGGCCAAGATCGCCAGGGAGGCCGGCCTCTCCGAAGGCACGCTCTTCAACTACTTCGCCAGCAAGGATGAGTTGCTCAACCAGCTCTACCTCGAGATCAAGACCGATCTCGGCAACGCCTTGCTGACTTCGTATCCGTCGCAGGCCAGCGTGCGCGAGCGCAGCCGCCACGTCTGGAACAACTTCATCGACTGGGGCGCGAAACACCCCATGAAGCGCAAGGCCATGCGCCAGCTCAGCGTCTCGGAGCGGATCACCGAGCAGAGCAGGCGTCAGGGCAACGCGGCCTTCGGCGATATTAACAGGATGATCGAGGAAAGCCTCGTCGATGGCGGGCCGAAGGGCTGCTCGATGGCCTTTGCCGGAGGCATTTTCGAGGCCCTCGCGGAGACGACGCTCGAATTCGTCGCCCGCGATCCTCGGCAACGCGAACACTACAAGGAGACCGGCTTCGCGTTTTTCTGGAGCGGTATGTCGAAGTAGCTCCGGCCACGGTCTCAAGCACCACGCGGATCATGACCACCGCAAATTCGCTACCAAATCAACACCAATGAATGAGTGCCTAATCACTCGTTTATTTGCCAACGCACCGAAAGGAAAAACAATGTCGAAAGTCTGGTTGATCACCGGCAGCGCCCGCGGGCTGGGGCTGGATATCACCGAGGCGGCGCTTGCCGCCGGCAACAGCGTCGTGGCGACGGCGCGCGATGTCACCCGCCTCGCGGAGCTCGAAAGCCGCTACACCGGGCATCTGCGCGGCTTTGCGCTTGATGTCACCGACCCCGCCGCCGCGCAGGCCTCCGTGGATTTTGCGCTGGAGACGTTCGGACGTCTCGACGTTCTCGTCAACAATGCCGGCTTCGGCCATATCAGCCCGTTCGAGCAGACCAGGGAGGCTGATTTCCGGGCGCAGATCGAGACCAACCTCCACGGAGTCGTCAATCTTGCCCGCGCGGCCATCCCGGTCATGCGTGCCCAGCGCTCGGGCCATATCATCAACATCTCCTCGGTCGGCGGGCGGACGGCCACGCCGGGCCTCAGCGCCTACCAGGCGGCAAAATGGGCGGTGGGCGGCCTGACTGAAGTGCTGGCGCTGGAACTCGCCCCCTTCGGCGTCAAGGTCATTTCGGTCGAGCCGGGCGGCATGCGCACCGATTGGGGAGCCACCGCCTTGGCCGCCGCGCCGGCCTTGCTGCCCGATTATGAGCCAACCGTCGGCGCTGTGCTGGGCATGCTCAAGGCCTATGTCGGCAATGCCATTGGCGACCCGCGAAAGGTCGCCGATGTCATCGTCGATCTCGCCGGGCGCGATTCCTTGCCCGCTCACCTGATCCTCGGCAGCGACGCCTTGCATGTCTTTGCCCAGGCCGAAGCCGCGCGCCAGCAGGCGGCGAAGGAATGGGCACCGGTCAGCACCTCCATCGATATCGAGGGTGTCGACCTTTCGTTCCTGTCGCGGGAGAGCCACTCATGAGCGCCTGGACCACGCACGACATCCCGCCCCAGCAGGGGCGCAAGGTGGTGATCACAGGCGCCACCGGCGGCCTTGGTTACGAGACGGCGCTGGCGCTGGCGCAAGCCGGCGCGGACGTGCTGATGACGGGACGCAACGAAGCCAAGGGCAAGGATGCGCTGAGCCGCGTCCAGGCCGAGGTTCCCGGCGCCGCCGTGCGCTATGCCCATCTCGATCTCGCGGACCTCGCCTCTGTCGAAGCCTTCGCCGGCCAGCTCGCCGGCGAATGGGAGGGGATCGACATGCTGGTCAACAATGCCGGCGTCATGACCCCGCCGACCCGCCACGAAACCGCCGACGGCTTCGAACTGCAGTTCGGCACCAACTATCTCGGCCACTTCGCCCTGACCGGACGCCTGCTGCCGATGCTGCGCAAGGGAAGCAGGACGCGCGTCGTCAATCTCAGCAGCGGCGCCCACCGCATCCAGGCGGCGATCCATTTCGACGACCTGCAATGGCAAAAGCGCTACAGGCCCTGGGCCGCCTACGCGCAGTCCAAGCTCGCCATGATCCTGTTCGCCTTCGAACTGCAGCGCCGCAGCGACGCCAATGGCTGGGGCTTGCTGAGCAATGCGGCACATCCCGGCTACGCTCTCACCGACCTGCAGACCAGCGGCCCAACCCTGGGCCACGACGGCCGGCCGTCGCGGCTCGATTGGCTGGGCAGGCTGCTCGCGCCGGTTCTTTCGCAGTCGGCCGCGCAAGGCACGCTGCCGACGCTGTTCGCCGCGACCGCGCCCGACGCGAAGCCGGGCGGCTATTACGGTCCGCAAGGTCTGTTCGAACTGAAGGGCGCGGTCGGCGAGGCAAGGATAGGCCGCCACGCGCGCGACACTGCCGTCGCCTCCCGGCTTTGGGACGTGTCGCGGGAATTGACCGGCGTTGGCTGGCCGGGCGGGGCCTGATGCGCCCGTCAGCCGTCCCTGGCAAACAGCGTAATGTCGGCGGCGCCGGCGACCTTCAGGACTTTCCCCAATTCGAGCGTGGGCTTGCCGTTCTCCAACTCCGACAGGAAGCGCCGGCCGACCCCGGCGAGATCGGCGAACTGCTGCTGGGAGAAATCTCGCCGCTTGCGGGCCGCGCGCACCAGCCGGCCGAGATCCGCCGGCGACGTTATGGTGCTCCCCTGCAAGGCCGCTTGCGCCAAGGCGTCCCCGGCATCGTCGCGGACCGGAGGTAGCCGCCGTGGCAGCGCCGTACGGACGGGCCTGGGTTCATCGCGGAGGTCACCAAGGCTCCCGTCATGCTTGTTCGAAACGCCGTCAGTCGGGACGGCCGGCGCCAGCGACCCGAATAAATCCCCCTGCTCGGCGGGAGCGGATCGTGCGGCGCGGCGCGCAATTTCGACAGCGCTTTCAGGCGGGGGTGTCTGTGTGGTCATGATTCTGCTCCCGAACGGTAGCATATGCTTTGCCGGAATGAAATCAAAGCCACTTGTTACCGTACGGGATCATAAATCATGACCCCGTACGGGAGCGGCCGTAGATTGCCGCCGGCCTCCACCCGGAAGCAAGCGCGGGCGGAGACTGCTCCCGAACGGTATCAGCCGATCACCGTGCCGCATACCTTGCCAGCGCGTGCTCGATCAGCACGTCGATAACCCTGCTGTAGCCGATGCCTATCGCCGCCAGCGCCTTGGCGTACATCGAAATGTCGGTGAAACCCGGCAGCGTGTTGACCTCGTTGACCAGCAGCGAACCGTCGGCGCGCAGGAAGAAGTCGACGCGCGCCATGGCCTCGCAGCCGAGCGCCCGGAAAGCCTGCGCGGCCATCTCCTTGGCTCTGTCGGCAACAGCGGCCGGCACATTGGCGGGCACCTGGACCACCGCGCCGTCGGCGTCGAGATACTTGGCCTCATAGGTGTAGAAGCCATGCTTGCCGGCCGGAATGATCTCGCCGGGGAGCGACACCGTGAGCGAGCCGTCGGCCTGCTCCAGCACCGAACATTCGATTTCGCGGCCTTCGACGAACTCCTCGATCAGCACCTTGCCGTCATAGCGGAAGGCCGTTTCGACAGCCTGCTCGAAGCCATCCCTGTCATTCACCTTGCTCACGCCGAAGGAGGAGCCCTGGCGCGCCGGCTTGGCGAAGAAGGGCAGCCCAAGCGCGCCGGCAATTTCCTGGAACGAACCTCTGTCGTTGCGATGCACGGTCACGGAGCGGGCAACCCCAAGCCCCGCCTCGCGCATCAGCCGCTTGGCGACGTCCTTGTCCATGGCGACGGCGGAGGCCAGGATGCCGCAGCCGACATAGGCGACATCGGCGACCTCGGCATAGCCCTGCACCGAGCCGTCCTCGCCGAACGGCCCGTGCAGCACGGGGAAGACGACGTCGACCGGCGGCAGGTCATGCCGCGCTCCACCGTGCGGCACGGCCACCAGCCGTCCCTTGCCGCCTGGCAGCAGGGCGACCTCGATACCGTCCTCGGATACCGCGGCCCCTGCCCCGTCGACATCAGCCTCGGACAACGGTTGCAGCAGCCATCTGCCGTCCCTGGTAATGGCGATCGGGACCACCTCGTAGCGCGTCCGGTCGATTGCCTTCAGCACATTGGCCGCCGACAGGCGCGACACCTCATGCTCGGCCGAGCGCCCGCCATAGAGGATGGCAACCCTTGTCTTCCCGGTCATTGAAACCCCTCGAAAAAATCAAATGGCGACGGCAATGCCGCGATTGGCAAAGAAACGGTCGAAATCGTATGGCGCCAACATTGCGTTCTCTTGTGTGGCGCTGGTATGGCCGGATGGATTGTGAAAGCGAAAACCATCATCGGATGCGGCCGTCACCAGCACCAGATGGCCGCCCTTCGAGGGCGGCTCGCGCTCGGGCCAGCGGATCGAGCTGCTGACCGAAGCGATGAAAAAGCGCGGCTGCCTGAGGATCGCCGGGATGTCCGCGGTCGCGACATTGGTCATCACCTGCGCCTCCAGGCCGAATTCCGCCTTCACGAAGGTCACGAAAGGCGCGTAGATCAGGCCCTTGATCGAGCCTTCATTGACGACATAGCCGCCATATCTAGTGCATCGCCTGGCCAGCTCGATCGTCGGCACGATCTCGCCCCGCGTCGCCAGGATCATCTTGAGGCACGCCATGCCGCAGATGTTGTCGGCCCAGACCGCGTATTCGTCGAGCGTATCCGCGCCTGATCCTCGCCACAGCGGATCCCGCCGCAACGCGGCCTGGGCGCCATCGGCGATCACGGCCAGCGTCATGTCGGGCGTTTCCCACTGGCTGAAAAACGGCACGGTTTCAGGCAACGGGCTCATGCGAATCCTCGGGCCGGCTCATTCCATCTCGTATACGAGGATACGAGATCAAAGAAAAGCCGACGCTTGGACTGTTTCGAATTCGTTCTTGCCGCCAGGGTGGAATGTCCAGACAGTCTCTCAGAAGGTGATCCTCACCGAAGGGGTACTGCGCGCGTGCGGACCGTGATGAACAGCCTCGATGTTGTTGCCGTCCGGATCGAGCAGGAAAGCGGCGTAGTAACCGGGATGATAGGGCCGCTCGCCTGGCGCGCCATTGTCCTTGCCGCCGGCCGCCAATCCGGCCTTGTAAAAGGCGTCGACCATCGCGTGGTCCCTTGCCTGGAAGGCCAGATGGTGACGGCCGGTGAGCTGTCCGAGCGCGGCGCGGCTGTCGGCACTGGAGATGAACAGCTCGTCGCACCAGAAATAATCGGCTGCCGTCCCGCCGATCGGCACATCGAGCACGTGCAGGATCGCCTCGTAGAAACGCCGGCTGGCGGCGAGATCCCTTACCACCAGCTGGATATGGTCGATGAGCCGG
The DNA here is from genome assembly GCF_059419085.1 of Mesorhizobium sp. GW821-FHT07A06. Lineage (NCBI taxonomy): Bacteria > Pseudomonadati > Pseudomonadota > Alphaproteobacteria > Hyphomicrobiales > Phyllobacteriaceae > Mesorhizobium > Mesorhizobium sp. GW821-FHT07A06. The sequence continues at coordinate 745,840 of NZ_JBWKRC010000002.1, forward strand.
CCGCGATGCAATTCGTGGGTTTCCATGCAGATCCTCCTCGCAAAGCCCCGAATGTAGATTCGGACCGGGCGCCGTCAATACGGGCGACGGTGTCAGCTGACATGCCTTGCCTGGTTTCGCTGGATCTCCCTCGAGCCGGCCCTGCGCGGCGGCTGGTGAATTCCCGGACACCATCCGCCGCGCTCGGCCCGCCGCGTCACTTCGTGTTGATCACCGAGGAGGACCGGTAGGTATCCATGGTGGCGCCGTTGCGGTCTTCGTCGAACAGCGTGTCGCTGCCGAAGCTGGCGCGCAGGCCGATGACGAACTTGTTGGCCCTAATGTCGTCGGTAGACGTTTCGAACTTCCTCCGTTCGAATTCGTAACGTCCGAACACCGCCCATGGCGTTTCGTCGAAGCGATACATTGCCTGGACGGCGGCACCGACCACGTCCTCGCTGGTGCCGTTATAGTCGGTTTGGTTGAAGTCGAGCTCCGCATCGAGGCGAAGGTTCTTCTGGACGAAATAGCGCGCCACGCCGCGCACGCCCCATTGGTCGCCGTCAAAATCGTTCACGGTGAGCTGGCCGACACTGGCCTGGCCGTAAAGGGTCAGGTTGCCGAGGTAGAGCTGTGCCTCCGGACCGACCGCATAGTTGTAGACGGTCACGCCTTCGGCGAAGCCGAACGATGTGTAGGCGGCGAAGATGCCGGCGGCAAAACGGTCGGGATCGCGATAGAAGCCATGGACCGCGCCGCGCGTGTCATCCAGGGGGTCGTAGTGGCCCCATATGCGGTCGTATGTCAGGTCGCCCTGCAGGTTCCAGCGCTGCGCGAATGCGATGTTGACGCGCGCTGCCCCGCCGCCGGCCCGGGTCGTGTAATCGTCGCCGACAAAGCGGAGCCCGCCGAGATAGAGTTCGCCGTAACCCGAAATCCGCGGCGTCGCCACTGTCTCCTCGGCCAGCGGCGGCGGGGCGTCTGCGGCGAAAGCGGAGGTCGTGGCGGCCAGTGAAGCGACGACAAGTAAAAAGCGATGCATTGAGAACCCCGAAAAATATGCGTTCCGGACCCCGCGTCCGGCGAATGACCGTCAATTGGCCGATACCGCGGCCGGCGCTGACGGGCCTTCCCGTGTTGCATCGTTCGCCGTGCCGCGTCTTGGGCCGGACCGCATGCGAATTGTCCTGGAGTGCGCCGCCGCACTTGGAGCGCCGGTGTGACCATTCGGCATCAGCCGACACCGTTCAGAATCTGTAGGCGATGCCGAGCCGGATATCGTGCGTCTTCAGTTCGATCGCATCGGGGTTCGCGGCGGCCCCATCGAAGGTCGAGTGCCGTATGGAGGTGTGGCGGCCGAAGTCGGCAAAGCGATATTCACCCCGGACCACCCAATTGTCGCTGACCGCATATTCGGCGCCGGCGCCCAGCGCATAGCCCGCGATGGTGTCCTCGACATCGGCATAGGCATCTCCGCTCGGAAGGAAGACGGTGCTGTGCTTGTAGTGCGCCATCGCCACGCCGGCGGTGACGAAGGGGAGCCACCGATCCATCGCGTAGCCGGCCCTCAGGCGAGCGGACCCGATCGGGTTCAGTTCCAGCACACCGCCGAAGCCCGGATCGTCGACGCCCAGCGCCTGATAGACGGTCGTGTCCTTGAGATTTGCGAAGTTGTAATCGCCCTCGACGCCGAGGACCAGGCCGCCGTCGAACTGCTTCATATAGCCGGCATATAGGCCACTGAGGCCGCCCGAAAGGCCGCCGTAGCCCCAGCCGTAGCCGCCAAAACTGTCAGGTGCGAAAGTCTGGCCGATCCTTGCGTCGCCCCATCCGTATCCGGCCTGCGCGCCGATATAGCCGCCGGACCAGTTGTAGGTGGCCGAGGCCGGCAGTCCGGCGTCGGCGGCTGAAGCCATGCCGGCGTGAGCAAGAAAGAAGGCTGTGGCGAGAAGTATCGTTTTCATTGCTTGTCCGCGGTCCCCGAGATGTTCGCCACGGCGGAAGTGCTTCGCGGCGCTACATCGCGGTCTTGCATTGTTCGCCGTCCCGCGTCTTGGGCTGGACCGCACCGGACTTGTCTTCGGGCGTGCCGTGATGCTTTCCTGCCCGGTGTGGCCGTTCCGCACCGGCCGGATCAGACCGGATCGTCCGATTGCGGTAGAGCGTCTCACGGCGACGGCGAACCGCCCCGACTATTCCCGGGGAAAGCCGTTTGCCTTACCTGGCGCAGCTCGGCGTCGAGCCGAAGCGGCGGCGGAAGCAGCGGTTGAAATAGGAGACGTCGGAAAAACCGCTCAGCAGCGCGATCTCACTGATGCGCATGCGGTCGTTGCGCCGGTCGCCAAGCATGCGGTGGGCCCTCTGCAGGCGCAATTCGAGAATGCGCTCGGCGAAGCTCGCCCCGGTCTCCTGCAGGAGGTCGTGGACATAGCGCACGGAAAGCCGCAACTGCTGGGCGACCTGCTGGGCCGAGATGGCGGGATCGGCGAAATTGTCGCGGATCTTGTCCAGTATGGCCTGCAGCCTCGCCGCGCGCAGGCCGCGCATGCCGGCGAGTTCGGCGGGATCGCCCTTGGCGCCGGTCACCAGGCCGACCAGGTCGACGATGGTTTCGGTGGCATGGGTGACAAGGTTGGGCGAGACCAGGGCCGGGCCCGCCGCCAGGAAGCTGCAGTACCGCCTGAGCATGCCGAGCGCCTCATTGTCGGCCGCGACGGTCAGTGCCAGCCGATCCTCGACACGGGCGAAGGCATTCTCCAGTATCTCGCGCGGGACGACGATGTTGGCCCACACATTGCTGTCGCCGCCGCTCATTTCCAGCGCTTCCGAGGCCGAGACCAGCGCGGCCTCGTTTTTGCCGACGCTGTAGTCGCGGCCGGCCTGGGCGCCGCTCAGCCTGGTATCGCCATTGTTGATCAGGAGGAGATAACCGTCGCGGCCGTCATCGGCGATGTTGCGGGCCTTGCGGCTGGCATGCTGGATCGTTCCGGCCATCTGCCCCAGCACCAGCGGCCCGACCGCCGTCGCCTCGATGGCCGCGGCAAACGGCCGATTGGCCGAGATGGCATATTCGACCGACCAGATCTCCGCGACATGGATATCCTGCCAGAGCGCGAACCGTGCTTGATCGTCGAGATGTGAGGGCAGGTCGACCGACGAGAAGACGTTCTTTTTCAAAAATAACCGGCCCTTCCCGCGCCTTCTAGGAAATGCAGCGTATGAAACTTGCTCGCGTCTTGTCCAGAGTTGGCGATATTTGTGCCTTGCACGACAATTTCATTGCCGTCCCGGTCAAGAATTCAGCCGATATTGCCAAAACTGGCGTTCGAAATTTCAAAACAAGCTGAAATATACAGGAGCGCGGGAATCATCTCCGCCGCATCACCTTCGTACACTCGCGGTGGTTGAGCCCGTACTTGCGCCTTTCGCCGATCTTCCCGAAATGTGTGTGTCGCACCGGTTGTCAAACCACCGGATCGGAACGAAAGCGATTTCTTTTCGCGGGACCGTTCCGAGGCGGAACCTTCCACCGCTGACCAGGTTTTGTGGCGCGGTCAGGGAGGAATGGCATTGGACAGTTTTCAGAGGCTCGAAGCACTCCTCGACAGTGCCGGCGGCGACAGTATCGAAGAAGCGGCCGCTTTGCTGCGCCGCTTCACGGGCAGGTCGCAGGAGATCGCAGCGGCGGTGGACGAGTTCATGCTGGACTTCAAGACATTGGTCTTCGTTATTGAAAGCGGCAAGGAAGGGTTCGAGAAATCGATCCGCAAGCTGGCGCGCGCCAGGCTTTCGAAGATCAAGCTCCTGATCGGCGTCCCGGCGTAGCGGGGCACGTCCACAAGCCGAGCGCCGATACGTGTCTCCGCGCAGCCGCTTCAAGTTTCTTCGCTGGTCGCAAAGTCAGGGAACCGACTTTCTTGCCATTGGCGACATCGCTTTATCGCTTATCCCTGGGAACAAAGCGCTCGGGCGCAGATTAAGTCCTCAGCACATAAGTGCATAAACAAGGACCTTCCCGATGAAAACTCGCCTTCTTATGGCCACACTGGCCACAGCCACAACTATGGCTTTTGCGCTGCCAGCCTTTGCTGCCGACAGCGCCCAAGACTTTGTCGACAAGGCAGCGAACGGTGCGATGTTCGAAGTGGATTCGAGCAAGATCGCCGAGACCCGATCGCAGGATCAGAGCGTCAAGGATTTTGCGCGTAAGATGATCGACGATCACGGCGCGGCCAATGCCAAGCTCGAGACGATCGCCGGCGAGCAGAAGCTGACGGTTCCCAAGGAACTGGACGCCAAGCACAAGAGTGATGTCGACACCCTGAAGAACGGCAAGGATCCGGTCGACGGCCCCTACGTCCAGATGCAGCGCGACGCGCACACCGATGCCGTGAAGCTGTTCGAGAGCTACGCCAAGGACGGCGACAACGCCGAGCTGAAGACGTTCGCCGGGCAGACCTTGCCGACACTCAAGATGCACCAGGAGATGATCGAAAAGATCGCGGCGACCTCGGGCACCCAGTCATCAAGTTCGCAGACGCCCAAGGTCACGGTCGGCGACAAGCCTGAGCAGGCCCCTCCGCTATCCGGCGCGAACAGCTTCACCGAAGACCAGGCAAAGGACCGGATCCAGGCCGCCGGTTTCTCGGATGTCTCGAAGCTGACCAAGGACGACCAGGGCATCTGGCGCGGACAGGCGAGCAAGGGCGGCAAGAACACCACCGTTGCGCTGGACTACAAGGGCAACGTTGTTGCCGGCACCAACTGAATCCGAAAATCGAGGAGATCAAGCACATGAAAACCGTAACCGGACTATTCGACAATTATGACGACGCTTCCGATGCCGTTGGCGAACTGGAAGCCACGGGCATTCCGCATTCCGACATCAGCATCGTCGCCAACAACGCGGACAACCGGCACGAAAATGACGGCTCCAAGGTCGCGGATGATGCCGCGGGCGGTGCTGGACTGGGAGCCGCGATCGGCGGAGCCGGCGGGCTGCTGGCTGGACTTGGCCTCATGGCCATTCCGGGCGTCGGCCCGGTGGTGGCGGCTGGATGGTTGGCGGCCACCGCGGTCGGCGCGGTGGGAGGTGCCGTGGTTGGCGGGGCCGCGGGTGGCATCGTCGGCGCGCTGACCGATTCCGGCGTGTCTGAAACCGATGCACATGTCTACGCCGAGGGCGTGCGCCGTGGCGGCACATTGGTCACGGCCAAGGTCGATGACCAGTTCGTGCCCGAGGCTGAAAGGATTCTCGGGCAGGCCAATTCCGTGAACCTGGAAGAACGGCGCGGTGAATACGAGGCTGAAGGTTGGACCGGCTTTGACGCCGATGCGGAGAATCACCGTTCGAACGAAATCGGACGCGACCGAGCTCGTGACGTGAACCGCATCTGACCTCGAGCAATTCCAGGACATAAAGAGTTGGGGCGGTTAGCCGTCTCCATGAAACGGTGAACCGCTCCGGAAGCTTCGCTGCCGCATCGTCATTTCGGCGGCGAAGCTCCCTAAGCCTATCCTTTCAGCAGCGCCGCCAGCCTTGGAATGCCCTCGGTCACCGCGCGGCGGTCGGCCAGGGTGAAGGACAGCCGCAGCGTGTTGCGTCCGGTGCCGTCGGCATAAAAGGCATTGCCGGGCACAAAGGCGACGCGCGCCTCCTTCACCGACCGCGCAAGCAGTTCGGTTGCATCGATCCCTTCCGGCAGCGTCGCCCAGACGAACATGCCGCCTTCCGGACGGCTCCAGGTCACGCCCTTGGGCATGTTGGCTTCCAGCGCGCCGAGCAGACCATCGCGACGCTCGCGATAGGCGCCGATGAGTTTTTCGACCTGGCCGTCGAACACGGATTCGGCGACGCGGTGCATGACGAGCTGGTTGATCGAGGGGCTGTGCAGGTCGGAGGCCTGCTTCATCAGCACCAGCTTCTCGACCACATGGCGCGGCGCGCAGACCCAGCCGACGCGCATGCCCGGCGACAGGATTTTCGAGAACGAACCGCAATAGAGCGTGCGCGCCTTGTCGATGCCGCCGGAGCGCGCGCAATCGAGCGCCAGGATCGGCGGCACGCCCTCGCCGTCATAGCGCAGTGCACGATAGGCGGCGTCCTCGATGACGGCGATGTCGAGTTCGCCGGCAAGGTCGAGCACCGCCTCGCGCTGCTGCCGGTCCAGCGTGTTGCCGGTCGGGTTGGCGAAATCGGGAACCAGATAGGCGAACTTGACCTTGCCGCCATTTGCCGCCGCCGCCGCGCGATAGGCATCCGGCGTCATGTTGCCGCCTTCGGGCCGCAGCCGGTCATAGCGCGGCTCATAGGCGTTGAAGGCCTGCAGCGCGCCAAGATAGGTCGGCCATGTCACCAGCGCGGTGTCGCCTGGCGACAGGAACAGCTTGCCCAGATAGTCCAGCGCCTGCTGCGAGCCGGAGGTGATGAAGATGTTGGCCTCGTCGCAGGCGACGCCCAGCTTGCCCATCTGCGCGGCGATCCAGCGCCGCAACGGCAGATAGCCTTCCGAGACCTGGTACTGCAGCGCCGCCCCCGCCTCCGCGCCACCGAGCACCTCGGCGTAGGCATCGCGGATGGCGTCGGCCGGAAACAGCGCCGGATCGGGAATGCCGCCGGCGAAGGAGATGATATCAGGCTGGTCGAGCAGCTTCAGCAGCTCGCGGATTTCTGAGGCTTTCATGCGCGACGAGCGCGAAGCCAAGAGGTTCAAAAGGGTCAAGTCACGCCTCCCCGGACGTTTTGTATATAGGTCAACTTGGCTGACCTATATCCGCTTTGCCAGGCAATTTGAATAGTGCCTGAAAGCCTGGCGGTATACGCCAGTCACCGCGGAATTGCCCTAAAGGCTCTTCTTGTAGCCAATATGGCTGCCCGTGAAGCCGAGGCTTTCGTAGAAACGGTGTGCGTCCGCCCGCCCCTTGTCGGTGGTCAGTTGCACGAGACCGCAGCCGCGTGCCCGGCACCGGTCGATCGCCCATTCGAACATCCGCCGGCCGATGCCGCCCGAGCGGCGATGGCCGGTGATCCGCACCGCCTCGATCTGCCCGCGCCAGGCGCCCTTGCGTGAAAGTCCGGCAAGAAAGGTGATCTGCAACGTGCCGATCACCTCCACGCCATCCACGGCCACCGCCAGCAACTGGTTGGGATCGGCGTCGAGGCGTTGAAGGCATCGACATAGCCTTGCGCCAGCGGCAAGGAGGCATCCTCGCGGGCGGCGCCCAGCGGATCGTCGGCTAGCATGGCGACGATGGCGGGAAGATCGGAGGCTTGCGCCTTGCGGAAGGTGATCATGGCGCCGGGATAGCGCGAGGCGGTGGTGGCGGCAATAGATCGAGAGCGAGCCTTTGGGTGCGAGACTGATAGTGGGTAGACTGGCAAGGCCGGCGCTGCCAACCTCGCAGGTTATGCCTCGCCCTCATACACCCTCTGCGCATGCGTCAACGCCGCGTCCAGCCTCTCGCCCTCGGCATAACCAGCCAGGTTCTCCGGCCGCTCGATGCCGGGCAGCAGCCTTGGACATGGCTCGGCCGCGCCGATCACCATGCGCACCGGGATGACGCCCGCCCAGACGGGATGGCCGTAATCCTCCTCGTCATCGCCGACACCCTTGGCGCGCACCTTGGCGGACGCTTCCTCGATGCGCATGCCGATCACCGTCGTCGCCTTGGCCTCCTGCGCCGAGATCGGCCGCAAGGTTTCGCTGCGGCCCGGATAGAAGCGGTCGACGACGCCGGCCAGTGCCTTCATCTTCTCTTCCGGGTCATCGACGATGCGTGCGGTGCCGAAGCACATGGCCGAGCGGTAGTTGGCGGAATGGTTGAAGCCGGTGCGCGCCAGCACCAGCCCGTCGAGATGCGACACGGTGAGACAGGCCGGCGTGCCGCCGCGCAACTGGCGCAGCATGCGGCTGGCCGACGAGCCGTGCCAGTAAATCCAATCACCCTCGCGCCAGTGGATGGTCGGCGTGCAATAGGGCTGGCCGTCGAAAGTGTAGGCGACGTGGCAAAGCAGCCCGGCATCCAGCACCGCGAAGACGGCCGCATGGTCGTAGCTGCCGCGCTCATGCAGGCGCTTGACCCGGTTGCGGCTGGTGGTCGGAAAGCTGGCGGCAACATCGTTCACGGCTTGCATCCTCAACTATTGTTTGCCAACCATGCGCCATGACATTGGTCGATAAAAGAACCAATCAAGGCAATAAAACTCAGACCAATCCACCGGATTGGTCAGCGCTGATCCCGGTTCTGCCCGGCGACGGCCCGCGCAGCCGCGAGCTTTACGCCGCGCTCAGGCGGCTGATCGAGACCGGCGCGCTGGCCGCCGGCGCCAAGCTGCCGACCACCCGCGACCTCGCCCGGCGCTTCGGCCTGTCGCGCTCGGCGGCGGTCGCCTGTTTCGAAATGCTGATCTCGGAAGGTTTTGCCGTCGCCAAGGTCGGCGCCGGCACTTTCGTCGCGCGCGATGTACCCTATCTGCCGACAACACTGGCCAAGGCGCGTCCGCCAGAGATCGATCCCGCCACGTCGTTGCCTTGCGGCCTTGGCGTCGCTGTGTCCGACCCTCGCACGCTCAACCTGTTCCGCATCCTGTTGTCGCGCCACCTCGCCCGCCCCGGCCCCGAACATTTCCGCTATGGCGATCCGCGCGGCGGCGTCGCGCTGCGCACCGCGATATCAACCTATCTGCGAACCGCGCGCGGCGTGCGCTGCGACGCCGGCCAGATCGTGCTGACCTCGGGCACGCAGCAGGGGCTCGACCTGCTGGCGCGCGCCGCGCTTCGCCCCGGCGACGCCGTCTGGCTGGAAAACCCCTGCTATCCCATGGCGCACGCCGTGCTGGCCGGCAGTGGGGCCAGGATTGTCGCCGTGCCGGTGGACAGCGAAGGGCTCGATCCCGAAATCGGCGAAAGCCTGTGCCCAAGGGCGCGCGCGGCCTACGTCACGCCCTCGCACCAATATCCGCTCGGCGTGACGATGACGATGCGCCGCCGCCTCGCCCTGCTCGACTGGGCGCGGCGCAACGATGCCTGGATCATCGAGGACGATTACGACAGCGAGTTCCGCTATGCCGGCCCGCCGCTGACCTCGCTGCAAGGCATGGACGGCGCCAACCGCGTCGCCTATCTCGGCACCTTCTCCAAAGTGCTCTTCCCGGGCCTGCGCATCGGCTATGTCGTGGTGCCGGAACCGCTGCTCGATGCCGTGATGGCGGTCAGGGCCCGCTCCGACCGCTACCCCTCGACACTGGCCGAAGGCGCGCTGACCGACCTGTTGAACGAAGGCCACTTCGCCGCCCATCTCAGACGCGTGCGCCGCCGGGTGCAAGCCGCGCGCGACGTGCTGGTGGCTGGCCTGCACGCCAATTGCGGCGATGCGCTCGATGTGACGGTTCCCGAACAGGGACTGCATCTGATGTCGATGCTGAAGGGTGCGGGACCGGACACCGCCATCGTCGAAGCCGCAAAAGCGGTGGGCGTCGGCGCGCGGGCGCTGTCCGCGATGTTCATCGACGGCGCGCCGAAGCACGGGCTGGTGCTGGGCTTTTCCGGGTTCTCGGATGAGGAGTTGAAGGCGGCGACGGCAAGGTTGGGCGGGGTGATGCGGCATTCTCTCGCTTCGTCATCCTAGGGTCTGCGCCGCGTCGCTTCGCTCCTTGCTTCGCCCTAGGATGACAAAGGCGCGGGTACCGCCTCATCAATCCCCATCCGCCGCGGGCTTGGCCTTGCCGCACTGCGCCAGCACCTTGCCTATGGCCCCGCTCGAGCCCTTCAGCGGAAAGCTGATCGGGCCATATTTGGCGGCACTGACCGACACATCCCCCTTCGAGCGCAGCAGGTCGAGCAGCGGATCGGCCTTGGCCAGATTGACCACGAAATAACCGTACATTTCCTCAAGCTGCAGCGTCTTGGTCACCGTCTTGCCGTCGGCCTTGAAGTCGAACGCGCCGCTGATTCCGGGCTCCGTCTGCTGGCCGCTGGCGCCCAGATCGTAGCTCAGCACCGGCGTTTCGAAACAGGTCAGCATCAGTTGCGCGTCGCCCTTCGGCCCGCCGCAGACCGAGGCGGTCAGCACCTTGCCGCCTTCGTCTTCCTCCATCTTCGCGCTCCAGCCGCTGCACGACGCGGCAAAGGCCGGCTGCGCGGCCTGCAGCGCGGCCAAGGCACCGGCGACGACGAGATGTCCTGCTTTCATGAATTCCCCCTGACAATTGCAGCACCCGCGGCCAGCATATAGGAAAAGCGATCCCGTGGCATCGCCTGTCGCGGCACGGCCGTTCGGGTCGTTTTGGAGAGCGTTGTGTCGAGAGTTCGCCTGTGTCTTCTGCTGGCCGCCCTGGTGGCCTTGCCGCCCACCGCCCATGCCGAGTGGAAGCCGGTCGAGAAGGTCGAGACCTACGCCATTTCGGGCCAGTCCGGGCTGGAGCTCTACCGGTCGATCGGCGAGAACGGACCCAATGTCGGCATTACCCGCGCCATCGCCTACACCAATTTCAAGCTGACCTGGGGGGTCCGGGACTACAAGCCCAGGGGCAAGGATTGCGTGCTGACCGCGGGGAAGCCGAAACTGATCATCACCTACACCTTGCCAAGCCCATCCGCCCCGCTACCGCCGGCCGTCCAGAAGAACTGGGAAGTGTTCATCGCCGGCGTCAGCGCCCATGAGAAGGTGCATGGCGCCAGCATGATAAAAATGGTGCATGACATCGAAGCCGCGACAGACGGCCTGACCGTCGCCGATGACCCCAAATGCAGCAAGACCAGGGCCGAAGTGGTCAAGCGGCTCGATGCGATCTCGAAGGCGAGGATACAGGGCAGCCGGGATTTCGACCGCGTCGAGTTCGGCCAGGGCGGCAATCTGCAGAAGCTTGTGCTAGCCTTGGTGAATGGCGGCTGAGCACCATCATCGCGGCTCGATCAGGTCCGGCCCCCCAGCCCCGACGCCATGGCGCGGTCGCCACGGTGGCAAACTCGCGCCTTTCCTCTTCCCCGTCGATCGAGGGCCGCTCGGCCCGCCGCCCTACCGGCCCAGATCAAGCGCGGCGCTCAAATCCCCCATCGGCGGCTGGTCGTTGTTGCGCAGCGCCTTGTCGCGGGCGACGATGCCCGGCAGCACCGGCAGGTCGTAGCGCGCGGTGATGAAGCGCAGGATCGACGTCGTGTCGTATTGCGTGTGGTCGACCGTGCCCATCTTGGCGTAGGGCGAGATGATGAAGGCCGGGACGCGGTTGCCCGGGCCCCAGCGGTCGGCTTTGGGCGGCGCGACATGGTCCCAGAAGCCGCCATTCTCGTCATAGGTGACGACCACCAGCATGTGGCTCCATTGCGGGCTCTTCTCCAGATGCGCGACGAGGTCGGCCAGATGCTGGTCGCCCGATGTCACATCGGCATAACCGCTGTGCTCGTTGAGATTGCCTTGCGGCTTGTAGAAGCTGACAGAAGGCAGCTTGCCGTCGTCGATCGCCTTGATGAATTCGGAGCCGTCGAGACCGCCATCCCTGAGATGCGCGGTACGCGCGGCGGTGCCCGGCGCATAGGCGGCGAAATAGTTGAACGGCTGGTGATGGAACTGGAAGTTCGGCACCGGCGTCGCGTTCTTGCCGTCGAGCGTGGCCTGCCAGGCGCCGGCATACCAGGCCCAGTCGATCCCCCGCAGCGAAAGGAGGTCGCCGATGGTGATATCGTGCTGCGGCGGCAGCGTCGTCGGCTGCGCCGGGTCGGCCAGCGCCTTGTCGCCGCCCTCGGCCGGCTTGTTGGCGCTGGGCTGGTAGGGTGGCTGCATGGTGTTGACGACATGGAAGTCGGGCGTGATGGCGCCGTCATTGACGAATTTCGGCACGCCGCCAAGGGCGGAGGGCGGCGAGTTGTCGGCGACCTTGAGTGTCTTGCCATCGGCCTCGACGACGGCGATCTGGCCCTTCACCGGGCTGGTATCGGCGTTTGGATAGACCGGGACGCAGGCGCAGGCGAGCTGGAAATGGTTGAGGAAGGAACCACCAAAGGCGCCCTGGAAGAAATTGTCGGCCAGCACGTATTTCTTCGCCACCGCCCACATCGGCAGGCTGGAGCCGTCATAATGGCCCATGACAAGACCGCCGGAATCGGCCCAGGCGGCGAACTTGTCGTTCCGGCCGTCATCGATCTGCATCTGCTCCTGGTAGAACCGGTGCCAGAGGTCGCGCGTGACGACGGAGGTCTTCTCGTTGAAGCCGCTGGCGTCGTCTATGGCGAAGCTGGCGTTGCCGAGATGCGCCGACTGCGCCTCGGTCACAACAGGCGTCACGCCCTTGGCGGTCAGCCCGCCCCAGGCCGGCGGCAGTTCTGAAAGCGGCTTGCCGTCGCGGTCGAGCTGGCGCGCCTGGTCGGCCGAGACATTGGCCAGCCCATTGGCGCCGGGGAAGCCGCCATAAAGATTATCGAAGCTGCGGTTTTCGGCATAGATGACGACGACGGTGTCGATCTTGTCGTAGCCGGGAGGGGCGGCGTTGGCAGCGCCAGCGACCGATGCCAGGGCGGTGGAGGCCAGGAAAAGCGAACTGAAGGGCCGCATCAAGGAGTCCTCATGGCTAAGGGGAATGGCTAGAGGCGTCGTGCATGGCCGGAGGCCGCGCATGCAAAGAGCTACGTCGATGCCTTGTCACCTTTGTGACACTTGCCTCGCCCGCGAACACGGTTTCGTGAAGAACGGGAGCAGTCATCAATCCGTTGCAGTGCGACCCTAACTGCGGAGCGAAATGGACCGGGAAGCGATGACGACGGGACGAGGCAAACGCCTGATGATCGCGGCCGCTGCCGCCTCGTTGTTCGGCCTTGCCCTCGCCTGGCCGCAAACCCTTGTCCATGCCGGATCCGGCAGCGTCCACCCCGGCCCGCTGTCGCGTGCCGATGCCTTCGCGCGGGCGCAGGCACTCACGGCGCTTGGCCGAAAAATGTTCTTCGATCCGGCCCTGTCCGCCTCGGGCAGGCAGGCCTGCTCGTCCTGCCACGACCAGCGTCACGCCTTCGGCCCGGCCTCGGCCAAGCCGGTCGAGATGGGCGGTCCAAACCTCGACCAACCAGGCGTGCGCGCCGTGCCGTCGCTGCGCTATTTGCAGGCGGCGCCCGCCTTCACCGAGCATTTCTACGATTCCGAGGACGAGGGCGACGAGAGCGTCGACAATGGCCCGACCGGCGGCCTGACCTGGGACGGCCGGGCCGACCATGGCAAGGACCAGGCGAAAATCCCCCTGCTCTCGCCTTTCGAGATGGCCAACAAGGACGGGGCCGCCGTCACATCAGCCCTGCGCAAATCAGCCTATGCCGGCGAGTTCAAGGCGGCCTTTGGCGACGACGTGTTCGACCACCCGGACGATGCTTTCGACGCCGCCGCCGAGGCGCTCGGCACGTTCGAGCAGAGTGCGCCCGATTTCTATCCCTATTCCAGCCGCTACGACGCCTTCCTCGCCGGCAAGGCTGAGCTCACGGCGCAGGAGCTGCGCGGCCGCGCGCTGTTCGAGGACGAGGCCAAGGGCAATTGCGCCAGCTGCCATCTCAGCGAACCCGCCAATGACGGCGAGCCGCCGCAATTCACCGATTTCGGCCTGATCGCCATCGCCGTGCCGCGCAACGCGGCAATTCCCGCCAATGCCGATCCCGACTATGTCGATCTCGGCCTGTGCGGCCCGCTGCGCACCGACTTCAAGGGCCGGACCGAGTATTGCGGCCTGTTCAAGACGCCGACGCTGCGCAACGTCGCGCTGCGCAAGAGCTTCTTCCACAACGGCACGTTCCACACACTGCGCGACGCGGTCGCCTTCTACGCCAGCCGCGACACCGATCCCGGCCGTTGGTATCCCAGGAATGCCGATGGCACGGTCCGGCAATATGATGATCTGCCAAAGGCTTACTGGCCGAACTTGAATCAGGAACCGCCCTTCAACGGCAAAAAGCCCGGCGACGGACCGGCGCTCAACGATGCCGAGATCGACGATATCGTCGCGTTTCTGCAGACGCTGACGGACGCCGATCAGCAGGCCGGGACAGTGCCCGCGAACTGACCCCTTGCTAGCGCCGCCAGGCCGCCAGATCGGCCAGGATCCCTGCCTTCAGCGCGGGGTCGGCGTAGCTCGCCTGCACCGATGTCGCGGCGAGCTGGCGGATGGTTTCGTCGTCCCAGGCGAAGGCCTCGGCGCAAGCGGCGTAGGATGCTTCAAGCGTGGTGTCGAGCAGCGCCGGGTCGTCGGTGTTGATCGAGACCGGGACACCGGCCTTGCGCAGGGCGTCGAGCGGATGTTGCTCCAGCGAGGGATAGACGCCAAGCGCCAGATTGGAGACCGGGCAGATGCCGAGCGGAATCCGTCTTTGCGCCAGCAAGTCGACAAGGTCCGGATCCTCGATCGCCCGCACGCCGTGGTCGATGCGGTCGGCACCCAGCAGTTCTATTGCGTCGCGAACGCCTTCGGGCCCGCTCGACTCGCCGGCGTGAACCGTGCGCCGCAAACCCGCCGCGCCGGCACGGCGAAACGCCTCGGCGAAGCGCGGGCCGGTGCGCCCGGCCGCCGCTTCGTTCCCGTCGATCGACAAGGCGACCACGCGCCTGTGCCTGATGTCGCTCAGCAACTCCACCAGCTCGATCGCTTCCGCCGCCGACTGGGTGCGCAGCAGGCTGACGCAAAGCCCCGCCGGCGGGTGCCCATCCTGTTCGGCGGCAGCGAAGCCCGCGTCGAACGCGTCGATCATCCCCGGAATATCCTTGTGCCAGTGCGGCCAGTGGGTCGGATTGACGATGACGTCGGCGTAGCGCACGCCGCTTCGGCCCATGCGCTGCGCGAATTTGTAGGCCGTGGTGGCGAGGTGTTCGCGCGTGCGGAATGTCCCGCACAACCAGTCGAGCATCTCGAGGAAGCTTTTGAGGTCGTGGGCTTCGAACAGCCTGTCGCGCGGCGCCCACAGCGGAATGCCGGCTTCCTCGCAGTTCCGGATCACATCGTCGGCCTCGAAGCAGCCCTCGATATGGATGTGCACTTCGGCTTTCGGCAGTCCGATGAAGTCGGTCAATGACGCCCCCCCTCTTGGCCGGCACCATCAAACCATGAAACGGTCGCTGTCGGTTTCAAGAAATGATTGAAAGAACTGCGCAAGGGCCGCGAGATTGGCGGCGCCTGCCAGAAACTGACTCCTCGCCCCGCTTGGTCTACGCACAACGCTCGTCCGGCAAAGCTCCCTTCCTTTCCCTCCGGAGGGGGGAAAGGTGGCGCTGCGAAGCAGCGACGGATTGGGGGAACCGCGTGCCAATCAAGCCTCGGGCCGATCAGTCACGCCAGTCACGGAAGATGTGTGCATGGCGTAGCCGATCGAACCCAAGCTCACAGCGCCCTGATGACACCCCCATCCACCCGAATGTTCTGGCCGGTGATGTAGCCCGCACCGTCCGAAGCCAGGAACGCGATGGTCGCGGCGATTTCCTCCGATGTGCCGTAGCGTTGCATCGGCACGTTGTCGCGGCGCTCCTCGGTGGCCGGCAGGCTGTCGATCCAGCCGGGCAGCACATTGTTCATGCGCACATTGTCGGCGGCGTAGGTGTTGGCGAAGATCTTGGTGTAGGCGGCAAGGCCGGCCCGGAACACGGCCGACGTCGGGAACATCGCATTCGGCTCGGCCACCCAGGCGGTCGAGATGTTGATGATGGCGCCGCCCTTCTGCTTGACCATCTGCGGCGCCACGATGCGCACCGGCCTGATCACGTTGAGCAGATAGACATCCATGCCGGTGTGCCATTGCTCGTCCGTGATCTCCAGGATCGGCGCACGCGGGCCGTGGCCGCCGCTGTTGACCAGCACGTCGATGCGGCCAAAACGCTCCAGCGTCAGGTCGGCGAGGCGCTGCAGATCCTCATTCGACTGGTTGGAGCCGGTGACGCCAAGCCCGCCCAATTCCTTGGCCAGCGCCTCGCCCTTGCCCGACGAGGACAGGATGGCGACCTTGAACCCATCCGCCGCCAGCCGCTTGGCCGCCGCCGCCCCCATGCCGCTGCCGCCGGCCACGACCACAGCCACTTTTTCTACACTCATTGGATTTTCCTCTTCGGGTTGGCGGGAGCCGCAAACGGTGTTTTCGGGATCCGGGCGCTGATATAGCTGGTTTTTCCGCTCGGTTCGAACCAGAATGCCTGAAATCAACCAGTAGAAAAACTCCTGCATGCCCGAAGCCTTCCTGAGCCTGCCGCCGCTGAATGCGCTGCGCGCCTTCGAGGCCTCGGCGCGCCATCTCAACTTCCGCATCGCCGCCGAGGAGTTGAACGTCACCCAAGGTGCGGTCGCCCAGCACATTCGCGGGCTGGAGGCCGAGCTCGGCACGAAACTGTTCGAACGGCTGCCACGCGGCCTGGCGCTGACCGATGAGGGCCGCGCCTATGTCCCCAACATCCGCCGCGCCTTCGACCTGATCTCGGAAGCAACCTTGCTTCTGCGCCCCGAACCGGCGCGGCTGACGATCAGCGTGACGCCGAGCTTCGCCACCAAATGGCTGATCCCCAGGCTGCAGGACTTCATGGCCGACAATCCGCTGGTCGACCTGCGCGTGCTGGCCAGCGAAAGCCTGTCGAGCTTCCAGGCCGACGGCGTCGACATCGCGGTGCGGCAGGGCCGCGCCCCCTTCGGCTCCGGCCTGATCGTCGACCTGTTGTTTCCCCAGCAGATCATCGCCGTCTGCAGCCCGGCCCTGCTGCCGGCCGGCACAACCGAAATCGCGGCGACCGAAATCCAGCATCACCTTCTTCTGCACGACGCGCACAATCTATGGCCGGAATTCATGGAAAAGGCGGTCGGCCTGAAGATGACGACCGAGTTGAAACGCATGCGCTTCAACCAGACCGGGCTCGCCATCGACGCGGCCATCGCCGGCCAGGGCATAGCGCTGGCCAGCCGCTTCCTCGTCGCCGCCGACCTCGCCGCCGGCCGGCTGATCCAGCCAGTCCGCGGCGAGATGCGGGGCACGCAGGATTTCTATGTCGTAATGCCGAGAAAACAGCGCCATCCCGAGCCGACGCAGGCCGTGCGGCAATGGCTGCTCGATGCGGGGGATCGGGCGTTCTCATGAACGTCGTGACGAATACGAACCGGTCGTGCGTCAACCGCCCAAGCCAGCGCCGCCCCTCATTGCCCTGCCGGGCATTTCTCCCCGTATAGTGACGGGGAGAAAGAGCGGATCGTAACGTCGGCGCCTTCACTGCAACGTTGGCGATTGGCGAAATCATTCACGACAGCGTCCCTCTCCCCGTCACTATACGGAGAGAGGATGCCGGCAGGCAGATGAGGGGCAGCGCTGGCATCCGGTAATGGAACTCGAGCCTTCCCGCCCCTACCCCTCCACGGTCTCCAGCACGCTCAACAGCGTACCTTCCATGTCGGGCTCGTCGCCGGAACACACGCACAGCATCTCGGCGTCGCCTTCGCCCACCGAGAGATAGGCGTGGCCCATGGTGGAATCGATGTAGACGCTGTCGCCCTCCTTGAGCCGCACCGGCGCGTACTGGTCGGTGTGCAGTTCGATCTCGCCCTTGAGCACGATCAGGAATTCCTCGCCGGCATGCCTGGTCAGAGGGCCGAATTCCTGCGGCGTGCGGGCCCGCGCATAGGCGCGGATCGGCACCATGCGCTTGCGCACCAGGTCGGTGGCCAGATAGCGATAGTCGTAGTTGCGGGTCAGCTGGCGCAGCGTGTTGGCCGGTGACGTCACCGAGCGGCGGGTGCGCGACGCCGGCTGCTTGCGGTCGCCGCTGAGCAGTTCCGTGACATGGATGCCGAGCCCCTCGCAGATCTGCAGGAGCTTGTCGTAGCTCAGCGACATCTGGTCGTTCTCGACCTTGGACAGCGTCGACACCGCGACGCCGGTGAGCGTGCTGACCTCCTGCAAGGTCCAGCCATGCGCTTTTCTCAGCGCACGCAGACAATCACCGAGGTTCGGTTGCTCCGACATCGTCAGCTCCATGGCGCGGCCATCCGTCGCTCGCTTGCTCTAGGTAGTCGAACGCCCCGCCGCCATCAACAACATCAACAATTTTCTTATACGCTAAATATTGACTGGATACGAAAACATTTTTACGACTGGCGGATGCAGTCGAAGTCTTCCAAAAAAATCGTCGTCATCGGTGGTGGCATTGCCGGCCTGTCGCTGGCCGCGGCCGTGCGGGACTGGGCGGAAGTCACCGTCATCGAGCGTGAGCCGCATCTGGGCTACCATGCCAGCGGCCGCTCCGCCGCCCTGTTCACCGAGACCTATGGCAACCGGGTGGTGCGCGGGCTGACGCTGGCCAGCCGGGAGGCCATCGTCGAGGGCGGCTTCGTCGCCCACCGGCGTGGCGCCCTGCATGTCGGTTGGCGCGGCGACGACGCGGCGATAGACCGGCTGGCCGGCGAATTGCAGGCGCTTGTGCCGAGTGTGCGCCGCCTCTCCGCGGCCGAACTCCACGCCCTGGTTCCGGTCATTGCCACGGAGGCCACCTGCGGCGGCGTCTATGAGCCGGACGCGGTTGATGTCGACACGGGCAAGATGCTGGGGTCAAGCGCCTCGGCGCTGAAGGCCAGCGGCGGCATCATCCGCACCGGCGAGGAAGTCCGCGAGATCGCCCATGCTGGAGACGGCTTCCGCATCGCCACCAGTGCCGGCGAGCATCGGGCCGACATCGTCGTCAATGCCGCCGGCGCCTGGGTCGATGTCGTCGCCGGCCTTGCCGGGCTCTCCGGCCTTGGCTTCCAGCCCAAACGGCGCACCGCCTTCCTGTTCGACCCGCCCGCGGGCACCGACATTGCCGGCTGGCCGCTGGTGGTCGACTTGCACGAACAATTCTACTTCAAGCCCGATGCCGGCAGGCTGATCGGCTCGCTCGCCGACGAAACGGACTCCGAGCCTTGCGACGCCTGGCCCGAAGACATCGACATCGCCATCGCTGTCGACCGCATCGAGCAGGCGACGTCGATGCGCATCGGCCGGCCCTCGACGCCGTGGGCGGGCCTGCGCACCTTCGCGCCCGACCGAACCCCGGTCGCCGGCTTCGACCCGCGCCTGCCCGGCTTCTTCTGGCTCGGCGGCCAGGGCGGCTACGGCTTCCAGGTGTCGCTGACGCTGGCCAGGCTAAGCTCGGCGCTGATGCGCGGCCAGCCCTTGCCGGCGGATGTCACAGCGCTTGGCGTCAGCGCCGCGGCGCTGGCGCCCGACCGCTTCCTTGTCCCGGCGGCAACGCCATGAAGTTCATGCCCTTCCCTCAACCCCCGAAACTGTCATCAGGAGCGTTTGCGATGAAATCCACCGTTCTGCGCGCCGTGCTTGCCTCGACCCTTCTGGCCTCGTCCGTCCTTCTCGGCGGGCAGGCCTACGCCAAGACACTGGTCTATTGTTCGGAAGCCAATCCGGAGACCTTCAACCCGGCGATCGGCATCGCCGATTCCACCATGGACGCCGCCGCCAAGACGATCTTCAACCGGCTGGTCGAGTTCAAGCCGGGTACGACGGAGGTCGGGCCGGCGCTGGCCGAGAGCTGGGATGTCTCACCGGACGGCAAGACCTACACGTTCCACCTGCGCCACGGCGTGAAGTTCCAGTCGAACGAGCATTTCACCCCGACGCGTGATTTCAACGCCGACGACGTGCTCTACACCTTCAACCGCCAGCGCGATGCCAACAATCCCTACCACAAGCTCGGCGGCGGCACTTACGAGTACTTCAACGCGCTGGGCATGGGCACGCTCATCGACAAGATCGACAAGGTCGACGACTACACGGTGCGCTTCACGCTGACAGCAGCCAACGTCACCTTCCTGGCCGGGCTGGCGCTCGACTATCTCTCGATCCTGTCGCTGGAGCAGACCGAGAAGATGGTGGCGGCCGGGACGCCGGAGCTGATCGACAGCCAGCCGGTCGGCACCGGCCCGTTCATGCTCGAGGCCTATGTGCCCGACAGCCAGGTCCGCTACAGCGCCAACAAGGATTACTGGCGCGGCGCGCCGAAGATCGACACGCTGGTCTTCGCCATCACGCCCGAGCCGACCACCCGCGTCGAGCGCATCAAGGCCAATGAATGCCAGGTCGCCGCGCCGCCGCCGCCAAGCGCGGTGGCCGAGCTGCGCTCCGATCCCGACATCACGGTGCTCGATCTCAAGGGCCAGAACATCGGCATTCTCGGCTTCAATGTCGAACACCAGCCGCTGGGTGATGCGCGCGTGCGCACCGCGCTGGCCAAGGCCATCGACCGCAAGGCGATCGTCGAGGCCGTCTATGCCGGCGCGGGCACGGTGGCCGGCAGCGTCGTGCCGCCGGCGCAGCTCGGTGCCGTCACCGATGCCGGCATCGACTATGATCCCGACGGCGCCAAGAAGCTGCTGAAGGAAGCCGGCCACGAAAGCGGGCTGAAGATCAGCCTGTGGGCGATGCCGGTGTCGCGCCCCTACAATCCCAACGCCAAGCGCATGGCCGAGATGATCCAGGCCGACTGGGCCAAGGTCGGTGTCCAGTCGGAGATCGTCAGCTTCGAATGGGGCGAATATCTCAAGCGCACCGCCGCGGGCGAGCAGGACACCTTCCTGCTCGGCGGCAGCAGCGACAATGGCGATCCCGACAACATGCTGAGCTACCTCCTGTCCTGTGACGGCGTGAAGGGCGGTTCGAACCGCTCGCGCTGGTGCGACAAGGATTTCGAGAAACTGCTTGACGAAGGCCGCGTCGCCGCCGACCCGAAGGAACGCGCCGCGATCTACGGCAAGGCGCAGGCCATCCTGAAGGTGGAGGTGCCGGTGGCGCCGATCGCCCATTCCATGGTGGCGATCCCGATCCGCAAGAGCGTGCTCAACTACGTGCTCGACCCCTTCGGCCGGCAGAATTTCGCCGCGGTCGACATAGCGGAGTAAGGCCCGGCTCCTCCTGGTCCATCCCTCGGCTGGATGGACCACGACATCCATGAAACCAGCAATTTAGCGGCGAAAGCAGAATCGATGCGTGAAAACTTGACCGCCCTCCTCGACAGCTACCTCGCCGATGGCGCGGTAGGCGCCTCGCTGGCCTATGCGCGAAACGGCGCGACGCCGACCGCCCTCGCATCGGGGCTTTCCGACCGGCAAAGCGGCGCCGGCGTCACACCGGACCAACTGTTCAAGATCGGCAGTTGCACCAAGACCTTCGTCGCGGCGGCACTGGTCAAGCTCGCCGAGGCCGGCAAGCTCGACCTCGGCGCGCCGATCTCCGCCTGGTTCCCGGACCTGCCGGGGGCGAAAGACATCTCGGTGCGCCAGCTGATCAACCATCGCAGCGGGCTGCCGGAATTCGAATATTACATTCCGATGGACCCGAGCCGACGGTGGACGCCTCGGCAGCTGGTCGACATCGCCTTCGCCTCCGACAAGCAGAAGGCCCCGGGCGGTCCTGCCGTCTACAACAACACCGGCTATGTGCTGGCCGGCATGGTGATCGAGGCCGTCACCGGCCAGTCGCTGGGCGCCTATGTCAGAAGCGCGATCCTGCAGCCGCTCGGCCTGAAAAACACCTGGTCGCCGGCGACCGAGGCCTTTCCGGAAAAATCGATGGTCCGTGGCTATTACCACCGGCCGCCGCCGGCGCCGGACGCGCCGGCCGACATCGCCTCGGGCGCCGAGATGTGGCGCATGGACGGCGTGCTGCCCTATTCCGACGCATTGCAGGATTCCTCCGATTCCTTCCCCTTCGGGGCCGCCTATGGCTGCGGCGACATGGTGTCGACCCCGACCGACATGGTGGGCTTCATGCGCGGCCTGTTTTCCGGTGGGCTGCTGTCGCCGCCCTTCTTCGCGGAGATGTTCGAACACCGCGTGCCGGCGAGCTTTCCCGGCACACGCATGCGCGAAACCGGCGCCGGCATGTTCCAGAGCGCCTATGCCGACCGCGCCTTCTACGGCCACCAGGGCAGCATTCCGGGCTATGTCGCCGTCATGCTGCACGACCCCGAAACGGATCTCACCATCGCCATGACCAGCAATGTCGGCTCCGGCAACCGCCTCTCCTTCCAGGCCAGCGGCCTGCATCCGGTGGTCGATCAGGCGATCCGGATCATTCTCGAGTAAGAGTCAGGGCCGCGCCTGGCGCCCGAAACCGGAGGACGGATCGGGCAAGCCAGGCAGCATCTGGCTGAGCACGCGATCGCGAAGAAAGACGTGATGGAAGATGGCCGCGGCCGCATGCAGGCCGGCGAGCCACATGATGATATCGCCAAGCGTGCCATGGATTTCCGCCAGCGGAGCACCCCAAGTGCCTGAAAACGGGCCGATTGCTCCCAGGCCGTAGACCGTCACAGGGTGACCTCCGAACCAGGCGCCGAGCATGGCGGTCACCGGGATCGCGAAAAGCAGTGCGTAGAGCGCCCAATGCGTTGCCTTCGAAGCGACCTCCATCCAGGCTGGCATGGCCGGGGCATCGGGAATGCGGTCGAACAGTCGCCAGGCAAGGCGGATGACCAACAGCCAGAAAACGGCGAAGCCCAGCGATTCATGAACCAGCAGCGTCGAGGCCCTGGCCGCTGAATAGACGCGCTCGGGAGGACCACCTGCCGAAACCAGGAAGGCAATGAGCACGAGCACTGCCGTCAGCCAGTGCAATGCCTGGGCAAGGCCTCCGTAGCGGGTTGTAGTACCGGACAGCGACATGCGAGAGTTCCCAAACAGTTGGACACGTTCCTCCCGCACCCCTCTCCGAACTTGCCCTCGTTTCGATTGTTCCTCAAGTGCCCTCTAATAAATTTGTCATGCGCCGGTCTGTATGACGGGATGTCTCGCCCGCCGCCGGCAAGAGGTGCCGCGATCGATACGGTTGGTGCGCTCGCAGCTGGATTGCCGCGCGGGGATATGAGACGCTGCCTGATCCCCGGAAGCGAGATGCCGCCATGAAGCCCACTCTGCCGCTGCTGTTGAGTCTCAATGGCGGTTATGTCGACACGGCGGGCTTCCTGGCGCTGCAGGGCTTGTTCACCGCGCATGTGACGGGAAACTTCGTCACCCTGGGCGCCTCGCTGGTGCTCGGTATTTCGGGCGTGCTGGCAAAGCTCCTGGCGCTGCCGGTGTTCTGCATCGTCGTCATCCTGACCCGGCTGGCCGGCGAACATCTGCGCCGGCATGGCCGGCCGGCGCTCGGGCCGCTGTTGGGAACCAAACTGGCGCTGCTTGTCATCGGGGCCGCCCTGGCGATCCGCTTTGGCCCTTTCGCCAGCGGCGACAGCGCGGCCGCGATCGTCACCGGCATGGTGCTGGTCGCCGCCATGGCGATCCAGAACGCGGTGCACCGGGTCCATCTGGCGGCAGCCCCGCCCTCGACGCTGATGACCGGCACCACCACCCAGATCATGATCGACCTGGCCGACCTCGTCGGCGGGCTGGCGCCGCAGGCCCGCCCGGCGCTTGTTGCCCGCCTGCGGCGCATGGCGGCGGCGGTCGCCGTGTTCGCCGCCGGCTGCGCGGCAGCGGCACTCGGCTTCGCCTTCGTCAATGTCTGGTGCTTCGTCGTTCCGCCGGTGATCGCGCTGGCCGCGCTGGTGCTGCGGATCGCGGCGCCGGAGGAGACGAGGCAATAGGATCAGCCCCGCGACGAGAAAATCGCCGCCGCCGCCGCAACGATTTCGGCATTGTCTTTCGCCACCGTTCCATCGGCCAGCGTCTTGCCGTCTTCCAGCCCGACCCGCGTCGACCAGCGTTTTTGGCGCGCCAATTCCACGAACGGCCAGACCGTGGCGTCGGCGCCATGCAGCAGGATCGGCCGCCGCATTTCGGCGCGTTCGAGCACGGCGCCGATGCCTCGAGCCTCGTCGAGCGCTGCCGCCAGGTCCTGGATGTCGATCTCGACCAGGATGCGCAGCACCCGGTTGCGGTCGGCAAGCGCCACGAAGCGCTCGGCATCCTCTGTCGTGGCAAGCCCGGCCTCGATGCCGACGCCGCGCTGGCGCAACAGCTCCATCACGGCGGGCGCATCGGCTTCCGACAGGTTGACAGAGGCGTAGTCGGGCAGTTCGCGCCAGCCGGCGATCGCCGCGCGGGTCCGCCCGACATCGTTCTCGATCCAGGCGCCGGTCGACACACCGACAAGCGTGCCCGGGCAAGCCCGGCGCACCGCCAGCACCGTCGCGTCGACGGCCGCCAGGCTTTCGCGCCCGTCGGCGCCGCGCGGATGGATGTGCAGTTCGCCGGCGCCGGCGGCGACACAGGCCGCGGCATCGCTTGCCATGGCCTGCGCGTCGAGCGGCAGCTTCGGGTGGAAATCGCGCGGACGCGCGCCGTTGATGCAGGCCTGGACGATCATGAATGTCACCTCGGGCAAGGAAGTCGCAGTCTAGCCGTGCGGCCAGGCCGGGCAAAGAGTTGCGCGGTGCCTCTCCTGACAGCGCGGCAAGGTCCGGCGGCATTTGAATAAAAAACGCCTGTGGATATTTACCCAGCGTTCCGGCGGGCGAGCCAAGATAAATTAGGGCGGGATCATGGAGGGACCATTGACCAGCGATTTTTCAGCCGCCCGCATCCATCTCGAACGCGCCTATCACTATCTGCGCGGCAATGACGAGACGAGTCGCTCGACATGCGAGGCCCTCGACCTCCTCATCGAGACGGTGGCGGAAGCACAGCACAGGCGGTCCGAGACCGGAGTGCTGGCCTTTCCCCAGGCGACGATGCGGCAATCCAGCTGATTTTGAGCGACAGGCATCAGGATGCCTTGCGGGCTCCGCTTGCCGGCCCGGCCGCACGTGCCACGATCTGCTCCAGCGGTTCGGGCCGGTGCAGCAGGAAGCCCTGGCCGAAATCGACGCCCATTGCCTGCAGGATGCCGAGCGTCTCGGCCTGCTCGATCTTCTCGGCCACGACGGCGCAGCCGACACTGCGGGCAATGCCTGATATGGCCGAGACGATCTCGCGGTCGAAGCGGCTCTCGGCGATGTGCTCGATGAAGGAACCATCGATCTTGATGGCATCGACCGGAAAACGCCTGAGATATTCGAACGAACTCATGCCGGCGCCGAAATCGTCGAGACTGACCTTGCAGCGCCGCTCGCGCGCCTTGCGCACGAACGCCTCGGCGGCGTCGAAATTGGTGACGGCGGCGGTTTCGGTGATCTCGAATCCGATGCCCGAATGCGGCGCCCCGGTTTGCTCGATGATGCCGTCGACGAAGTCCCACAGGCCCGGGTCGCTCAGCGTCTGCGCCGACAGGTTGAAGCCGAGCGTGATCGCGCCGGACTTCATGGCCGCGCCGTGCCGCGAGAGCGCGGTGCGGATGATCCAGCGATCGAGCCTGGCGGCAATGCCGAAGCGCTCGGCCGCCGGTATGAATTCGCTGGGCGGAATCAGCTTTCCGGCGCGCCCGGCAAGCCGCGCCAGCACCTCGACATGGCGGCTTTCCTGCCAGGGCCGGCCCAGCCGGTGGATCTCCTGGCCGAACAGTTTCAGCCGGCCGTCCTCCATGGCGTCGACCGTGTCGGCGGCGAGCCGTGCCGCGTTGAGGCCGCCCGAAGCGGCCTCGGCTGAAAACACCGCGAAACGGTCGCGCCCGGCGGCCTTGGCCGCGTAGCAGGCATCGTCGGCGCAGGCCAGCGCGTCGGCAACCGTGGTGGTTCGGTCATCGACGATCGCGATGCCGATGCTCGCCGCGAGCCGGCGCGAGGTCGCGGCGAGGCCGAGATCGGCGCCGCGCACGGCCGCCAGGATGGCGCCGGCCAGCCGCTCGGCCTGTGTGGCGTCGCAATGGGGCACCAGCAGGGCGAACTCGTCGCCGCCCAGCCGCGCCGCGTGCGCCGATGGCGGCAGGCAGCGGCCGATGCCCGCCGCCACGCTCTTCAGCGCGAGATCGCCGGCGGCGTGGCCGGCGAAGTCGTTGAGCGCCTTGAAGTAGTCGAGATCGATATAGAACACCGCCAGCGGCATGCCCGTGGCGATATGGTCGGCAAGCAGCCTGTCGAAGGCGGCGCGGTTCCACAGGCCGGTCAGCGCATCGTGGCGGGCGGCGAAGGCAAGCTCCTGCTCGCGCAGCTTGTCCTCGGTGATGTCGCGCACCGTGCCGAGGACCTGGCCGGCAGCGCCCGCGGCGGCGACGAAACGCACCA
Organism: Mesorhizobium sp. GW821-FHT07A06; assembly: GCF_059419085.1. NCBI lineage: Bacteria > Pseudomonadati > Pseudomonadota > Alphaproteobacteria > Hyphomicrobiales > Phyllobacteriaceae > Mesorhizobium > Mesorhizobium sp. GW821-FHT07A06. Next base: position 771,892 of record NZ_JBWKRC010000002.1, read on the forward strand.
GCGATTCGATATGGCGGATCTCGCCGTCGCGCCTGATGATCCGGTACTGCGAGGCGGTAACGCCGTCCGAGCCGGGTGACGGCAGGTGCGCCCGTTCGGTGGCTTCCTTGTCGTCGGGGTGCAGGTAGGTGTGCCAGAGGTCGCCCGCCACCTCGTCTGTGTCGGCGACGAGGCCGAATATGTCCCGGGTGCGGGCGTCCCAATAGCTCTTGTTGGTAGCGATGTCGTAGTGCCAGATGCCGGTGCCGCTGGCGGCGAGCGCGAGGCGAAAGCGCACATTGACCTGTTCGAGCGCGGCTTCGGCCGCTTTCTGCTTCGAGATGTCGGTCTGCACGCCCATCAGCCGCAGCGGCCGCCCGTCCGCGCCGCGTTCGACGATGCCGCCGCGATCGAGCACCCACACCCAGTGCCCCCGCTTGTGCTTCAGCCTGAGTTCGGTCTCGATGGTATCGGTCAGCCCGGCGATGTGGCGATCGCCACTGGCCAGCGCGCGTTCGCGATCCTCGGGATGGGTGAGTTGCAGCCACAGGTCGCTGGCGTTGGCGAGTTCATCTTCCCCGTAACCCAGCATTCGCGCCCAGGTCGCCGAATAAAAGCAATCGCCGCTGCGAAGATCCCAGTCCCAGACGCCAAGTTGGGCGCGTTCCAGGGCCTTGGCCCAGAACGCTCCGTTGCGACCTTTCCTGCTCTGACGCGCCATAGTCTGTTTCGCTTGCCCCACCCACGGACAATCTGCCGCAAAACCAGAGAAGAAACAGTTACCGGAGCGGCGGATGGCCATGTCGGGAAGGTCAGCGGCCCGTCAAGACGCCCACGCTGCATGCCGCAGCAGGCGGCCCGTCAATTTTCCTCGACCGTTGACACGCCAGTGGCCGCCGTCACGCTGGACAGTTTTTCGCGCTTTTCGAGCCTCGGCTTTTCGTAGGTCTTCTTCATGGCCAGTTCCTTCTTCAGTGCCCATTCACCGCTCAAGTCTATCCGGGCCAGGTGGCCAGGCTTGGGCCCAGCGGAACAGAGTTTGGCCTGCACGGCCCTGTCCAGGTCCCGGTACCGACGCTTCGCGGTCTTTTGATTGGCCGACAAGAAGCGGAGTTCTGTCGCCGGCCAATGGTCCTAGTGATCGCACGAGGCCGCCCATCCCGGCGGTCTCGGGAGAAGCAGCCGCCCATCAGCCATCGGGCCGAATGCGCCCACGCCTTGGGGAAACGGCATGCACGACAACAAGAGGACCCTCCCATGACCAAACAGGAAGACAACAAGGCCGTCGTCGTCAGATGGTTCACCGATTTCTGGGGTGGAACCTGCGATCTGTCGGTCGTCGACGACATCGCCGCGCCCGACATGCTGCTCAAATATTCCTTGCATGAGCCACGCCGGGGCCGCGACGACATCAAGGCCTTCATGACCGATTTCCGCGCCGCCTTCCCGGATCTCAACTTCTGGGCCACCGCCGATCTCATCGCCGAGGGCGACTATGTCGTCGGCCAGTGGGAGGGCGGCGGCACGCATACCGGCCCGGCTTTCGGCGATTTCCTGGCCGGTTCGCTGCCCGCCGCCACCGGACGCGCCATGCGCTTCACCGGCACCACGGTGCTGAAGGTGATCGACGGCAGGATCGTCGAGGAGATCGGCCTCGACGACGGCGTCGCGGCGCTGACCCAGCTCGGCCTGATCAAGGCAGCCTGATCGGCGGGGCCATCGCCGCCTGGGCGGTGGCCCCTTGGTCCGACAACCCGTCAGGGTGTTCGGCAGCGCCACACGACATCGTCAATAGTTATGCATTTCACGGTGACATCTTCGTCAACGATTCCTTGATGAACAAGGAAGAATTATAGACGTCTAATATTTCGATTTTTATCCTTTTCCAAGTGTAACTGAATAGTAATACACAATATGCAAAAATACCCGTCAATAGTGCTTTGGGCTGCTGGCGGGACGTCCTTCGATGAGTGCGCACACCGGGCAACGGGGCCGCGATCGCCGGTCCCTTGCCGTTTTCGACCTGGACATCGCGGTCACCAGGAGCGACTGGCTGCTGGCCGCCCTGTGCCTTACCTGTATCGCGGCGGCGATTTGCCTGCGGCCGGAGCGTTATCTGCGGCTGTCCATACAGTATTTCGGGACATTCCTCAGCGTGCTGCCGGTGCTCCTGGTGGTTGGCCTCGGGCTGGCGGCGCTGATGTATGGCAGGCCAACGCCGACAAGGTTCATAGTGCGGGTGCTCAGGGAACGTGGCCCGGCGGCCGCGCGGGTCGTCCTGCTGTTCTTTCTCGGCATCACCGCCTTCACGACGTTCAGGATCACCATACCGGAGATCGTGCCTTACTATGCCGATCCCAAGCTGGCCGAATTCGATCTTTGGCTGCACGGCATCGATCCCTGGGTATGGACGCACCGCATTGTTTCAGAGCCCGCCTCCATGCTGGTTTTCAAGGCCTACATGTCCTGGTGGTTCATGCAATGGTTCGGCGTCATGCTCTTCGTCGCCTTCTGGAACAACCCCGTCCGGCGCATCCGCTATCTTTGGGCGTTCGCGCTCACCATGATTTTTTGCGGCGCCGTTCTTGCGACCATGCTGTCATCCACCGGGCCGATATTCTACGACCGGTTCTATGGCGGCGACCGATTTGCCGGGGTGCTCGCCGCGCTGCTGGCGGACCCGCATGCCTTGCCGGTGAGGTTCGCCGCCAATTATCTGCTCGATGCACACGACAGCGGCAGGTCCCGGTTGGGCACCGGCATCACCGCGATGCCCAGCATGCATGTCGCCATCGCCACGCTCAATGCTTTCTTCCTCACCGGTTTCGGCCGCCGCTGGGCCTTCGCCGGATGGTCTTTTGCAGCACTCATCCTGTTCGGCTCGGTCTACACCGGCTGGCACTATGCCGTGGACGGCTACCTTTCGATCCTTGTCGTGTCCGCGATCTGGTATCTGACAGGGCGTTTCCTCCTGCCGCAAGCGAGCCGGGACACCGTCGGGCTGGATCTGCCGCTGCCAGAACCGGTGTCGCAATGAGCGGGTTCGGCTGAGGCCGGCAAACCACTTCCAGCTGGCGTTCGGCCAGGCGGCCCTGGAGCCGCCTGGCCCTGGCTCGCTACTGGCTCGGCGCCATCGCGTGTTCGCAAGACACTTTCGGGTTCATGTCGGCGAAAGTGCCGGTCGGGTTGCCCTTCCAGGCCCAGACATGCAGCTCGTAGAATTCACCAAGGCCATAGCGGTTGGGCGCGCTGTTGAAGTTGAACAGCTGTCCGTCCAGCGACGCCGGTCCCTTGGAGGTGATGTATTCGACCGCCACCAGCTTCAACGTGCCGTCGGCCATCGGCTCGTACATGACGGCCTCGGGACGGGCGATGTCGATCTTGTCGTCCTTCAGGTACTGGCCGTTGACGTAGTGGATGCCCATGGCGCCGCCGGTGATGCCGCTGGCGCAGGGAATGGGCGCATAGCCCTCGGCCGTCGCCGCTTTCACGTCGAGAAACCGGTTGTTGGCGGCCCGCACCTTGTCGGCCAGCGGATTGGGGCCGGACACGGCTTCAGCCGCCTCCTGATGCGCCTGTGCGAAGGTGGTGCAGACGGCCAGCATGGCCCCCGCCATGACAAGCCTGTTGCGGAAATCTGGTATCATATCCATTCCATTCTTCTTGAAAAAGCACAGCTGGCCGGCCGCCGGAAATACGGCGGCGCGACAGGCAAGCGCCGTGGCTGTTGTTGCTTGGAGATCCCGAAAACGATGCGGCGGATGCCGGTCATCCCTTCGGCAGATACGGGATCGTTCCGGCCAGGTCGGTGTCGTCGATCAGCTGGAAACGGCTGTCGCTGCCGCCTTGACGGGCCGAAACGAAAGGCGCGTAGGCCGGATCGTTGGTGAAGGCGCGCGCCGCCGCCTCCGACGGGAACGCCATCAGGGCGATCAGCGTGGTGTCGAGCGGCTTGCCTTCGAGCGTCTTCACATTGCCGCTGCGCGACAGATACTTGCCGCCATGCTTGTGGACGAGGTCGTGCACCGAGCCGGCATAGGCCGGCACCCATTTCGGGTCCTTCATCTTGATGTCCGCGATAAGATAAGCAGTCATGGTCGTCTCCTGGTTGCGGTGCACAGGGATATCCCGTGTCACCGGCCAAAGGGCTCGCATGGCGGGGCTCTCGCCTACCAGTCCGCGATCTGTACCGGGCCGGTACAGTTTCTGTACTCGCCGCCTCAATCATGAAGGGCTAATGTTCGGCCTTGCTTCGAGGGAGGGACACCAATCATGGCCCAGCACGGATACAAGCAGTTCTGCCCGCTATCGATGGCCGCCGAGGTGCTGTGCACCCGCTGGACGATGGTGCTGATGCGTGAATTGGTGGCCGGTTCGACCCGCTTCAACGACCTGCGCCGCGGCGTCCCAAAAATGTCGCCGACCCTTCTGTCGCAACGGCTGAAGGAGCTCGAGCTGGCGGGGATCGTCGAGCGCAAGGAGGTCCAGGGCGAGAAAGGGATCTTCGATTACCGGCTGACCGAGGCCGGCCGCGATTTGCGCCCTGTCGTCGAGGCGATGGGCTTCTGGGGGCAGAAATGGGTCGAGTCACGGCTGTCGCTCAAGAACCTCGATCCGTCGCTGCTGATGTGGGACATGCGGCGCAATCTGAACCCATCGCCGCTCCCTGAAGGGCGCACGGTGATACAATTCCTGTATCAGGATCTGCCGGCATCCAAACGCTCATGGTGGCTGATCGTCGAAAAGCACGGCGAGGTCGACCTGTGCTGGTACGATCCCGGCTTCGATGTCGATCTCTACGTCTCGACAGACCTGCACACGATGACGGCGATCTGGATGGGATTGTTGACCGTCGAGAAGGCCGGCGCCAAGGTTTCGCTCAACGGCGACCGGGCCATCGGCAGGAAGATGCAGACCTGGCTCGGACTCAGCCCGTTCGCGGTGGAGCCCAAACGCGCGGCTTAGGAGAACCGAGAGCCGCTTGTCAGGAAACGGGTGGCGGGGCCGGTCCCAGGCGGGCTTCAATGCCGGCATGTTCATCACGCTGCAAAGAGATCTGAAATCGACGCCGCTGGCGGTGGCCGACGACCCACGCTGGGCGCGCATCGTTGCGCGTGACAAATCGGCGGACGGAGAATTCTGGTATTCGGTGGCGACGACCGGCGTCTATTGCCGGCCCTCCTGCCCGTCGCGGCAGGCCAACCCCGCCAATGTGCAATTGCACGACACGCTGGCTCAGGCGAAGGCGACCGGCTTTCGCGCCTGCCGGCGCTGCAAGCCGGATGGTCAATCGCTCGAGGCCGGCAATGCCGCGATGGTCGCCGATGCCTGCCGCAGGATCGAACAGGGCGAGCAAGAGCCCTCGCTCGCCGAACTCGCCGATGCCGCCGGCCGCAGCCCCGGCTATTTCCACCGCGTCTTCAAGGCGATCACCGGGCTGACGCCGAAGGACTATGCCGCCGCGCACCGCGCCGCCCGGGTCCGCCAAGGGCTGGAGGACGGCGCCAGCGTGACGGCCGCGATCTACGATGCCGGTTTCAATTCAAGCGGCCGCTTTTACGAGAAATCGACCGGCATGCTCGGCATGACGCCGACGCGCTACCGCGCCGGCGGCGCCAACGAGGATATCCGCTTCGCCGTCGGCGAGACCTCGCTCGGCACCATACTGGTCGCGTCGAGCCGCAAGGGCGTCGCCTCGATCCTGCTCGGCGGCGATCCGGACGCGCTGGTGCGCGACCTGCAGAACCGTTTCCCCAGGGCGCGGCTGATCGGCGGCGACCGCGACTACGAGGCGCTGGTCGCCCGCGTCGTCGGCTTCGTCGAGGCCCCACAGTTCGGCCTCGACCTGCCGCTCGACGTGCGCGGCACCGCGTTCCAGCAGCGTGTCTGGCGGGCCTTGCGGGATATCCCGGTCGGCAGCACGGTGTCCTACGCCGAGATCGCCGAACGCATCGGCTCGCCCAGGGCAACCCGCGCCGTCGCCGGGGCCTGCGCCGCAAACGCCCATGCGGTCGCGATTCCCTGCCACCGCGTGATCCGCAAGGACGGCGCCCTCTCAGGCTATGCCTGGGGCGCCGAGCGCCGGCGCGCGCTTCTTGACCGCGAGGCCGACGGGACGGCGACCGCGGCCGACAGGGCCAACCGGCCTTCACGGGCCTGACGAGGATCGGCGATGCGCGCGATGGCAAGGTCCTCCACCGCCGGCGCAAACCGCCAGATCGCGGTCAGCCGCCCGGAAGACGCCAAGTCGCGGGTGTTGGCCGCCATCGTTGAGCTGGTCGACAGCGGCAGGGCGGAGTGGAGCCGCACCGCGACAGACGAGATCGAGCTGCGGCTGTTGAGCGGCGAAGTGTTCGTGCTCGGCGAGGTGTCCGTCACGCGTGTGGGATAAGCACACTCAGCACCCTACGGCGCCCCCTCTGTCCTGCCGGACATCTCCCCCACAAGGGGGGAGATTGGCTGTCATCACGGCCTTCGCCAATTTTCAACGTCGCGGGACGAGCGGAGGCGCCAAAGCTGCCAATCTCCCCACCCGTGGGGGAGATGTCCGGCAGGACAGAGGGGGGCGCCGTAGGGTGATTACCCTGGCATCGCTAGCCCCTCGAAGATTTGAATTTGAAAGCAAGCACCGGAGTGGGCGCGCGCCGGCACATGGCTAGGGTTCAGGCACAGACAAAGGAGTGAAGGCAATGAATATCATGCAAACCCCCATGACCGAACCGACGGCGCACATCGACACCATCGCCTACGCCATCGGCCAATCCGCGATCGGCAAAGTCCTGGCCGCTCGCAGCCCCATCGGCGTCTGCGCCATCCTGATCGGTGACGACGCCAAGGCAATGGAGCAGGATCTCGCCAACCGCTTCCCCGGCAAGGTTCTGGTCAAAGACGAACCGGGGCTGCGTGACGATCTTGCTGCAATAGCGCGCTTCGTCGAAACGCCCGCCGCCGGCCTCGACCTGCCGCTCGACATGCGCCACGGCACGCCGTTCCAGCAACGGGTGTGGGAAGTGCTGCGCACCATACCGTGCGGCGCCACGATGACCTACACCGCGCTTGCCCGGCTCCTTGGCCAGCCGAACGGCGCCCGCGCCGTGGCGCTCGCCTGTGCCGCCAACGCGATCGCGCTCGGTATTCCCTGCCATCGTGTTGTCAGAGCCGACGGCACGCTGTCGGGCTATCGCTGGGGCATCGAGCGCAAGCGCGCGCTGCTGGACAAGGAGGCCGCGATATGAACGCCCATGCCAAGGTTGCCACATCCGTGGTCGAAGCCGCGGAGGCCCGCATCGCCGGCTACGACTGGCCGGCCCTTGCCGCCGAACTCGACGGCTTCGGCTGCGCGGTGATGCAAAAGCTGCTCTCACCCGAGGAGTGCCGGCGGATCGCCGGCCTCTACCCCCAGGAACAGCATTTCCGCAGTCACGTCCACATGGCCAGGCACGGTTTCGGCAAGGGCGAATACCGCTACTTCCGCTATCCCTTGCCCGACCTCATCGGCGGCCTGCGAAGCGCGCTCTATCCAAGGCTGGCAGAGGTCGCCAACAGATGGAACGAGCGCATGGGCATCGCCCTGCGCTATCCCCGCACCCATGCCGGGTTTCTGGACCAGTGCCATGCGGCCGGCCAGGAACGGCCGACGCCGCTTCTGCTGCAATATGTGCCCGGCGACTTCAACTGCCTGCACCAGGACCTCTATGGCGACCTCGCCTTCCCTCTGCAGGTGGCGATCCTGCTCTCCGAGCCGGGCGAGGATTTCACCGGCGGCGAGTTCGCGCTGACCGAGCAGCGGCCGCGCATGCAGAGCCGGGTCGAGGTGGTGCCGTTGCGCCAGGGCGATGCGGTGGCCTTCGCCGTCCACAACCGGCCGGTGCAGGGAACCAAGGGCAACTACCGCGTCAACCTGCGCCACGGCGTCAGCCGGCTGCGCTCGGGCATGCGCCACACGGTCGGCATCATTTTTCACGATGCCAGGTGAGCGCCGCTCAAGCCTCCCAATAGGGCGGATCGCCAAAGGCGTCGCGCAGCCATGTGGTGAGCGCGCGCAGTTTGGCGGATCCGCGCCTATCCTCGGGATAGGCGATATAGATGGTGGCGCCTTGCGGCTCGGCGCCGACATCGACGACCGTCAATCGCTTGTCGGCGATCTCGGTCTGGATGAAGTACGCGGGGAGCAATGCCAGGCCGAGGCCGGCAAGAGCGGCGTCGCGCATCAAGATCCCGTTGTTGACGCGCAGCGCGGTTTGCGGGCGGATCGTCACCAGCCGCCGCGAAATCTTGAACCGCCAGTCGGCGGCGCCCCGGATGGAATAGATGATGCCCTTGTGGCGTTTCAGGTCGTCGGTGGTCGCGGGTCGTCCGAACCGCTCGATGTAGTCCGGCGAGGCCACCAGGAATCGCGCGCTGGAAGCCAGCTTCCTGACGATGACCGGTCCGTCATCGACGACGGGCCCGTGACGCACGATCGCATCGTAACCATCTGCCACCATGCTGACGAAACGATCGTCGAGATCAAGCGTCAGTTCGATCCCCGGGTGCCTGGCCAGGAAACCATACAGCGCGGGGCCGAGATGGAGGATGCCGAAACTGGTCGGCGCCGATATCCTGAGCGGCCCAGCCAGTTCGCCGCGATGTTCGGCGACTTCGGCTCTGGCATCGGCCACCTCCTGCATGATGCGCCTGGCGCGTTCGTAGAAACCCCGCCCCGCTTCGGTGATCGAGAGTTTGCGGGTGGTGCGGTCCAGCAGTTTTGCGCCGAGGCTGCGCTCGAGCTCCGACAGCCGCTCGCTGATGACGGACTTGGACAGGCTCATGCGCCTGGCCGCCTCGCTGATCGAACCGGATTCCGCGACGGCGACAAACGCGGCGGCGGCTTCAAGCTTTAGCATTGTTCGGCGTTCCCGAATTCACAATCAGGCGACCGGCGCCTAACGAAATCAAGGACATGGTGCCATAGTTCGAAGGACCGCGATACGGCGGCCACAAAAGCTCGGGGTAATGCATCATGTTTCGTCCTTTGGTTATCGTGCTTGGTCTGCTGTCACTCGCCGCTCCGGCCTCGGCGCGCGTGATCCCGTTTCCGGCGGGCTTCAAGACCCAGTCGATCGAGACCAACGGCACCAGCCTGCATGTGCGCGTCGGCGGACAAGGGCCCGCGGTCATTCTACTGCACGGCTTCGGCGATACCGGCGACATGTGGGCACCGGCGGCGACAAAGCTGATGAAGGATCACACGGTGATCGTGCCGGACCTGCGCGGCATGGGCCTTTCGGCGCATCCGGACAGCGGCTACGCCAAGAAGAACCAGGCGATCGACATCGCTGGCGTGATGGATGCGCTGAAGATCGACAAGGCCGACCTGGTGACGCACGACATCGGCAACATGGTCGGCTATGCGCTGGCCGCGCAATATCCGAAGCGCATCACGAAATGGGTTGTCATCGACGCACCGCTGCCGGGCATAGGTGACTGGGACAAGATCAAGCAAAGCCCGCTGCTGTGGCACTTCAACTTCCGCGGCCCCGACATGGAGCGGCTGGTGGCGGGCCGCGAGCGCATCTATCTCGACCGCTTCTACAACGAACTGTCGGCCGACCCGAAGAAGATCGACGAGGCGACGCGCGTCCACTACGCAAAACTCTATGCGCGGCCGCATGCCATGCATGACGCTTTCGAGCAGTTCAAGGCATTCGACCAGGACGCCGTCGACAACCAGGCGATGCTTGCCGCCGGCGGCAAGCTGCCCATGCCGGTGCTGGCAGTCGGCGCGGAGAAATCGGCGGGCACGTCACAGGCCGACATCCTGCGGTTCGTCGCGTCGGACGTGACGGGCGCCATCGTGCCCGCATCCGGCCATTGGATCATGGAAGAAAACCCGGATGCCACGGTCAAGCTCATCACCGATTTCCTCGCCAGGTGACAACCGGCCGGCGATCGTCTGGGGCCTGCTGAACCCGATCTCATGAAACCAAGCCGATGGGTTGTCCCGCGCAAGCGGCCTGTCACGACAAAAATGGAGCCATTCGATGTCGTTGTCGCATCTTCTCTTGTCGGGAGCCGCCGTCCTGATGGCGATGGCCGCGCCGGCCTCGGCGGCCGGCGCGCCGAAGAAAACGGTCGTGCTGGTGCATGGCGCCTTTGCCGACGGCTCGAGCTGGAGCAAGGTCATCCCCTTGCTGGAGGCCAGGGGGCTCAATGTGGTGGCGGTGCAGAACCCGTTGAGCTCATTGGCCGCCGATGTCGACGCAACCAGGCGGGTCATCGATGCCCAGCCGGGGCCGGTCATCCTGGTCGGCCATTCCTGGGGCGGTGTCGTCATCAGTCAGGCGGGCGTGAACGACAAGGTCAAGGCGCTGGTCTACGTCGCCGCCTTCGCGCCGCCAAAGGGCGTGTCGGTGAACGATCTTGGCAAGGGGCAGCCGCCGCTGCCCTGGGCAAGCGCCCTGGAAGCCGATAGCGGCGGCTATGTCAGGCTAAGCGCCGAAGGCGTCGCCAAATATTTCGCGCAGGACCTGCCGCCGAGCGAAATCAGCCTGATCGCAGCCACGCAAGGTCCGCCCTTTGCCGGTATCTTCGACGAGAAGCTGACGGCCGCCGCCTACGAGACCAGGCCGAGCTTCTACATCGTCGCCAGCCACGACGGCATGATACCGCCGGCGGCTGAAGCTGCGATGGCCAAGGCGATCGGCGCCGAGGTGACCGAGCTTGCGACCAGCCACGTTCCGATGCTCTCCAAGCCGCGCGAGGTGGCCGATGTCATTCTGGCGGCCGCCGACTCGATGAAATAGGGCGCGGGCCGGATCGGTCCGTCATCCGTCCGCGAAGACCATCTCCAGGATCCAGGGGCAGGCATAATAGTCTGCGATGCGATCGATGACGCCGCCATCGGCATGGATACGCACCAGATAGGCCGGCCGCCATGCCTGGCCCCGCGGCCTGTCGACGACCAGAACGGCCTCCCCTTGGATCGCATCTTGCCGCATGCGCCAGGGCTCGCCGCGCTCGTATTCGATGAAATAGGGCGAGCGCGAGAGCAGGCCATTGTAGCAGTCCGAAACCCGCAGCCGGGCATCGGCGCTGGTCAGCGCCCGCACCCCGTCCCAGTCCCTGGCATTGAAGAGTTCGACATAGCGGCCGAGCAGCCGCTCCAGTTCCGGGTCGTGCGCGGGTGCCGCGACCGGTTGCGCCGGAAGAGCGGCGAGCTTGGCGCGGCCGCGATTGAGCGCCGACTTGACGCCGCCCGATGTCGAGCCGACCAGGTCGGCGATCTCCTCCAGCGAATGGTCGAGGACATCCTTGAGCAGCACGCAGGCGCGCTCCTTCGGCGGCAGGTGCACCACCAGCCGCTCGATGGCGCGGCCGGCGCCCGCACCGGCGGGCTCGACCGGCAGCACGATCTCATCGCTGGCATAGGAGGCTTCGGCCTTGAGCCGCGTGCGGCGGTTGCGGATGAAGTCGATGCACCTGTTATGGGCGATACGAAACAGCCATGGCCGCAATGCCTGTGCATCGTCGAGCAGCGCGATCTTGCGGTAGGCCTCGAACAGCGCCTCCTGCATGATGTCCTCGCCGTCGAGAGCCGAGCCGGTCATGCGCGCGCAGTAGCGGTGGAGACGGACGCGCAAATGCGAGACCGTCTCCAGGAATGCCCTGTAGCGCAGGTCGAACAGGCCTTCGGGATCGAGGCGCGGCTCGATGCCTTGCCTCGTTTCACGGGATGCGCGGATCTGCTGGTTCATCGCGGCACGTCGCTTAGAGCAATTCCAGGAAAAGTGTGTAGCGGTTTTCCCGGGACAAGCGCGTAGCGCTTGCCCTTGGGAATTGCGTCAAGACAAAGAGTTAGAGCAGTTCGCCGTTTCCGTGAAACGGTGTACTGCTCTAACGTCATGGCAACATCGCGCAAGCGCGGCACTTCCACAAGCGCCAAGCCCAGCCGGCGCATGGTCACGCCGCCCTTTCGCCGGTCGCCATGGCGACGGCATCCGGCAGGCCCAGCCTCGGCCGCACCCAGGCGGCGAAGCGGCCGATCGCGTCATCGGCCTCCGGCGCCCGGCCGGCCATCATCTGGAAGGAGTGCAGCATGCCGTCGAAGACATCGAGGCGCGTCTCGATGCCCGCCTGCCGTGCGCGCTCGGCGAACATGCGGCTTTCGTCGACCAGCGCCTCGTCGGCACCGGCCTGCAGGAACACTGGCGGAAAGCCGCTCAAGTCGGCGTAGAGCGCGCTGACCTCCGGATCGAGCCGGTCGCGGTCGCCGATGAAGTTGGTCACCAGCCAGTCGACGGCCTCCCTGGCGAAGGCCGGATCCTTCTTCCGGTTGGTCTCGTAGCTGGCGCCGGTCAGTGCCATGTCGAACCAGCCGGAGATGATCAGCGTGGCGGCTGGCAACGGCCGGCCTTGCGAACGCAGCCGCTGCAGCACGCCATAGGTCAGCACCGCTCCGCAGGAATCGCCGGCAAGCGCGATCGATTTTGCGTCGACGCCCTGGTCGATGAGCCAGTTCCAGGCGGCCATCGCCGCCTCGAGCTGCGCCGGGTGCTTGGCCTGATGCGCCAGTGGATAATCGTAGGCCAGTGCCCGGCAGCCGACGGCCTTGGCCAGATGGCCGACCAGCTTGCGGTGCGTGTAGATCGAACCGCCGATGAAGCCGCCGCCATGGGCGTAGAACAGCACGCGCCGCGCGTCGGCGTCCTTCGGCACGATCCACAGCGCCGGCACGCCGCCGGCATCCACCTCGCTATAGTCGACACCGCCCGGCTCGCCGGTCAGCGCCGTCCAATGCGTGTCGTTGTAGTCGATGATCGCCTGCGGGCTGGTCAGCTTGCCCGCATTGGCTGCGATCGCCGCGTAGTGGTTCCTGTTTGCCTCGCTCTCAGTGCTCGCCATGATGGTCTCCCGGGGTTGCCGATCGCCGACTGCGACCTTCGAGAAGCAGAGACGGACGGGCGGGCAAAAAGGATACGCCGCCGATGCTTTTTCCCGAAGTTCGGCTAAGCCTCGCCTCTGAACATGGCCGCGTGGCGTTGGGCGAATTCGACGAACGGCGTCGGCCGCACGCCGAACATGTCGTGAGTCGCCAGATGCACCCGCGATTTCGGCCGCCGCAGCCGCTCGGCCAGTTGCTCGTCCAGCGCATCGGCGAAACCGGCCGGAATGCCGGCGGCCAGCAAATTGCGCCGCCGCTCCGCGGGGCTGATATCGACATAGCGGACCGGCTTGCCGATCGCCTGCGATATGCGCGCCGCGATGCCGGTCATGGTCAGCGCTTCCGGTCCGGTCATGTCGAGGCTCTCGCCTTCATGGCCGCCATCGCGCAGCAGCCGGAAGGCTACCTTGGCGATATCCTCGACGTCGACGGGCGACAGTTCGGTGTCGCCGAGCGCGAGGTGGAAAGCCCCCTCGGCGGCAATGGTCGGCGCGTCGCGCAGGTACACCTGCATGAACTGGCTGGGGCGCAGATGCGTCCAGGCCATGCCGGCCGCTTCCAGATAGCGCTCGACCTCCTCATGCATGCGCGTGAAGCGGAACTTCGTGGCGTCGTAGCCGATGTTGGATTCGGCACCGGAGAACTTCACCACATGCGCGACACCGGCCTGCCGGCAGGCATCGATGAAACGGCACTGCGTCTCCCTCATGTCTTCGGCGGCGGTCGAAATCATCAGGACGCGGTCGACGCCGTCGAGTGCCGCGCCCAGCGTTTCCGCCCGGCGCATGTCGCCCTCGACCAGTTCGACGCCGGCAAGTCCGCCGAGCCCCGCCATGGACGCCCGCTTCGGGTCGCGAACCAGCGCCCTCACCTCGTGTTTTTGCCGCGCGAACTCGCGCACGATCGCTTTGCCGTTCAGGCCCGTGGCGCCTGTCACCAGGATCATCGTCTTCTCCGTCTGGGATTGAGGCGGCCGCCACGCCGGCAACCGCACCTTGAAGACGAACAGGCGAGGGCAAAGGATTCTGGCCAAACGGTTTTTTTAGGAACCTCGCCGTACCCGATCACCGCGCCGGGGCGTAGCGGTTGACCACCATGCCGCAGGCATAGGCCTTCGAGCCGAGCAGGAGCAGGTTCTGGAAACCGCCCTGCTCGAAAATGCGGCGTCCCGCACCCAGCACCGCCGGGTTGATGAACAGCTGGAACTCGTCGACCAGCCCGGCCGCGATCAGCGCCGACGCAAAGCCGGCACCACCGAAGACGGCCATGTCGCCGCCCTCGCCCGCCTTCAGCGCGGATACTTCGCGCGGCAGGTCGCCGCTGACCACCGTCGTGCGCTCCCAGCGCGAGGTTTTCAGCCTGCCGCTCGGCACCACCTTCCGGGCCTCCACGATGCGCTGGGCGAAGGCGTGGAACGGATCGGCCGGAAACCTCTTCGCCGCATTGCCCCAATGGGTCAGATACCCCTCCTCGGCCATCTTGCGGCTGAGCAGGATTGTGTCGATCCCGGCGAAGATGGTGTTGAAGTCGCGCTTCAGCTCCTCGTCCCAGGCGCTGTCGTCGCCCCATTCCCAGAGCTGCCAGCCATGATCCTCATAGGCGCCGACGAAACCGTCGACCGACATCTGCATCTGAAGGATGAGCTTCTTCATCGTCGTCTCCCCGCGGGATCAAAAGAAAATTGCTTTACTTTTGGAACCATTGACGCGAGCCAAAAATGATGTCAATAGTAAAGTGATTTAAAAATGGAAGCATAGAGATGTCGACGCGTGAAAGATCCGGCTGTCCGATCAGCCTGTCGCTGGAACTGCTCGGCGACCGCTGGACGCTGCTCATCATCCGCGACCTGGCCTTCGCCGGAAAAAGGCATTTTCGCGAGTTCCTGCAGTCCGATGAGGGCATCTCCTCGCGCACGCTGGCGGAGCGGTTGCAGACGCTGCAGGACGAAGGCATCCTCACCCGCAGCGACGACCCGAGCCATGGGTTGAAGGCGATCTACCGGCTGACCGAGGCCGGCATCGACCTTTTGCCGGTGCTGGCCACGCTCGGCGCCTGGGGCAGCAAGCACCGCAAGGCCGACGGCCACCTGGCCCGGATTGCCGACGAACTGGCGGTCGGCGGCGAGCCGGCGCTGGAACGGATGAAGGCCGCGCTGCGGGCCGAGCATATTGTCTAGGCGCCGCCCCTCCTTCCCTCATCGGAACGGGTTTCAGCAAACGGTTTCCCTTGACAGAAATCACCTTTTGTTCTCTATTCGTTCGCATCTATCAGCAACTGCGGATGAGCGGTCGGGATGGAAACGACAGCCACCATCCTGCATGCCGATCTCGACGCGTTCTATGCCTCGGTCGAGCAGCTGCTCGATCCATCGCTGCGCGGCAAGCCGATCGCGGTCGGCGGCGGTGTGGTGCTCGCCGCCTCCTATGAAGCGCGCGCCTTTGGTGTGCGTGGCGGCATGCCGGGGCGCAAGGCCCGCGAGCTTTGCCCGCAACTGATCTTCGTCGGCGGCAATTTCAGCCACTACCAGCGGCTGGGCGACGCGGCGATCAAGGTGCTCGACGATTTCACGCCGGTGGTCGAGCGCATTTCCATCGACGAGGCCTTCGCCGATGTCGCCGGCTGCACGCATCTGTTCGGGCAACCGGCAGAGATCGCCACGGCGATCCGCCACCGCGTGCGCACGGAACTTGGCCTGCCGATCTCGATCGGCGTGGCCCGCACCAAGCATCTGGCCAAGATCGCCTCGCAGGTCGCCAAGCCCGACGGGCTGGTGGTGGTCGATCCCGGCACCGAGCTCGCCTTCCTGCATGATTTGCCGGTTTCCCTGATGTGGGGCGTCGGCCCGGCGACCAAAGCGCGGCTGGCCGAGATCGGCGTGGAGACCATCGGCCAGCTGGCCAGGACGCATAGCGGCGCGCTGACGCGGCTGCTCGGCCCCGCCGCCGGCGAAAAGCTTGCCGCCCTGTCGTGGAATCGCGATCCGAGAAAACTGGAGACCAGGCGCCGGGCACACTCGGCAGGCGCGCAATCGGCGCTTGGCCAGAAACCCGCCGTGGCGCGGGTGATCGTGCCCACCTTGCTCCACCTGGCCGACCGCGTCGCCAGCCGCCTGCGCGCCAAGGCGCGGCCCGGCCGCACGGTGACGGTGCGCGTGCGCTTTGCCGATCTCAGCGCCGTCACGCGCTCGATCACGCTAAAGCAGCCGATCTCCGCGACCACCATGCTGGCCGAGATCGCACAGGACCTGGTGCGCGGCGTGCTCGCCGATCATCCCCGGGAAAAGACGATCTCGCTGCTGGCGATCTCGGTTTCGCATCTGGAGGAGAGCGCCGAACTGCAGCTCGACCTGCCGCTCGGCCTCGCCGACGAGAAGCGCCGGCCGGGCAGCAAAAAAGGCCTTGCCCGCTTCGGCGCCGACCGCGCCATCGACAAGATCCGCGAGCGCTTCGGCAA
The DNA here is from genome assembly GCF_059419085.1 of Mesorhizobium sp. GW821-FHT07A06. NCBI lineage: Bacteria > Pseudomonadati > Pseudomonadota > Alphaproteobacteria > Hyphomicrobiales > Phyllobacteriaceae > Mesorhizobium > Mesorhizobium sp. GW821-FHT07A06. The sequence continues at coordinate 788,246 of NZ_JBWKRC010000002.1, forward strand.
ACAGGCCGTCGGCTACGGCACCGTGGCGTTGGAAGCGGCGCGCTCCGTGCCCGACGAATTCAGGGAACTGGCGGAGAAGGAACTGTGAGCAGAAGAAAGCTCCAACGTCAGCTACGGTAGGTGGCCGACGCTAGATGTCAGCAATCTCAAAACTACATAGTTAGCAGTATTTGATCTCCTGAGCGATGAGGCGGAGAAAGCGCATCGGCGACCTTGGGAGTTGCGGCATAATTCGCGCCATTGAATGTTGAGTAGATTAAACGACCAGTAAATTCATATAGAAGAGAGATCGCAAGCCAAACGGATTGTTCGCCAAATTCCGCTAAGCTACCAAACTCTGATGAGGTAGCAAAAATTCCATGTTCGACAATCAAAATCGCGTCAATAGCACTATTATCAACTAATTTCTGCCTGACAATATCTGCACGCGACCATCCCTTGAAACCAATAGCTATAAAAGGAATGCGAGGCGATGGTCGAGATCCTATTATTAAGCCAGAGGGAGAGCTCCTTTTTATTTTTGAAAGCGAGTTCGCAGTGTGAATAACTTCTTTCCATTGCGCCTGTATATCGGATTTTATTTCGAGGGTCGCGGCAACAGTTTCAGCAAGATAGAGTCGATGATGCGGACTGCCAACAGCGGGCAGTGATGGCCCGAGGGGAAACTCTACAACGACATCTATTTGACCTGATTGATTGCCTTCCAAGTCCACGACATCGCCAGAACCAAATCTGTAAATTGGTGGAAATACATCCTTAAGAAATCCATCTACAAAGGTTTCGCGCTCACGCCCTTTCGTAGCAGCAGACATAGGTGCACTTGCTTCGTAGCTGGCCATCAACTGCTTTCTAATACCACCGAGGCGACGCAAGACATTATCAACGGGCACACCAGCCTCCAGACAGTTGACAGGATTGAGTGTCGAAATTTCACAATGGAAATAGACCGCCTGACAGGTAAATCATCTTGCAGCCGGATAATGAGATATCGTACGTTCCGATTTACAGTTTATGCTCACTTAATTCATTCAGATTGGCTACAGCGCCTTGTTAAGATCGATCAAATATCCAGCCGCCTTCAGTTCCTTCGCAAGTAAAACCTTCCAAATTCCGGAATCGTCAACCTTCGTGTAGATCACACCATCGAAATCACTCGGGGTTTCGACATCACCTCTTACTAGGGCAGCCACATTGGAGGGCCCCAATCGGCCAAGAAAGAAGCCCAATTCGAGGATTACATTTTGGCGGGCGCGTTTCATTCCCGATACCAGCTCATCGTCCGGTGACATAAGGACAATAGCGAACCCAATACTGTCCGCTTCGTCTCGAAATTTCTCAATTATGGTCCGCCCTTTATTGGCCTGCTCGTGGAGAATGATAGGCTCATAACCAAGTCTCGTCACAAAACGGGCGACAGATTCCTTCGTTCCGTTATCATGGCCATGGACGATAAAGATCTTGTTTGACCGATTCCCATCGAATACAGCCTTCTGAAGCCGCTCCCCACCAGATAGATCCGCCGCCTCCTCTATTCTTTCATCAAGTAGACGGATTGCCGCCTGCAGCAATTGAATAGAACGATTTCGATCTTCCGCAACATGCTTTACCTTGTCATGGTAAGCAACATCACCTCCCAATATAAGCGGCCAATCGAACTTAGAAGCCGGGAAATACCGATTATACTCGATACTTCCTTTTCCAAAGGTCTCGTCAAGAGCGGTTTCTACCGACGTCGACAATGGTCGCACTGTGGCCCAAGGGTCATTTTGATCAAGGGTCTTGGGATCGAATTCCGTAACCTCGGCCAGGCGCTTCTCCAGGCGGCGCTTTCCACGTCGCATGTCGTCGGGGGTTAGGTGAGCAGACTTTGGAGCGTCCATGCTAGGTTTTCGTACCACTACCGAATCCTTCGAAAAACAGATGAACTCGAAGCAGAGAAAGCAAAGATGTCACGCTGAGGCAACAGACCTCGCCCTGCCAAAAGCGTAGTACACTGGATTAAGTTATCGCGGGGCACCAGAAAAGGTGATGACACGACCACCCAAGCCCGGCCGTCGCCGTGAAATGCTTGCCAAACCGCGCCATGCCGCCCATACAGCCTCTCGGGCGGATCGCGCATCCTGAGAGGTCCTCGCCTCTCCCATCTCGCCGGGATACTGTCCGATGTCCGCGACGCCGTACCCTTGGTCGAAGCCTTGACGGCCTCCTCCCCAGCCTCGTCACCATCGCTTGTCCACCTTGGCTGGTCGGATTTCTTCGCCGATCAGCTTGAACTGGGCGAGGCAAGCCTGATCCCGACCCGCATCGCCATGGTCCACCGTGACCGGCTGAGCGGCCTGTCCCAGGCAGGGCAAACCGACCTGACGCTGGCGCCGCAGGCCACCACCGGAGACTATGCCGTCGGCGACTGGGTGCTCGTCGAGCCGCATGATCAGCTTGTGAAGCGTCGCCTGACCCGCAAGACGGTTCTGGAGCGCCGCACCCAGGGCGGCCGGGTGCCGCAGCTGGCCGCGGCCAATGTCGACACGCTGTTCATCGTCACCTCCTGCAATGCCGACTTCAACATCGCGCGGCTCGAGCGCTATCTGGCGCTGGCCAACGAGGCCGGAACGACACCCGTCATCCTGCTGACCAAGGCCGACACGGCTGAAGACGCCGAGGCGTATCAGCGCCAAGCCGCCGCGCTGCAGCGCGGATTGACCGCGGTGACGCTGAACCCGCGCATAGCGGGTGCCGCGACCGCCCTCGCCGCCTGGTGCGGCGCGGGGCACACGGTGGCGCTGATCGGTTCCTCCGGCGTCGGCAAATCGACGCTGGTCAACACGTTGGCCGGATCAGCGCGGCAATCGCCGCAGCAGACCGGAGCCGTTCGCGAACACGACGACAAGGGACGCCACACCACCACGGCACGGTCGCTGCATGCCATTGCCGGCGGCGGCTGGGTGATCGACACGCCGGGCATGCGCACGCTGCAGGTCAGCGACGTCGGCTACGGCATCGACACGCTGTTTGCCGAGATCACCGAGCTTGCCCCACTTTGCAAGTTCCGCGACTGCACCCATGTGCACGAACCGGGCTGCGCGGTGCAGGCTGCCATCAAGGCCGGCACGCTCGATCCCGAGCGCCTGGCCCGCTGGCGCAAACTGTCCGGTGAAAACCAGCACAACACGCCGGTGCGGACAGGACCACGCGGCGCCAAGTCCTCCGCCGGCCGCGGCAAGCGGCGCTGAACGGCCGCCCTACTGCCCTACTGCCCTACTGCCCTACTGCCCTCAAAGCCGGGCCGTGCCGAAAACCCTGTCCCAGAAAATCGACGTCACACCGAAATTGGCGGTGTCGTCGATATGGTGGTGCACGGCATGGCGGCGCTTGAGCGTGTAGAGGTAGCTCGGATGCGAGGGATGCCAGTGATGGATCATGTGATGAACGCTGATGTACCAGAGATAGCCCAGCATCAGCCCGCAACCGACCGCGCTGGCGATCGCGAAATCCGAGAGCATCCAAACGGGCAGTACGATCAACGCATGCACACCGAGACTGAGCCAGGTCGGCGTGCCCACAGAACTGCGCTCCTCGACATGATGACGATCGTGCAGATCCCTGATGTAGGGAACGTGATGAAGGACGAAGCGGTGCAGGACGTATTCGATCAGCGTCCACAGGCCCAGGCAGATAAGCACCGTGCCGATCCAGTCCGGGGCGCTCTCTTCGCCTGCCTCGATCAGCCCGGCGATCCCCAGTACGGCGATCACCAGCGGATAAACCACGAAATCGCTGTAGTAGCCGATCAGACCCAGTTGCATTTCGGACGTCCCACCTGACTTCGACGCAACCCAAACCATGCTGTCAGATTGCAAGCCCCCGCAATGGGGTGCAATGCGGATGCACCTGACATAACGTCGCAATCTCCCGGCGCAAGACCGGCGCCCATGATCCACGCAGAATCAGGTGAGCGCCGACTTCGCACCGGCGCCGCAAACGGACACACAAAAATGGCAAAACGCAGTGCAGGCCTGCTGATTTATCGCCGAGGCGATGGCGATGTCAGCGTGCTTCTGGTTCATCCCGGCGGCCCGTTCTGGGCGAAGAAGGACGACGGCGCCTGGTCGATCCCGAAGGGGCTGGTCGGCGAAGACGAGGACGAACTCGCCGCGGCGCAACGCGAGACCGCGGAAGAGCTAGGCATCAAGGTCGGCGGACCTTTCACGCGCCTCGGCGACTACAGGCAGCCGGGCGGCAAGATCGTCATCGCCTGGTCCGTCGAGACCACAACCGGGATCGATGTGGCCGCCATCAGCAGCAATACCTTCACCATGGAATGGCCGCCGCGATCCGGGTCGATGAAGGAATTTCCCGAGGTCGACAGAGCCGGCTGGTTCAGCCTGCCCGAGGCCGAGGTGAAAATCCTTGCCGGGCAGCGCCCGATGCTGGCTGACTTGGCGAAGCAACTGGGCTGAGTGATCTCCCCGCTTGTCGAGAGATCCGCTGTCATCCTCCAAACCGTGCCGCCGTCCAGGCCCCGCCTGCGGCATTCGACTCCACCGCCGCCGCGACAAACTTCACTCCCCGTGCGCCATCGACCACGTCGGGCACCTGTGCCGCGCGTGCCGGATCGACCGTACCGCCAGAGCGATGGGCGCGGATGATATCAGCGGCGTCGCGATAGAAATTGGCGAAGGCCTCGATATAGCCTTCCGGGTGCGCCGCCGGCATGCGCGACACGCGCCGCGCCTCCGCCGTCGATCCGTGGCCGCCGCGCACCAGCGTGCGGGTTTCCTCGCCATAGGGCGAAAAGCGCAATTCCTCCGGCCGCCCACCCGACCATTCGAGCCCGGCCTTGTCGCCATGGATGCGCACGGAGAGATCATTGTAGTGGCCAGGCGAGGTCTGGCTGGCCAGGATCGTGCCGCGCGCCCCGTCCGTCCAGCGCACCAGCACATGCGCGTTGTCGTCGAGCCGGCGCCCGGGCACGGCGGTGAACAGGTCGGCCGAGACCGCCTCGGCCTCGCGCCCGGAGATGAAGCTCGCCAGGTTGAAGGCATGCACGCCGATATCGGCCAGGACGGCGGACTGCCCTGCCCTTGCCGGATCGGTGCGCCACTCCGCCTGCTTCTGGCCCTCGGCGTCGATCGGCTTGGTCAGCCAGTCTTGGATATAGGCGCCATGCACCGACACGATCCGGCCGAGCTCGCCCGCCATCACCATTTCGCGCGCCTGGCGCACCATGGCGTAGCCGGTGTTGTTCAGCGTGACGACGAAGCGGCGTTTTTTCGCCTTCGCCAGCGCCACCAGCGCCTCGGCATCGCCGAGCGTCGTCGACAGCGGCTTGTCGCAGATGACGTCGATGCCGGCCTCGAGGAAGGCGGTGGCGATCGGCGCATGCAGATGGTTGGGCGTGACGATGACCACCGCCTCGATACCGTCCGGCCGCGCGGCTTCGGCCTTGGCCATGGCATGGTAGTCGGCATAGCTGCGTTCCGGCGCGATGCCGATCTCGGCGGCCGAAGCGGCGGCGTTCTCCGGGTCGGACGACAGCGCGCCGGCCACCAGCGCGATCTGGTCGTCGAGGCGCATCGCCAGCCGGTGCACCGCGCCGATGAAGGCATTGCGGCCGCCGCCGACCATGCCGACCCTCAGGCGCTTGCCCGCCGACCCATCCGATGTTGCGTAGACCATGTTATTTCCTCCGGGCAGATCATTGGCGACGCGCCAAGCCTCAAGCTCGGCTACCACTTTCGAACATAATTTCCAATTTCCATATTGTAATACGATCGTGCCGCGCTAGCCTGAACATCATGAGTGGGGCGGGCAAATCATCGGGACGGTCTCTCAGCGACGAGGCGGCGACGCGCAAGCGCGGGCGCTCGCTGGCGGCATTGGGCTATATCCAGCCGCAGACCTATGAGGAGCTGCGCGCGGTGCTGTCGTCCGGTACCGTGCATTTCCCCAAGCGCCTGCGCCAGGTGGCGATTTTCCTTTGGCAGCATCCGAGCGATGTCGCGCTCGGCACCATCGCCCAGGTGGCCGCACAGGCCGGCGTGCAGCCGTCGACCCTGGTGCGCTTCGCGCAGATCTTCGGCTATTCCGGTTTTTCCGATTTCCAGGGCCTGTTCAAGGAGCACATCAAGGGGTCGTGGCCGGATGGGCGCGGCGAGCCTCGGACCGAGGCCGAACCCAATGCTCTCCTGCATTTCCTGCATGGCATGGTCGGCGCCTCGCAGGCCTCGCTTGGCCGCGTCGAGGCGGGCTTCGACGTCGGGAGTTTCGAGAAGATGGTGGAGGTGCTGGCGGCCGCCGACCTGATCTATGTCATCGGCTCCAAGCGCGCCTTCCCTGTCACCACCTATCTGTCGCTGACGCTCTCCCAGCAGGGCGTGCGCAACGTGCTGGTCGACAATGTCGGCTCCACCGCGCTCGACCAGGTCGGCTGCATCGGCGGCCGGGATGCGGTGCTGGCGGTGTCCTTCAGCCCTTACAATTCGATCACGCCCGACCTCGTCGCGGTGGCGCATGAGCGCAAGGCCCGCATCGTCACCATCACCGACAGCACGTTCAGCCCGCTGATCCGGCTGTCGGACAGCTGGCTGGAGGTGGTGGAATCCGACTTCGCCGGCTTCCGCTCGCTGGCGGCGTCGCTGGCCGTCGGCATGGCGCTGGTCCAAGGCGTCGCGGCAAAGCGCGGCACATGAGGTGGTGCTGGCACAATTGACTATCGGGAATTGTCGTTCCATATTTCAAAAAATAGAAACTTTGTTCCGGGAGGAGGAATGGAGATCAGGCTCGACGGCAAGGTGATATTGGTCACCGGGTCGACGCAAGGCATCGGCCGCGCCATCGCCGAGACGCTGGCGCGCTCCGGCGCGGCCGGGCTGCTGGTCACCGGCCGCGAGAAGTCGCGTGGCGATGCGGTGGCGGCCGAGCTTTCGCGGCTGGGCACGCCGGCAGTCTTCGTCGCCGCCGACCTCGGAGACCCGGCGACCCCTGCCCTTTTGGCGCGGGCCTGCGTCGAGCGCTTCGGCCGCATCGACGGTCTCGTCAACGCGGCGGGGCTGACCGACCGCGCCTCCTTCCTCGATGCCAGCCTCGACGATTGGGCCTCGCTGTTCGCCGTCAACGCGCGCGCGCCCTTCTTCCTGATGCAGGCGGCCATCGCCGACATGAAGAAGCGCGGCGAGCGCGGCGCCATCGTCAACATCCTGTCGATCAATGCCCATTGCGGCTCGCCCGAGCTTGCCGTCTATTCCGCCACCAAGGGCGCGCTGGCGACGCTGACCAAGAATGCCGCCAACGCGCATCGTTTCGACCGCATCCGCGTCAACGGCATCAATGTCGGCTGGACCGACACGCCGGCCGAACGCACCATGCAGTCCGAAACGCTCGGCCATGGACCGGGCTGGCTCGACGCCGCCAACGCCGCGCAGCCTTTCGGCAGGCTGCTCGAGCCGGGCGATATCGCCAGCCTCGCGGTCTTCCTGCTTTCCGACGCGGCCGGGCCGATGACCGGCGCCGTCATCGATCAGGAGCAGTCGGTGATCGGGGCGAACCGGTGAACGCTGCTCCCAACTCGCCGGAAACGCTCGGGCCGGCCTTGCTTGACCGGCTTCCGTCCGCGGTCCAGACACCGTCCTATGACCGGGCGGCGTTGACGCCCGGCATCGCGCATCTCGGCGTTGGCGCCTTCCACCGCTGCCACCAGGCCGAATACACGGACGACCTGCTCTCGCTCCAGTTCGACCGCTGGGGCATCGTCGGCATCAACATCCGCCCGCCCCGCCTTGCCGACACGCTTGGCCGTCAGGGCGGGCTCTATACGCGGCTGATCCGCGAGAACAGCCATGTCGAGGCACGCGTCATCGGCAGCATCGTCGAAGTGGTCGACAGCCAGGACAGCGCCGCGCCGGCGCTCGACGTGCTGGCCTCCCCCGACATCGAACTGGTGACGATGACGGTGACGGAAAAGGGCTATTGCCACATCCCGTCCAGCGGCGCGCTCGATCTCGGCCATCCCGATATCGTCCATGATCTCGCCAACCCGCAAGCACCGCGCAGCGTGCCCGGCATATTGACGCGGGCGCTGGAACTGCGCCGCGCCACGCATGGCCGGAAGCTGACGCTGCTCTCCTGCGACAACATCCCGACCAATGGCGTCATCCTCGAAAATGTCGTGCGGACCTTTGCCGAACGGCGCGGCAATGGCCTGGCCGACTGGATAGCGGCCAACGCCGCCTTCCCTTCGGCCATGGTCGACCGCATCGCACCGGCGGTGACCCAGGACGATCTCGACAGCGTCGAACAATGGTTCGGTTACCGCGATGCCGCCGTTGCCGTCGGCGAGCCGTTCCGGCAATGGGTGATCGAGAAGAAATTCGCCGGCCGCATGCCGCGCTGGGATCTGGCCGGCGCGACCTTCGTCGAAGACGTGACGCCGTTCGAACATCTCAAGATGCGGGTGCTGAACGGCGCCCAGACGACGCTTGCGACCCTCGGCGTGCTGGCCGGACTTGAACACACATTCGATGCCGTCGCCGACCCGCTGCTGTCGGTCTTCGTGCACCGCATGCTCGTCGAGGAAACGCTGCCGACGCTGATGCCGGTACCCGGCATGGAGCCGCTGGCTTATGTCGAGCAAAGCCTTGGCCGGCTGAGGAACACGGCGATCCGCCACCGCAACCACCAGATCGCCACCGACGGCTCGCAGAAGATCGTGCAGCGTCTGCTCAACCCGATCCGCGACCGCTTGCGGCAGGGCCAGGGCATCGGCCTTCTGTCGGTGCCGGTCGCCGGCTGGATGGCTTACCTCGTCCAGGCCTCGGCCCGCTTCGGCAAGCGCTGGCCGGTGTCGGACCCCTATGCCGGCAAGGTCGCCGAGATCGCGGACATGACCGGGCGCGATGCACCGGCGCTGGCCTGCGCCATTCTCGCGATCGACACGATTTTCGACCCTGGCCTCGCCGCGAACGCTACCTTCCGCGAGGCCGTGACCTCGGCGCTTGGCGCGTTGCTGTCGGACGATCCGATGGCGGGTGTCAGGCACAGTCTTGAACAAGATGAGATCGCGAGGTTGAAGCGATCCAAACAATCGGCATTATAGGCACTGGCTTTAGGGGAGGCATGATGAAACTTGGTGTGCTTACGGCACCGTTCGCGCAGACGCCGCTTGGCGAGGTTGCCGGCTGGGCGAATTCCGTCGGCTTCGAGGCGCTGGAGATCGCCTGCTGGCCGAAAACATCTGGCGCGACCCGCCGCTATGCCGGCACCAGCCACATCGACGCGGATGGCACCTCCCCCGCGCAGGCCAAGGAAATCGTTGCCTCGCTGGCGCAGAAGAACCTCACTGTCTCGGGCCTCGGCTACTATCCCAACCCGCTGCATCCGGATGCCGCGCACCGCGAGGCGGTCATCGGCCATCTGAAGAAGGTGATCGTGCTGGCCGCCAATATGGGCGTGCCGGTCGTCAACACCTTCTGCGGCGGCGATGCGTCCAAGACGGTCGACGTCAACTGGCAGGACGCGCTGAAGATCTGGCCCGAAATCGTCGCCTATGCGCGCGGGCACGGCGTCAAGCTCGCTTTCGAGAACTGCCCGATGATCTTCAGCCATGACGAATGGCCGGGCGGGCACAACATCGCCTATTCGCCGCAGGTCTGGCGCCGCATCCTGGAGACCTGGGGCGGCGATGTCGGCATGAATTTCGACCCCTCGCACCTGGTCTGGCAGATGATCGACCAGGCCCGCTTCATCAGGGAGTTCGGCCCCTACATGCTGCATGTCCACGCCAAGGACCTGATGATTGATCATGATGGTTTGTACGAGCGCGGAATCCTTTCGGCTGGCATAGGCTGGCAGGTGCCGCGCATGCCGGGGCTGGGCGATGTCGACTGGAGCGGCTTCTTCTCCGGCCTTTACCGCGCCGGTTATGATGGATCCGTCATCATCGAACACGAGGACAGGCGATTTGAAGGCAGCGACGACCAGGTGAAGCGCGGTTTCCTGCTCGCCCGCGACGTGCTGCGCCCCTTCGTCAAATGAATGAGAGCGCGCCGCATGACTCACTTTGTCAGCGGCGTGTTCCAACAGGTTGAAACTGAAACTGAAAACAATGTGGAGGAGTATTGAAATGAAGAAAATCCTGACCATGGTCCCGCTACTGGCGGGCGCGGCCTTGCTGGCCTCGGTGGGCGTCTCGTCGGCCGCCGGCAAATACACGATCGGCATTTCCAACACCGTGCAGGGCAATGGCTGGCGCGAGGAGATGGTCTGCGCCATGAAGGCGCAGGCGCTGGCTTCGGGCGAAGTCGCCAAGCTCAACATCGCCCACCGCAACACCGACGCCGCCGGCCAGTTGGAAGATATCCGCAACCTGATCAGCGCCAAGGTCGACGCCATCGTCGTCAACCCCGCCGATCCGGCCGGCATCAAGGCGGGCCTGGAGGAAGCCACCAAGGCCGGCATCGTCGTCGTCGCCGTCGACCAGGCGGTCACCGAACCGTCGGCCTACATCATCTCCAACAACCAGGAGCAGTATGCCTATCTCGGCGCCAAGTGGCTGTTCCAGCAGATGGGCGGCAAGGGCGAGGTGTTCTACATGCGCGGCGCCGCCGGCGCTTCCGCCGACTCTGATCGCGACAAGGGCTTCAAGAAGGCGCTGGCCGAATTCCCCGATGTGAAGGTCGCGCAGGAAGTCTTCACCGGCTGGCAGCAGGACCAGGCCAAGCAGCAGATGCTGTCTTTCCTCGCCACCGGCACGCCGTTCAACGGCGTCTGGACGTCGGGCATCGACAACGTCATCGTCGACGCGCTGGTTGAATCGCAGGCGCCTTTGGTACCGGTGGTCGGCGCCGACAATGCCGGCTTCGTCGGCCAGTTGAGCTCGGTCAAGGGCCTCGTCGGCGCTGCCGTCACCAACCCCGGTTCGATCGGCGGCGCGGGTGTGACGCTGGCCTTGCAAATCCTCGACGGCAAGAAGCCGGCACAGCAGACCGTGCTGGTCGACCCGCAGCTGTGGGAAAACGCCACCGAAGAAGGCAAGGCCAAGCTGAAGGCCGCCGCCGACCCCTCGCTCAGCCCCGAATGGCCGGTCTCGATCTCCATCCCGGACTGGACGACGTACACGAAGGACCAGATCGTGGCGTGCAAGGGTCCGGGCGAGTAAGGGCTGCGCCTCTGCCTTCTCCCCTTGTGGGAGAAGGTGGATCGGCGCGCTAGCGCCGAGACGGATGAGGGGTGTTCCAGGGAACGCCGACGCCTCACTCCGCTGGAACACCCCTCATCCGTCGCCTTCGGCGACAGCTTCTCCCACAAGGGGAGAAGGTGGAGCTTTTCAGCAGTACGCCGCGCACAAGCCTGGCGTACTGGTGCATTGAGCAGATCCCATAAATCGAGACCCGAACCATTTGACCACCAGCCCCCTCCTCGACGCGTCAGGCGTCGCCAAGAATTACGGCGCGGTCGCCGCATTGCGCAACGCATCGCTCTCCGTGCTACCGGGCGAGGTGCATGCGCTGATGGGCGCCAATGGCGCCGGCAAGTCGACGCTGGTGAAGATCCTGACCGGTGCTATCCAGGCCAATGCCGGGCGCATCCTGATCCGGGGCGAGGCGCGTGACATACGCTCGCCCGCCGCCGCCCGCCGCGCCGGACTGCTGCCGGTCTACCAGGAGCCGTCGCTGATCCCCGATCTCGACGTTCTATCCAATCTGCGGCTCACCGGCACGCCGGTGGAGCCGTTCCGCGCCTGGGTGCGCGAGCTCGGCATAGCCGACCTCGACCTGCGCGACACCGCGCGCGACATTCCGCTGGCCGTGCTGCGCGTGCTTGACCTTGCCCGCGCGCTGGCCGTCGAGCCCGATGTGCTGCTGCTCGACGAGATGACGGCCGCGCTCCCGGCCAACCTCGCCGAAAAGGTGCTCGAAGTGGTGCGCCGCCAGGGCGACGCCGGCCGCGCCGTGATCTTCATCTCGCACCGCTTCGTCGAGATATCGGCGCTCTGCGACCGCGCCACGGTGCTGCGCGACGGCGAGACCGTCGGCGTCGTCGACATCGTGCCGGGCATCGAGGAGAAGATCGTCGAGCTGATGCTCGGCACCCGCATCGTCAAGACCCATGTCGCCGCCCGCAGCGCCGCCGAGAAGGCCGCGCCCGCCCCTGCCCAACCGCGCATCGCCGTGAAGAACCTGCGCGTCGGCACCAAGCTCAACGACGTCTCCTTCGATCTTGGGGATGGCGAGGTCGCCGGCGTGGTGGCGCTGGAAGGCCAGGGCCAGGACGAATTGTTTTCCGCCCTTGCCGGTTCGATCCGGCCCTCCGGCGGCACGATCGAGGTCGACGGCCATCAGGTGAAATTCTCGCATCCGATCGACGCCATCCGCTCGGGGATCGCCTATGTGCCGGGCGACCGTTCCGAGGCGCTCGCCATGCAGCGTTCGGTGCGTGAGAACATCGCCCTGCCCTTCAGCGCCGCGCTGCGCAACTGGGGCCCCATTCCCATGCGCCGCGAGCGCGCCAAGGTGCTCAGCGCCATCGAGCGGCTGCAGATCGACACCCGCGCGCAAGGCGAGGTGCAGCGCCTGTCGGGCGGCAACCAGCAGAAGGTGACCATCGCCCGCTGGATCGCGGCCGACGCCCGCACCATCCTGTGCTTCGACCCGACGCGCGGCATCGATGTCGGCACCAAGCAGGAGATCTACAAGCTGCTGCGCGAACTTGCCGGCCACGGCAAGTCGGTGCTGTTCTACACCTCGGAACTCGAAGAGGTGCAGCGCGTCTGCGACCGCGTCATCGTCATCTTCGGCGGCCGCCTGGTCGACATCTTCCCGGTCGAGGAGGCCGACGAACCGGCGCTGATGCGCGCCGCCTACGGCCTGCCGCGCGGCGCCAAGGCCGATGTCGGCATCCTGGCGGCCCCCACCGCCAATGCCTCCGATGCGCCGGAGGCGAAGCCATGAGCCATTTCCTGCGCCGCCAGGGCTGGGTCATCGGCCTGTTCGCCCTCCTCGTCGTCCTGTTCATCGCCACCAAGCTGATCCAGCCCGGCTATGGCAGCGGCGATTTCGGCTCGCTGGCGCGGGCCGTGCTGCCCTACGCCTTCGCCGTCGCCGCGCAGACGGTGGTGGTCATCGCCGGCGGCATCGACCTGTCGGTCGCCGCCATGATGGCGCTGACCAGCGTCACCGCCGCCTCGATGATGGCGGGCGCGTCGGAAGAATACGCGCTGTTCGTCGTGCCCTTCGTGCTCGCCATGGGTTTCGTGCTCGGCGCGCTCAACGGCCTGTTGATCGTCGTCACCCGCGTGCCCGACATCGTCGTCACGCTCGCCATGCTGTTCGTGCTGCAGGGCGCGGCCCTCCTGGTGCTCGATGCGCCGGGCGGCGCCGCCGCCGAATGGCTGAAGGCGCTGATCTCCGGCACCGTGCCGATCCCAGGCCTGCCCGACGCCATCGACGCCTGGCTGCCCAAGGCGCTGCTGGTGCTCATCGTCTGCCTCGCCATCATCTGGATACCGCTGCGGCGCTCGCGCCTCGGCCTCTCCATCTACGCCATCGGCTCGAGCGAGCTGGCCGCGTTCCGCTCAGGCGTGCCGGTCAAGCGCACCCGCATCATCGCCTATGCGCTGTCGGGCCTCTTCGCCGCCTTCGGCGGGCTGGCGCTGACCATGAGTACCGGCATCGGCGCGCCCATCCCCGGCCCCTATCTCCTGGCCAGCGTCGCGGCGGTGGTGCTGGGCGGCGTGGCGCTCGGCGGCGGCAAGGGCGGCCTGCTCGGCCCGATCATCGCCGTCTTCGTGCTGCGCCTGGTGCGCACGGATCTCACGCTGCTAGCCATCGACCCCAACGTCACCGCCATCATCGAAGGCGCCATCATGGTCGCCGTCGTGATGTTCGGCGCGTTCATCACCATGCGGAGCCGGCAACAATGAGCAACGCCGCGACTGTTCCCCAAACCATCCCCTTCGGCCGCCGCCTGAAGCGCTTCATGGCCGACCGGCCGCTGGTGCCGCTGATCATCCTGCTCGTCATCCTGGTGGTGATCCTGCAGATCCTGCGCCCCGGCATCGTCAACGAGCGCTGGATCGCCAACACCATCAAATTCGCCATTCCGCTGGCGATCCTGGCCGGTTGCCAGACCATGACCATGCTGACCGGCGGCATCGACCTGTCGGTCGGCACGGTGGCGACGATGAGCGCCTTCATCATGGCGACGCAGATCGTCAACCAGGACCCTTCCATCGCCTTCCTGCTGGCGATGATGCCGGCCCTGCTGATCGGCCTCGTCAACGGCATCGGCGTCGGCGTCTTCCGCGTCCATCCGCTGATCATGACGCTGGGCACCAGCCTGATCGGTACCGGCTGCCTGCAGGTCTACCAGCGCACGGTGATCGCGTCGGGCGCCAAGATCCCCGACTTCCTGGCCTGGCTCGGCACCGGCGTCACCTACGGCTTCCCCAACGCCTTGCTGCTGTTCATACCGCTGGCTGCCCTCATCGTCTTCACGCTGGCCCGCACCGGCTTCGGCCGCCTGCTCTACGCCGTCGGCGACAATGAGCGCGCAACGCGCCTGTCGGGCGTGCGATACTGGCAGGTCATCACCGCGCTCTACATCACGTCAAGCGTGCTCGCCGGCATCACCGGCCTGCTCTATATCGGCCTGATCAAGGCCCCATCGCTCTCGCTGGCCGAACCCCTGGTCCTGCCCTCGGTCGCCGCCGCCGTCATCGGCGGCACCTCCATCTTCGGCGGCCGCGGCGGCTACACCGGCACCATCATCGGCGCCCTGATCCTCACCGTGCTGACGACGCTGCTGACGATCCTGCAGATGCCGGAGGGGGCGCGGCGGATCTTGTTCGGGCTGATCGTGCTGTTTGTCACGGCGGCTTATTTGCGGATTGTGGAGGAGCGGTGAGAGTTGATAAAGCCCGCAGAGGGAGCGCATGCCGGGCCAGTTCACAATCGGTGTCGTCGGCTACGTCCTGGCGGTAAACCTGCTGGCACACGCCGCCATGGCGTTCAACAAGTCCAGGGCCAGGAACGGTTTACAACGCATTCCCGAGGCGACGCTTCTGACCCTTGCCATGATCGGCGGCGGCATCGGAACCATGATCGCGCAGCAAACGATCCGGCACAAGACGCGCAAGGAGCCGTTCCGCTCCACGCTCGTTGTCATCGCCCTGCTCCAACTCCTCGCCCTGATCGCGCTTATAGTCGGATTGCTCACGACGGGATCGCCCGAAGCGCTCTGGCAATTCCTTACGTCGTGACGGCCGCTTATCCGCGGATTGTCGGGGCGCGGCATGTCCCGTTTCGACTTGATGCGCTTCAGCCTTCTCGCGTGCCGCGATACATTTCCAGGGCTCGGTCCCTGGCCATGGCGTGGTCCACGATCGGTGACGGATAGTCCTTTCCGAGGCAAAGCCCGCAATCCCTGAGGACGGCTGCCGGCGCTTCGAAGGGGCGATGGATGTAGCGGTCGGGCAGCCTGGCCAGTTCGGGAACATAGCGCCTGATGTAGCTGCCTTGCGGATCGAACTTTTCGCCCTGCAGCACGGGATTGAAGATGCGGAAATAGGGCGCGGCGTCGGCGCCCGATCCGGCCACCCATTGCCAGCTTGCCGGATTGCTGGCGGCGTCCGCGTCCACCAGCGTGTCCCAGAACCAGTCCTCGCCGGTGCGCCAGTCGATCAGCAGGTCCTTGACCAGGAAGGATGCCGCGATCATGCGCACGCGGTTGTGCATCCAGCCGGTCTGCCACAGCTCGCGCATGCCGGCATCGACGATCGGATAGCCGGTCAGTCCGCGCTGCCAGGCCTTCAGCGCAGCGGGCGCGCTTTGCCATTCGAAGGCTTCGAAGGCCGGGCGAAAATTCTCCTTGTGCAGGCGCGGCCGGTTGAACAGCAGATGGTAGGAGAACTCGCGCCAGCCGACTTCCTTGCGGAAGGTGTCGGCGTCCTTGCCGCGCCTGCGCCGCAGCGCCGCCATGATCTGGAAAGGCGTTATCTCGCCATGCGCCAGATGCGGCGACAGGCCCGACGTGCCATCAATGCCGGGCAGGTCGCGGTTCTCGGCGTAGTTGTGGAGGCCATCCTCGACAAACCGCGCCAGCCTTTCCCGCGCGCCCTGTTCGCCGGGCTGCCAGCGTTGTGCGAGGCCCGACGACCAATCCGGATTCCTTGGCAGAAACCCGAACGCGTCGAGCCTGTCGGAGGCAAGCTTGCCCTTCCATCCCGTGAGCGAGGCCGGCGCATCGATCGGATCGCGCACATCGTCCTCGGCCAGCCTTCTGTAGAAGGGCGTGAACACCTTGTAGAAATCGCCGGATTGCGTGGCGAGGCGTGACGGCTCGTGCAGCAGGAACCCGTCATGGCTTTTCGCTTCCAGCCCTTGCTCGCGCAGGCCGGACTTCAGCGCCTTGTCGGCATCGATGCCGGCTGGAGAATACCGGCGATTCCAGTACACGGCGCCCGACCCCGTCTCCTTGACGGCCTCGGCCACGATCTTCTCAGTCGCCCCCCGCCGCAGGAAAAGCTTGCCGCCAAGCTGCTCCAGCGACCGCTCCAGCGCCGCAAGCGAATGGTGCAGCCACCAACGGCTGGCTCCCCCAAGCGGCCGCGCGTCCTGCCCGCTCTCATCCAAAATGAAAAGCGGCACGACCGGCCTGCCCGTAGCGCCCGCCGCCGCCAGCGCCCCATTGTCCGCAACACGCAGATCGTCCCTGAACAGGACGATTATCGGGCCTGCTTGATTTCGCTCCAAACCTGCTCCTTCCAGACAAAAGAAATGGCAACCAGCGATGCGAGGCAGCCCTGCGACAGCCACCGGCTTGAAAACATGCCGGCGTCGTCGATGTCCTTCATCATCTAGAGCGCCGGCCGGTCAGTGACCAGCACGATTGCGGTGTGGGAGGTTTCGGCGGGCGCTGTGTCGAGACGGGGGAGAAGGCCGTGGTGGGCGGCGCGTCCATCTAAGCTGCTGCGCCAGCTTTTGCCCGTACCGGCGAAGGTGGCCACTGCGATAAAGATAGGGATCATCGAATAGATATGTCGTTAGCGCTGCGTAGTGGACGATCGCCGCTCCCAAGCCTCATTTCCCTGCCGGAATGTCTTCCGAACCACGACATGCCGTCAATGGTGCCAGTGAACAGAGCGGGCAGCTACCAAGCTCAGTGAAATCTTGCGATGGTACGTTGCCATCGTAACGCCGCCGAAAAGCGTCGGTTGAAGCAAAGAATTACGTGACCAAATTACGGTGACAGACAGCGCACTCTTTACGTCGCCTGTCGGCCAATCACCCACCCCGCACCATCCCCCAATCCCCGCCACCAACACCCCCTGCTCACCCACCCAGAACCAGTGGTCCTCCGCCTCCACCTCGACAAACCGCGCCTCGGCTATCCTGCCCGCCAGATACCGCCGGGCTTCCACCCGCACCGCCCGGTCACCTCTGCGGTGCAGCACCAGCGTCTTGGCCGAGACTTTTGACAGCAGCGGGCGGACATTGGCGTCGCGCAGCGCTTGCGGCAGGCAGGCGACTGCGCCGGAGCTGGAGGCGGCCCTAGGGAGGCGGAGCGCCAGGCGCGCCTGGCGGTCGGCGACGACGCCCGGCGCAAAAGTTTCGCCTGGCCGCCTGCCAGTCCTGCCAGTTCGAAAGTCCGACCTGTTGCCACCGCCAGCTCTTGACGAAAATCGGTGCGCCTGACACGAGGGCAAATGAGCATTCGCGCCATGGACGACAAGCAGGCGGTGGGCAAGCTGTGAAGCGCTTTTTTCGATTGCTTGCCGCTGTGGTGACGGCGTCCGGCGTGGCCGGGTGCACCAGCGTTTCCTACTACGCGCAGTCGCTGGAAGGCCATGTGCGGATCATGGCGGCGCGCGAAAATGTCGGCAGGCTGATCCACGATCCATCGACGCCGGAGGCATTGCGCGCCAAGTTGACGTCGGCGAGCGCCATACGCCGCTTTGCCACGGACGAGCTGGCGCTGCCCGACAACAGCAGCTATCGAAGCTATGTCGACATCGGCCGGGACAATGTGACCTTTGCCGTTTTTGCCGCGCCGCAATTCTCGCTCACGCCCATGACATGGTGCTTTCCGGTCTTCGGCTGCGTTCCGTACCGGGGTTACTTTTCCCAGAAATCAGCGGCTGAAAGCGCCGGCGACCTGCGGCGGAAGGGGCTGGACGTTTACGTTTCGGGCGTCACCGCCTATTCCACGCTGGGCTGGTTCAGCGACCCGCTGCTCAGCACCATGCTGCGTCAGGACGACACCTATATTGCGAGCCTCATCTTCCATGAGCTGGCGCATCAGAAAATCTATGTGAACAACGACTCCGCGTTCAACGAGGCGTTCGCGGTCGCCGTCGAAACCAGCGGCGTCCGAAAATGGCTGCGGGTCACCGGCAATCGCGCCGGATTGCGCCGCTACGAAGCCGGCCGCAAGCGCAGCGCGGATTTTCTCGGACTGATCGCGCAAACGCGCGAAGAGTTGCGGCAGGTCTATGGAAGTCCCCGCGCGCCCCAACAGATGGCTGCCGCCAAGACAGCCACGATCGACAGGCTGCGGGTGCGCTACCGGCAGATGCGCGACGGGCGCTGGGCCGGATACCGCGGATACGACGCCTGGTTCAACAGCCCCATCAACAACGCAAAGCTCGCCGCGACGTCCGTCTATGGCGAGCAGGTCCCGGCGTTCCTTCGCCTGTATGATTTGTGCTCCGGCGACTATCCAATGTTCTACGCTTCCGTTCGGCGCATCGCGGAGTTGCCCGCGGCCGCGCGCGCCCAGGCGCTGAAGACCGCGACGACCTGTAATTGACGTCGGCGAATACGGCGGCCGGCCTCGCATACTCGGCCCCGACCCATGCCTGATATGGCCGACACGCGCGCAAGCGGGCCCTCACCGTCCGCCCGCCATCGCCGCGATCGTCTCCAGCAGCGCCCGCTGCTCCCCCACCCAGAACCAGTGATCCTCACCCTCCACCTCGACAAACCGGGCTCCCGCGATCCGCGCGGCCAGGTACCGCCCGGCCTCGATGCGCACGGCATGGTCGCCGGCGCGGTGCAGGACCAGCGTCCTGGCCGAGACTTTTGACAGCAGCGGCCGCACATCGGCATCGCGCAGCGCCCGCAGCAGGCCCGCCACCGCGCCGGGACTGGAGGCGGCCCTGAGCAGGCCGGCCCACCAGGCACGCGCCTGGCGGTCCTGGGCGACGCTGGGCGCGAAGGTCTCGATTTCCGCCGGGCCGCCCCAGCCGGCAAGCAGGCGCCGCTGCCACAGATCGTATTGCGCCGATGTCAGCGCGAAGGGGTAGTCCGGCGCGTGGCTGCCCTTGGCGAGCGAACCCCACAGAACCAGGCCGGTCAGGCGGTCGGGGTGGTCGACGGCAAAACGGATGCAGCCCGGCCCGCCCTCCGAGGCGCCGACCAGCAAGGCTTTGCGGCTGCCGGCCGCGTTCATCACCGCCAGAATGTCGCGCGCCGTCGCCTCGACGGTCGGGCGGGCGCCGACCCGGTCGGACAGGCCCATGCCGCGCCGGTCGAACAGGATCAGACGGCCGAGGCGCGACACCGCGCTGAGCCAGGCGCGGCAGCTCCTGTCTTCCCAGATCCGCTCGACATGCGAGATGAAGCCCGGCACCAGCACGATGTCGGCCGGGCCGCCGCCGACGGTCTGGTAGGCGACATGGATGCCGTCCACCTCGACATAGCGGGTCCTGGGCATCTCCAGTTCGGGGTCGGGCATCGGCGCGCGCAGCAGGGCGAGCGTGGCCGGGTCCGGCGCCACACCGAGTTCGTCGCGCAGCAGCCGCGTGCAGGTTTCGCCCTGGCGCTCGGCCGCCGCCCTGTCGCCGGCCGCCAGATGGGCGCGGATGAGGTGGCGGTGCGCGCTTTCGCTCAGCGGGTCGAGCGCGGCAAGCCGCGTGGCGTGCGGGACAGCGCCGCGCGCATCGCCGCCGGCGATCCTGGCTTCCACCAGCCGCTCCAGCGCCTGCACCAGCCGGCTGCGCAAGGCCTCGCGCCGGAAGAACACCCATTCCTCGAATTCGGGACAGTCCGGCAGCGAGAAGCCGGCGAGGTAGTCGCTGGTGTAGAGGCCGGCGGCCGCGTCGAGCAGTCCGGCGTCGCAAGCATGGTCGAAGGCCCGGGAATCGGCCTCGACCGAGAGCGCCGGGCGCAGGCTCAGCGATGCCGCGTTGGCGACGATGATCTCCTCACCGAAGGCGACGCGGATCTTGTAGAGCGTGCGCCGCAGGCGGGCGCGGGCGGCTTCCACGTCGGCCTCGGGCCACAGCAGCGTGGCGGCGACGTCGCGCGCCACCGGCCCACCGGCCTCGGCGAGGTAGATGACGAGCGCGGCCGCCTTGCGCAGGGCGAGCTCCACCCGCCGGCCGTCCAGCCGGAACTCCGGAAACCCCAGCAATCTGAGTTGTATCAGCTCCATCGATCCGCACGCGGCCGCGCAAGGATGCCGAGAGGACGTTGAGGGGACGCCGGCCATCTATCCATCCCCGCGACGTCGGGCCAATGGGGCCCGATCAGGAGACTCCCTTGGAGCGAGAAATGTCACCGGTCAATACGTCAAGCCATCGCATGTCGGAACCGCTTGCTGGCGGCGGCACCCCTGCCAACACCGGGCACGGAGGCTGAGCCATGTGCCAGACCTGCCTCTCCTGGTACGCGCGCTGCGTTGCTCCCTACCTCGTCCACGCCGGCTGTTCGGCCGGCGCCTTCGCGCGGATGCGCGGGCGCGTGATCCCGCGCGCAAAGGGGATTGTCGTCGAGGTTGGCTTCGGGTCCGGCCTCAACCTTCCCTATTACGACCCCACCAAGGTGGAATGGCTGATCGGCGTCGATCCCGACGGCACGATGCTCGGCCTTGCCGGTCCCAGGAGCCGTGCCTTGCCATTCCGGGTCGAGTGCCTGCGGGCGAGTGGCGAAAGCCTGCCACTGGCCGATGGCCTCGCCGACACGGTCGTCGTCACCTATGCCTTCTGCACCATCCCGGACCCCGAGGCGGCGCTCGGCGAAATCCGGCGTATCCTGAAGCCGACGGGCCAGCTGATCTTCATCGAGCACGGCCAGGCCGAAGGAAAGTGGTGCCGCAGCTGGCAACGGCGCCTCAACGGGCTGTGGGGGCGCCTCGCCGGCGGCTGTCACCTCGACCGCGATCCGCTCAGCCTGATCCGCGCCGCCGGCTTCAGCCTCACCGAACAGCAGCACGGGCGTTTCGCCCTGCCCTTCTGGCAATTGGGCAGCCATCACGCCGGCATTGCGGCGCCCCCCGCGGCGGCTTGATGGGCGGGTGACGTCAAGCTTGCCGGCGTCCGCCCACCTCTCACCAAAAACCCACCAGCGACCTCAGTATCGCCGCGGGACCAATCGCCTTCCGGCAGGTTTTGCGGAATCCGGCCCGGCCCGTCGCCTCGAGCACGTCATCGTCGATGTCGCGCAGGATGCGGCGCGCATTGCGCCATCCGATCCTGGCAAGCGCCGATGCCAGGTCCGCGCGCGCGGGATCGAACGGGCCCTGATTGGCGGCCGGATCGGCGGGCCGGTCGATGTCATTGCTTGCGCCAATCGCATAGCGGGGGACCGTCACCGGGGCGCCGGCGTCGAAAGGCGAGGCAAGATCGAGAAAACGCGACATCGAACTCAGGCAAAGGGCCGGCGTGGAAACGAGCTGCTCATAACAGACGAAATGCACCGGCGCGCCGGTGCGGCGCAGGGCTTCCATGGCGAAATAGAACTGGTTCCAGTAGTCGGCGGGCGTGCGGAACCTGTACTTCATCTGGCTCGGCTGCGTAAAATCCTGCCTGATTTCCAAAGGCCTGTTCAGGAACGGACCGAGATGTCTGGCAGGCCTGAAAATGCTGCCGTTCCTGGTGAAACGGAACCATGACAGAAGCTGGGTAATGGGGTCCTTGCTCATCACGATGATGGGCAAGCCGCCATATCCGAGCTCGCGCCCGCTCATCAGCGCTGGAAAGATGCCATGCTTCCAAAAGCCTTGGTCGAAGACGACTGGCACGCCGAGATGCGTTTCGACAAGGTGCTTGGCGAGATTTGTGCCGGATCTCGGCGTTCCCATGATGCGCACCCGGGCAGCATTGCCGCCAGGCTGCCTCTGTGATCCGTCGGGGGCTGAACGCGTCATGGTCGTCTCACAGTGCCAGGCTCCCCTGCTCCGCCTCCTCGGCATTGGGATCGCCGGGCGCCGTGGCCCAGGCGAGTTCGACCAGCGTCACCGTGCGCTTTCCCGTGCCGTCGAGCTGGCAGACGATGAGGCCCTGCTCCTCGATATAGGTCAGGAGGCGCCGGGCGCGGCGCAGCGAGTGCGAGCCATAGGCGCGCGCGATCGCGGCGTCGCTCGGGCACGGCCAGCCCTCCTTCGCCGCACGCGCGATCATCATGAACACGCCTTGCATGTCGTCGGGCAGCAGCGACGCGCGGACCGAAACGTCCCGCCACGCGTCATCCTGCGTCGTCTCGGAGCCGAGGCCGGCGCGCGCGCGCGTCAGCATGCGGCGGAACTCCGGCAGATCCGGCACCACCGAGGCGAGGCCCTCGATGCGGCAGCGCACCACGAATTCCTGGTAGAGCACGCCGATGACGCGGAAACCCGCGTCGGGTTGCGCAAGAATGGCGCTCAGCACGCGATCGACCCGTTCGCGCCGATCGGCCAGGTCCTCGGCGCTGATTTGCGGCTCCGCCGGTTCGGGGCGGATTTCCAGCGCCGCCGACTTCGCCGCCATCAGCTGGTCGAGCAGGTCCGGCGACGCCACACGGCGCGGCGCGCGTACCGCCTCGGGCGGCGGTGCCGCCAGGATAATGGCGCGGGCGTCCTCCAGTGCCGCTTCCGGCAGCGGCATCAGCCGCGGCGTGCCGTTGCGCGGGCTGGTGTCGGTCGGCCCGATACGCAGGCCGAGCGGCCGGCGCGACAGCGCCGGCCCCAGCGCCATGAACTGCCCGCGCTCCAGATCGCGAAAGGCTTCCGCCTGGCGCCGCTCCATGCCGAGCAGATCGGCGGCGCGCGCCATGTCGATGTCGAGGAAAGTCCGGCCCATGAGGAAATTCGACGCTTCCGCCGCGACGTTCTTGGCGAGCTTGGCCAGGCGCTGCGTGGCGATGATGCCGGCCAGCCCGCGCTTGCGGCCACGGCACATCAGATTGGTCATGGCGCCAAGCGAAAGCTTGCGCGCCTCGTCGGAAACCTCGCCGGCCACAGCCGGCGCGAACAGCTGCGCCTCGTCCACCACCACCAGCATCGGGTACCAATGGTCGCGGGCGACCTCGAACAACCCGCCGAGGAAGGCGGCGGCGCGCCGCATCTGGTTCTCCGCGTCGAGCCCTTCGAGGTTGAGCACGGTGGAGACGCGGTGGATGCGTGCCCGCTCGCCGGCCGCCTGCAGGCCGCGCTCGGTATGCTCCTCGGCATCGATCACCAGATGGCCATAGCGCTCGCCGAGCGAGACGAAGTCGCCTTCGGGATCGATGATGGTCTGCTGCACCCAGGGCGCGCTCTGTTCCAGGAGCCGGCGCAGGAGATGCGACTTGCCGGAACCGGAATTGCCCTGCACCAGAAGGCGGGTCGCCAGCAGTTCCTCGAGATCGAGGTTCGCTGGGGCGCCCGCCGTGGTGTGTCCCATCTCGATCGCAACGGTCATGTCTCGACTCAAAAAGGTCTCCTGCGCGGCATGGGGCTTACCAACCCAGGCGCCGCCCGTCGAGCACTGATGGCCCACTGCCCGGCGTTGCACACAGTTGCGAGAGACGGTGAAGGCCGGGCGAAGAGCGTGCCATCGCCCGGCCGGCCTGTGGATAGTAACCGCTCATTCACCATGGGCGGTCGTTCCGATTGAAGATGCCGGTCATCCGTCTAGCCTGACCCTGCATCGAGCCCCAACGAGATGCACCCAACGCCCCAAATGGCGGCCGGCGTCTTCAAGTTCCCTCTCTGTATGCGCCGGCCGTCGGTTTCACCTTACATCGTCACTTCCGCACCTTGCCCCGGCACCGGCGGCAATTCGGGCGCGTCGAGCCCGTTGAACGGATCACGCCAGGCCTCGATGCCTTCAAGCTGGCGATACCACCCGGCAAGCACGGGATAATCACCGAGCGGCAGCCCCCCGACATCGTTGAAGGGCAGGAACGTTGCCATGCGGAAGTCGGCGTAGGAGACCCGATCCCCGACCAGCCATTGCCGGCCCGCGAGTGCGGCCTGAAGGATCGCGGCCATCTTGTGGAACAGACCCAACCCCTCCTCGACCAGCTGATGGTCGATCGGGCCCAGATGATAGCGCTGCTTGGTGCCACGCTCGAAATGCACCATGTCGCAGGCCCTGGCGAAATTCTCCTTGCCCCAGCTCAGCCAGCGGATCATCTCCGGTTCGTCATCGCCGGAGCGCCAGAAATCCGAACGCATGTCGCGCGACAGCCGGCAGGCTATGGCGTCGGTCTCCCACAGGCTGCCGCCCGGCCAGGCCAGTATGGGAAGGGAAAGATTGGGATTGAGCGGCCGAAATCGTTCCGCTTGCCCCGGCGCGAAGGGCGACGCGAATTCGAAGGCCACCCCCGCCTTGAGGTGACGCGCCACCGCGACCGCCAGGCGCGGATTGGGGTTGCGGCTGAAATACAGTTGCATTTCGCCCGCGGCCGGCACCGGCTCGACCTTGTCACTCATGAATGCCTCTCCTTGTCCTGGCCAACGTCGCCAGACCAAGGACGAAAGCGGACGGTGCAATCCGACAAAGTTTGGGTTGACCGGCCCCGATGGCGAGGCGACACTTCCCATCGCACCAAAGGCAGGAGGAAATGCGATGGACGAGCCCGAACGGTGGCGCCACATGTCGACAGCGCCCAAGGACGGCAGCCGGATCCTGGTCACGGTGCGCCCCTCCGAACAGGGCCCGGCGGAAGTCGACCTCGCCTATTGGTCGCGCGGCGACCAGTTCGCCGGGGAAGGCTGGCGGGCGTCGGATTCCTCGCCCGGCCGCGTCGTCGAATATGCCGAGCCGGAGCTGAAATGCTGGATGCCCCTGCCCTCGGCCAATCTCAGCCGGGGCGGCTCGATGCCTGCCCCCTGGCAAGGCGACGATGCGCAACAGTTGGACGGTTCGGGGATTTGACGCCGCTTCATCGTCGCGATACCCCAGGGAGAAAGCGGGGAGCTTCGCCATCCACGTCAGGAGTGCAGCGGCGGTGCTGGCCTTCTTTCAAACGCCGGCCAAACAGGCGCACGACGATCCGCGCTGTCGATAGCACCAATGGCTCGAGGGCCTTCCCCCAATCAGTCCTGGATATCGCCAATGCCCGGCTGGCTTTTTGCCGTTCGAGGTAGCGTTCAAGCGCGATGCCGTGGCGCAACCGTGCTGGCGCGGGCGCCGGATAGAAGTCCGGCCGTGAGCCATCATCGAGCCGAAGCGGCCAATCAGTTGACCTTGAGGGCAGCATGGCATCCTCCCGAGGTTGCTCCCGTCGGCAAACTGTCGGCTGCCTGCGTGACGAAGCAGATGAAAGCCGCGTGATGGAATCGTGAAAAACGGCGCTCTTGGCAGATGGCGGTTGAAATAGAGGCCGCTACACCGGACAATCGCGTTCGACACGTGGCTGGGGCGGGATCCGATGACGGGGCCTCATCTTTATCTTCTGGGCGGTTTCGACTTTGCCGGTGTCGGGGC
Organism: Mesorhizobium sp. GW821-FHT07A06; assembly: GCF_059419085.1. Classification (NCBI taxonomy): domain Bacteria; kingdom Pseudomonadati; phylum Pseudomonadota; class Alphaproteobacteria; order Hyphomicrobiales; family Phyllobacteriaceae; genus Mesorhizobium; species Mesorhizobium sp. GW821-FHT07A06. The sequence goes on from NZ_JBWKRC010000002.1 coordinate 813,909, forward strand.
CGTGGTCCCGGCCTTCAGCCGCAAGGCGCGGGCGATGATGGCTTATCTCGCGCTGCAAGCGGGCCATTCGCAGTCGCGCGAGAAGCTCGCGACACTGCTTTGGAGCGCCAACAGCGAGGCACAGGCCCGGATGAGCCTCAGACAGGCGGTGTCGGCCACGAGGAAAGCCCTGCAGGCGTCCGGCGGCCGCCTCCTGACCGACGGTGACAACGTCGTCCTCCATCTCGATGAACTTGATTTCGATGTCGCCCGGTTCGAGGCACTGGCCGCCAGTTCAACGGCTGCGGATCTCGAACAGGCGCTTCTCGTCTATCGAGGCGACCTGCTCGAAGGATTTGGGCTGAAGGAAGAGCCCTTCGAAGACTGGCTGCGGGTCGAGCGCGAGGGCCTGAGGGCGATGGCGGTCGCGGCGCTGGACAGGCTCGTTGCGCACTACTCGGCGCTCGATCCGGCATCATGTGTACGTGCTGCAACGCGTTTGCTGACCATGGAGCCCCTGCGGGAAGACATCCACCGAGCCCTGATGCGAGCCCTTGCCGCTCAGGGCCGGACCAATCTTGCGCTGAAACAATATGAAGATTGCCGTCGTGTGCTGCAGCGCGAGCTCAATCTGCAGCCCGAGCCGGAAACCCGTTCCCTGTACGAAGAGCTGCGAAGGCGCCGGATGGCGCCGCAAGTTCAGTCCAGGACGGCAGGCCCGGCCTCGCCGGCCGGGGCGTCACCAGCGACGCATGCCGACGAGCGGCCGGCATTCGGCGGCGAGCAGCAGCAGGCCTCGACCCACTATGCCAAATCGGCCGGGATCAACATCGCCTATCAGGTAACCGGCGATGGACCGATCGACCTGATCTATGTTCCAGGGTGGGTGTCCAACCTCGATCTTGCCTGGTCGTCGCCGCGGCTTTCGCGTGTGCTTCATCGCCTCGGCACCTTTTCGCGCCTGATCCGCATGGACAAGCGCGGCACAGGATTGTCAGACCGCAGCGTTGGTTTGCCGACCCTTGAGGAACGTATGGAAGACATGCGGGCGGTGCTGGATGCGGTCGGCTCGAAGCGAACAGTTTTGTTCGGCAGTTCCGAAGGCGGACCCATGTGCATGCTGTTCGCGGCGACCTATCCGGAGCGCACCGCGGCACTCGTGCTCAACGGAACCTATGCCAGGGGCACGTGGTCGAGGGACTACCCATGGGCAAGGACGAGCGAGCAGGTGGAAGAAGACTTGGCCGCTGTCGAAAGACAATGGGGCGAGCCTGCGGACATGAGCAATGCGGCACCGAGCCTGATGAATGACAGCTTCGAGAAAGAATGGTTCGCCGCGTATCTCAGGAATTCAGCCTCGCCCGCCGACGCCATCGCGCTCTGGCGCTGGGGGACAGAAATCGACGTACGTGACATTCTGCCTGCCATTCATGTTCCAGCACTGATCGTGCAGACCACCGGCGACCGCTGGGTAAACCCTGAAGAAGGACGCTACCTGGCGACGCACATCGAAGGCGCCAGATACATCGAACTCGCCGGCCGCGATCACGTGATCTGGGGCGAGAATTCCGATCGTCTCGTCGACGAGATCCAGTCCTTCGTTACCGGCACCCTGCCGGCGGCGCCAGACGAACGGATCCTGGTGTCGGTGCTGTTGCTGGAGATGGGTAACCCACCCTACTGTGACGGCGTGGATCTTGTCGAACGCCATACTGAAGAGATCCGTGCCCAATTGCTCACTGCCGAAGGCAGGCAGATCAGGCACTCGGAAAATAGATTTCTCGCCGTGTTCCAGAGGCCGACCCAGTCGATCCAGTGCGCCATCGCGATCCGTCATCGCCTGCGACAATCCGGCGTCGATATCCGCTGCGCGGTCCATACCGGCGAATGCGAGGAGCGCGGCGACGATCTTACGGGGATCGCGATCGAGCTGGCATCGCGGCTGCTCGATCATGCCGAACCGGGTGATATCATCGCATCGCGAACCGTGCGCGATCTCGTGGTCGGCTCCAGCCTGATATTCCAGGAGCGGGGCGACATCGAAGCAAGCGGCCTGCCGGGCATACTTTCGTTTTTCAGGGTCAGCAAATCGCCTTCAGACCCTGGGGCAGGACGTGCCCTCCTCTGTGAGGGAGAGCACGCGATCGTCAGAACAAGAACGACGCCGTAGCCGGGTTCGGTCCGTCGCGGCCGTCGGCCGAATCCATGCCGGCGATCGTCTTCAGGTCCTCTGCGTCCAGTTCGAAATCGAAGACATCGAAATTGGCCGCGATGCGGTCCTGGTGGATCGACTTCGGGATGACGATCAGCCCTTGCTGGAGGTGCCAGCGGATGATCGTCTGCGCGGCGGATTTGCCGTGCTTGCCGGCAATGCCCGCTATGGTCGGGTCGCTGAGCAGCCGGCCGCTGCCGAGCGGGCTCCAGCTTTCGGTATGGATGTTATGCAGGGCATGGAAATCCCTGAGCGCACGCTGCTGGAAGCGCGGATGCAGTTCGATCTGGTTGGCCACCGGGACCACGCCGGTCTCGCCGATGATGCGCTCCAGGTGATCCCGGTTGAAATTCGAGACGCCGATCGATTTGATGCGGCCGGCTTGCTGCAGCTCGATCAGGGCCTTCCAGGCCTCGACATATTTGTCCTGGCTGGGTACCGGCCAGTGGATCAGGAACAGGTCGAGTTGCTCTATGCCGAGCTTCTTCATCGTGTCGTCGAAGGCGCGAAGGGCCGCATCGCGCTTATGCGCGCCGTTGCGCAGTTTCGAGGTGATGAACAGCTCGCTTCTCGGCACGCCGGCGGCGCGGATCGCCTCGCCGACGCCTTCCTCGTTCTGGTAGCCCTCGGCGGTGTCGATCAGCCGGTAGCCGGCCTTGATCGCCCAGCCCACCACTTGCGCGGTGATGCCGTGATCGACCTGCCAGACGCCAAGGCCAAGCTGCGGAATGGTGGCGCCGTCGTTCAGCGTGATCTGTTCGGGCATGGTCGATTCCTTTGCGAAGAGATGTCCGGGCGGTCGCCCAACGCAGCCTATCTAGGCGCGCGCCGGGGCGACGGCCAGTCACCGATGGACAAATTCGCGCGACTCGACTTCGCGGCCCTGATGCCTCCGTCAGAGAAAGCGCCTCACTTCGGCCGGCGCACCGCTCGCACCACCCCGTCGGACGTGCTGCCGCAGTAGAGGCGCTCGCCGCCATCCGATTCCATCCCCGAGACACCGATGCCATCGGGCATGTCGAGCGTCTCCAGGACCTTGCCGGTTCTTGGATCAACGCGGCGCAGATCGCTCTGATCGCCTTCCCAGGTGGCGTGCCACAGCTCGCCGTCCACCCAGGTCACGCCGGTGACGAAGCGGTTGGATTCGATGGTGCGCAGGATTTTCCCGGTCTCGGGATCGATCTGGTGGATTTTGCGCTCGCGGTACTGCCCCACCCAGAGCGTGCCTTCGGCCCAGGTCAGCCCGGAATCGCGGCCGCCGCCGGGCGCCGGGATCGTGGCGAGCACCTTGCCTGTATCGGGATCGATCTTCTGGATGCGATCATTGGCGAGCTGGAAGAAATGCCGGCCGTCAAAGGCGGTGCCGGCATGTGCGGCGACATCGATCGACCGCAGCGTCTGCCCGCTTTGCGGATCGAAGGCATTGAGTTTTTCGCCCGAGGCAAACCAGACGTTCTCACCGTCAAAGCTCACCCCATGCACCCGCTCCACACCGGGAAAGGGTCCGTATTCGCGCAGGATCTCGGCCGCTGCATGTTTCATGTCTCTCTCCTCGTGTGATGGTGGAATGACCCATTCCTAACCATTTGGCAGCGGCGCCGGGAGTAACAAGGTGGTCGTGAAACCGGCCACCGGCGGCGTCATCCAGCGGCGCGCCCGGCCATGGCCGAAGGACTGTACCTTGCCTGCCTCGGCAAGCGGCTCGAGCGCCCGCTGCACGCTGCGCTGGCCGGTGCCGAGCGCCAGCGCCAGCGCCGAGCTCGACCAGGCCTCGCCATCGGCGAGCAAGGCCAGCACCGCCGCGTGCCGTTCCTCGATCGGCCGCGCCAGCACCATAACCGCGCGCGAATGGCGCGGCGCCAGCGTGAAGCCGCGCTTGGTGGCGCTGATATCCGCCAGCGCGGCAAGTTCGGCGCGCAGCCGGCCGATTTCGACGCGCAGGCGCGCGCGGTGCGATTCATCGGCGTGCTTGCCGCCGAAGGCCCGCGCCACGAGATCCTCGCGCGATACATCCCCGGGCCACGCTTCGGCGAGCGCGCGCGCCAGCGCGAACAGCACCGGCCGGTTCGCCAGCGAGACGGTGCTGTCGCCAGCGCGCACGACATAGCGAATAGCGTCGACGACCAGCGCCGGCGATGCCTGCAGCGCCTCGACCTCTTCGAGCAGCAGCGGCCGCTCCGCACCTTGCGTGATCAGCCGCGCCGCCGGTGTTTCGAGCGCCAGCGATGCGCTGGCGACCTCCGCCATGAGGCCCGGAATGCCGGCCTGGCGGGCGGCGTTGCGTGCCCATTCCAGCGCCGCGCGCGCCGGCCGGATCCTGAGGCGCCGCATGGCGATGCCGGCGACAGCGAGCTCATGGGCGGCCCTCGCGGCCGGCGGCAGCGGCGTCGGGTCGAGCCCCGCCAGCACATGTTCGGCCTCATCGAGGCGGCCGATCAGCAACAGGCGCCGAACCTTGAGTTGGCCGGCATGCGCCGCGTTAAGCCGGTCGCCATGCTTTTCCAGCGCGGTCCGCGCCGCGTCGAGCGCCTTGGCCGGCCAGCCCAGATCGCGCGAGACCAGCGCGATCTCGGCCTCGGCGACGACGCATCTGGCGCGCGCGACGGCCTCTTTCGGGCTGAAGGCGCGCGTGGCCCGCCGCAACAAAAGCTTGGCGCGGTCGAAGTCGCCGAGTTGCGCCATGGCAATGCCGCGCAGCGCCAGCGCCGGCGCATCCTCGCGCAGCGCGACGCGGTCGAGCGCCGCGAGCGGATCGCCCGCCGCCAGCGCCAGTGCCGCCGCCGTGATCAGCGAGTCCATTCAAATCCCGTCACACTTGTAACTCCCACCTCGAAAAACACCGCCCTAACTTAAGTCACCACGGCCAAGCAGCAAGCCGCATCGGCAACGGGCGGCACACCAAGGAGAACGCGATGACTGTCTCAACCGACCTTGCTCTCGACGCACCGAACGACGCCACCGGGCATGCCCGGCGTCACCCCTGCTGCGCCGGACCGGACGATGCGGACCCAACCGCTTTCGCAACACCTGTCCCTCACCGCCCCACCCTGGCTCAGGATCCCCGGGCGATCACAGGCCGCGACGGCCCCATGACTGGCAAAGGAGAAGACCAATGACCAAGCACTTGACCATGAAGACCCCGCCGATCGTTTCGAGGCAGGAATGGGACGCCGCGCACGAGAAGATGCTGGTGAAGGAGAAGGCGACGCTGCGCGCCAAGGACGCGCTCGCCGCCGAACGCCGGCGCATGCCATGGATGGAAGTGGACAAGGCCTATGTGTTCGAGGGCCCCAACGGCAAGGCAAGCCTGCTCGAGCTGTTCGAAGGCCGCCGCCAGCTGATCGTCTACCGCGCCTTCTTCGAGCCCGGTGTCTATGGCTGGCCCGATCACGCCTGCCGCGGTTGCTCGCTCGGCGCCGACCAGGTTGGCCACCTCGCCCATCTCAATGCCCGCAACACCACGCTCGCCTACGCCTCGCGCGCCCCGCAGGCCGATATTGCGCGGCTGAAGAAGCGGATGGGCTGGGAAATGCCCTGGTACACCATCACCGACAGCTTCGACAAAGACTTCGGGGTCGACGAATGGCATGGCCACAACGTCTTCATCCATGACGGCGACCGCGTCTTCCGCACCTATTTCATCAACAGCCGCGGCGACGAGGCGATGGGCACGGTCTGGAGCTATCTCGACGCCACCCCGCTCGGCCGCCAGGAGATCTGGGAGGACTCGCCCGAAGGCTATCCCCAGACCCCGCTCTACAGCTGGTGGAACTGGCACGACAATTATGAAGCCGGTGCCGACAAGAAGTGGGCCGAAGTGGCCGCCGCCGGCGAAGCCGCCTTCCGCGACAAGGGCGAACAATAGGACCGGTGGATCGACGCCCCATCGAGCTTGGGTTCCTCTTCCCCACACCGTGGGGCGAAGAACCCAAGCCCTGGCCTCGTCACTGGCATGATCATCAGGGAAAAGGACCATGACCGACATCCATTCCGGCACCGGCGGCGCGACCCCCGAAAATACCGCCTCCCTTGGCGTCGCCGACTGGCTGTGTCTCGCGGCGGCACCGACCTTCGCCCTGATGGCCCTGCTCTCATGTCTTCAAGGTGGCGGCACGGCCATGCTGTGCATGGGCGGCTCGCCGCTGACCGGCATGGCGGCCATGTACCTGCTGATGAGCGCCTTCCATCTCGCACCCTGGCTCAGGCTGATCTCCGGCCGGCAGGTCCGATAGGCCTGGCTCGGTTAGACTTGGCTCACTTAGACCGGGCTCGCTGTCGCCATATCAAGACATCCACACATCGGAGAAGACAATGAAGCTGGTCAGGCTGAGAGCGCCGGGTGGCCTGGACAGGCTCGAACTGGTCGAGGAAGATCCTCCCCGGCCGGGGCCAGGTGACGTGCTGGTCAGGATCCGCGCCTGCTCGTTGAACATGCGCGACGATTTCGCGGTGCAGGGCAAGACACCGCTCGCCGACGGCCGCGTGCCGCTGTCCGACGGCGCGGGTGAAGTGATCGCCGTCGGCGGCGATGTCGATGCGCTCCGGCCGGGCGACAGCGTGGTCAGCGTTTTCTATCCCTGGTGGCTGGACGGAGACATGACGCCCGCCACCAGACGCGACATTCCGGGAGAGAATTTCGACGGCTTCGCCAGCGAATATGTGTGCATGCCGGCGCATGCCTTCACGAAAGCCCCGGCGGGTCATAGCCATTTGGAGGCGGCGGCGCTCACCTGCACCGGCGTCACCGCCTGGCGAGGCCTGGTGGTGCGCGGCAAGGTGAAGCCCGGCGACACGGTGCTGGTGCTGGGCACGGGCAGTGTTTCGCTGTTCGCGCTGCAATTCGCCAAGGCCGCCGGCGCCCGGGTCATCGCCACCTCGTCCGACGAGGAAAAGCTGGAGCGGCTCGCAAGCCTCGGTGCCGACGCGACCATCAACTACAAGGCCGCCCCGGATTGGGGCCGCAAGGCCCGGGAGTTGACCGACGGGTGCGGCGTCGATCACGTGATCGAGGTCGGCGGCCCCGCCACGCTGGCGCAATCCCTGGTCGCCTGCCGGACAGGCGGCCACATCGCCCTGATCGGCGTCCTGACCGGCTTTGCAGCTGATGTCTCGATCCCGGCCGTGTTTTCGAACCAGATCCGCATCAGCGGTATTTCGATCGGCAGCCGGGCGGACCAGGAGGACATGATCCGCGCGATAGAGGTCAACGGGTTGAAGCCCGTCATCGACCGCCGCTTCCCGCTGCGCGACATTGCCGCCGCCTTCACGCATTACGGAGCGCGAAAGCACTTCGGCAAGGTTTGCCTGGAGCTTTGAGCCATTCCATCAGCAATGGCTAATTGACAGCCTCCAGGAAACGGCGCTCAGTGCCTTGTACAGGTGGATCGCAGCATCAGGCGGGCGATTTCGGCCGCCGGCGTCACCCTGGGGAGGATGCCATGCCAACCGTAATCGGCCATCACAACATCTCGAAAGACAGCAAGCACTGGCTCGCTTCACCCAAGCGCAAGGAGCTTTTCGGCTCGCTGGGGATCACCAACATCCGCACCTTCGTCGATCCGCAGAACCCGAAACGGGTGGCCGTGATGATGGACGTGCCGGATATGGACAAGATGGCCGCGCTGATGCAGAGCAAGGCGGCCGCCGAAGCCATGTCGCACGATGGCGTGGTGCCGGAGTCCCTGGTGATCCTGGTCGAAGCCAAAGCGTAACCGCGCCAGGTCCGGCACTTCAGGTCGCGATGTCGTTGACCGGCAGCAAGGGCTTGGGGAGGTCAGTCTCGCCAAGCCCGGCGCGCAACTCGATCTCGATGTCGCGGCATATCCGCGAGATCGGAACGTCGTTGGCGTTGCCCTCGAACGGGTTGGCGCTGCTCTCGCCGACTGGTCGAGAGACATGTAGGCCAGCCAGCAGCGTGCTGAACGGATCGTCAGCCAGATGCCGATCGTGCCCAGCATGCCGCCAGGTTTGCCCATGTCGGCAAAGACCGGAACGACGCCGAACGGCAACAGCGAGATCATGACAAACATGGAACTGACGATGGGGTACTGGCGCGGATAGGGATTGTTCTTGATGCGGTCGCGGCGCGCCGCTGATCGCGGAAATCGCGGATCAGCTTCGTCAGTTCGCCATGGATCTGCGGGGGAATCGTGGCGTCCTTGAGCAGTGCGTTGACCTGGACCGATTGCATTTCGAGCAAGGTGATCGCCGGCTGCGATCAGATTGCAGGAACGGCCCACATATATCGGATCCCCTCAAAGATCGTGGATAGGCATGGTTGTCACCCGGCCGATATCCAGATCCTCAACCCGCGCTGTTTGCCCCGAACCGCAAGCCGTCCATCAACAGCTTGACCAGCCGACGCGAGCGGTCTCGCCACTCCGGCGTGTCGGGGGCGGAGTAGATTCCCGACAGCGCATGCAGCACGTCGGAGGCATCGACGTCGCCCCGGATCGTGCCGTCGGCCACCGCTGCCTCGACCAATTGCCGCAAGGCCTGGGAGACCCTGCCCGACGTGTCGGAAAACAGCGTCGAGTTGGTGGTGAGGAGGATGCGCAGGCTGGTTGCCAGGCCGCGCTTGGTGGCGATGTAGTCGACGAAGCGCCGCATCCATTCTTCCAGCGCGACATCGGACGGATGCTTTGCCGCAAGCTCGCCGGCGGCCGCGCACAGCGCCTCCGCCTCGCGGCGGTAGACCACCTCGACCAGATGCTCGCGCGTCGGAAAATGCCGGTAGAGCGTGCCGATGCCGACACCGGCGCGGCGCGCAATGTCCTCCAGCGAGGCATCGATGCCGCGTTCGGCGAAGACCGATGCGGCCACCTCGACCAGCCGGTCGCGGTTGCGTCGCGCGTCCGCGCGCAGCGGCTTGGTGTCCGCGGCGGTCTTCGTTTCGGCGATGACGGACGGCTCGACGGCCAATTTTTTCTCCACGGTCGAAATATGGGGGCTTGAACCCGGCCGGGCCAGCCCCCACGTAATAAACGGAGGCGCCTCCGCTTTAGTGGAGTGCTTTCATCATATAAGAAGGGGAACGCTTATGTCACGCCTTTCGAACCTGCAAGCCGACATCTCCCCTGCCCGCCTGTCTCCCCGGAGATCCGCTGTCACTTCCTCCAACACCTGACCAAGAATTTACCTTGCCGTTCTCCGGCAAGGCACCAGTTCACCTCCCATCCGCGTCAAGCAAACTGGAGCCAGACGCCCATGACCAGTCTTCCCATCACGCTTACCATCAACGGACACCGACACGAACTGGAAGTCGATCCGCGCGTAACCCTGCTCGACCTCCTCCGCGAGCGGCTTGACCTCACCGGCACCAAGAAGGGCTGCGACCGCGGCCAGTGCGGCGCCTGCACGGTGCTGGTCGACGGCAATCGCATCAACTCCTGCCTGGCGCTGGCGGTCAGCCATGACGGCGCCAATGTCTTGACCATCGAGGGCGTCGCCCGTGGCGAGGAGCTGCATCCGGTGCAGGCCGCCTTCATCGCCCATGACGGCTTCCAATGCGGTTTCTGCACACCGGGCCAGATCATGAGCACGCTCGGCCTGATCGCCGAAGGACAGGCCGGGGACGATCCCGAACGCATCCGCGAGGGGCTGAGCGGCAACATATGCCGCTGCGCGGCCTATGGCGGCATCGTCGAGGCCGTCCTGGAAGCTCAGGAGCAACTTGCCAAGGCCGACCGGAGGACCGCGGCATGAGGGACTTCGATTACGTCAGGCCCGCCACGATCCCGGACGCCATCGCGGCGGCCGCGCGGCCGGGTTCAGCCTATCTCGCCGGCGGCACCAATCTGCTCGACCTGATGAAGGGCGGCATAACCAGCCCCGAGCGCGTCGTCGACATCTCGCGGCTGCCGGAACTCAACCGCGTCGAACGGCTGGACGATGGCAGCCTGCGCATCGGCGCGCTGGTCCGCAACGCCGATCTCGCCCACGACACGGCATTCGCCAAGGCCTATCCGGCGGTGGCCGAGGCGCTGCTGTCGGGCGCCTCCGCGCAGCTTCGCAACGCCGCCACCGTCGGCGGCAATCTCCTGCAGCGCACGCGCTGCAGCTATTTTTACGACACCGCCAGCGCCTGCAACAGGCGCGAACCCGGCACCGGCTGCGACGCGATTGGCGGCGAAAACCGCCTGCACGCCGTGCTTGGCTGGAGCGATGCCTGCATCGCCACCCATCCGTCGGACTTCTGCGTGCCTCTGGTGGCGCTCGACGCCGTGGTCGAGATCGAGGGCAAGCAGGGCCGGCGCCATGTGACGCTGGAGGAATTCCACCGGCTTCCCGGCGAAACGCCGCATCGGGAGAATGTGCTGGAGCCCGGCGACCTGATCGTGGCGGTGCGGCTGCCGGCCGAGGCGGCCTCCTTCGCCGCCAACGCCCGTTACCTGAAAGTGCGCGAACGCACCTCCTTCGCTTTCGCCGTCGTCTCGGCCGCCGCGGCACTTGTCGTCGACAGCGGCAAGATCCGCGCCGCGAGGCTGGCACTGGGTGGCGTCGCGGCCAAACCGTGGCGGGCGCGCTCGGCGGAAGCCGTGCTGCTTGGCGCGGATGCCAACGAGGCGACCTTCGCCAGCGCGGCGGACGCGGCCCTGGCCGATGCCAGCCCCTCCGGCGACAATGCATTCAAGATCGAGCTTGCCCGCCGCATCGTGGTCAGGGCGCTGACGTCTGCCCTGGCGGGGACGCCCGAGCGGCTGCCGGCCCTTCCGGCTTCTCCCTTTTCCTCCATTCCCGGAGCGCGCCATGACGCTTGAACTCAGCCTCAACCAGCAACCCGCCCACGCGCGGCAAGGCTCCAGCATCGGCCAGCCGCTGACCCGCCGCGACGGCTTTCTGAAAGTCACCGGAGCCGCGCGCTACGCGGCCGACAACCATCCGCCCGGCATGCTCTACGCCGTGCTCGCCGTCTCCAGCATCGCGCGCGGCCGCGTTGCCTCACTGGATGTCGAGGCGGCCAAGGCGCACGAGGGCGTGGTCGAGGTGATGACGCCCTCGAACCGGCCGGCGCTCGCCGCCGATCCGGATGCCAAGGACCATCCCTTCATGTTCCGGCTCGACCTGTTGCAGAACGAAGAGGTCCGCTACCCCAACCAGAGCATCGCCGTGGTGATCGCCGAGACGCTGGAAGCGGCGACCGAAGGGGCGGCGCTGCTGTCGCCGCGCTATGAAGCACTGCCGGCGCGCGTCGGTCTCGACGGTGCCGAAAGCTTCGTGCCGCGCGGTGTCGGCGTCGGCGGTCCGGCGGTGCAGCACAAGGGCGATGTCGAGGCCGGCCTCAAATCGGCAAGGACGCGGATCGAGGCCACCTACGAGACGCCGGCCCAGTACCACAACGCCATGGAGCCGCACGCGATCGTCGCCGCCTGGGATGGCGACCGGCTGTCGATCGACACGCCGAGCCAGGGCCTTGCCATGGCGCAGGGCCGCATCGCCGGCCTGTTCGGCATCGCGCCGCAGGACATCCACATACGCAGCCCCTTCCTCGGCGGCGGCTTCGGTTCGAAAGGCATGATTTCGGGGCCGCAGGTGCTAGGCATCCTGGCGGCGCGCCTCGTCGGCCGTCCGGTCAAGCTGGTGCTGCGGCGCGAGCAGATGTACGGGCCGGTCGGCCACCGTGCTCCGACGCGCCAGACCTTGCGCATGGGCATGGATGGCGAGGGCCGGCTGACGGCGATCGACCATCACGCCAAGACCGCGTCGAGCACGTTCGACGACTTCTTCGAACCGGCGGCGGATGCCTCGCACACACTCTATGCCAGCCCGGCCATCGCCACCTCGCACGAGGTGGTCCGGCTCGACACCGGTACGCCGCTATTCATGCGGGCGCCAGGCGAAGCCACCGGCTCGATCGCGCTGGAGAGCGCCATCGACGAGGCGGCTCACGCCTGCGGCATCGACCCGCTGGAATTCCGGCTGCGGAACTATGCCGAGGTCGAGCCGATGACCGGCAAGCCGTTCTCCTCCAAGGCCCTGCGCGAATGCTACGCACAGGCGGCCGGGACGTTCGGCTGGGCGAGCCGCCCGCCGCGGCCGCGGCAGATGCGCGACGCCGATGGTTTCCTCACCGGCTGGGGCATGGGTACGGCGACGTTCCCCGCCCTGATGTTCCAGGCCGAGGCGCGTGCGGTGTTGAGGGCCGATGGCAGCGGCCTGATGGAGACCGGCGCGCAGGACATGGGACAAGGCGCCTGGACCGCCTTCGCCCAGATCGCCGCCGACGGGCTCGGGCTCGACATCGGCCAGGTCGATTTCAGGGCCGGCAGCTCCGACTTGCCCAATGCGGGCATTGCCGGCGGCTCCGGCCACACGGCGACGGCCGGCATGGCGATCCACAATGCGGGCGCCGACGTCATCGCCAGGCTGGCCGATCTCGCCACCGGCAACGAGGCCTCGCCATTGTTCGGCGCCGGCAATGAGGGCGTCGTGGCGCGCGGCGGCCGGCTGTACCGGCGCGACGATGAAAGCCGCGGCGAAAGCTATGCCGAGATCCTCACGCGCGCCGGCCTCACGGAGATCGAAGGCCGTGGCAAGGCCGCCCCGGACCCGACGTCCCAGGAGACCTATGCCAAGCATGCGCATGGCGCCGTCTTCGCCGAGGTCAAGGTCGATCCGGATTTCGGGCAGATCCGCGTCACCAGGCTGGTCGGCGCTTTCGCCGCCGGGCGGGTCATCAACCCCAGGCTGGTGCGCAGCCAGTATTATGGCGGCATGATCTGGGGCGTCTCCTTCGCGCTGCATGAAGAAGCCAGCACCGACCGGCGCTCGGGCCGGATCCAGAACGCCAATCTCGCCGAATACCATGTCCCGGTGAATGCCGACGTGCCGTCGGTCGAGGCGATCCTGGTCCATGAGGACGACCCCTACGTCAACGCACTCGGCATCAAGGGCGTCGGCGAAATCGGCATCACCGGCACGGCCGGCGCGGTTGCCAACGCGGTCTGGCATGCAACCGGCGTGCGGCCTCGCCGCTTTCCGATCCGCATCGAGGACCTGCTCGGGTGAGAAATGACGAACGCCCGCAGCGAAAGCGCCGGACGGACAGGTGGGCCTCCACCTGTCCGACATGAAATAATTCCACCAGCGTCAAGCAACTGGAGCCCGACGCCCATGACGAAAATCCCCATGCATCTCGACATTAACGGCACCCATCATCACCTGGAACTCGAACCCCGCGTGACGCTGCTCGATGCCTTGCGCGAGCGGCTCGGCCTGACCGGCACCAAGAAGGGCTGCGACCACGGCCAGTGTGGCGCCTGCACGGTGCATGTCGACGGCGAGCGCGTGCTGGCTTGTCTCACCCTGGCGGCGCAGGCCGAGGGCCGCGCCATCACCACCATAGAGGGGCTTGCACGGGAGGGCGAACTGCATCCCGTGCAGGCTGCCTTCCTCGAGCAGGACGCCTTCCAGTGCGGCTACTGCACGCCGGGCCAGATCATGTCGGCGGTCGCCTGCATCCGCGAGGGCCATACCGGCTCAGATGAGGAAATCCGCGAATACATGGCCGGAAATCTCTGCCGCTGCGGCGCCTATCCGCACATTGTCGCCGCTGTCCGCCAGGCAGCCCTGGAGGTCACATCATGAGGGATTTTTCCTATTTCCGCGCCGGCTCGCTTGATGCCGCACGCCAGGCAGCGGCCCTCCCCGGCGCCATGCTGCTTGCCGGCGGCACGACGCTGATCGATCTCGCCAAATGCGGCGTCGCCGAGCCCGACACGCTGGTCGACATCACCCACCTCAAGGGGCTCGACCGGATCGAAGTGGGCGAACACCGCGCCACCATCGGCGCGCTGGCCCGAATGAGCCATGTCGCCGATCACGCCGACATCAGGAGCCGCTTCCCCGCAATCTCCGAAGCGCTCTGGCAGGCGGCCTCGGCGCAGATCCGCAACATGGCGACCATCGGCGGCAATCTGATGCAGCGCACGCGCTGCCCCTATTTCCGCGATCCCGCGAATTTTTCCGCCTGCAACAAGCGTGAACCCGGCTCTGGCTGTTCGGCGATCGGCGGCGTTACCCGTGGTCACGCCGTGCTCGGCATCAGCGAGGCCTGCATCGCCATGTATCCCGGCGACCTCGCCACCGCTTTGGTTGCCTTCGACGCGACAGTCCATCTCGGCGAGCGCCGCATCCCGGTCGACGACTTCTTCCTGCTACCGGGAACTACGCCCGACAAGGAGCACGCGATCAAGCCGGGCGAGATGATCACCGCCATCGAGGTCCCCTCATCCGCCGCCGCGCACCGCTCGACCTATTTGAAGATCCGCGACCGGCAATCCTATGAATTCGCCGCCGCGAGTGCCGCAGTCGGTCTCGAACTGGAACCCGATGGGCGCACCATCCGCGACCTGCGCGTGGCGCTCGGCGGCGTCGCGACGAAGCCGTGGCGGGCGCGGGCCGTGGAGGCGGCGTTGATAGGCAAGGTGCTGGAACCGGACGCCGTCCGCGCGGCCAGCCTGCTTGCCGTCGAAGGCGCTGTCGACCACGGCGCCAACCACTACAAGATCGAGCTCGCGCCGCGCGTCGTCGCGCGGGCCATCCTCAAATTGGGAGAGACGGCATGACTGTTCACGCAAGACACGGCGACGCCTCGGATGGCGCGCTGGCGCAAGCCGTCGGCGGCCGGCTGTCGCGCGTCGACGGACCGGCCAAGATCACCGGCGCGGCCAAATACGCCGTCGAGCAGCAGCTCGAAGGCCTCGCCCATGCCGTGCTGGTCGAGAGCACGATTGCCTCCGGCAAGGTGCGCGCGATCGACACCGCGCGGGCGGAGGCAGCACCGGGCGTGCTCAAGGTGCTGACGCCGGACACCATCATCAGCCTGAGAACCGCGTCGGACTGGTTCGGCACGCCGCCGCCGGACAAGCCCTATTGCCCGCTGGCGCGCGACATCACCTTTTCAGGCCAGCATGTCGCCGCTGTCGTGGCCGAGACCTTCGAGCAGGCGGTCGCCGCCGCGGCGCTGGTCAAGGTCAGCTATGACGAGACGCCTTCCATCGTCGACCTCAGCGACGGCAAGGCCGGCGATGGCATCCCGATCGACGCCATGACCAAGGAATGGGGGGATGCGGCCACCGCCTTCGCCTCGGCGCCGGTGCGGATCTGCGCCGCCTACAACACGCCGCGCGAATACCAGGCGCCGATGGAGCCGCATGGCCTGATCGCGCGCTGGGAAGGCGATCGTCTGACCGTGTGGGAGCCCAGCCAGTGGCTGGACGGCATGGCCCGCACCTACGCCGAATGGTTCGAAGTGCCGTTCGAGAATGTGCGGCTGGTCTCGCCCTATATCGGCGGCGGCTTCGGCTCCAAGGCGCTGGCGCTCAGCCACGGCGCGATTGCCGCGAGTGCCGCCAGAATGCTGGGCCGGCCGGTGAAGCTGGTGATGACACGGCCGCAGACCTTTACCGGCTATGGCGGCCGCGCCGCAACCCGGCAGACGGTGACGATCGGCGCCGACCATGACGGCGTGATCCAGTCGATCGTGCATCGCGGCGTCAATGAAACCTCCATCGACGGCATGTGGGTCGAGCCGCTGGGATCGGTCACCTCGATCATGTACGCGACGCCGAATTTCTCCTCGAGGCAGAATGTCGTGCGGGTGAATTCCGTGGTGCCGGGCGCCATGCGCGCGCCTGGCGAAAACCCCTCGGCCTTCGGCATTGAAAGCGCCATCGACGAGCTCTCCTACGAGGTCGGCATCGATCCGCTGGAGATCCGGCTGCGCAACTATGCCGAACAGGACCCGGAAGCGAAAAAAGCCTGGTCGACCAGGCAGTTGCGCGAGGCTTTCGCAGCGGGTGCCGAACGCTTCGGCTGGGCCAGGCGCACGCCGGCGCCGCGCTCGATGCGCGACGGCAACCATTTGATCGGCTGGGGCGTCGCCGCCGGCACCTATCCGGTGCGGCGCGCCTACGGCGAGGCGGTCGTGCGCATCCTCGCCGATGGTTCGGTCGAGGTTGAAAGCTCCTCGATCGACATGGGCCAGGGCACCTACACCATCCTGGCGCAGACCGCCGCCGAAACGGTCGGCGTGAGCGCCGACGACGTGGTGGTGAAGCTCGGCGATTCCCGCTTTCCCCGCGCCGGCGTCACCGGCGGCTCGCGCCTTGCCGGCGTGATGACGGGTGCCGTCCACAAGGCGGCAACCGCGGCGCTCGACCAGCTGGTGGGCCTGGCGATCAGCGACCCGCGCTCGCCCTTCCACGCGCTGCAGGCGAACACCTTGGTGGTCGCCAATGGCCGCATCGGCTCGCCGCGCGGCGACCGCCCCGATGTCTCGATCGCCGACCTGCTCAAGAGCGTCGGGCGCGACCGCATCGAAGCGACCGGCGACACCATGCCTGCCAATTCGACCGCCGAGGACCGCTACAAGAACTACACCACCATCGCCATGGCGCTGCCGCACACCGAGGGCGACTATTCCCGCCACTCCTGGTGCGCGCATTTCATCGAGGTGCGCGTCGATGAGGATTTCGGCACGGTGCGTGTGTCACGCGTGGTGTCGGCGCTGGATTCCGGCCGGCTCTACAACCCGAAGCTCGCCGAGAGCCAGTGGAAGGGCGGCATCATCATGGGCATCGGCCAGGCCCTCCTCGAGGAAGGCATAGTCGACCGCCGCCATGGCCGCATCGTCAACAACAACCTCGCCGACTATCTGGTGCCGACCAATGCCGACATCCCTGACATAGATGTGATCTCGGTCGGCATCCCCGACCTGCATTCCTCGGTGCTCGGCGGCAAGGGCGTCGGGGAACTCGCCATCGTCGGCGTCGCGCCGGCGATCGCCAACGCGGTGTTCCATGCGACGGGAAAGAGGGTGCGGGATTTGCCGATCACGCTGGAGAAGCTGATCTGAGCGCGTAATCTCCCCCCTTGAGGGGGAGATGGCCGGCAGGCCGGAGGGGGTCGGTTCGACTGGGCGCGGCTTCCTTGCGACGATCGGAGCTTGCACTTCACGCGAGACGACCCCCTCTGTCGCCTTCGGCGACATCTCCCCCTCAAGGGGGGAGATCAGCTCCTCACCACTCCAGGCCGAACACCAGCTTGCCGAAATGCAGGCCGCCGGCGGCCATGTGGGCATAGGCTTCAGCCGCTTCGCCAGGTGAAAACACCTTGTCGACGACCGGCTCGATCCCCGCCGCGCCGACGGCGCGGGCGGCGTCGCGGAGGTCCGATACCGACCCGGTGTTGTTGCCGATCACCTTCAGCGCCTTGATGATGATCGGCAGCAGGTTGACCGTGGCCTCGGCGCCGGTGACGAAGCCGATGGTGAACAGCGTGCCGCCGGGCGCGGTAGCGTTGAT
Organism: Mesorhizobium sp. GW821-FHT07A06; assembly: GCF_059419085.1. Lineage (NCBI taxonomy): Bacteria > Pseudomonadati > Pseudomonadota > Alphaproteobacteria > Hyphomicrobiales > Phyllobacteriaceae > Mesorhizobium > Mesorhizobium sp. GW821-FHT07A06. The sequence continues at coordinate 831,405 of NZ_JBWKRC010000002.1, forward strand.
GGCGCGGGCGAAGGTAGCGGTGCCGCCGGTCTCGACCACGAGGTCGGCGCCGAGGCCGTCGGTCAGCTCCAGCACCTTGCCGTCCCAATCAGGTGTCGCTCGGTAGTTGATGAGATGATCGGCGCCAAGTGCCTTAGCCCGCTCCAGCTTCTCGTCCGACGACGAGGTGATGATGACGGTGGCACCGGCGGCTTTCGCCAGCTGCAGGGTGAAGATCGAGACGCCGCCGGTGCCAACCAGCACCACGACCGAGCCCGGCCCGACATTGGCCACGCGGATGGCGTTCCAGGCGGTGGTGCCGGCGATCGGCAGCGTCGACGCCGCCTCGAAGGAAAGATGCGCCGGGACCGGCACGAGCGAATTGGCCGGCAGCGCGACATATTCGGCCAGCGACCCCGGCAGCGCGACGCCGCGCATCTGCGTCATCTCGTAAGGGCGCGGCGGGCCGCCGATCCAACGTGGCTTGGCGTGGGCGACGACGCGATCGCCCGTTTTGAATCTCGTGACGCCCTCACCCACCGCGACGATCTCGCCGGCACCGTCGGCGACGGGGATCAGCGGAAAGACCGGTCCGGGATAATTGCCGCTCGCCACCGCGACGTCGACGAAGTTGAGGCTCGCCGCACGCTGGCGGATCAGCACCTCGCCGCGTTGCGGCTCAGGGGTTGCAACGGTGGCGGCGCGGAAGGCGTCCAGCCTGGGTTGGCTGAGTTCGATGGCTTTCATGGTTTCACTCCGGTGGGACGATTGATGGGGTTGAGTGAACCTAGTTGCTGCGTTATTTCTGGATAATCCCGATCTTCTACATTTGAGTATTGCAAATCATGCAGCAATCCCATGAGCCGGCGGCCCTTGCCGAAATGGCTGCCTTCGCGGCCATTGCCGAGGCGCGCTCCTTCACCAAAGCGGCGGCGCGTGTCGGCCGCGACGCGACCATCCTGTCGCGGCGCCTGCAATCGCTGGAGGAGCGGCTGGGGGTAAGGCTGCTCTCCCGCACGACGCGCAGCGTCTCGCTGACCGAGGCGGGCGCCGAATTCCTGGTGCGCGTGCGCGCCATCCTCGCTTCCGTCGACGAGGCCGAGGCCGCCGCGTCGGCGCATGCCGGCGGCGGTCCGCGCGGCCTGCTCAGGCTGGCGCTGCCCGGCACGTTCGGGCGCATGTGGATCGGGCCGCTGCTGCCGCAATTCCTTGCCGAATTTCCCGATGTCCGCATCGAGGCCGAATTCTCCAACCGCTTCGCCGATCTGGTCGCCGAGAATTTCGACGTCGCCGTGCGGCTCGGCGCGCTGGAGGATTCGCGCCTGGTGGCGCGCAAGGTGGCGACGCGGCGCCGGCTGCTCTGCGCGGCCCCCTCCTATCTCGCCCGAAAGGGCCGGCCGGAAACACCGCGGGCGCTGCTCGGACATTCCTGCCTGGGCTTCAGTGGCTTCCAGACCTTTCCGGCCTGGGAGATGACCGACCGCGAGGGCCGGCGCGCGCGCGTCGAGGTTTCCGGACCATTGGTCAGTGACGATGCCGAGGTGCTGGTCGAGGCCGCCGTGCAGGGCGTCGGCCTGATGATGAGCACCGACTGGCTGGTCGGCCGCGAACTTGCCGACGGACGGCTGGTGCCTGTCCTGGAGGAGTGGACGCTGGCCGACGAAGGCGCGGTCTATGTCGTCATGCCCTCGGCCAAGGGCCAAGCCGCCAAGACCCGCGCCTTCGCCGACTGGATCGGCAAGCGCTTCGCGCCGGAACCGCCCTGGCGGCGGTGAAGCTGCCAATCTCCCTCCTTGAGGGGGAGATGGCCGGCAGGCCAGAGGGGGTCGCCTCGCGTGGAGCGCCGGCCTCCCCTGCCGAAGATAAGAGGTCGCGTCAGGACGCACCGACCCCCTCTGTCGCCTTCGGCGACATCCCCCTCGAGGGGGGAGATTACGTGCACGTCCCTCACTTCCCCTGCCCCTTCATGAACTGGCTGAGCAGATCCACCGGCAGCGGGAACACAACCGTCGACGAGCGCTCGCCGGCGATGTCGTGCAGGGCCTCGAAATAGCGCAACTGCATGGCCTGCGGCTCGGCCGCCAGCATGCGGCCCGCCTCGACCAGTTTCGCCGCCGCCTGCTGTTCGCCCTCGGCGTTGATCACCTTGGCGCGCCGCAGCCGCTCGGCTTCGGCCTGCTTGGCGATGGCGCGGACCATGTTCTCGTTGAGGTCGACATGCTTGATCTCGACATTGGACACCTTGATGCCCCACGCATCGGTGCGCTGGTCGAGGATCTCCTGGATGTCGCTGTTGAGCTTGTCGCGCTCGGCCAGCATCTCGTCCAGCTCATGTTTGCCGAGCACCGAGCGCAGCGTGGTCTGCGCCAGCTGGTTGGTGGCGGCCATGTAGTCCTCGACCTGGATCACCGCCCGCTCGGCGTCGACGATGCGGAAATAGAGCACCGCGTTGACCTTGACCGAGACATTGTCGCGCGAGATCACGTCCTGTGGCGGCACGTCCTGCACCACCACCCGCAGGTCGACCTTCACCATCTGCTGCACGAAGGGAACGAGGATGATGAGGCCTGGCCCCTTGACCCCGGTGAAGCGGCCGAGCGTGAAGACCACGCCGCGCTGATATTCCCTGAGGATGCGGATGGCCGAGGACAGGAACATGATCACGACCAGTGCGACGACCAGATAGGCGACATAACCAATCATCATTGTGTTGCTCCATTCCTTGCCGCGTCGCGCTTCCGCACCGTCAGCACGAGGTCGCTGATATCGGTGATCTCGACACTGTCGCCGGCCGCGATCGGTTCGTCGGCCCTCGCCCGCCAGCGCTCGCCCAGGGCCAGGACATGGCCCTCGGCGCCCTGCCAGTCGAGGATCTCGGCCGGCTGCCCGCGCATGGCTTCGCCGCCGACGCGCGGCGGGTTCTTGCGCGCCGCCCAGACATAGGTGCCGGTCAGCAGCGCCAGCCCGAGCGTCAGCGCCGCGGCGGGACCGATGACGGCCCAGGACATGGCAAAGCCCGGGCCCTCTACCCGCAGCAGCATGGCGGCGCCGAACAGAAAGGCGGCCACGCCGCCGAGCCCAAGCACGACGGTGGGATTGAAGGCCTCGATGACGAGGAAGGCGAGGCCGAGCAGCATCAGGGCAAGGCCGGTATAGTTGATCGGCAGGAGGTCGAGCGCATAGAGGCCGAGCACGAGGCAAAGCGTGCCGATGACGCCGGGCGCGACCGCTCCGGGGCTGGTGAACTCGAAGACGATGCCATAGACGCCGACCAGCATCAGGATGACGGCGACGTTCGGATCGGTGACGACGCCGAGCAGCCGGATGAACCAGCCGGGCTCCAGCGTCTCGACCGGCAGCCCCTTGGTCGCCAGCACCACTTTCTTGCCGGCGACATCGACGGTGCGCCCGTCGGCCAGTTGCAACAGTTCGGTGGTGTCGCGGGCGACGAAGTCGATGACATGCTCCTGCAGCGCCGCATTGGCCGACAGGCTCGCCGCCTCGCGCACCGCCTTCTCGCCCCAGTCGCCATTGCGCCCGCGCAATTCGGCAAGCGACCGGATCAGGGCGACCGCGTCATTGGTCACCTTGGCCATCATCGCGTCGCCGGCCGGCCGTCCGCCCTGGCTCTTCTGGTCGCTCTTGTCCTTCTGGTCGTCCTTCTCGCCGCCAGGAAGCGACGGCAGCCCGCCGATCTCGACCGGCGTCGCGGCGCCGAGATTGGTTCCCGGCGCCATCGCCGCGACATGGGTGGCATAGAGGATGTAGGTGCCGGCGCTGGCCGCATGGCCGCCGGCCGGCGCCACATAGCCGATGACGGGCACCGGCGAAGCCAGGATATCGGCGATCATCTCGCGCATCGAGGTGACCAGCCCGCCCGGCGTGTCGAGCTGCAGGATAAGAACCGAGGCGTCCCGCTTGGCGGCGGCATCGAGCGCTTCCTCGAGCTGCCTGCTGCTTGCCGGCCCGATGGCGCCGTCGATGGCGACGCTCAGCGCGACCCTCTCGCTCCCGGCCGAAGAGAAGGGACAAAAGACAGCCACGGCGACGAAGGCCGCGGCAAGAAGGGCCACCCGCGCGAAGGTCACGCTCAAAGCTCCATGGACTCAATATGGGTTGTATTTTGGCGAGTCCAAGAGGAGCCGAAGTCGGCGGCCGGCGAAGGCCGAAGCGACGACGGATTGCGGACCCGCGCCGGAAAGGTCGGCGCGGGGTATTGTTCGCTCTGGGGGATCAGAACTTGTAGCTGAGCCCTACCCGGACATCGTGCGTCTGCAGGTCGACCTTCGTCTCCGTGGGCAGGCCGGCCGCTATCGACAGATCCTGGCTGCCGAAATCGGAGTAGCGGTATTCGGCCCGCGCGATCCACCTGTCGGTGAAAGCGTGCTCGATGCCGGCGCCAACGGTCCAGCCGACATGGCTCTCGTCGTGGAACGGTATTTCGCCGCCGGGGCCGGCGCTGATCGCGGTCACTTCATATTTGGCCGCGGCCACGCCGGCGGTGATGTAGGGCAAGGTCCGGTCGAACGCATAGCCCGCCCGCAGCCGCGCCGATCCCTCCCATTTGAGTTCGCTCTTGAGCAATGTGGTGACGCCACCGCCGCCGGTGTCGACAGGTGTCAGTCCGTCGGCATTGCTGTAGGCGATGTCGGCCTCGGCGCCGATCACGAAGCTGTTCGCCATCTGGTAGTTGGCGCCGATATGGATGCCGCCGACAAAACCGTCCGGATCAAGCGGCACGTTGAGGTCGGATCCGCCGCCGAACCCGCCGCCGGCGATGAACAGATTGGATTTTCCGGCTGCGTAGCCCGCGTCGACGCCGGCATAGAGGCCGGACCAGTCGTAGCCGGCAACAGGCGAGACCTCATTGAGGTCGGCCGCGCACGCCATGCCGACAGGCGCCAGAATGAAGGCCGTCGCGAGAAGAATGATTTTCATTGTTTGTCTGCCGCCCCATATGTTGTGGTCCTCGCCACGAAAATACTCCGTGGCGATCCAGGTGTGGTCGAGGCCCCCGGTGTTGCATTGTCCGCCGGCTGCGTCTTGGGCTGGGTCGCACCGGAATTGTCCGGGAAAGCGACACACCGCTTTCCCGATCGGTGTGACCATTCAGCCGCAGTCGATCGGCGCGAACGCGGCATTGGCCGCCGTGACACCGAAGGCACCGGCGAGGACGGCGCTGTGGTACCCCTACTCCAGCGACGGCACCGGTGGCTTCGAGGTCAGCGCCGTGCCGGCGGCCGCCGCGATGACGGCGGCGATACCGGCCAGTTGCGCCGGGCTCAGGCTTTCATGCAGGAACAGGAAGCCGGCGAGCGCGCCGAGCCCCGGCTCCAGGCAGGTCAGCGTGCCGTAGATGCGGGCCGGCATCCGGGTCAGCGCCACCATCTCCAGGAAGAACGGCAGCGCGCTGGAAAACAGGCCGACGAGCAGGGCGCCGACCAGGATCGACGGCGCCAGCAGCCCCGTGCCGGCCTCGGCGATACCGAAGGGCAGCACCAGCACGGCGGCGATCGCCATGCCATAGGCGGTGGTGCGGGTGCCAAGCTCGGCGCCCGTCTTCTGGGCGAGCACGATGTAGAGCGCCCAGAAGCCGCCGGCCGCCAGCGCCAGCATAACCCCGGTCGGGTCAAGCGGCTGCTGAGAATGGATGAAGGGCGACAGAAGGATGATGCCTGCCACCGCCAGCGCGATCCAGGCAAAGTCGCTGGCGCGCCGCGACGTCAGTGTCGCCACCAGCAGCGGCCCGGAAAATTCGAGCGCCACGGCGACGCCGAGCGGGATCCTGGCAAGAGCCGCGTAAAACAGGAGGTTGAGCGCGCAGAGCGTCACTCCATAGGCGACGAGCCAGGGCAAGTTGGCGCGCGTCGGCCGCATCTGCCACGGACGCAGCACCGCGATCAGCATCAGCGCGCCGACGACCAGCCGCAGCGTCGTCGTGCCTTGCGCACCGATCACCGGAAACAGGGTCTTGGCGAAGGTGGCGCCGATCTGGATCGACACCATCGCGCCCATCAGCGCCGCGACGGGCAAGGGTGCCGCTTCGCGACTTGCAACCGGTATCGATGTCACTTGGTGCTATCCTCCGCGCCGCCGGGCAGAAGCCCTCTGGCGGCATCGGGATAGGCCGAACCGGCCCGCCTGTCGTGAGACAGCGCGCGGCGCTTGATGGGACACGGCCGTCGCACGGCGCTGTCGCCCGCCGCCGGCTCAGCCGCCGAACGACACGCCCCTGCGCCGCATTCCCGCCTGCACGCCGCGCACGATCAGCCTGGACAGGACTTCCATGTCCCAGGGCATTCCCGGACGCCAGACATCCAGCAGAAGGGCTATGCGGGCTTCATCGGCATTGTTCATCACCTCGTGCGGATAGGTGTCGTCCCACAGCATGCCTTCGCCGTCGCTGATCCGCTTCTCCTGATGGTCGATCATCATGACGGTTGCCGGGCGGCCATCGGCCTGTCGCGGGATGACCAGGCCGAGGTGGAACCGCATGATGCCGCGAAAGGGTCCGCGATGGCTGGGAATGTGCTTGCGCGGCGCGAGGAACGAGATAGCCGCCGATTTGACTTCCGGGCATTCGGCAAGCAACCGGCTGAGAACCGGCATCCGCGCAAGGTTCTCCGGAACCGCCATGTCATAGGCCTTGAGCACGAACATGCGCCAGTCGAGGCCGTCATTGGCCGAGATTTCGGCCTGCTCGGGCATGATGTCGTGAAAACGCGGCACCTTGCCCAGATGCACGCCCAGCGCTTCGCCGCGGATTTCACGCCACGCGTCGATGAATTTCGCCGCGTTGGGAAATTCGATAGCGGTATCGAGGATCGCCGGCGCCTCTATCCGCCTTTCATAGACACGCCGGATCACATCGGATGCAAGATCATAAGTGCGCGACATCTCATGGCCTCCGTCGCACCATAGACGGATGGCCCTTGATTTTCGTTACACATCTTGTTCACGACGCCGTGCGCTGCCCGCCAGCCGTGGTCCGGTCGCACCGGCCCTGCTCCAGAATCCCCTCATTCCCTGAAGGCGCGGCTGATCTGATCTTGCAGCGGTTTGACGAGATAGGAGATCACGGTCCGGTCCGCGGTCTTGATGAAAGATTCGACGGGCATGCCGGGAACCAGCTTGACCTCGCCGAGGCGCGCCACCTCCGCATGCGTGGTCGCGATGCGAACGGTGTAGTAGCTGATGCCTGTACGCTGGTCGGTCGTGGTGTCCGGCGAAGTCAGCTCTACCGTGCCGTTGATTTGCGGCGTGGTGCGCTGGTTGAAGGCTGAAAAGCGCAGCGCCGCCGGCTGGCCAACCCAGAGCTGATCGATGTCGCTCGGCGCGATCTTGGCTTCGACCGTCAAGCTGTCGCTGTCGGGCACGATCTGCATGATCGTCTGGCCAGGGGTGATGACGCCGCCGATGGTGTGGACGATGGACTGTTGCACGACGCCATCCTGGGGCGCGCGGATGTCGATGCGCCTGAGCTGGTCCTCGGCGGCGATCTTGCGCTCCGTCAATTCGCCGACCTTGCCGTCGATCTCGCGCAGATCCTTGTTGACGTCGGTGCCGAGCTCGAGGTCGATCTGGAGGATCTGCAGATTGATCTCGGCGATCTTGCCCTGGGCCTGCGCCAGGGCCGCCGTCAGCTGGCCGCGCTCGCCATCGAGCCGTGCCGACTCGCGCTCCATGGCGGTCAGGCGGTCGATCGAGATCAGCCGCTTCTTCCACAGCGCGCGTATGCTGGCCAGTTCCTCCTCGACGAGCGTGATTTCCTGCGACTTGGCATCGGCTTGCGCCGTGTCCCCGCCAATCTCCTTCTGCAGCTGCAGGATGCGCTCCTGCAGCTGGCTCTTCTGGCCGGAACGCCCCGCGCGTCGCGTCTCGAAAACCTGTTGCTCGCCAGCCATGAGCTCGGCGATCGCCGGATCGCCGCGGCGATCGAGAAGGTCCTGCGGAAAGGCGATGACATCCGCGCCCCGGCGCTCCGCTTCGAGGCGCGCCTCGCGTGCCGCCAACTGGTCGAGCGCCTTGGTGACGACGGCAAGGTTGGCCGCCGGCACGGTCGGGTCGAGGCGCACGAGCAGAGCGCCGCGCTTGACGCGGTCACCATCACGCGCCGCGATCTCGCCGACGATGCCGCCGGTCGAATGCTGCACGTCCTTGACATGGGAATCGACGACGAGAACCCCGGAGGCGATGACCGCTCCCGAAATCCGTGTCAGCGAGGCCCAGCCGCCGACACCGCCGACCAGCAGCGCGACCGCGATGAGGCCCAAATGCAAGTAATGCCGGATGGATTGGTGAGAGGAGCTCTGCATCGTTCCCCCAATCACTCGCCCGCCGCCGCCACCGTGCCTGGCGTCGCCGGCCCTTCGGTGGCGAGCCTGAGGTGCGGCACGGTGGCCGCGGCCGGCTGCGGCCGCGGAAACAGCTTGTTGAGAACGTCTTCCTTGAGCCCAAACGCCTGAACGCGGCCCTGGCTCATGGCGAGGATGAAATCGACCGTGCCGAGCGCGCTAGGCCGATGCGCCACGAGCACGACGATGCCGCCTCGCTGCCGCACCGAGACAATCGCCTGGAACAGCGCCTGCTCGCCTTCGGCGTCGAGGTTGGAGTTCGGTTCGTCGAGCACCACCAGGAACGGATCGCGGTAGAGAGCGCGTGCCAGCGCGATGCGTTGGCGCTGGCCGGCCGAGACGGCCTCGCCGAGTTCGCCGATCTGCGTCTCGTAGCCGTCGCGGAAACCGACGATGAGATCATGCGCGCCGGCTGCCCTTGCGGCGGCAATCACCAATGCGGGATCGGCGCCGGGTTCGAAACGCGCGATGTTCTGTGCGATCGAGCCGGCAAACAGCTCGACGTCCTGTGGCAGGTAGCCGATGAACTGGCCGCGATCCTCCGGCGACCACTGGTCGAGGTCGGCGCCATCGAGCCTGACCCTGCCGGCGGCGGACGGCCAGGCGCCGACAAGCGCCCTGACCAGCGTCGACTTGCCCGAACCGCTCTGGCCGATGATGCCGACCGCGTGTCCTGCTTCCAGCGCAAAGCTGGCATCCTGCAGCAGAAGACGCTGCGTGCCGGGCGCCACGACGCTGACACCTTGCATGAAGACGTGGCGGCTCGGCGCCGGCATGGCCATCGGCTCGGCATCGGCCGGTAATGCGGCGAGGATCCTGGTCAGCCGCAGCCAACCCTGCCGCGCGGTCACGAAGCCCTTCCAGTTGGCGATGACCAGATCGACGGGCGCCAGCGCCCGGCCACTCAGGATCGAGGCGGTGATGATGATGCCCGCGGTCGCCTGCTGCTCGATCACCAGCCAGGCACCGATGCCGAGCATTGCCGATTGCAAGAGCATGCGCAGCACCTTGGACACGGCGCCAAAGCCGCCGGCAATGTCACTGACGCTGCGCTGCTCGGCGAGATAGTCGCGATTGGCCTCTTCCCATCGTTTTGCCATCCTGCCGCCCATGCCGAGAGCAGCAATGACTTCGGCGTTGCGGTTGCCGGTCGTGGTCAGGCCGTTGCGGATGATGCCGGTCTGGGTGCCTGATGTGACCGGCTTGCGCGTCAGCCGCTCGGCAAAGACGGTCAACAGCACCAGCACGATCGCGCCGATCAGGGCCGTCACGCCGAGAAGCACGTGGAACATGAAGATGATGACCAGATAGAGCGGCAGCCACGGCAGGTCGAACAAGGCGGTCGGGCCGGAACCGGACAGGAAGGTCCGCACGCTGTCGAGATCGCGCACCGGCTGCATGCTGTCGCCATTGCGCCCGACCTTGAGCGGCAGCTTGAGGACGCTGGAATAGACGCGGGCGCCGAGCGCCTCGTCGAGGGCGCCGCCGATGCGCACCAGGATGCGGCCGCGGATGAAATCGAGCACGCCTTGCCCGGCATAGAGGATGGCGACGAGCAGGCTGAGGCCGATCAGCGTCGGCACGCTGCGGCTCGGCAGCACGCGATCGTAGACCTCGAGCATGTAGATCGAACTGGACAGCATCAGCACATTGAGGACGCCGCTGAACAGCGCAATGGCGATAAAGGCGGAGCGGCAGGATTTGATTGCCGCCGAGAGTTCCGATCCCTGCTGCAGGATATTGGGCTGCCGGGTACTGGACCCGGCAGCCCTTCGCGCCGTCGCCGCGGCGCCGGGGGCTGCGTCCGGACCGGTTTCGGCGCGAAAGGGATTGCGTCTCCGGAACAGCACAAGCGCGCCGGATATCGCCAGCGCCAGACAGACCAACCAGATGCCCGCCGACGTTGTCAGCACGCCGCCGAGGGCAAGAAAAAGGGCGCAGGCGATCAGAACCAGACCCAAGGACCTGATCCTGGCCTGCGCCGAAGTGAAGATGGTGAAGCCCCTTTCCATGCCATTTCACGCGGGCGAAGCTGCGGCAAACACCCGGCCGAAAGGCCGGACGCCGGCCTCAGGCGATGCCCGTGAGGCCCCCCACTTCGTGCAAGGTGAGCCAGAATTGATCGAGCGTGTTGGGATGCTCGTCGATGATGTTGGCCCCATCGAACCAGGCTACATGGCCGCCTGCCCCGGATGTCACCAATTGCCCCTGGTTGAACCACATCAGCGCGTTCTTCAGGCCCTCGCCATCGGCCTCCTTGCCGCCGTTCCAGTCGGTGATGCCGGAGCTCGGATCGGTGACGTCGACATACTTGGTCCAGGCCGTCGAGCTTGTCTTCAGCGCGGACCCTGCCAACCCCGTGCCAGCGGCGTTTCCATCAATAATCCCGTCACCTCCGTCGACATTGACGTTGAGTCCGGCCCATACCCCCTCGCCCTTCAGCCACATCATCGCCTCGGTGATCAAGTCGTTGGGCTGGGCAACGTGGTTGTCTATGTTGAGCTGAGCGGCGATCACCTGCTGCAGCATGATGACGCGCGCGTCACCGCCGGTCGAACTCGATTCTATGGCCTTGGCCAGGGAATTCGAAATCAGCAGGGTGTGTTCGCCGGCGTCGGCAACGCCGTTGCCATTGCTGTCGCCGAGCAGCAGGTTGCCGTCGTGGCGCGGGTTGATGTCCAGCCCCCAGATGACGCCACTGTTGAAAGCGCTCTTGGTGGGATTGCTTTCGTGGCCGGTGACACCATCCCACGCATCGGAATGGCTTCCCCAGAACCCTTGGGTCAGCGCCTTGTTCGAGAAGCCCTCATAGTCGCTGCTGTCGGTGGCGAGCGGCGTCAGCGAATGTCCGGCCGTGTCGACATAGGCATTGGTGGTGGCCGTTGCATTGTTGACGTAGCTGCCGAGTTGCGCTGTGCCGGTCGCCTTGAAATGCCAGGTTTCGTTGGTGTCGAGCAGGCCGTTGTGGTTGATGTCGCCGGTGTTGAAGCCGCCGCTGGTTATCGCCGTGGCATTGAAATCATCACCAGTGCCGACCGTGCCATTGTCGTCCTTGACGACGACGTTGGCGAGCGCGACGTTGCCGTCGTTCTTGACATCGTAGGTCCAGGTCACAGCCTGGCCTTGGAAGATGTTAAGGCCGTGGTCGACGCCGTTGGTCTTCTTGTCCAGCGTGATATGCGGATCAGCGCCGAAATAGCTGGAGCCGTCGGTGGCGCTAGGTGTGGCGACATGACTGGCATCGTCAGTAAAGGAGCCC